>SUWG01000012.1 GCA_015061625.1 Lentisphaerota bacterium | reverse complement strand
ACTGGTTCCGGCTCTGCCGATTTGATTGGAAACGATCGTTTCGTGCTGACTTTTCAGGAATTTTACCAAGTTCAGTATTTGTACCGCAAAATCAATGGAAAGTGTACGCAATTTGCTTTCAGCCATAAGATTATTTCCTTTCGGAGTTTAATATAGCATAGCAGAAGAAAAAATTCAATGCGGCAACGCCGCCGTTTAAGCGAAGCGCAATTAAAAAACTACACCATCCTTACTCGCGGCTTGTCCTCCGCAGCCTTGGCGAAGGAGGAAGCGAGAAAACTTCATCCGGCTTCATTTTATTACGCCGTGGCAAGCGGGCAGCGTAAGCGAAACGTCTTCACAAGCGACCCAAGGGAGCGACTTCATCCACCTTCGCACAAGGCTACGGTGGACAAGCAAGCAAGGCTTCTGGAATTTGGTGAAGATGTGAAGAAAAAACTTTGTTTTTTGAGTGAAGTTGTGCCTGACGGCACAGTGAAGTTCGGAGTTAATGTAGCATTGCAAAAATAAAAATCAAGGCGGCTTGCCGCCGTGTAAGCGAAGCGCAGTAAAAAGAAACACATCCACCCGCCGACAGGCGGCAACTTCACAAGTGAAGCGATAGCGAAACGTCTTCACAAGCGACCAAAGGGCGCGACTTCACAAGCAAGGCTTCTGGAATTTAGTGAAGATGTGAAGAAAAAACTTTGTTTTTTGAGTGAAGTTGTGCCTGACGGCACAGTGAAGTGAAGCCTTGCGGCTTCGTTCGCCATTTTTTTGCAAAAAAATGGCGGAGAGGGCGTCACCCTTCACCGTATTCATCTTTTAACTTATTTTACGCTCAAAGTCCTTGATTATCAGAAGTTCATTCCCGTATTTTTCCGAAAATATATACTTTTTTGAAACCTGATAAAAAAGGCTCTTTTTGGTACTTCTCATCTGCCGAATGGTACTGAAACGGCACCTTTCACTTTTCAGTTTTGGACGTCATATTCATTGAGTTTTTCTCAACGCCTTTACTGTCCTTTTACCACCCGGCAACAGATCATCCCGGCATCCGGTTTGGTTATGATGCCTGCACTTAATCTACCCTGATTTTGTCAAAAATGCAAGTTGAAATGCTTAAAAACGCCGGATTTTTATTTCAACATCCCGGACAACATAGGCACTGTCCCGGATAAAAGGGGTTTCAAAACGGACTTTTGACTGTTTGAAGCGGACTATTTACTCCTCCATCCGGACAAGGGTTTCCGGACATTTACCCTGAAAAGTCCGTGTCCGGATGGCAAAAATCCGCAATCTATAGTGCTGTAAAAAAATACAGCATTATCTTTTAAAATTAATTGGGGGTCGCCATATTTTATCATCCAAACTGTGGGAATGTCAAACACGAAATCCACGGTTTCGTAAATAAAGGAGGTGTCATTGCTCTGAAGACATTGTATTTCTGTCAAATTCCTGTTCCTGCTCTGCATCGGTCTTGTTCCGATGTTGCGGCCTAATTTATTTCAGAAAAAGCCACTTAATCTGATCTATTCCAATGAAACGCTCAAAGAGCTATTTTGTTGCCATGCGGCAAGGGGGTCCTGTCGTGTAAATCAACCTTAAAATCGATCTGTGATCTACTGCCCACGGGTACGATATTTTCATCAATGACAACAAAAATGATTACTGTCTGGAACCGCAGATGCGGTTCCAGACAGCGACTGTTAATTCGAATCAGCTTCGGTAGATTGTGGATCATCACTCAGAATATAGCGGATTATATCAGTGTTTCGATACCTGATTCCATGGCCCACATACTTCCTCTTGAAAGGCAGATATGGCTCTTGCTTTTTGAAGTTTGCCAAGCTGACACCAAGCATCTGGGCAGCTTCATCCATCGTGATCAATTTAGGCACCACGACAGGTAGTGGGTCGCCTTTGGCGGCGATGTGCTTTAATTGAGCGATGATCTCCCGGTATTCCGGAAATGGAATCAGATTGGATTCGGTCAATGGATGCAGGATTTTTCCAATGAGGATTACGGTTTGGTGACGGATTAAGTTTTTATTCATCTCATGCGACTCCTTTCATTCGCGCATGCGATGTTGGCAAGATGTAAAATTATAAAAAAACTAAAACCGATCTCTTATTGAACCAAAACAATCGGAGGTCAAACATGAAAAATGTAAAATTAAATCAAGAACAGCAGTCGGCACTTGAACAAATCAAACAGGGCGGAAATTACATCATCCTCGGTAATGCTGGTACCGGGAAATCGACACTTTTAAGACATCTGCATGATGCTATCCCTGAAGCAGTCTTTGTTGCTCCGACTGGTGCAGCAGCTCGTTTGATCAATGGTGTAACTATCAACAGTTTGTTCCGCATTCCACCGCAACCATACATCACAGAGTGGTCAATGGGAGTGATTTCAAATAAAAGCACGAGAAAGACCATAAAAGCAATAAAGGTTCTGGTCGTGGATGAAATCAGCCTTGTTCGTTCAGATATTTTTGCTGCGATAGACTATCGACTTCGGCAATATGCTCCGGATGGATGTAGCCATCTTCCTTTCGGCGGGCGACAGATTATTTTGTGTGGCGACTTTTTTCAGCTCCCACCGGTTGTGACCGATACCGATGTCTGCGGCTCCTCCGTTGGCGAATTGCTTGAACGTGAACTCGGCGGTATCTATCCTTTTAACACAGCCCTTTGGTTTCAAGCCAAAATCACACCTTTATATCTGCGTACCAATATGCGTCAAATCGGAGATAAAAAATTTCAAGAGTGCCTTGATTCATTCCGCTGTGATGACGAAAATCGGCATCAAGAAGCTCTTGAATTATTGAATCGCCGGGTCACAACAGAGTTTCCTGCCGATGCAGTCTATTTGTGTCCCCGGAAAAGTGAAGCCAATGCAATCAATGATCGTGAACTGAAAAAACTTCAAACTCCGGATAAACTCTTTACAGCAATCAGGCAGGGCGACTATGGCGAGGATTACCCGGTGGATGCAGAGCTTCGTTTGAAGCTGCAGGAGCGCGTTATTGTTACGGTTAATTTATCGGGAGATGTTACCAACGGAACTACTGGTATCGTCTCCGGATTTCTGGAAGATGGTGTGATACTGTCCCTGGTGGATGGACGAGAGGTTCAAATAGCCCCGCATGAATTCAAGAAAATATCCTATCGGCTGGTCCGTGATCCTGCCACCGGTGAGGAGCGTCCTGTTCCTTTTGAAACCGGATGCTTCCGTCAACTCCCTCTGCGCCCCGGATATGCGTTGACCATACATAAAGCCCAAGGTATGACGTTGAACTCGGTGGTGCTTAATCGGGGTAACCGGGGATGCTTCTCTCATGGTCAGTGTTATGTTGGGATATCACGGGTTCGCAAACTGGAAGATCTGCATCTGGTTCAGCCGCTGTCGTTGTCTGATATCATCGTTGCTCCTGAAGTCCTTATGGCAGACAGGCTCTTCCGGGACAATCAAAAGCTGTGGACTGCATGCGTAAAAGAATGTTTGGAAGAATTGACAGCTGAAGAAAAGGGATATATCACCGCACTTGAGCATTATGCTGCTATTGTGTTTGAAGACATCGCATCGGAGTATCAACGCCGATTCAACACCGGGGAAGAATTCAAGGTGGAAGTAAAACCCTATTTTGAATATCTGTGCCGGGAACTGTTCCTGTTTCATACCGGTCAAAAGAATATAGACTTGTTACAAACATTCACTGGATTGCTGAAAAATCTGTAAGTTATTTGGGGATGCGGGAGGCAAACACCTCCCGCTGATATTTTGGAGCGTTACCCTTTGTAGTGGTCTTGGCAAGGTAACTGGCTCTCCTGAAGCAGTCATCTTTCTTCTTTTCCATCTCTGGATCATCTGGGCGCAACATGACTCCGTTGATCTGTTTCTCTCCAGTTCGGCTGGTGGTACAGTCATCTATCAGTCCGTAGCCGTTCTCTCTCGGTTCTAACCCCAGTGCGCTGTCCCACAATCGTTCTGCTGTCTGGATGTGGTTGTGGATGCTCTGGGTTTTCTGTCCATCTAAAAAGAGAGCAACGTGGTAATGCTGGTGTTTCTCTTTGGACTGTTCTCTGACTGCGATATATTGAGGCTTTAACCCCTGTCGTGATAAGTTCTTTATAAAGTTGGCTTGGAAGTCTCTGAAAGTCTTGTTGTTATCTATATACATACCATCAGGTATCCGTACATCTAATCTCATAAAGAATATTTTACTTTTACTCTCTTCTGCATAATCAAACTGTCTTTCTATCTCTCTTAATATTTCAGAATTACAACTTAATCCTCTTTCTTTATCTGTCATAATGGAATAATTGTTATAAGTACTTTCTGTTGTTTCTCTTTTTTCTCTTTTCATGATAAATGCTTTCTTTGTTATTGATTGAAGATGTTGTTTTAAGGTATTACCAATTAACCTTGACAAATCAATGAATGAAAACAGCAATAAAGGTTGTCTGCAAAGATTAAATAGGAATAACTTACTTTGCTATATTATGTCTGAAAAGATTGGATCCTGTTAAAAATAATTCAGACAACTATGATATGTGAGACACGTTGTTTCACAATTCGAGTATGCAAAATTGCAATTCGGATACACTTATAATCTGCCAAATGAAAGGAAAACTTACAATGGCAAAAAAAACTAAAATCGGTGCTGTCGCTGACAGCGTGTCGGTGGAAAAGGTTGCTTCCTATGTTGATGAGGTCGTTGCTGATCACAATAAAGTTGTAGAGGCGGAGAATATTAATGCAGAAACAACCGTTGAAGAATCAAGCGATTCTGCGGCACAATCTTCACATTACTGCATTGAGGATGAATTGGAAAATAATGTTGTTGCCAATGCAATAGATTCTATTTTCAGCGAACCCTATTTTGATCCGCGCGGAGAGTGCGAATGGATTCATCCTATGCTGAAACTTTCGTACTCCATCTGTCCGTCCACTCCGACTGTTGAAATGCAGAAAGCTGCAATCAAACGGCTCACAGAAACAATGGAGAATGACATGGAAGCTGAATACGGTCATAACTTAAAAACCAGTTTTGAGTTGAAGCATGCCATTCTGGGAAAAGATACTGTAACTTTCATCGGAGAAATACAGGAGTTTCATGATCCGCTTCCCGAAATTCAGTCCCTTTTGAAAGAAGGTTGGGAACACGCTTCACAGGAAGCCGGAGTTAAAAGTAAAAGTGAATGTAAAGGTATGGAAATCATCTTGAATTAAAAAAATGAGTACAGAACCAGAGAGTGTGTAAAAGCACTCTCTGGCTCATGATTTTTTATATTAATTGTAAAGTCTGTTTTACCCCATTACTGCCAATGGGGTATCACTGTTCAGATCGTTGATTTTTGATCGTTGTGGGGTACTGGTCAGCCTCAATAAAAATCACTGATATTAAACCAGTACTCCGTCAGATAGATTTCATCATCAGCGGTGATTTCGACCAACAGCCGATCATAATGGATGCCGTCTCGTTCATGGAGAGATTGTTCAATGACCTGCCAGCTCAAATGATCAAAGCGGCGTGCATTAGCGTGGAAAAGTTCTTCTCTGATCCTCTTATCGACAAAGGCATATTCCAGGGAAACTCCGTCAAACTTCTCATCGGGATTGATTTCAGGATCAAATTCCAAAACTTCCACAGCATCATCTATACTGTAACCCCAGCCGCCACGAAAAAGACATTGCTTGGCTGTGCGCGGGAAGTGCTGCCGAAGGACATCCCTCGGAGCGGGATAATCCTTCGGCAGTTGATGCGGATTGGCGACATTTGTTTCTGCGATTTTACTTGTTCCAAGTCTGACGCTTGCGACCCAAGTCGGCTTATTCAACTCTTGAAAGCATTTGATTATTTCTTCCATACTCATTTCTCCATCATACTTTTTATTATTGCATAAGGGACAAAGATTATCACTCCAACCGTCAGCAAAAACGGCAGCAGATAAATCAATGTCCCTACTATAAAATATATGATAAAAGAAATCAGCGGGAGCAGAGCCAGACAAGCGATACAAGTAAGGAATTCAAAGAAATTCTTCATCGTTATCAGGTGTTTGGGGATAATCAAACTCCGTGCCGCAGTCACAGCAAATCAGGCCATCGTCCCAAGGGATGCACTGCATTGAACCGCAGTCAGGACACTTTGTTTTCATCAGGCAGCCCTCCATTCATAGCCGCAACTGTCACAACGCCAGATGCGGAAAACATTTTCATCAAGCAGGCGTCCTACGGTATTACCAGCCACAGCTCCGGCAGCTGCTCCGGTCAAAATGCCGAGCAAGCCGCCGATAGCAGTGCCGAAGCCGGGACAGAAAAACGAGCCGATCGCAGCACCGGTTTTCGCTCCGGATGTTGCAGCAACATAGCCTCCAGCACCGGCTCCGAGAAGCGTGGTCGCTCCCCGGGTTTGTGTGCAGATGCATGCTTTTTCATTACATTTTGGACAATTCATTTCTACCTCCAAAGTTCAGGAAATTTACCGTCCAAGCCGAAACAGCGGTTGAGTGCCATGTAGGACTGGTCAACACGCAACGGAGTGTACTTTTTGATTGTCTCGGTGAAAGCATTGAGCAGCGAATACCTTGTCGGTTCAGCGAACTCCGGATGCCGCGGATTCTTGAACTCTTTGAATACCGGCACGATGTCACTGCTGTTGATTGCTCCCAACTCGGCGGCTCTGACGATTCTTGATCTGGCTTCATCATCGTTTTTGAGGTAGATGATTTTCAAATCTTCGCAGACGGTTTCAAGCATGAGAAATTCGTTCTCAAGCTCATTCATCGCTACGTCCACCAATTCGGTCAGTTCTATCCGTGAGGTATGACGCCGCTTAATGACGGTAGTTCCTCCGAAAGCCAGATTGCTGCAGACCGTTACGCTGATACCAGCCGACAGTCCGACCGCAAAACTTTTGTCATGGCTGTTACGCAGACCGATACAGCGTGACCAGTCTGACGAATTGCTTTTATTGATCCGCATCACTCCGAACATCTTTTGACCTTCACGAGCCAAGCCGAAGTTCTCATCAAGGATCTGCCAGTTGTGAGCCTTGACCACATCGGTCACGGCTTCAATGACTTCCATATGAGGAACCGGCTTCCAACTCTCCGTACCTCCGGGAGTCGGAACGAGAGCGACCTCATCACGACTGACAAACTTACCATCGCACATCATCAATCCCATAATATCACCTCCATTTCTTGCAACGGTCAGCATAGGGGCATTCAGCACAACCGAAGCCGCTTTCATTGGGATAGAAGTTTCCGCTGTTGACGCTTCTTTCGATTTGGTTCGCCAGCGATACAAAGCGGTCAAGCTCGTTATCAGTCCGCAACGTATAGTAGTTATTGACGGTTGGAGTTTTGGCTTTTGTGTAGACATCAAACCTGAACAGTGGTTTTTCTCCATACCTTTGTTTGAAAGCATAGCAAAACGCTGTAGCTTGTAAGTCCTTATCGGCTTTGCCGATTGCCCATTTTGCAGATGCGGTCTTCCAGTCCACAATACAGTTGTCGTGTCCGTCTGTTACCACGCAGTCAAACTCTCCGATCAGTGGCTTTGAAAGCCCCGGAACGCTGACAGAGAAAGTTTCAGCCACCCGCTGCACAGCGAAATCATCCTGCCAATTTTTACAAGCAACCTCAACCATTTTGAAGCCGGTCTGTAAAAGGCTGTCGTAGTCCTCGTTGGACTTATAAACAAGGTTTTCAGCGGCATCGGTTTCTGCCTTGAAGTAGTCCTCAAAGACGTCGCAAACTTCACGTTCCGACATATCTTTACCGATTCTGGCACGTTCAGAGAGAGCCGCATGAAACGCTCTGCCAAACGGAAAGCAGGAACCGGTACGTTCCGGCTCTGCGTTGTCAATGTAACGGAACTTGTATTTCAGCGGACAGGTCAAATAGCACTGCATTGCCGAGTACGACCAGTGCGGCATCTCACGGAGCTTATCAATCCTCATGCCGCCCTCCAACTGTTGATGAGATCTGAACATTGCCGCTTGCTCATCTGCTCGACAGTCGCCACGCCATGCTGGGCGGCAATCTGCTGTGGCGTGATACCTCTGCGGCTTGCCAAAGTCAACAGATAATTGATCTGTTTGGGGCTGGCTGGGGTACTGACTTGCTGACCGTTATTGACGGTGTTTACAACACCATTACCCCCTTGCTGGATGGGTGTTTTTCCGTGCAATTCAGCTTCGACACTTTCTTTGACCAAAGCAAAAGTTTCATGGATTCGAGTCTGCAGCTGATTCTGATTCAGACCGTCGGGCAGTTCTACTTCGATCGAAGCGTGGTAACTCTGACTGGTGTATTCACCATCGGCAGGGACCTTCTTGGAATAACTTGCATTTAATTTCAACATAATAAAAATCCTTTCTTGTTTTTTCTTAAACGTATGGTATATTAATATTAATAAAAGGAGTGCAATTTATGGATATTCGTGAACAGAAAATACGGCTTTGGCTGAAAAATCCACCGGCGATGAATTTTCCGGTGCCGTTGAATTTGCCCAGATTTTCCAAAAAATCATTCCGCAATTACGAGGAAATGAATGCTTGGAAAGCAGAATATCTCAAAGAGATTGCCACTCAGGGCGGGGTCAAATGGAAACACTGCTGAAACGTCTCAATGATGCTGGCGCACGCTATGTTGTGATTGGCGGTCAAGCCATGCTGCAGCAGGGAATGCCGCGTTTTACTTTGGATTGGGACATTTTTGTGCCGCCATTTGATCAGGAAAATTTCGACAAAATCAATACTGCTCTTGCCGATGAACTCGATATGGACCTGGAGAAATTGGATATCCAGACCGGTGAAGGTTTTGTGCAAACATTTCAGACCAGTGCCGGAATTATCCAATTTCATCTGTCGCCGCCGGGATTGCCGAAATTTGCGCTCGTAGAAGAGCGGGCTATCACTTGCGACTACAGAGGTGTTCCGGTTAAATACTTGAATTTGGACGACTTGTTGAGTTCAAAACAAGCCGTTGCACGCGACAAAGATTCTGATGATATTCTCTTTTTGACTATTAAAAAGCAGAATAATCAGGATGCTTAAATCGCCATCCGGATGCGCTCAATGGCACGGCGGGCTTGGATGAAGTCACGTTCCTTCTGTTTCTGGATGAGTGCGACCTCTTTGACTTTACGGCTCAACGCGGTTGATTCTTCAAACATCGCTTTGATCTTGAGTTTGAATTCCTCGACAGCGGCACCGAGTTCATCCAGAGGATTTACGACCGGAGCAGTCTGCTCCACAACATTGTTTTCAATTTCCATTTTCTTTTCCTCCTGTTTAGGTTGAATGGGATTTTTGTTAATTGTACGAATGGGCATAGCGATATACTGACCGGCTCCGCCACTGGCGATGACCGGCACCAGACCGTCTGAATGTGCCTTGAAAGTGGTGTACCCTTGCAGTAGCATCCGCAAAATGATTTCACGATCAAGCGTCAAAACTGCTCTGGACTGAACTCCAGTAACGGTGGCTTGGGTATTCAGCTCAAAATTCGGCTGAATGCACGAAACAAGCGTAACTGAACCATCGGACATCACGTTCAATTCGATTCCGTTAGTGGTCTTCTGGTTGGGGATCATCTTGAGCCAT
This sequence comes from Lentisphaerota bacterium, assembly GCA_015061625.1. Lineage (GTDB taxonomy): Bacteria > Verrucomicrobiota > Lentisphaeria > Victivallales > Victivallaceae > UBA1784. The sequence continues at coordinate 60,525 of SUWG01000012.1, read as the reverse complement.
GCCAACACTTTTTCAACTTCATGTAGAGTAATGCTGTAATCATGACTTTCAGCAGATGGTATCACGCCACGCCAGTTTGGATACTGACCTTCAAGCAGTTTACCGTGCCACTTGAAGTTGCCGATCTCGATCTGAAAGAAAGTGTTCCAGACCTGAAGCACCCCCATTTCAGAAGTTTTGGCAGCCAGCAACGCTGACGGAAACGGTATCGTTATATCTTTCGCCAGCGACAGCACGCAAGGAAGATGAAGCAACTGTTTTCCATCTGTCACGGTCACGCCTGCATTGGAAAGGTTGATTCCTTGCAGCACCCTCCGATAGTTGGAGCGATCAACGATCGGTGCCGCCTGTGCAAGCAAGTCACCGAAATTCACTGGAAGTATCGCAGAAACCGCATCATCGCTCGGCTCTTCCAGTTTTGGAAACTCAATGAACGTCCCATTTAATTCGATCGTTTCAGAACGCCCCATACGAACCAGATCTTTGAGTTCCTTAAACGGCACACAGAAGTCGATCTCGCTTTCGGTAAACGCATCCACCGCCACCGAAACCGTCTCTACTCCATCCGTCACCATCGCCCGGATGCCGTTCTCATTACCAATGAACCGTACCGATCGATAGAGTTCCACCGGTGAAGTCTGGCACACTACTTTACCCAGCACCCGCAGGGCATCATTCAACATCTTCTTTTCAACTCTCATATAAACCTCCTTTTAAGTTTAGAGTTTAAAGACAAAAAGCCCCGCCGATTCCGAAGAACCGGCGAGGCTTATATTGATCGTGAGCTTATCTCACTATAGTGATATATAACTCAAATTTTTTGAATGCCAAGAAAAAAGTTTGCCTAGATGTGTTTTTTATTTGCATTTGTTCTGTTTTTATGCTATATTCCACTGTACGATTAAATATAGATTTATGAGGAGATGTCATGTTAAAAACCTTGAGAATACAAAACTTCAAAGGCTGGAAGGATACAGGGGAAATAAAACTTTCTCCAATAACACTGTTTTTTGGAGCCAACAGTTCTGGAAAATCAAGTATTGGACAATTTTTGATGATGCTAAAGCAAACTGCAGAATCGACAGACCGCAAAAGAACGCTTCATACAGGGGATGAAGAATCTGTTGTCAATTTGGGAAGTTTTAAGAACATAACATATATGCATGATTCTCAAAACGAATTGATATTTGAATATTCTTGGAGCCCTGCTGAAAAATTGCAACTTTTTCAAGAAGAAAAAAACATAAAAGAAATTGAATTTCATTGTAGTTTAGGATCTGACGGTAAGGATAACCCCATTTTGAAAAAATTTTCCTATCAGTTATTTTCGGAGGATAACCAGAAAATCTCTTTCGCACTTCAATTGAGCGAGGCCCCCAAGAATTATGGTTATGATCTCGTAGATGGGGAAAATTGTCGCTTTAAGCGATTTAAAGGGCGGGTATGGAAAACGGATGCAGCACTCCATTTCTATGGCATTCCACAGGATTTGTTGAATTACTATCAAAATGTTGATTTCCTCACGGATATAAATTTACAACAGGAGCGGCTATTCTCAAGTTTCTTTTATTTGGGACCGATCCGACAGGCACCTTCTTACCTTTATTCATGGTCCGGCTATAAACCGGAAGAAGTCGGGAAGGCGGGGAAAGACACGATCGCTGCACTTTTAGCAGGAAGTTCTAGAAAATATATACTGCCTGACCACCCTAGGACTTCAAAGCCTTTACAGCTTGTTATTGCAGAAGCTCTGCAACGAATGGGACTAATTAACAAGTTTGAGGTTAATTCTATATCAGAAGCACATCAGCAATATGAAGTTAAAATTGCGACGAATGGTACAGGCGAATTGGTAAATCTTCCTGATGTCGGTTTTGGGATATCTCAAATTTTACCGGTAATTACTGAACTTTTTTATGTTCCGCAGAATTCTGTTATCATTATAGAGCAACCGGAATTGCATTTGCACCCTAAGGCGCAAGCTGAATTGGCAGATATCATGATTGATGCCATTAATGCCAAAGAAAATGGGCAAAAAAGGAATATACAACTTCTTATTGAAACCCATTCAGAACATTTTTTGCGAAGGTTGATGCGGCGAATAGCAGAAGATGCTTCCGATGAATTGAATGATAAAATTTCTGCATATTTTGTAAATACGACAAAGCATCCTGTATCTCTTAAAAATTTAAACATTGATTTGTTTGGAAATATTCAAAATTGGCCCAAAGATTTTTTTGGTGATGAGATGGGTGATATTTCCTCACAAATGGCTGCTGCAATAAAAAAAAGGAAATTACAAATAAAAACTTCACAAAAGGGTGATAAATGATCATGAAATTACCCAACGAAGTTATTTTAGACACAAATATCCCAATTATTTCAAACAAGAATGTCGCAGATGTTTCTGATGACGAATTGCATTGCTGGGAGTTATGTGTTGGCATAATTAATCATGTAACAGACAACGGAATTCTTGTCATTGATTCTTCAGGAGAAATTATCTTAGAATACCAAAAAAATCTTAATTTTTCTGGAGCCCCGGGCTTGGGAGACCGTTTTTTCAAATGGGTATTTGACAATCAATTTTCGTCTAGCCTTATAAAAAGAGTTGATGTTGTTAAGAATAATGATGACTATGTCAATTTCCCTAAAGATGAAAATTTATCTGAATTTGATAAATCAGATATGAAGTTCATTGCACTGTCAAATACAAGTTCTCCACCTACAGCAATCGTAGAGGCAAGTGATAGCAAATGGTGGAAATGGTCTAAAATACTTAAAAAACATTCTATTGATGTATTATTCGTTGATGAAGCTATTGCCGAAAAAGGCTGTCGCAAGAAAAATAGGTGTGGAGACAAAAACTGTGATGAATGCATCTGAATTTGTAAAATTTCCATCAACGCCTCATCTTGGAATTTCAGAAAGTCAGGATATTCGTTCTGATAAATGTTTGTCGCTTCAAGAACGTGAACTTTTCTTATCAAAGAAAATAATCATTGAAGAAAAAATTGATGGTGCCAATTTAGGAATTTCATTTGACAAACAAGGCAATATTATTGTTCAGAACCGTGGTAGTATTTTGACAAAGCCATATTCTGGCCAATGGAAAAAATTACAAACTTGGCTTGAAATAAAACAGGATTGTTTATTTGACATGCTTGGAGATCACTTGATTCTTTTTGGAGAATGGTGTTATGCAAAGCATTCTATTGGCTACGATTGTTTACCTGATTGGTTTGTTGCATTTGATATATTTGATAAGGCAGAAAAGAAATTTTATTCAGTTAGACGAAGAAATGCATTATTAGAAGAGAATGATATTTCAACAGTTCCTTTTATTAAGGAAGGATTTTTTACATATGTTGATTTATTAAATTTGAGTTTTACCTCTAAATTTGGAAGCGATTTAGCAGAAGGCATATATTTGCGAGTAGACAATCAGTTTTGGTTGATTGAGCGAGCTAAACTAGTCCGAGCGACCTTCCATCAAGCAATAGAAGCTCATTGGAGTAAAAGCAGAATAATAGCTAACAGACTTTTAAGCAAAATATGATTACTTTTGCATATAGAGATCCAAAAAACAACAATGCTAAACTTTTGTTATTTTACATAATATAGAATTTGACACAGCTAATTTTGCAAATGCGCTTAACATAATGTTTTATATATACATGATAGCGTTTTTGACTTCCTGAATTTCCCGCAGCGGAGCAATCACCCGCTTGCCATCCAGAATATCTGTCACCTGTTTTACCGAAAGGGTATTACCCTCGATTGCCAGCGAAGACTGAATCGTTTTGATCTTGTTGGCACGGCGCAGTTTCAAAGATTCGGCGGCTTCCTGCGTAATGGTGTAGCGCTCGATCAATGCTGAAATTTCTGCGACCATTGAAATCGCTTTCGCTGAAACGGTAAAATTCGGTTGATAATCCATCGTCACTTTCTCCTTGCAGCAACTAATATAGCATTTACTCCGCCAAAAATCAAGCCTTACTCCGCCAAAAATCAAGCCTTACTCCGCCAAAATGTGGCGGAGTAAGGCAAGGGGACATAAAATTTTGTTAACAATACAAACATCACTTGTATTTTGCTTTTTTCGTGATATATTCTAAAAATATTAGTTTTGAGAAAATATTTTTATTGACCATCGAGATCGCTTGGGAAAAATTTTCGATAAGGAAAAAGAATAATGGCTTGTACCTTGAAAGATGTTGCTAATGCTGCCGGAGTTGGCGTTAGTACAGTTTCTTATGTGTTAAGCGGCAAGCGGATGAATCGAATTTCCAAGGCTACCCAAGAGCATATTTTACAAACCGCCGCGAAATTGGGATACCAGGTCAACATGGTAGGTCGCATGCTGCAAGGTGGTGCATCAAAAACCATCGGAATTTTGGAATGCCAGCGTTCAGTGGTAATCTTTTCTGAATTGATGCAGTTGGTGTGTCGGGAATTGAGAAAACGTGGTTATCAGACTTATTACAGAATTTGGGATAATGACAGTAATTCCAATGAACAGGAACAGGAGGCTGTCAACGATTTCATTTCTCGCAGAGTTGACGGTGTTATCATTGCTTATTTTGACCAACAAAGATCTTTTCCCCGCTGCAAGTGTCCGGTTCCTCTGACTGTTTTCGGTGGAGGCGATTGGGATGTCAGAATTGATTTGGAGCAATGTGCTTACCAAACAGCCAAACATCTTTTGAATCACGGACACCGCCGAATTGGTTATCTTTTGCCGGATGACAAATGCAATGAAGATAAATTGCAGGGATATCGCAAAGCATTGAAAGAATTTGGAATCGAGCCGGATCCGAGCTGGCTGATCAAAGTTTGTCCGACTCCTGATTGGCAAAATGAGATCGAGCGTGGAATATGTGAAGGGAGATTGACTGCGATTTGTTGTAGTAACGATTTTTATGCTGTCAGGCTAATGACTTGGCTTCAATGGCGCGGATACAATATTCCGGAAGATATTGCAATTACTGGATTCGATGGTGTTGCATTGGTTGATTCTCTGCAAATCCCGTTAACGACAGTGGTTCAGCCGGTTGAATTACTTGCTGAATCTCTTGCCGATGCAATGATCAACAAGATTGAAAAGCAAACTATGACACGTTTGCCGGAACCTATTCAATTGCAGGGGAAATTACATATCGGTCACAGTTGCGGTTGTGCTGCAACTGCAGAGCCGGAAATCGATTGGCATTCCGTAAAAATCAACCTTTGAGTTTTCTCTAAGAGCGCGATTTGGCATTCAGAATTGTCTCCTGAATTTTTTTCTTTGATTTTATCATAAATCCATTTGCATTTCTTATATCTATGGTGTATATTCTTTCTTTGCTGAAACGTTTCACCATTTGATATCTGATAGTTGTGTCAAAATAATTTTTGTTATAAAATGCCGTAAAAAAGAGTTGAGATAACCGAAAATTTTTTCTAAAAATGGGGGATGTAATGGAAATATCGTTTTTGCTCACAAATGCAGAAGGAAACATACTCGAGGTGGCAGATAGAAAAATAACCTCTGAGATTCTGGCACAAAGTTGTGGCAAACTTACAATAAAGACCTGCATTCCGATTATAAATGTCACTGCACTCTGGCAGGCCGGAGAATATTCTGTTCCACGCATGAAACTGCCGTGGTCTCTGGAATCTCCATGTGGAGTTTCTTTTTCTTTTCCTCTGCTGCTTTTTCTGGATCAGAAATATCGGGTTCGTTATGCGGTAGGTTTGACCAATGGCATTGATGACTCCCATTGGTCATGCAAAATGAATCAGGAACAATGCTGTTTTGAAATCACATTTGATATTGCCATTGATCCGGAAACAGTTCCGTTCGAAATTTTCTTTGAATCTTCCGATAGATCAATAGTAGATGTCCTGCAGGAATATAGGAGTAAAATTCTTCCAGAAGTTCCGGTTTTTCCGATTGGTGCCTGGGACCCTGTTTATTGCACCTGGTATGCTGTTCATGCGTCACTTACAGAAACTTATCTGAATACTCATGCTGAAGAAGCTGTAAAACTTGGATTCGGTACTTTTATTGTTGATGATGGATGGTGTTATGATGAAGCCAAACGGGTAACTCCTGAAACATTGCCAGATTGGTATCGCGATATTGGTGATTGGAAATATTCAGAGTGTAAGTTGCCTAATCTGAAAAGTGTAGTACAATATGCTCAAAAATTGGGATTGAATTATATGTTCTGGGTCGCACCGTTTTTTGTCGGACGGCGAAGCATTTTGAATAATCATATTTCAGAATTCCTGACTGGTTTGCTACGAGAAGGGTTTCGGATTTATGATCCGGCAGATGAAAATATCAATTCAATAACCGCCCAATCCATATTGACTATTTTCCGCACAATGGGACTTGATGGTTTGAAAATAGATTTTATTGACAGTGTTTCTCCAGATACGGAACGACCGCGTTGCCGTAAAGTCAAAAATTATCTGGAATATCTTGTCGGTAAAATGAGAGAAATCAAGCCAGATGTATTGATCGAATTCAGACAGCGATATGCAACTTTTGTCAATGTGGGGATCGCAACTGCATTCCGGGCAGGAGATGTACCTTTTGACTATATGGAAAATTTCAGCCGTTGTGTACAGTTGCGCCTGATCCTCGGTGATAATATCCCGATTCATGCTGATCCGGTTTATTTTAACAATCAGGAGTCCGAGGAAGCCGTGGGGCGTCATATGATCGCCTCTCTGGTCGGTGTTCCAATGTTGTCAATGGAGTTGACATCCATTTCTCTAAAGCACAAAAATGTAATTCGCAACTATTTGTCTTTTTACAAAAAGCATCAATCTACCTTAAATCATGGGCACTGGAATTTCGATTTACGAAATGGTTTTCCAGTCACAGTATCATGCTGCAAAGATGATGAAACTATAATTATTTTGAGTGATGCTACAGCATTCCAACGGATTTTGGAGAGTTGTTCCGGCAATGTGATTGTTTTGAATATGAGTCCTGATAATATATGTTTTGAAGGCAAAACTTTTGATGCAGAAGGAATAATTCATCATAATGGGATAATTCCACCCGGCGGTAGAGGGGAGATATTGATCAATCAAAGGAGCGACAGGTTATGAAAATTGAACTTCATACACATACTTCAGAAATATCCTCGTGCAGTGAGTTGCCATGCCAAAAACTCATTGAACTGTACAAACAGGCCGGTTATGATGCTGTTGTTATTGCAAATCACTTTAATACCATAACTGAAAATTATCTCGCAGCCAAGGGTTGTAGTGAATTTCACAAGACTTTCCACGACCATATTACAGAAGCTTATGAACTTGGCAAAGAGCATGGATTACTGGTGCTGGGAGCTTATGAATTGCGCTTTTATGAAAACGATAACGATTATCTGGTATTTGGCATGACTGCCGATCAATGCAGAAATTATCAAGAAATTTTTGCGATGGGCATAAGAAAATTCAGTGTGTTTGCCCGGAACAATAATATGCTTCTTTATCAGGCTCATCCGTTTCGTAATCAGATGACGGTTGTCAATCCAGAGTATCTTTTTGGTATCGAGATACAAAATACACATCCACGGCATGACAGCCGTAATGAAATTGCCAAATCGTGGGCTAAGTACCACGGCTTACATGGCATCGCCGGTTCTGACGTCCATCAGCCGCGAGATGTCGGGACCAGTGCAATTGTAACTGACTATAATGTAAAAAATTCTGCTGATCTTGTGCATATATTGCAAAATGACCTTTATCATATCGAGTAATTTTTGTAAAAACAAAGGAATATTTACGATGGAAACAAACAAAAAAGTTGAAATTTCTCCGGAACAAATGCGTGATGCGGTGCAAGGGTGTTTTCTTGGGAAAAATATAGGTGGAACCTTGGGGGCTCCTTTTGAAGGTCAGCAAAAACTTTTGGATATTTCTTTTTATACACAAAAAAATCTCAATGGCAATCCCGAGCCAAATGATGATCTTGATCTGCAGTTGGCATGGCTTATGCTTCTTGAATATTACGGTCCTTACAATTTGACTCCACGTTTGCTTGGCGAATATTGGATAAACGCTATTATCGGTCCGTGGAATGAATATGCCGTTTGTCGTTGGAATTGTCAGGCAGGATTCTATCCGCCGCTTTCCGGTTCAGTGAACAATGATATTTGGAAATGGAGCAATGGGGCATGGATCCGCAGTGAGATATGGGCGTGTCTTTTCCCTGGAGATCCAGATACTGCGATCGAATTTGCCTATTTGGATGCTAGTTGCGACCATGTAGGAGAAGGTGTTTATGCAGAAATGTTCACCGCTGCCTTGGAATCTGCTGCTTTCGTTGAAAAAGATATTCCGGCTCTGATCAATATCGCATTGTCAAAAATCCCGGATAATTCAAGAGTTAGCCGCAGTATACGTTTGGTATGCGATTCATTCGAACAGGGACTTGATTGGCAAAGTGCCAGAGCAAAAGTCATCGAAGATTCTGCCGATCTTGGTTGGTTCCAAGCTCCAGGAAATTTGGCATTTACTGTATTGGGACTGCTTTATGGCAAAGGAGATTTTGGCAAAAGTATCTGCCTAGCGGTAAATTGCGGTGATGATACTGATTGTACGGCAGCAACAGCAGGGGCAGTTCTCGGAATAATCCACGGAGCAAAAAATATTCCGGAAAAGTGGTTAACTCCGATTGGAGATGGAATTATTACAAAATCACTCAATCGCTTTAATCTGCCAATGCCCATTCCACAAACAGTGACTGAACTGACTATGCGTATAATGAATTTGCAAAGAAGGCTTGCAGATAGTTATCCGCGAAGAATATCTCATGATCTGCAAAGTCAGGAAATCGCTGAACAGATTTGGAAACGTTCTCCTTATGAATTGAAGTTTGATGCCGGATTTGCGACGGTCGGGGTAGAATATGTCAATACGCCTATTATTGAGCCAGGAAAAAGTTGTCCGATCCGCTTATGGGTTTATTCACCAATAACTTCCATGCCAATGATCAAATTCCGTTGGGATTTACCGGAAAACTGGAGTTCAACCATGCCCGAGGTTTGCGTGGCGGCAGCTCAATTTCACAGCAGTTCGATTACTACCGAAGTGACACCTCCTGAAAGTATATATACCTCAATGAGTTATCTTACTCTTGAAATAACTTCTGATGACCGCAGTTACCCTATCCGCTTGACAATACCTTTCAGACGAAAAGATTCTGCTGCTGTTCCTAACCTCGCCGGCAAAAATATTGATTTGGATGAAGCTCGTTATTGTCACATGATTCTTGATTCCTGTTTAATAAAATAACCCCTAACAAAAGGAGAACACAAAATGAAAGAATCTGCGAAACATCAAAATGATAAATTTTCCTTCACTCTGATCGAATTGCTTGTGGTGATTGCGATAATCGCAATCCTCGCAGCAATTCTGCTGCCTGCCCTCAATTCAGCCCGAGAACGTGGCCGTAGTGCCAGTTGCACCAACAATCTCAAGCAGTTGGGTACAACTATTTCAATGTATACGTCTGATAATGACGACTGGATGATGCCGGATAAGATGATCAGTAACAACGAATTGTTGTGGAACTGGGGATATGCTTTTTACAAAGCAGGATATGTTGGTATCGGGACATTTAGATGTGAATCGCTTGCTGGTGGTAATTTCGCAAAAGAACAGGCGGAATCCAATCGTGAAGCATGGCTGTTTGCCACCACTCATTATGGTTACGGCAACTGGGGGCTTGGAGCGAAATGGGGCGGTGGTGGAGAACCTGTCAAGTTCACCAGAGTGCAGCGTCCTACTGAAGCATTGACTTTTACAGAAACTCTGAAAAGCGGTTCATCTGTAGACGGATGGTATGCGGTGAATGATGGTACCAGGATTCAAAATCGTCATAACGATGCGGCCAATATAACTTGGCTTGATGGTCATGTTTCTACCATGACCAATGCACAAAAATTGTTAACCAACTCAAAGTATCTGACGTTAAGCGGTAACAAAATGTAATGAAAATGGAGAATTTTATGTTTAAGCATATATTTTGTGTTTTTTCAGTTCTTTTTTGCATATGTACGCTTAAAGGTACTGAAATTGCTCCAGGGGTGGATGCGTCTATTTCCGGATTTCATCCGTTGGTACTGGATGCTCCGTCGAATCTCAATCCGGAAACAGGAAATATATCATTCGACTTTACTCCAAAATTTGATCACAGTCAAAAAGATTTTATCGTTCATAGGGTCGTTTATTGCGGAAAAACCAGCGTCGGATTCAACTCCAACAAAAATGGAAAAGTCTGGGCATGGTTTTATATTACCGGACCGGATGGAAAAAATTTCGGAGTATATGCTTCGGTTCCAATAATCAACGGTCAGAAATACCGTATTACAGCCTCATGGACCAAAACTGAATTGACTCTTTGGATCGATGGGAAAATGGTCGGCAGAGCCAACAACAAAGGTGCGATGCCTTTTGACAGTAAAATTTATTGGGGAGGCAAATACAATGACAAAGCAGATGGTATTTTGGGAGCATTGATATTAAGCGATAAGGCTTATAAAGATAAATCTTTCCTCGTGAAACCGGAAAGTGTAACTGCATTCACCACGGTTGCCGGCACCCCGGCTTTACAGGTAGACGTAGAAGACATACTTGATCCGGTACAGGGGAGTATATCTTTTGATTACACCCCGAAATTTGAAAGGGATAAAAATAAGTTCGCAATCTTTCAAATACTTTCATGTGGCAATGCTTCAGCCGGGGTCAATCGGGATGCCAAAGGCAATACTTTTGTTTGGTTTCTAATCAATACTCCAACTCCGAATTATGGAATTTATGTAAAACACAAATTGGAAGCCGGTCAACGTTACAGTTTTGTTTTGAGTTGGGATGCTGAACAAATCGCTCTTTCTATAAATGGGGTAACAGTCGGAAAAAAATCAATATCTCAACCAATGCCTTTCAGAGAGATATTAATTTTGGGCGGTGACGCTGGAAAAAATGCAGATGGACTGATTGAAAATCTGAAAATTTCCAAAGACAATCCCAGAATTGCAGTAGTGACTTTGGCACCGGGAATTCCCGGTGCCAAAGCAGTTGCAAAATTGGTTAGAGATGAACAAACATATTGTTCGTTTTATATTGAATCTACAACGTCTCCGGTGACAGTTAAAGTTCATCCTGCAATTTTTAAGTTCCGGGCTGGCGATTGGCTTTATATCGAAACCAGTGTCGGTACTCCGGGAGCTGTCAGAGCAGAAATAGATGGTGAGTTGACTTTGCAATTACCACAGTCATTTCACAATCAGATTGTGATCTCTCATACAACAGCCAATATGTTTCCGGCTGCAGCACTAACAAACCTGGATGTTTGGAGCATTACTGACAAAGGTCAGGCGATGCCTACTCTCGGGCAAGGGCATGAAGGATTCAGCATCGCAGATATCGTTGCTGGAAGTTCTGTTGAAAGCAAAAATGAAGTGCGATTTGACAATGGTACTCTGATTATAACCAAAAGTGCTCCGAACGGATCTGTTATAATCGAGAGTCCCGCTATCAAACTGCAATCAGGAAAACAATATTTGCTGACAGCTTTTTACAAAACTGAAAATATGCGTCCGGGAAGTGGTTGTGGAATGATCGTTAAATTATATGCCCCAGGAAAAACGCCACGTTATATCTGGGGGGAAGTAAGAGCTCGTAATACACCTCCGGGCAAAGAAAATATGGCAACCGCCAATATAACTGTTCCGGTTGATTGGCAGGATGCTCAGGTCAGTGTCATGTTTTCCGTAACAGGGAATCCATTTTCTATTGCGTGGAGAGGATTTGACTTGCGTGAACGTCCGATTCTTCTTCCGGTAAGAACGACACCGGCTCTTCCGGGGCAGATGGAAGCACAAATAACAATGCAAGCCTTATTGGAAAAACTTCAAAGTATGCCAGCCCGAACTGCTGAAGTTCGAGTCATAAATGGTGCGGTACAACTTGTTTTGAATGGAATGAATTCTCCCAAATTCGGTTATACAGGATTATTGGCATCCGGACATCGAAATTTTTATGATTCTGGAGTAACTTTACAATGGGTACGTACTGTCAGTGGTAATGGCGGAACCAATAATTGGCGTGGCAAACCATTTTGGCTTGGTCGTAAAAAATATGATTTTTCAATTTTCGATCAACACCTTGCCAGATTGCTGTTACTTGCTCCGGATGCAACTGTGATGCTGTACCTTAGTATAAATCCTTATCCCGACTTTTTCAAAAATCATCCGGAAGCAATGGCGTTGGATGCTTCCGGCAAACCAATGCGGGCCGAAAATTCTTATTGGCAAAGTTATGCAGCAGAATCATACCGGATAGAAACTGCTGAAATGCTTCGTGATTTTGCAGAACATTTAAGGACGTCCCCTTATGGTAAAGCTGTTGCCGGAATCCACTTGGTTGGCGGCCGTGACGGACAATGGTTTCCGCATCCTTACGATGGATCTGCTGGCAATCTTGCCGCATTCCGCAATTACTTACGGCGTATTTATGCAAATGATTTATCTGCTTTCCGTCAGGCATGGGGTGAGGAAAATTTGACTTTTGAAACCGCCTTGCTTCCAACCCCTGCTGATTTTAACCAATCCCCATATTTTCTTGATCCGGCAATTCCGGCACATCGGCGTTTAATCGATGCAGAAAGATTCCGCTGTGTAACACCTGTAGAAACGGTAGAATTATTTGCAAAAACTATTAAGGAAACTGTGGGGCGGCCTTTTTATATTTCCATATACTACAATGACGTTACAGCCGGATACAATTTAGGTAAGAATGCATTGCGTGAAGTTTTGACTTCACCGTGGATTGACGGTATTGTCGGGGTGGTTGATTATGGCTTCGGACGTCTCCCTGGGTACTCCGGAACTTCGGTAAATCTGTTCGATTCTCCCGGATTACACGGGAAAGTATTGCTTGGCGAACTGGATTACCGTACTGAATGTTCGGATCTTTGGACTGCTCGTTCAGGAGGCAATATGGGTGCTACTACCGGTGCCGCTGAAAATGCGGCTGTTCAGCGTCGTGATACCGGCATTTTTCTGACTCACGGTCAAGGAGTATGGATGTATGCCCTTGCCGGTAACGGTTGGCCATTTCCTGAGTTGATGCAACCGATACAGGAGGCACTCCGGGCAGCTCGGATGTCTGCCACTGATCCCCATCCGGAAGATCATGGAGAAGCCGCATGGTTTATTGATGAAAGAATGCTTGATTATCTCGGTCATGGAAATTCGCATGGGGTATCCTATCGGATGCAAATTCATCAAGTGGGAGCTAAAGGAGCACGCATTCCATTCTATCGTTCAGGTGTAAAATTTGATAATTATTTGCTTTCTGACTTGACTTCAATACGTAAATCATATCGGATGTATGTATTTGTAACTTCTCCATCAATAACTGAAGAAGAAATTGCATATATTGAAAAAAATCTTCAGAAAGACGGAAATATACTGATATTTCTTTTTGATACCGGTCGTGTCACTCCCGGAGGATTTTCAAGAACAGTGCAACGCTTAACTGGGATTAAGGTTGAAATTGATTCTGATAGAATAGTAACTTATCGTTTTGATGCATTGGATCTGCCGGATCCTCTGGCAAAATCTTTGCGTTACTTTGCCACAGAAACCAGAGGTCCTGCATTAATTATAGATGACCCAACGGCCTCCATACTCGGTTATTATTCGGGAACAAATTTGCCAGGTGCAGCTGTGAAGCGCCATGGTAATTGGACCGGTATTTACATCGGTGCACCGGGAGGAATAACTCCGGAATTTCTTAATGCCGCTGCACGTGAGGCCGGAATAAAAACAACCGCCGATCCGGGAGATGCTGTTTATGCCGGGAATGGATTTCTTGTGCTTCATGCCATGATTACCGGACAAAAAGAACTGCGTTGGCAGGGGAAGCGGGATTTGATTGATCTTGCTACAGGGAAAATTGTCATTGAAAATGCCGAATCATATTCTTTTTCTGCAGTCGTCGGAGAAACTCGGTGGTTCCGACTGAAATAATCAAACAGTTGAAAAGATGACAGGAAAACTGTCTTTTGATGGTAATGAAAGGCGATTCAACATGAATGACTGGGAAAACCAAACTCGAACTTCAATCAATAAACAACCGTACCGGGCATATGTTCCATTTTTTACAGACAAAGAGCTGGCTCTATACGGAGAGAACAGTGCTTCTTCATATTTCAAATTGCTCAACGGCTCATGGAAATTTGCTTATTTCCCTGCTCCGGAAGTTGCTCCGGAAGATTTCTTCGCCACGGATTTTGATTGCAATAACTGGGATGATATAACTGTTCCCGGTAATTGGCAAATGCAAGGGTACGGATTTCCCCACTACACCAATCAGGTCTATCCATTCCCGGTGAATCCACCATTCGTCCCGTCGGAAAATCCGACCGGCTGTTATGTGAGGGAATTTGATATTCCGGAAAAATGGTCCGATATGCGAATTTTGCTGAAATTTGACGGAGTTGACTCATTTTTCCAAGTTTGGATTAATGGACAATTTACCGGGATGAGCAAAGGCAGCCGCAATACTTCGGAATTTGATATTACAGAAATGGTGCAATGCGGGATCAACCGTATTGCGGTTAAAGTTTTGCAATGGAGCGACGGCACCTATCTTGAAGATCAGGATATGTGGTACTTAAGCGGCATTTTTCGAAATGTTTCAATTTCAGCCGTACCTTTTTTGGATATTTACGATACCTTTGCCAAAGCACAGTTGGATGATTCTTATCAAAACGGCAAACTGGATATCGAAACAACTCTTATCAACACCTCTGATTCATCCGTTGCAAATGTGACCGTACTGGCGGAACTTTTTGACCGTTCCGATAATCCGGTTCTGCCTGAGCCCATTGATGGTTCACTCGAATTTCTTGATGCAGGTAAAACAGCCCGGCTGATTTTGAATACCGAAATAAAAAATGTTGAGGCATGGAGCGCGGAAACACCGGTATTGTATACTCTTATTCTTACGCTGAAAACCGGTGATACAGTCGTCGGATACAAATCTTTGAAAGTCGGTTTCCGCACGGTGGAGATCAAAAACGGCAATCTTCTGGTCAATGGAGTTCCCATCATGTTCCGGGGTGTCAACCGCCACGAATTTGATACCGATCTCGGCAGGGCACTTACCTTTGAAGTGATCGAAAAAGATCTGCTCCTGCTCAAACGGCACAATTTCAATGCCATCCGCACCAGTCACTATCCGAATGCCCCGGCATTTTACGATCTGTGCGACAAACTCGGATTTTATGTCATGTGTGAAGCCGATCTGGAAACTCACGGTTTCGGTTATAAAGATGGTAAAAATCCAACCATGTGGAAAGAGTGGGAAATTCCATGTGTCGATCGTATGCAGGCAATGGTCGAAGCTCATAAAAATCATCCCTCTATTGTCATCTGGTCGCTCGGCAACGAAGCCGGATATGGTATAAATCACCTGAAAATGGCGGAATACACCCGGAATCGGGATTTGACCAGACCTATACACTATGAGCGCGACACTCAGGCTGAAACTGCCGATATGGTTTCCCGGATGTATGTTCCAGCGGTTAAAACCAAAACCAATGCCGATTGGGTTCCCTCCTGCGAAGAAACCGTTGCTGAACTTTGTAAAACCAAACCTTTTATTCTGTGTGAATATGTTCACGCCATGGGCAACGGCCCTGGCGGTTTGGAAGATTACTGGCAGACATTCTTTAAGCACAAAGAGATGCAGGGCGGCTTCATCTGGGAATTTTGCGATCACGGCATCCGCAGTCATGTGGAGGATGAATACGGCAATATTCAGGAGTTTTTCGCTTACGGCGGCGACTTCGGTGATGAACCGAATGACGGCAATTTTGTCGCTGACGGATTGGTTTTTCCGGATAAAACCCCTTCACCCGGCATGATCGAAGCGAAAAAAGTTTACGCCCCGGTCAGATGTGCAGCGGTCGATTTGAAAAAAGGCATGATCTCTGTAGCCAATCACTATGATTTTATTACGCTGGAACATTTGAATATTGCCTGGAGCATCAGTGAAAACGGATTCGTTATACAAAGCGGTTCACTTGCTCCACTGCAGATTAAAGCCCGAAGCAGCATGGTAGTAAAAATACCTTATGTACTGCCCAAAAAAATTAAAGCTGGTGCTGAATATTTTCTTGATCTGACTTTTTCGCTGGGGAGAGATACCCTTTGGGCAAATGCCGGACATGAGGTCGCCTGGGCACAATTTGCATTGCCTATAAAGTTGGTAAATCGTCCGGAAATAATAAATTCCGTCAGCTCTGATATTAAGATGGTTGAAGATAACCGCAGTATTTTTATTCAGACAGGAGAATCTCAGATTTCCATCTGTAAAAGTACTGGATTGATAATGAATTGGAATATTGACGGTTTGCCGCTGATGAAAAGAGGTCCGCGATTCAACTTGTTCAGAGCGACAACAGACAATGACCGTGGAGCAGCCAATGGGCATGCAAAAGAATGGCTAGCTGCAAGATATCATCAAATGCAGCATGTATTGCGTTCCATAACTGCTGATCAGGAAAAGAAAACAGTCAAAATCGTATCAAGAGTTGCTCCACCGGTATTACAGACAGGAATTCGCTGTGAATATCTTTATACATTTTTGCCGGATGGCGGTTTTTCTTTGGAAGTTCACGGTGAACCTCAGGGAGAGATGCCATTTTTTCCGCGACTCGGACTACAGTTGTTCTTGCCGGAAACAATGGATCGTGCACAATGGTTTGGTCTTGGCCCTGGTGAATCGTATGTGGATTCCAAAGAAGCACAGAGAGTGGGGTTTTTCAAAGCAAATATTGCTGACCTTTATACTCCCTACGTGATGCCGCAGGAGGATGGCAACCGCAGTGAGATTCGTCGGGTGGCATTTTACGATCTGAATACCGCAGGTTTCGCTGTAAGCGGTTTGAGTACATTGTTTAATTTCAGTATACACCGTTTTACTCCGGAAGCTGCGTGGAAAGCTAAACACCGATACGAAATCGAGTACGCGGAAAATATCTGTCTCAACCTGGATTGGAAACAGAGCGGTATCGGTTCAAGTTCCTGTGGAGAACCTCTGAATGAGCGTTACCGGATCCCCGCTGAACCGTTTACATTTGTATTGCGTTTCCGGCCGTTTACTCCGGGAGAGTTGAATGATGCGACATTTTTCACATTCTTGTGACGTATAAAGAGGACATATTTTATGAGAATCGCAGTTTTGACGGATATTCATTACAGCAGTATTGAAAAGAAAACTTGCGGAGCTCGGGAGACCGGCATAGCCGATATTCTTTTTCGACGTGCAATTGAGCGTCTGAATCGACTTGTTCGTCCTGATTTAACCATTATTGCCGGAGATCTGGTCAACCGTGGTGATTTGGAATATGGTCATCACGATATGCTGGTGATCGCAGAATGTCTCAAAAGACTACATTCGCCATTTATTGTAATTCCCGGCAATCATGATGCTCCGGCAGAAGAATTTTATAAATATTTTCCGCAGCCGGAGCGTATTGTTGACTTTGGCGGCCTGCGTTTTGTAATCAATCCGTCAGACAAAGAATGCCCCGGATACAATGCTTGGCGGGCACAGAATGACATTGATCTTATTGCCGAAGCACGAAGAGGATTTGCCGGACATATTATCACCTTGCAGCATACGCCATGCTATCCGCCAGGAACTGCTGATTGTCTTTACAATTATACAAACTCGGCAGAAATCAATGCCGCCGAAGCTGCTAATGGCGTTCTTCTATCGATTTCAGGACACCATCATGAGGGGTTCAAGCCTTATCGTGCGGTCAATGGAGTTACCTATTTTGCAGCACCGGCACTCTGTGAAGAACCGTTTAATATTTCATATGTTGATATTGATGTGATAACCGGAAAAATGCAATGGTATACAAATGCGTTACGTATGGACAAACGTCTCAATTTAACAGACACTCATATTCATACTCATTTTGCCTATTGCAATGAAAACATATCTTTGGAAAAAACTCAATATTTTGCCAATATTTTCGGGTTAAAGTCTTTCATGTTAACAGAACACTCTGGACATTTGCTGTGTGCAAGGAACCAATACCATGCAGCTCAGTATCAGCAAACAGATTTTCAAACAGAAAATTGGCGCGGGAATCAATATTTTAAAGAGATGCTTTCTGGCAATATGCCCCCAGAGCGTATCGGTTTGGAAGCAGATATCCGTTTTGATGGTACATGGCTGGCTCACCCGCGAGATCTGCAGCGAGCAGGGATTATTATCGGGGCAATTCATGAAATGCGCCCTCTCGCTCTCAAAGAAAAACTGACTTCGCAGAAATTAAAAGAGTATTTTTTGTTACATTGTCAAGCAATATTAAAGAATGGGTGTTTATCATTAGCACACCCATTCCGTATTTTTCGCAGAGCTGGAATTGAGATACCGGCAGGATGTTTTGAACCACTGGTAAAAATGCTTAAAGAAAGTGGAACAGCTGTTGAGATCAATTTTCATACAAATGAGCCGCCGATTGAATTTTTCAAGATGGCAATCAATGCAGGTGTCAGAATTACATTAGGCAGTGACGCTCATAATTTGTATGAAATAGGGGACTTTGCTCTTCATCTGGATTTTTTGAAAAAATGCGGTATAAATACCAACTATGAAGATGTTTTACTAGAGGTTCAATGAAGTCAGTGTTTTAATACGATGGAGGAGACTATGGATAACATTTACGAAGAATTGGAGAAGATTTTTCAGAACTTCCGCTGGATCGATGATATTCCGGAATATCAATTCCGCCGTGATGAAATCTGTTTGGAAGCACGGGCAACATTGCTGCTTGAAGCAAACTGTGCCAGTGAACGTTTTCCCGCATTTGTGAGAAACGCTGTAAAATCGTTTACAAATAAAAATTATCAGTTGCCTGAAGCAATAACAATTCAACATGAAATAGATTCATACAACGGAACAATGGCTTATTTAACTTGCAGTACTTTTGAAACCGGCAAGTTAAATTATTCCGGTAAATATTGGGGACCGGTAATGTCTCATACCGCTGATTATGCAAAGAGAGAAATTCCGCAATGTTCGGTAAAGTATGAGCCGCTTCCAATGATTTGGGATCAGAAAAAAGATGAGCAGCTTTTAATAAATCTTTGCGATAAGATAAAACAAGCTTTTTACGAAAAATATCCGACATTGTATTCTATTTGCAAAGACTTGACTCCTTACAGTACACCGGAACAAATATGCCGTTACTGGGGCGTTGCGCCGGTTCCCTTCGGGAAAGTAAAAACGCGCGGTATGTATCCTGATTACATTTGGGGTACTGATGAGTTGCAGCGAGAAGAAAAACATGAAGGGTGGACGGATGTACGGTTGGAACAATTTACTTTCCAATTTTTGATCCCTTGTCAGCATGCTGATCAGGATAGTTTCGCATTGAGCAATCGTTATTACGACAACTGGTATTGTCAGGTTTTTCCGTTTCATAATGAATACGGAGAAACAATTATGAATGTGATAAAGGTCTATGATCCGGAAACACAATGCAAGATTCTTCTGCCGCTGACGACATGGATTCGTAATAATTTTCATAAAAGCCAAATTTTCTGCGTCCCTTATCCGGAAGATAAAACACCGCTTTATAACTTGGATCTGCTCCTGAAACCCGAATGCAGAACAGTGATTTTGTGTGACAGCATTGAATTGGCAGACACCAATCAGCGTGCTGTCGAATCCCGGGAAATCATTTTTACCAGTTTTATCTGTTCTCCGGGAAAATACGATCAAGTTGATTGGAGTCCGCTTCAGGATAAAGAGTTGTTTGTGCTGGTATCAAATCACTCCGGGATCACACTTGAAACGGCCGCATTAAAAGCACAGGAGTTAACCGAATTTCTGTCAGAAAATATCGAATTGGAATCCAAGCTTCTGGTTATGCCGATCCAATATTCCAAACAGCGGATGCGTGGATTTGATAACGTTGATGATATATTGAAAATGTATCAGGAATATTCTCCGCAAATAAATCCTGCAGCCGGGGTGATATTGGAATATGAAGATGAAATAGATGCGTTTTTCCGGAAAGCAGAAGCCAAAGTAAACGAATTACCGGATAACTGGTGGCAGAAACAGGATGTTCCTCCGGAAGAAAAGCGGGTTATGGAAGAAAAATCCTCCAAGCTAAAACCGATAGATTATGTCATGCGGCCGCTTTTAGTTCGGGGTGAAGTTTCCATGCTTTACGCAGAATTCAAAGCCGGAAAAAGTAATCTTGCTTACAGTATAGCTGCCCGAGTGGTCGCCGCAGGGCATTCAAGCAGACCTGTTCCGTTATTCAAGGAAAAATGGTGGGCTGTGCCTGAAAAAATTCACAAAGTGCTGTACTTGGATTTTGAAAATAAAGGTGAGATGAAAAGTAAAAAAAGTTCATTTCAGGAGGGATATTTCCCCACAGGCAAAGAGCAGGAGTGCAGAAGTAATCTGATAATGGAAGACTGTTCCATGTTAAATATTGATTTTTCAGCATTGGAAAATCATCAGAAACTTCTTGATATGATCGAGAATGCCAAGCAGAATCAGGGAACTCCGGGTAAGGCGGTAGACTTATTGGTAATAGATACCTATACCGCATTTGTCAGAAATGAAGGTCCCCAGACTCCCGCAAATTTTAAAGCTCTGATAAATAAATTACGGGATATGCATATTGCCATTTTGATTGTACATCATGCAAATTCAGAGAATGAAGTACGCGGCTTCAAAAGCAAAATGGATTCGTTTTACATGACATTGAATTTGAGTTTTGATGAAACAGGACCGGAAGGTGATGTTTCTGAACAGTCCCGTATTTTAAAGTATGAAAATCCTCGGGAAGTTATGGGGACAGAACAAAGAAAGCCATTTAAGATAAAATTCGATTCTGATAAACAGCAATGGTATATTGTTGACAATATTGATGGGAATCTGGAATTGCTGCAGATCGTTGAGGACTATAAAAAATGCAAATTTGACAGGGAGGCGATTTGCCAGATGGTCGGATTGCAGAAAAGTGCGTTTTCAGAACGGTTGAAGAAAGCAAAAGAGAAAAAATAAATTTCATGAAAAATCCCGGGATTCCAACAATGAAGTGTACCCCAAAAGTTGGACACAACCTTTGAGGTGCATTTTTTATGAAGAAAGAACACAGAACAAACCGTCGGTATAGTGCAGAATTCAAAATACGTGCTATATTAGATATGCGGACTAATCATCTTGGATACAATGAAACCGTCTATAAGTATTGGGATGTAAAAAACTCTGTAGAAGCTCATAATAATTTAAAAACATTAAAATTATGGGAACGTATTTATCTTGAAGAAGGCGAGAAGGGTTTTATGGAAGAAAAACGTGGACGAGCTAAAGGCGGCAAAAAAGGACGACCTCCCAAAGTTCCCTTGCCACCAGATGTGGAAAGAGATTTGATCGAAGAAAATCAACAACTCCGGATGGAGATTGAGTACATAAAAAAATTGAGTGCCTTAGTTCTTGCCAACGAGCGAGCAAGAAAGAACAAGCAGAAATAATCTCAGAACTGAGGCACAAATATCCCTTATCTAAATTGCTTGCTCTTGGCAAAATGTCCCGCAGCACGTATTATTATCAGCTTAAGCGGTTGAAAAAAACAGACAAATACAGCGAAGTAAAAGAACGGATCAAAAAGATATTTGAACATAACAAGGGGCGTTATGGGTATAGACGAGTTCATGTTATACTTCGGCAACAGGGAATAGAATTGAATCATAAAACAACGCAAAGGTTGATGGCTTCATTGGGATTGCGAGGGAAACAGAGACGCCACAAATATCGCTCCTACAAAGGAGAGGTCGGCAAGGTCGCTGCCAACACATTGAACCGACAATTTGAAGCTCAAAAGCCATTTGAGAAACTGGTTACTGATGTAACCGAGTTTCATGTTTGCAATGAAAAGATTTATCTGTCTCCGGTTATGGATTTGTTCAATCGAGAAATAGTGGCTCATGCTGTCAGCAGAAGTCCTTCATTTGCTCAAACAAGAACAATGCTGAAGCGGTTGTTTGAAAAGCTGCCGGAAGATGCAACACCATTGATGCATTCTGACCAGGGATGGCAGTACCAAATGCGGGAATATCAGTCTATGCTGAAAGAGCATAATATCACTCAAAGCATGTCCAGAAAAGGAAATTGTTTGGATAACAGCGTTATGGAAAACTTTTTCGGCAGGCTGAAAACAGAAATGTTTATCGGTGAAACCTTTAGTTCTGTTGAAGATTTTCAGCAAAAACTTGAAGAGTATATTTGCTATTTTAACAACGAGAGAGTATCTTTAAAATTAAAAGGAATGATTCCGGTTCAATTCCGAACCCATTCCATGTAGTTTAACCCGTCCAAATTTTTGGGGTCACATCACAATGCGGAGTCCCGGGATTTTTGCATTATTTTTCCAAGATCGCTTTTACTTGAGATAAAATTTCAACGCTTGAAGCGGTTGAATTGTTGATAAGAGCCAACGCTTCATCTATTTTGTTTTGTGCCGGTGTTGATAAACTTACGCCTGAAACTGCTGCAATAGCCTGTTTTTGAGCTTCATCTCCCACATGGGTATAGTATTTTGTAACGATCTCGGAGTCAGCTCCGAGGATAGAAACCACCGTAGCCTGTGGTACACCGGCTTCTGCACAATATGAGGCGAAAGAATGCCGCAGGGAGTGAAAGCCGTAAACAGTAACTTTCTTGTCTCTTCCGGGGACATTGACAGATGGTTCAAGTCCAATCCAACGGATTACCCGCAGCATATCAATATTTACCAGATTATTGCCCACGTTTTTACCAAGTGCATTGGTTTTATTGTAACGCATTGCGACATTGGGACAAACATAATCCAGATCGCTTTTTTTCCATTCCAGAGCCTCAAGCAATACTTCCCGTAAAGCGGGAGCAATGGGGATAGTAACCTCTTTGCCGGTTTTGAACTGCTTAACCCAGATACGGTTTATTTTCAAATTGATTTTGCTCCAGCGCAGTAAAACACAGTCCTTCATGCGCTGTCCGGTAAACATTCCAAGATAGTAAATTACCCGTACTTCCGGTTTGTTCAAAACCTTGTAATGATCATCGGCAAGCACATTCCGCAACTGTTGTTCCTGCTCTCTGGTAAAAGAGAGGCGATGAACATCCTGCTCCCGTTCTTCTCGTTCTTTGCGGTAAAGCACAGCAGATTGGAAAGGATTGTTTTCAGAACAGTATTCTTGCAGTACCTTGAATACTTTGCGGATGCGTTTCAGTTTGCGGTTGTGAGTTGAAACAGCAATATTCTGCTGTCGCATATAATCGGCATACTGCATCGCTGTTGTTTCTGTAATATCCCGTAGTGTAGCTTGCGGATCATTGACCCATTCCACAAATTCTGCAAAAGTGGATTTGTAAGCCAATGCCTCGCTGACAGTATCAGGAGTTGCCCGGTCTGGACTTTTCTCATACTCTTCCCAAGCCTGATAAAGAAGCAAATTCTTTTCCGGGGTTGCCAAATTGCGGGCATGTTGAACATGGGCTGCAATAACTTCAGATGAGGTTGCTTGCAGAAGCGGTACATACTTTTCTGCTTCTTTGATTGCCTGCTGTTTGTTGCGGGTTTTCAAGCTGATTGCTTTTCTTGCTCCATTGACCTGATAGCGGAAGTAATAGATCCCGTTGGGTTCTTTCTGATAGACGGTACCGATCTTGAGTTTGATTTTTTGGAGAGCCATATCGTTTTCCATATATTGAGGTCCTTCCAAAAGTTCTTAAAAATCCTTGAATATTCCCGTTGTGATCTAAAACCGGGACGTTTTCGTTGGTTACTTATTCAGTAGCCAACTCAAACTACCGATTTTATCTCATCAACGATAAGAGTTCAATCACTTTTTAATTGACTTTTGTAATGACCTCTATCTATTCCCGGATATAGCTGGAAATGGTCTGTTTTTACAAGATGAAAACCTCAAACGGTACTAAACGGTACCATTTGAGGTGAAATAAGCACAAAAATGGCGGAGAGGGCGGGATTCGAACCCGCGGTACGGTTTCCCGTACGACAGTTTAGCAAACTGTTGCTTTCGGCCACTCAGCCACCTCTCCGCTTCGGGGTGCGTTTTAAGTCTGCACCACCAGAGACTGTATATAATCGTGACTGTGATTATTTGGCGCGGCGGATGCCGAGCTCGTCAGTCAACGAGATGTATCTGGCGCGGTTTTCGCGGGCCAGATAGGTCAAAAGTTTTTTCCGCAAAGCGACCATCGCCAGCAGACCGCGACGGGTGCTGTGGTCTTTTTTGTTGGCACGCAGATGCTCGGTCAGAGCAGAAATGCGGTTGCTCAACAGAGCGATCTGCACTTCCGGGGATCCGGTGTCACCCTCTTTACGGGCATATTTCTTGATGATTTCCTGTTTGACAGCTTTGTCCATTTTCCAGTTCTCCTTAAATGTTTACTTTCGCATCCCACAGCACGATGCCGGACATTCAGCAATCGCACCATTCCGGAGCGTTGAGATATAATATAACCCTTGTCACCATAAAATGCAAGGGCGTTTTTTAATTTTTTTCAACTAATTCCGCAATTTTTTCCGCAATGGTTCCGGCATCCAAGCCGGCATTCTTTCTGATCACCGCCGTTTCCCCGTGCGGCACGATCGTATCAGACGGCCAGCCGAAGCCACTGATCTGTTCATGAGGTATTCCCGCCAGAGTTTCCGTCAGAGCCGAATACAATCCGCCGGTAAGGCAGTGATCTTCGATGGAAAATTGTTTGCATCCGGCAAATTTTTTCGCCAGTTCCCCGTCAAACGGTTTCAGGAAACGGGCATCGACCACGGTGCAATCCAGATTTTTATTCTTCAATATTTCCGCCACAGCCATCGCCGTTTTTACTTCTCCGCCGCACGCCCACAGTACCGGAGAAGCGGTATTTCCGGTGCGCCTGATGACTGCTTTACCATATTCAAAGGGGAGTAAAGGCAAGTTGCATCCGGAGCCTTTCGGATAACGCAAAATCACCGGGGCGGCGAGTTGCAGAGCGAATTCCAAAGCGGCATACATCTCTTTTTCATCGGCGATGACCATGGTCGTCACTCCGGGCAACGCCCGCAGGAATGAACAATTATATATCCCGTGATGGGTCGGCCCGTCGGCGACTGCTCCGGAACGGTCAACGGCGATTATCAATGGCAGACCGGCGAGGGCGGCATCGTGATAGATGCCATCCAGAGCGCGTTGCAAAAAGGTGTCATAGAAAGCACATACCGGTCGTTTCCCGGCGGCGGCCAGACCGGAAGCAAAGGTGACGGCGTGTTCTTCGGTGATGCCGGTATCAAAACACCGGTCGGGATATTGCCGGGCGAATCCGCTTAAACCGCAACCTTCCAGCATGGCGGGGCAGACGGCGGCAACTTCCGGATATTTCCCGGCCAGGCCGATCATTGCCTGACCGAATGCATGGGAAAAACCTCCGGCCGGTGAGGACATTTTCCCGGTATCCGGATCACAGCCGGAAATGCCGTGATATCTGGTCGGATTTTGTTCTGCATATTCACAACCGTACCCTTTGCGGGTGATGACGTGAAGCAGGATCGGGCCGTCGAGTTCTTTTATGCGGGTCAGAGTGGAGAGCAGTTGTTCCGTATCGTTGCCGTTGACGGCGCCGAAGTAGCGCAAATTGAGGGTTTCAAAGAACAATGCCGGTGGGAGCAGGACGCTTTTTCCGGCCTCGTTGAGCCGGGAAAAGAAGTTTTTGACTTTGGGCAAGGGGGAAAGCAGTTTTTTCAATCCCCGGCGGAAACGGTTGTACGATTTGGCGGCGATCACCCGGTTGAGCATCCGGGAAAGGGTGCCGACATTGCCGGAGATCGACATCCGGTTATCATTGAGGATGATCAGCAGACGCTGACTGCCGGGCAAGGTGGCGGCGTGATTCAAGGCTTCCAAAGTTATTCCGCACCCCATAGCTCCGTCGCCGATGACGGCGATGACCTTCGCTTTACTTTCCGGATCGGCGGCACAGTGGCCCAGTGCGGCGGAAAGAGCCGTACCGGCGTGACCGGAAACTGCCGGATCGAATATGGATTCTGCCGGATGGGGGAATCCGCTTACTCCGTCGTGACGGCGCAGACGGTCGAATTCTTTTTCTCTGCCGGTGAGCAATTTATGGGCGTAAGCCTGATGCCCGACATCGAAAAATATTTTCTCTGCCGGAGTGTCAAATACCCGGTGCAGTGCCATTATCAACTCCACACAGCCGCAACTGGAAGCCAGGTGGCCGCCGTTACGGCTGACGGAATCGATAATGATCTTGCGGAGTTTGTCAGCAAAAGCCGGCAATTCTTCCGGCTTGAGTGAACGCAGTTCATCCAGTAATTGCGGCATTATTTCTGATTCAATCCGCCGAAGCGGCGTTCTCTGCCGTCAAAAGATTCAATGGCCTTCTGCAGCTCTTCTTTGCCGAAATCGGGCCAGTAGGTCGGAGTGACATACAATTCACTGTAAGAGATCTGCCACAAAAGGAAGTTGCTCACCCGCAGATTGCCGCCGGTGCGGATCAGCAGATCGGGGTCGGGCATATCCGGCAGATAGAGATAGTTGCGGAACTCATCTTCTGTGACCGGCTCATTGCTTTTGCGTTCTTTGAGGATTTTATTGACCGCATCGACGATTTCGGCTCTGCCGCCGTAACTCAAGGCGATATTGATGGTGAATCTGGTGTTGTCTTTGGTCATATCGATCGCTTTGAGCAAAGCGAGGCGGGAGGCCATCGGCAGGTCGGCAGTGCGGCCGATGGTACGCAGCCGGACACCGTTTTTCATCATGGCGGGCAATTCGGAAGTGGCGAATTCCTTTAATATCTGCATCAGAGCGGTCACTTCCGGTTCCGGGCGTTTCCAGTTTTCGGTGCTGAAAGCGTAAAGGGTCAGCGATTCGATTCCCAGTGAGGCGGCGGCATCGACGACTTTGCCGATATTTTTTGCTCCGGCCAGATGACCTTCACTGCGGCTCAAACCTCTTTCGGTGGCCCAGCGGCCATTGCCATCCATAATTATAGCGATATGTTTGATCATGATTACTCTCCGTGGTTGTGACATAATATAAGATACCACCGCGGCTGTTTTTTGTCAAGGTAACAACTTATCCGGGCAAAAAAAATGGAGCGAGTGACCGGAGTCGAACCGGCGACAATCACGTTGGCAACGTGATGCTCTACCAACTGAGCTACACTCGCATCCTGAATGATGATATTACTTAATATAGCACCGGAAAGAATAAATGCAAATCTTTCCGGTGTTTTTTTTGCAATAAATTCGGTAAATCCGCTTTATTTGACCAATTCGGTGGTGGAAATCCACTGGACTTCCGGATTTTCAGACAGCCGTTGCAATTTGTTTTCAAACTCCTGCCACAACATTTCATCATCCATCATTTCGTAACTGTGTCCCCAGAAATAGAAGATGCCGTCGGTATTCTTTGCCGTTTCAAAGGCATCCCAGAAGTTGGGGTTGAGGAAGTGGCAGCTGGAGTGCAGGATCATCGGGTGTTCAAATCCGGAGACCCGGTCGGTATTTTTTACGGTACGCCCGTAAGTGAATCCGGCGGCCTGAAGCAGATCGACGGTTTTCGGCGTATATTTGCCGCAGGGCCAGGCGAAACCGGTGCATTCTTTCTGAAAGAGGTCTTCCAGAATCATTTTTGCTCCGACGGCTTCGGTGAGAAAGACCTGATCATCCACATCACCGGCGTTGCAGTGACACATGGTGTGAGAAGCGACATCGAAACCTTCGTAAACACTTTTGACCTCATTCCAGGCCAGTTTGCCCGGATAGTAACCGGTATCGCGGAATTGCCATCCATCGGTGATGCGTTTGTTGGCCAGATGCAAGGCGGGGTTGAGGTTGAAAGTGGCTTTGGCGTTGTACTTGCGGCACAAATCAGTCAATCTGATGTCATTGAGTACGCCGTCATCCCAGCATTGAGCAACTTTAATCATTTTTCTTTTCTCCTTATATAGTAATTCGATTACGGTTTACGTTGTAAGTATTCCACGATTTTTTCTGCGACCGCCAGACCTATCCCCGGAACTCTCCGGGCGATATCGCCGGCATCGGCTTTTTTCAGTGAATGCAGTGAACCGAATGCCCGGAGCAACTCCCTTTTGCGAACCGCACCGACTCCCGGAATATCATCCAGCAAAGATGCCTGAATGCGCTTTTCCCGCAGATTCCGGTGATAGGTGATGGCGAACCGGTGGGCTTCATCCCGGATGCTTTGCAATAATCTCAAGGCATAATCGTGCCGGTCAAGCACGATCGGTTCGGAGCGGCCGGGAATGTATATTTCCTCATTGCGTTCTGCCAGACCCAGCATGGGCAGCGGCGGCGCATTGACCGAGATCAATGCTTCAATGGCACTGGATAATTGACCTTTACCGCCATCGACCATCAGCAGATCGGGCAGGGGGCGTTTTTCGTTGAGCAATCTGCCGAAGTGCCGGGATACCGCTTCGCGCATCATGGCAAAGTCGTCGCTCTGCATCACCGTTTTTATCCGGAACCGTTTGTATGCCTGCCGGTCGGGGCGGCCATCGGTGAATGTGACCATACTGGCTACGGCGAGCGTGCCGAGGATGTTGGAAATATCAAAGCAGATGATTTTCCGCGGCAAGGTGGATAATCCCAGTCTTTGAGCCAAAGCCCGGATGCCCGTTTCGCCCGGCGGGAATTGCTGATCGGGCAAGGATGGATTTTCAAAAATCCGGTTGCGCTGGCCGAAAACGGCATCGATATTGGCGGTGGCATCCCGGTATTTGGCGGCGGCTTCATATTTGCCTTCGGCGGCGGCTTTGAGCATTTTTTCTTTGATTGCCGCCTTTACCGGGGCGATATCGCCATCCAGCACCGCTAAAGCGGCATCGACCTTTTTCCGGTATTCATCCGGGGAGATGTTTCCGGTGCATGGCGCACAGCAGTCTTTGACCAGTTTTTTCAGGCAGTGTTTACGGGTTTCCGGATCGGGATCGCTGCTTTTGCATCCCCGCAAGCCGAAGTGGGAAAGGAGAAATTCTCTGGTCATTTTCAGGGCGGTGCCGTGGGGAAACGGGCCGTAATAGCGGGCGTTATCCGGTTTTTTCAAACGGGCGAGATTCAAGGTCGGGAACTTTTCGGAAAGATCGACTTTGAGCAGTAAATAACGTTTGTCATCCCGCATCAAAATATTGTAATAAGGGGCATAACTTTTGATCAACTGCGATTCGAGGAGCAATGCTTCATCTTCATTGCGGACTACCGTGAATGACCACTCGGCAATGGAATTTATCAAAGAACGCAGTTTGGCATCACCGGTACGGCGGCGTGAGGGCTGGAAATAGTTGCCCAGCCGCCGCCGCAAATCTCTGGCTTTGCCGACATAGATCACCTTGCCGAAGCGGTCACGGAACATATAAACGCCCGGTTTCGGCGGAATTTCCGCTGGATGGTATTCGTCAAATCTCAAAGTATTTTTTCTCCGGTATCCGCATCGGTCAGGCGGAATTCCTCATAGTGGAGAGCCGGATCGGCCCGGAAACTCAATTCATTTTTGTATTTTGATTCCAGATCGTTGAGCAGTTGGGCATCTTCATTGCGCAGCCGGTTCAAAACTTCCGGGTGCATGAATACCCGCAACGCCACGCCCCGGTACTTTTTATCCCGCATGACGGAACTCAATTCACGCTGGATCTCCGCACTCATGGTCAATGCGGATTTCACCATGCCGGTTCCGTGACAGTAAGGGCAGGGGTCGTAAACCTGATCGAGGATGCTCTCATGTTCACGCTGGCGGGTCATCTCCATCAGGCCCAGTTTGCTCAAGGGGAGAACTTTGGTTTTGGCGCGGTCATCTTTGACCAGTTTTTTCATGTGCCGGTAAACCTCATCCCGGTCAGATGCGGAACGCATATCGATAAAATCCAGCACCACCAGCCCGCCGACATCCCGCAAGCGCAACTGGCGGGCGATCTCCTCGGCGGCTTCGAGATTGGTTTTGAGGACGAATTCAGGCTGTTCAGAGAGTTTCCTGCCGTGGCCGGAGTTGACATCGATGGCGATGAGGGCCTCGGTTTCGTCAATGACGATCGCTCCGCCGCCGGGCAGTTTGACCTCCCGTTGAAAAACGGCAAGGAGCTGTTCATCGATTTTGTAGTAGTCGAATATCTGGGCGGGGGATTTGAAGTGGGTGACTTTGGAACTCAACTTGCTGCCGCCGATACGTTTCAAGGTTTCTTTGATATGTTTGAAAGCCTCCTGATCATCCACGACGATACCGCCGATCTCATCGGTCATGAAGTCGCGCACGGTGCGGTCGATGAGATTGGGTTCGGTGAAAAGCCGCCGGGGGGCGACCCGGCTTTCCACGCCGAGTTCGATCTTTTTCCAGTAATCCATCAGCAGATCGAGGTCACGTTTGAAAAAGGTTTGTTTTCTGCCTTCACCATTGGTGCGGCAGATCATGCCCATACCTTCGGGCAATTCGAGTTGTTCGAGGATTTTGCGTAATCTTTCCCTTTCGGCGGTGCTTTCGATGCGTGAGGATAAACCGATATGTTCGCTGTAAGGCATCAACACCAGAAAGCGGCCGGGGATGGTGATATCGCAGGTGACTCTTGCGCCTTTGGTACTGATGGGTGCTTTGGCGACCTGCACGAGTATTTCCATGCCGGGTTTGAAAATATTGGGGATATCCTCCATGGAAATTTTCTTTTTCCGGCGTGAAACTTCGGCATTGAGCGGGGAATTTTCCGGGATGCGGGTCTGTTTTTTACGTTTGGCGACGATGGCATTTTCCCGGTTGGCCTGATCGGTCTGATACTGTTCGACCAATTCGGAATTGCCCGGCAGCATCTCTTTGAAGTGCAGAAAGGCATTCTTTTTGGCTCCGATATCGATGAATGCCGCCTGCAGGGAAATATCCAGATTGATGATGCGGCCCAAATAGATATCTCCGGCTTTGGGGGTATCGTCGTCGCGTTCGATCTTGTATTCTTCCAGTTTGCCGTTGTTGAGCAAGGCGAAGCGGCGTTCCAGTTTTTCGCAGTTGAGGATGATCTCTTTACTCATGATTTCAAAGTTCCTCCTCCATGACGATTTCCGGCAGTTCGCCGCGCATACCGTTGCGGAATGCGGCGGCGGTCATGCGTTTGCCGCCGGCGGGGATCAATTCGAGGATCTCCAGTGCGCTCTGCCCGCCGCACCCGACCACCAGTCTGCCGGGAGTGCCGGTGACTTCTCCGGGGATAAGCGGACTGCCGGAAAGCACTTTGGCCTTGCAGATGGAAATGGCGGATTCTTTGCCGTTGGCGGTGCGAACTTTAGCGGTTGCTCCGGGCCACGGGAAGTAGGCTCTGGTCATCGCTTCGATATCTCTGGCCGAATTATTCCAGTTGATTATGCCATCGCGTTTGGAAATTTTCCGGCAGACGGTGACCTGGGCGGGGTTCTGTACTCCGGCGGTCAATTTGCCTTTGGCGATCGCCACGAGAGTTTCGGCGGCGCATCCGGCGGCGAGTCTGCCGAGGTCATCTTCCAGAGAATCGGCGTATTCCACACCGGTAAGCGGCATGGTCAGAGTACGGAAAACCGGGCCGGAATCCAGACCTTTTTCCATTTGCATAAAGCAGACGCCGGTGGCACTTTCCCGGTGCAGAATGACCTGGGTCACCGGAGAAGCTCCGCGGTAACGGGGCAATAATGAAGCGTGGATATTGACACAGCAGATTTTGGGAGCGGAAAGCACGCCGGATTTAAGGATTTGGCCGAAAGAAACCACGCAGAGCAGATCGGGGGCAAGATCGTGGAGAAAACCGGTGAATTCCGGGGTATTGACGTCAGCGGCGCGGATCACATCCAAACCCATATCCAAAGCGGCGGCAGTCAACGGGGTGGGGGTCAGGATGCGTTTGCGTCCGGCGGGGCGGTCGAGTTGACTGATCACGGCGGATAATTCGATATCCGGCGAATCAGCCAGAGCCCGTAAAATCGGAATGGCAATGGGGCCTGAACCCAGAAAAACTGTTTTTATCGGTTTGGTCACTTGAAAAAACCTCGTTAGGAGTTCATATTACATATACACATATTACTTAATATAATACAGATTTGGATAAATTGCCAAGAGTTTATGAAAAATATGAGCAAAATCGCATTGATGCTGGGGGGGAATCTGCCGGGCACGCCGGAAGCGATGTCCGTTGCGCTGGTCAAATTGAGCGATGCCGGAGTTGAAAATATCCGGAATAGTGCGGCATTGACCAGTGAGGCGGTCGATTGTGTGCCGGGTACGCCGGATTTTCTGGATATGGCAGTTACCGGCGATTGGGGCGGAAGTGCGCCGGAGCTGCTGGCATTGTGTCAACGTCTGGAAAGGGAGGCGGGGCGGCCGGAAAAACACAGCAGCCGGGAATCACGGATATTGGATTGTGACATCATTCTTTTCGGTGATGAGGTGTTTGATTTGCCGGAATTGACGATTCCGCATCCCAGAGCGTGCGGGCGTTTGTTCGTGCTTGAACCGCTGGCGCAGATCGCACCGGAAATGCGTTTCCCCGGCGGGATGAGCGTGATCGAAGCGTTGCATGATCTGCAACAACGGCAGAATCAATAAAATACCCTGCCGGGCGGCGGAGACCGTCTGACAGGGTGTTTTGTCCGATGGATCGGATTTCTGCTCAATCCTGCTGATTGTTGAGGAAGTAGTTTATCAACTCCGGTTCGAGCCGGGGGATATCCTGCGGAATGTTGCCGTTGCGCATGGAGTAGTGACCGAGAACACCGACCGCCACGGCATCACGCGCGCCGACCGGGTTGGCATTGGTCGGGGCATTTTTGGTGACGAAATCAAGGAAGTTCATGACGATCGGAGCATCCGCACCGCCGTGTCCGCCGGAAACCGGTTTGAGGTTGTAGACGATATCCGGGGTGGATCGCGGCCCGCGCCGGGTCCAGACATGGACTTGGCAATCTCCGGAATCTCCGATATTTTCCACTCTGCCTTTGGTGCCGATAAAGGTGTAGTTGCGTTCGGCATCCGGCGTGTAGTGACACTGCATATAAGTCGCCTGTGCGCCGTTATCCAGCTGCATCATGACCATATTGTGATCTTCCACGTCGATTTCCGGAGAGAATCCCTTGACTTCCAGCGGGGGGAAGTTGTTTTCATCCCAGGCGGCACATCCCGCTTCATCAGCCGGGCGGCGGGCGCATTTGTCATAGATGCTCAACATTCCCATGCCGACCACCCGCCGGGTTACTGAACCCATCAGCCAGTGCATGACATCGATATCGTGTGCGCCTTTCTGCAGCAGCAGACCGCAGGTATTTTTCTGCTCGCTGTGCCAGTCGTGGAAGTAGGCATCTCCGCCGTAGTTGACGAAGTGGCGGCACCAGCCGCACTGGATATCGCCGATGATCCCGGAATCGATCACCTCTTTCATCTTGAGAATGACCGGGAAATAGCGCATATTGTGTCCGATGAAAAGTTTGCTTTTGGTGCGGTAGGCGGTGCGCAGGATGCGGTCGCATCCCTCAAGGGTGATCGCCATGGGTTTTTCCAGATAGACGGCCTTGCCGGCTTCGAGGGCGGCGACGACCTGTTCTTCATGGCAGAAATCCGGACTCATGATGAATACGATATCGATATCCTTGTTGGCCAGCAGTTCCCGGTAGTCGGTGACCAGTGACGCATTGGGGAACGTCTGCTCAAAAGGTTTGAAGTCAGGATTATGGAAGTTGTGTTTGCCCGGCGGCAGCGGGTCTGCGCCCATAACGATTTCAAAGCCTTTTTCCGGCAGGTGAGCCTGATAAGCGTGACGGCCCCGGCCGTGAACTCCGATGATTCCGATCTTGTGAGTTTTCATGGTGGATATATCCTTTGTTGAAAATGGTTTGTGTTGAATTGTATATGGTTGTCAGAGAACGACTTTTCCGGCAGCCTGAAAGACCGCGGAATCATCCTCTTTGTTTCCGGAAATAATGAAATTGCCATTGTCATCACTCTGGCAGTGCAGAATGATATTTTCTCCGAATTGTCCGGAGGAAAGATAATTCAACTGAATCTCCGTCACCCGCACGGCATCACACTGGTATCTTGCACCGAGCATATCGGCTATCCAGCGGGTGTAAACGGCATTGTTGAGGTGGCGGTTCAAATCGATATCCCCGGCACCGACTTTGAAAACGGCAGAATTTCCGCCATCGGCATCCGGCAGTTTATCCATATCCGGGAAAAATTTTTCCACATCCGGCAGATCCATGATCTCCGGCGGCAGAACTTTTTTTGCCGCCACCGGCCGGTTGGCTTTGATGTTGACCGGCAGCCAGAAACTGCCGCCGGTGCCGACCCGCTGACCATCGATCCGCAGATCGTAACAGCGATGGGCGAAAATGCGCTGGATGCCGCAGGGATAGGTGATTACTTCCAATGCTTCGCCGAGGGTGAGCGGGCGGAGCAGTTGGATTTTCAACCGGCTCAACACCCAGATCAACTGCATTTCTGCCAGTTCATCCATGCCGACATTGAGGGTGGCGGCGTGTTCGGCGGCGGCATCCTGCAAACGGTCGAGCAGACAGTGGAGTTTCAATTCTCCGCGGGAATCGCATTCATGGTGGCGGATATTTCCGGAAATTCTGTGTTGATAGATCATAATTCGGCAACCTGTATTTTCTCTTCTCATATAATATAACACATCCGGAAAAAGAAAACAAGTTTTCCGGCTTGAAATTTGAGCGGTACGGTATTATATTAAGAACATTGCCATTTAACGGGAAAATTAAACCGTTTACAAACAAGGAGCAGAAAAATGGTTGATTACAAAACTCTCGGCCTGGTGAATACCCGTGAACTTTTCGCCAAGGCGGTCAAAGGCGGTTACGCGATCCCCGCGTACAACTTCAACAATATGGAACAGCTTCAGGCGATCGTTCAGGCCTGTGTTGAAACCGAATCCCCGTTGATTCTTCAGGTTTCCAAAGGTGCGCGTGAATATGCCAACCAGACTCTGCTCCGCTACATGGCCCAGGGTGCGGTCGAATACTCCAAAGAGATCAACAACGGCAAAGCCATTCCGATCGTGCTGCACCTCGACCATGGTCCGGATTTTGAAACTTGCAAAAGCTGCATCGACTATGGTTTTTCCAGCGTGATGATCGACGGCAGCCATCTTTCCTATGAAGAAAATATCGAAGTGACCAAAAAAGTTGTGGAATATGCCCACGCTCACGATGTCACTGTCGAGGGCGAGCTCGGTGTGCTGGCCGGTGTCGAAGATGATGTCAAAGCCGAAAAACACACCTACACCCGTCCGGAAGAGGTCGAGGACTTTGTGAAACGTACCGGCGTGGATTCACTGGCCATCGCCATCGGTACCAGCCATGGTGCTTACAAATTCAAGCCGGGCGACAATCCGAAAATCCGTCTGGACATCCTCGCTGAAATCGAAAAACGCATCCCCGGATTCCCCATCGTGCTGCATGGTTCTTCCAGTGTGCCGCAGGATCTGGTCAAGATCATCAACGAAAACGGCGGTCAGCTCAAAGATGCTATCGGTATCGGCGAAGACCAGTTGCGTGAAGCCGCCAAGAGTGCGGTTTGCAAAATCAACATCGACTCCGACGGCCGTCTGGCGATGACTGCTGCCATCCGCAAAGTTTTCAACGAAAAACCGGCGGAATTCGACCCCCGCAAATATCTCGGTCCTGCCCGTACCTCTCTCAAAGAGCTGTATATGCGCAAGAACCGCGAAGTGCTCGGCAGTGCCGGTCATGCTTTCGACAAGTAATCTGATTGCTTGAAGAAGTTTTCTCAAAACACTCCGGAATTTTTCCGGGGTGTTTTTTTGTGGCATAAATCCATCTTTTTTTTGAAAAATGCTTGACAAATCTCTGCTTGTGTGGTATCCTTAATCAAGAACAGCGGAGAGTGTGTTCCTGTGGGGGGAACAACTGAAAACTCCGCATTATAACAAATCTATATCAATGTGTGGAGGATTTGATATGTTTTGTCCCAACTGTGGTTCGCAGATGCCTGATGGCGGTGTTTGTCCGAGGTGTAATTTTGTTGCCCAGCCTGCGGTACAGCCTGTTCCAGTACAACCGATCCCTGTGCAGCCGGTTCCAGTTCAACCGATGGCTGGTTTTGCACCCCCGCCACCACCGCCGCCGGTATCGAATTTGCCTGCCGGTGGATTTCAGGTCAATAACGTCTTGAATAACCCCAACCTCAAACTGCTGGCTTCCTGCGGCTGTTTCTCGGTGTATGAACACCAGAAAGACCTCAGTAACGCCGCCGAATCGGCTGCTGCGGCGTGGTTCATGCAAGAGATGAATGTCCGCAAACGTCAGGTGCTGGCGCAGCTGCAGGGCAATACGATCAAAATGCAAGCCGGTGCTTTGCAGTGGCAGTGCGGCAGTATTTCCAGTGAGACCGGTCTGGGTTCCGGGGCGAAAGCGGTCGGCGGATTCCTGAAAAATATGGTCAAAGGTTTTGTCACCGGTGAAAGCACGGTCAAACCGCTTTACAGCGGTTACGGCTTTGTGATGCTGGAGCCGACCTACAAATACATCATTATTGAAGACATTTCCCAGTGGGGGCCCGGCGGTATCGTGTTGCAGGATGGTCTTTTCCTCGCCTGTGATGCCACGTTGCAGGAAAAAGTGGTCAGCCGTAAAACCCTTTCATCTCTGGTCGCCGGGGAAGGCCTTTTTAATTTGAGCCTGACCGGTAACGGTGTGGCGGTCTTTGAAAGTCCGGTTCCCCGCGAAGAATTGATCGAGATCGAACTCAACGGCAGTGAATTGAAAATCGACGGCAATATGGCGATCGCCTGGTCGAATACTTTGGAACTCACCGTGGAACGTTCCTCCAAGAGTCTGGTCGGTTCCATGGTCAATGGTGAAGGTCTGCTCAATGTCTACCGCGGTACCGGTAAGGTCTGGATGGCTCCGACTGTGTCCGGAACTCTGATGGAAGACGGCGAAGCTCCCACGGCTGAAAATACTTCCGGCGGCGGTGCTTCCAAGAGCATCATCGGCGGCATTATCGACGCGATCACCGATTGAGCATAATTTCAAGTCAGATATGGGACATCCCGGTTCATTTGCCGGGATGTTTTTTTTGTTCGGGAAAACTTCCGGATGGAAAATTTATCAAAAATTTTGTAAAAATCGCTTGACATTGCATAAGGCATCTGCTATTGTAACCACCATACTACGGTTTTGATCTCAAAAACGAAAGGAGAGATTTTAGATGTCGAATGCTTCCAACACTCGTAACTTCGTTGTTGCCGGTCACTCCGGCAGCGGAAAAACCACCCTTTGCGAACAGATCCTGCGATTGACCGGAGCCATTCAGCGTGCCGGTACGATCGAGAATAAAAATACCGTAAGTGACTTCATGGTCGAGGAACAGACCAAACAGTCAAGTATTTATGCCTCCTTGCTCAACTGCTCATGGCGTGATACCAAACTTTTCTTTACTGATACCCCCGGATACGGCGAATTTGTCGGTCAGGTCGTCGGTGCGATCCGTGCTTCTGATGCCGCACTGGTGGTGATCGATGCTATTGACGGGCCGCAGATCGGTACTGCCAGAGCGTGGAAGATCGCCAAAGCCCGCAAGATCCCCCGTTTCGGTCTGGTCAACCGGCTGGATAAAGATCGTGCCGATTTCAAAGCCACGCTGGAAGTGATGCGTAAGAATCACGGCAAAAATGTGATCATCCCGCTTTTCTGGCCGGTGGGCAAAAATGCGGATTTTTCCGGAGTGGTCAATGTGCTTTTTGATAAAGATATTCCCGCCGAGATCGCCGATGATGTGGCCGAGTGCCGTGCGCTCTGGATGGATGCGATCGCTGAAACCGATGAAGAACTCATGGAGCGTTTCCTCGATGGCGGTGAATTGACCGATGACGAGATCCGCAAAGGTTTGCGGACCACTGTCCGCTCCGGTAACACGATCCCGGTTTTTGCGGCAAGTGCCGTCAAAGAGATCGGTTTGAAAGAGCTGCTCGATACCATAGTGGATATTTTTCCGACTCCGCTGGAATATGTGCCGCTGCCGGGCGGCCCGGAAGAGATCGTGGAATCCGGCGATGCCTACGGTGTGGTATTCAAGAGTGTGAATGACCTTTTCAGCGGTCAGTTGGCATTCATCCGTACCGTTACCGGTACATTCAAGGCGGACAGTGACGTTTACAATATTACCGAACAGCACAAAGAGCGTTTCGGTCAGTTGCTGATGATGAATGGCAAAACCCAGTCTCCGATCACCGAAGCCGGACCGGGAACGATCTTTGCCGTCGCCAAACTCAAAAACACCAAAATCGGTGATACTGTGGCGGCGAATTCCAACTGTAAATCACTGCCGGGCATCGAATTCCCCGGAGCGACCATGTCTTATGCGGTCACCGCTGCCAAAAATGGTGAAGATGAGAAGATCGCCGCCGGTTTGCAGAAGATCGCTGAATGTGATCCGACGGTGCGTCTTTCCCGCAATGATGAAACCCATGAATTCCTGCTTTCCGGTATGGGCGATCAGCATCTGGCGATCGTGGCGGGCCGTTTGAAAGAGCAGTTCAAAGTTGAAGCCGTTCTTTCCACCCCCAAAGTGCCGTACCGGGAAACGATCACCGCCAGCGGTGAAGGTCATTACCGGCATAAAAAACAGACCGGCGGTGCCGGACAATTTGCGGAAGTTTATCTGCGTATTGCCTACAATGAAGCCGGTTATGAATTTACCAATGATGTAGTCGGCGGCACTGTGCCCAAGAACTTTATTCCGGCGATCGAAAAAGGTATTCAGGAAGTTATGACCACCGGACCGTTGGTCGGCTGCCGCATGGAACGCATCAAAGTATCGGTTTATGACGG
The DNA here is from genome assembly GCA_015061625.1 of Lentisphaerota bacterium. Lineage (GTDB taxonomy): Bacteria > Verrucomicrobiota > Lentisphaeria > Victivallales > Victivallaceae > UBA1784. The sequence continues at coordinate 21,569 of SUWG01000012.1, read as the reverse complement.
TAAGTATCACCCGGTGGATTCCAACGAAATGGCATTCAAGATCGCCGGCAGAGCTGCATTCAAAGAAGCGATCGCCAACGCCAAACCGGTGTTGCTGGAGCCGATCATGAAAGTCGATATCAGTATTCCGGATTCCTACATGGGTGATATCACCGGAGATCTGAATCACAAACGCGGCCGGGTGCTGGGAATGTCGGCCGATGAAGGTCTGCAGATCGTCCACGCTGAAGTGCCGATGGCGGAAATGTTCCGTTATGCCACCGAGTTGCGGAGCATGACCCAGGGACGCGGTTCATTTGAAATGAATTTTGAGCGTTATGAACAGGTGCCGGGCAATGTTGCCAATGAGATCATTGCCAAATATCAGGCTGAAGCCGGTGAGGATAAGGAGTGATCTGCCGGGTTCTTTAAAACAGAATAAATTGGCGCACAGCGGAAAAGCACGGGGCTTGCCGCTGTGCGCTTTGTAAAAAGAGGTTGAATTATTATGAAGATCAAATATGGTCTTGGCCGCAAATGTATCAATCCGGAAGTGCCGATCAGTCTGGCGGGGTACTTCAATAAACGGATGTGGGACAAAGTGTTGGATGATATCGAAGTGCGGGCTGTCGTGTTGAAGTCCGGCGGCGAATTTGCCGCGATTTTGCAATTCGATCTGCTGTGCATCAACCACCGGCTTTACAAGGCGGTCGAGCGTGAAGTGAAAAGAGCCAAACTGAAAAATATTTCCATGAAAAATCTGTTGGTTTGTGCCACTCATGCCCATACTGCTCCGGATGTGAATGGCGACCCCAACAGTGAAGTTTTCTGCAAATTTGCCGCCGCCAGAGCCATCGAGGCTTTGGAAGATGCCGCTGAAGAACTTTATCCCGGCGAATTACTCGGCGGTATGGCGGAAGATTCCCGCTTCATTTTCAACCGGCGTTACTGGATGAAAAACGGTTCAGTGGTCACCAATCCCGGCAAACTCAATCCGGATATCGTCCGCCCGGAAGGTGAGATCGACCCGCAGATCCCCATGCTGGCGGTCAATACCGATGATGGTCTGGCCTTGCTGATCACCAGTATCGTCAACCACACCGATACCATCGGCGGTTGCGGAGTGTCGGCCGATTGGCCGGGATTCATGCGCCGCGCCTTGGAGCCGGAAATGGCTCCCGGAGCAATGGTGCTGCCGTTGATCGGTGCATCGGGCAATATCAACCATTTTGACGTTACGACCGATATGAATCAGACGACCTATGCCGAACCGGAACGTATCGGCAAAGGTTATGCGGAATCCATCCGTAAAGTGTGGGGCAGTTTACAGCCGGTTGCCGGTAAAGGATTAACTTATACGGCCAAAAAGGTGAAAAGTTATCCACGGGAGATCGACGCGGCAGAGATTGCTGAAGCCGAGGCGATCATGGCAAAATATCCGGATATCGATGTGAGCAGTCCGGAATCGGTTCAGGATCTTACCAGTGAAGATTTGGCCAAAGGAACGCCTTTTGCACTCAAATATTTTGCCAATGCGTTGCTCAAACAGGCGGCGAAAAAGGAGAAGCCGGAATTTCTGTTGAGTTGCATCAAATTCGGAGACTCCGCGGTCATTGCTTCATTGCCCTCGGAACCTTTTGTGGAGATCGGTTTGACTTTGCGGCGCAGTATTTTCAACGACCGTCTCTGTCTGGTCACATCCCACGGCAACTACAATGGCGGCAAAGGTTACGGCGGCGGTTACATCCCCAACAGTTGGAATTATGGTCGCGGCGGTTATGAACCGACTCCGCGCAGCAGCGGTTATTCGATCCATACGGCGGATCTGCTGTTGTCCGGGTGGCGTAAATTGAGCCGTAAAAAATAATTTTTTCAAATTATTACCACCGGAAAAAGATACTCCGGCAAAGAGGGTGAACTCTTTGCCGGAGTTGTTTTATTCAGAAATCTGTGGAGTGTTATTCCGCAGATTCCTGAGGAGTGGGGGCTGGGGATTCGGATGTTTCACCGGCGGGCCGTGCCGGGCGTTGATGATGCCGATGATGCTGACCATCCCGGCGGCGGTGCTGACCATCCCCGCGGCGGTGCTGCGGAGTTTCGCCCTGTACTCCGGCATGGGAACTGCAATGATGATGGTGACAGCGGGGGGCCGGGGGAGGGCATTCCGGTCGGGGCGGCATCTGGCATTGCGGAGCATTTTCAGGGCGTGTTCCGCAGTCGCTTTTCAGACAGCGGATACCGAGAATGATACCGTGGTAAGCCAGCACGACGATCACGGCGGTAAGCAGGGCAATAACGAAGGTACGCAGATCGCCGGAAATTTTCTTTGCACATTTTGTGTTTGAAGAAGTGTCGTTTTTTACTTTTTCGTTTTCAACGACTTGAGTTTCAGTTTTTTCTTCTGACATTTTTTGTAACTCCAATTTAAATTTCGTCGTTTCACTTTTGGGTGGTGCGCACAATCTTATAACGGCATGAGCCGGGATAAAATTTTATTTTTATGAAAAAAATGCAAAAAAAAATTAAAAGTATTGGATTTTTCTCAAGGCAGTATTATATTACCAAAACAGGATATATTCAACCTAATACAAGGAATTTTACGATGGATGAAATTTTGAAACAGGCGATCATTGCCGCCGGGCAGGAACATCTTTTGCGTTTTATCGATAATTTGAGTGCCGGGGAGTTGGCGCAGTTTACGGAAGAACTCGCTGCGATCGACTGGGCGCAGATTCCGGCTTTGAGTGCGGAATATGTGCTTAAACGGCCGGATATTGCCATTCCTGCTGATCTGGCCCCGGCGGAGTTTTTCCCGCTGAAACCGGCAGATGCGGCGATGCAGAAACTTTATTGCGATGCCGATGCCAAAGGTGTTGAATTGCTCAAAAACGGCAAGGTTTGCTGTCTGACCGTCGCCGGTGGTCAGGGGACGCGACTGGGCTTTGACGGTCCCAAGGGAACCTATCCCATCGGCCCGGTGAGTGATCTTTCGCTTTTCGGTTATTTTGCCGGTTCGATCGCCCGGACTTCGGAAAAATACGGCAGTCAGATCGACTGGTACATCATGACCAGTCCGATCAACCGGGCGGCGACGGAAGCGTTTTTCCGGGAGAAAAACTTTTTCGGTCTGCCGCAGGATAGTGTATTCTTTTTCACGCAAGGCACGATGCCGGCATTCGGCACTGACGGCAAATTGCTGATGAGCAGTAAAAATTCTCTGGCTCTTTCTCCGGATGGTCACGGCGGTACGCTGCTGGCGTTGCGTAAATCCGGTGCATTGGATAAGATGCTGGCCAAAGGCGTGGAGTATATCTCATATTTTCAGGTGGATAACCCGCTGGTTCCGGTGGCGGATCCCCGTTTTATCGGCTTGTCGGCACTGGAAAATGCCGAGATGAGTGCGATCATGTTGAGCAAGACCAATTCCAGAGAGAAATTGGGTAATTTCTGTGTTTCCGGCGGCCGGACGATGATCATCGAATACAGCGATCTGCCCGATGAACTGGCGGAAAAGCGCAATGCCGACGGTTCGCTTGCTTTTGTGGCCGGCAGTCCGGCGATCCATGTGTTGTCGGTCGGTTTTGTGGAAAAACTTACTTCCGGCGGCACGCTCCGTCTGCCGTGGCACCGGGCGGATAAGAAAATCGCCTGTCTGGATGAAAACGGTGAACTTTTCACTCCCTCTGAACCAAATGGCGTGAAGTTGGAATCTTTCATTTTTGATGCGTTGCCGCTGGCGGCCAAAGTTATGATTCTGGAAGGTGACCGGGCGGAAGTTTTTGCTCCGACCAAAAACGCCACCGGAGTCGATTCGGCGGAAAGCTGCCGGGTGATGATCACTGAACGCAATGCCCGGCGGTTGCAAGCCGCCGGAGTGGAAATCCCGCTGACTTCAGAGGGAAAAGTCGATGCCGTTATCCAACTTGCTCCGGAAAGAGTGCTGGATGAGGCCGATGCCGCCGAATTGGTGAAAATTACCGGTCTGAAAAAGATCCTTGCCGGCCAGGTGGTGGCTCTGTGATGCGGGAAGATGGCGATTATCAGGATGAGTATCAGGATGATGAGGTAAAACGTCCGAATACCATCCGGCTGGCGGCCGGGTTGCTGATGATGACCATGGTGCTGGTGACATTCGGCTTGACGATGCTCTATTCAGCCAGCAGCAGTGATGTGACGGCGGCGGCGGCGTTTTTCCGCAATCAGTTGATGTGGGTCGGGGTCGGAACTGTGGCCGGTATGGCGGCATTTTTCGGCGGCTTCCGTTTCTTTTGCAAGAGAAGCTGGCTCTGGATAGCGGCGTGTGCGCTGTTGCTGGTCTGGGCGAGATTTTCGCGGGAGATCAATGGTGCGCACCGGTGGATCATTCTGGGCAGTTTCCGTTTTCAACCCTCGGAATTGGCGAAGATAGCCGTGGCACTTTTCGTATCGTGGTATTGCGCAGAGTATTTGCGTACATTCAATGATATGCGGCGTTTCCGGCAGGGAATGTGGGAATTGGCCGCCGGGGTGGGCGGCATTGTGCTGTTGATTTTCTGGGGCGATGACATGGGGACATCGGTGTTGGTGGCATCCATGGCATTTCTGACGATGTTCGCCGGAAATTTGAAGTGGCCCTATTTCCTGATCCCGGCGGGAGTTTTGCCGTTGACGGTGGTATTCATCCGTTTCTATGACCCGATGCGCTGGGGGCGGATGACGATCTTCATGGATCCGGAAGCGGAAAAGACCAAGGCCGGTTACCAGTTGTGGAATTCGCTTCTGGCTCTGGGATCTGGTTCGTGGAGCGGCATGGGGTTGAATAACAGCCGTTTGAAAGCAAGTTATCTGCCGGAAGCACATACCGACTTCATCATCTCCATTATCGGTGAAGAATTGGGCTATATCGGCGTATTGACGGTGATACTGGCTTATATATTGTGGGGATATTTTGCTTTCCGTATCGCTCTGACTGCCCGCAACCGGATGGGGATGCTGCTGGGGTGTGCTTTAAGCCTCGGAGTATTGTTTCAGGCGATCATCAATCTCGGTGTGGTTTCCGGTCTTTTCCCGACCAAAGGAATGCCGGCACCGTTTATCAGTTATGGCGGCAGTAATATGGTCTGTTCGCTTCTGGCGGTGGGATTTCTGGTATCGGTGGCGATGGATGCGGCGGTGCCGGATTATCCGGCCAAACTGCTTCCCCAGGTGCGTAATTTGCTGAAATTGGGTCGCCGGGAGGAATATGAGGAAGAGTGAAAAAGTTATGAAGTTGCAGAAATTAGTGGTCAGTTGCGGCGGCACCGGAGGACACTTTTATCCGGGATTGAGTATTGCCGGTGAATTTCAGAAAAAATACGGTGAAGTTCTTTTACTGCTTTCCGGGGCTCATGCTGAAGAACAGAGCCGGATCGCTGAAAATGCCGGTATCCGGGCGGTGGCTCTGCCGCCGATGCCGCATTACCGGAAAAATCCATTCCGCTTTATCAGCGGTTTTCTGGGCGGATATTTTGCCGCCAAACGCCGTTTGAAAGAATTTTCCCCGCAGGCGATGCTGGGCATGGGATCATTTGCCACGCTGCCGGTGGTGCTGGCGGCAAAAAGTTGCCGGATACCGTTGTTTTTGCATGACGGTAATGCCAGAGTGGGTAAAGCAAACCGGAAATTCAGTAAATGGGCGAAGTTTGCCGGAACGGCATTCCCGGCGGTCAATGCGGATAAGTGCCGTTGTCAGGTCATGGAAACCGGTATGCCGTTGCGGCCGGAATTGCTGGAGTTTGCCGGGATGGATAAGGGGACGGCGATCGAGGCGTTGAACCGGGAATTTTCCACGGAATTCAGCAAAGAAAAACCGTTGATCGCAGTTACCGGCGGCAGTCAGGGCGCGGCGGTATTCAATCAGATATTGCCGGAAGCCTTGAAGTGTTGCGGTGGAGATTATCAGGTCATCCATCTGTGCGGCAAAGGTAAACTTGCCGATGCCGAAAAAGGCTATGCCGATGCAAAATTTCCATATTTATTGCGTGAAAGCACCGGAAAAATGGCGGAAATCATGGCGGGTGCCGATCTGGTATTCAGCCGTTCCGGCGGCAGTACAGCGGCGGAATTGGCACTTTTCGGTGTGCCGTCAGTGCTGATACCCTATCCCTATGCTGCCGAGGGACATCAGATGGATAATGCCCGTTATTTTGAACAGCATGGTGCGGCGGTCGTGGTGGAAAATTCGCAGTTGACCGTGGCACGGGCGCAGGAGATCATCACCGGTTATCTGAATGATCCGGAAAAATTCCGCAATATGGGGAAAAGAATGGGCAAGCTGGGCCGTCCGCAGGCATCTGCAACAATGATTGAGAAAATTTCCGCGGCATTGGATTGAATTTTTGCAGTGATGGTGATATAGTATTCCAATCACAAAAATTTTATGGAGTTTGGGAATAATGAATTACACAATGCGGTTGGTTCCGGTGAATTATACTGTTCTGGTTTTGTTGGTGGTTTCGCTTATGATGTGTGCTGTGCCGCAGAAAGCCAGAGCGATCGACCCGGTGACGATGGCGATCCTGGCGCCGGTGGCGTTGAAGGTCGCCGAGGCGGCCAAACCGTATGTGTTGCGTTCACTGGTCGGTACGGGCAAAGGTTTGTTCAACGTGGGCAAATCGGCATTGGAGATACTCTATCTGCCTTACGGGCTGGGGGAGATCACCATCGGTTTGCCATTCAATAAAGGCCGCCGGGGATTGGTGCATATCATCCGGGGCGGGATCATCGCTCCGGCAAAAGTGATCGTAAATATCTTATTGTTGCCGGTTTATATGACCGGAGCGCAGATAAATATATGAGTTCTCCGGAAGATATCGTCATTCCCATACCGCCGGGCAAGAGGGGATTATCCCGCCGTCACCGCCGCTATGAATTACTGGAAATGTGGTACGGCACAGAAAGGGCGGATAATGAAATCGCCGCTCATACCTGTCAGGTGCAGGATTTCAATGTTCTGCTCGATAATGTGCTGGGTAAGATGAACCGCCCGGAAACGGGGATGGTCATCCAGTTGCATAACCAGTGGGAAAAGGTGGTCGGTTCCATGTTTGCCCGCTTTACTGAACCGGAATCGTTGCATGACGGAGTATTGACCCTCAAAGTGCGCCACAGTGCGCTGCTGGCGGAGTTGAAGCCATCCAGTGATCTTATCCGCCGTCGGGTCAATGAGATTTCCGGCCGGGAGATTTGCCGGGAGATCCGCTTGCGGGTTTGAAAAAAAATCACAAAAACTGATAAAAATTAACACATTAACTTGCAAAACTTCTCTGTTGTATATATATTATATACATTGCGCAAAAAAATGTAACAGGGAGTTTTCCGCATCATGACGGAAAGACGCGAAGCGATTCTGAAATATATCGAAGCCAAAGGCGAAGTTTCCATCGGGGAACTGGCCTCCCGTTTCGGCTCCTGGAGCGAGATGACTTTGCGCCGTGATCTGGCCGCTTTGGAGCGGATGCAGAAACTTATCCTAACCCGCGGCGGAGCCCGCACGATTCCTTCCCGTTACGGCCTGCATGAAGATATTTACAGTGCCCGTGAAATGGTCAATGATGATGCCAAACAACTTATCGCCGCCAAAGCTGTGGCATTGGTCGAGCCGGATACTGGCATATTCATTGATTCCGGTACTACGGCGATGGCGTTGGCCCGCCGTCTGCCGGATTGTCATCTGGCGGTGATCACTGCCGCACCCAATATTGCTCTGGAGATTGCCATGCGCAAAGCCAAACCGTCAGTGATCATGCTCGGCGGCACACTCTGCCGCAATGAGATCGCAGTGGCTGATCCGGAAGTGCTTTCCTACCTTGAGCATCTCAATATCGACACGGCATTCATGGCCGCATCCGGTTATGATGAAAAAGGCGGATTCACGGTCGGCAGTCAGTTGGGGGCATTGCTTAAAAGGGCGGTGGTCAAACGGGCGCGCAAGGTGGTCATGATGCTGGATTCATCCAAGATCGGCACGCTTCTGCCCTTTACTTTTGCGCGGATGGAAGATGTGGATGTGCTGGTCGGTGATGACCGGATCTCTGAAAAAATAGTCAATCAATCGTCTGAAATATTGTAAAACCTTAAAAAAGGAGAAAAGGTACAATGGCAGATTTTATTTTGATGCCCCAGATGGGTGTTTCCGAGGAGAGCGCACTGCTTTCCGAGTGGAAAGTAAAAGAAGGTGATGTGATCAAACTTGAACAGCCGATTTTCGCTCTGGAAACCGGTAAATCCTCATTCGAGGAGTTGGCCAAGTATGAAGGTACTTTGTTGAAGATCCTCGTGCCTGCCGGTGAAGAAGTCGCCGTCGGTGCCCCGGTCGCCGTGATCGGTAAACCCGGTGAAGCCTATGAAGTTCCCGGTGCCGCCGCTCCTGCCGCCGCCGCTCCGGCTGAAGTTGCCCCTGCTGCTGCTCCGGCTGCCGCTCCGGCTGCTGCCGCTTGCGACAATAAGGATGTCAACTTTATCCTGATGCCCCAGATGGGTGTTTCCGAGGAGAGCGCACTGCTTTCCGAGTGGAAAGTCAAAGAGGGCGATGTGATCAAACTTGAACAGCCGCTTTTTGCTCTGGAAACCGGCAAATCCTCATTTGAAGAACTTTCCAAGTACGAAGGCACTTTGTTGAAGATCCTCGTTGCTCCCGGCGAAGAAGTTGCCGTCGGAGCCCCGGTTGCCGTTGTCGGTAAACCCGGTGCCTCATTCACGGTTCCCGGTGCCGCTCCTGCCGCCGCCCCGGTTGCTGAAGTTGCCGCCGCCGCTCCGGTGGCCGCTCCTGCCGCCGCCGTTGCCGCCGCTCCGGTGGCCAGCGGTGCTGAAGTGCTGGCTTCACCCCGCGCCAAAAAACTTGCCGCTGATCTCGGTCTGGATATCGCACAGGCGATCCCCACCGGTCCGGAAGGCCGCATTATTGAGCGTGATGTGAAAACTCTGAAAGCCGCCGCTCCGGCCGTTGCCGCCGCCCCGGTCGCCGAAACTGCCGCTCCGGCGGAAGTCAAAGCCGCCGCTCCGGTCGCCGCCGCCGCTCCGGCCGAATACACGGAAGAAAAGATCTCCAGAATCCGCAAGGTCATCGCCGAAAATATGCACAAATCTCTGGCGGATATGGCGCAGTTGACCCTCAACCGCACTTTCGATGCCACTGCGATCCTTGAGATGCGCAAGCAGATGAAAAATGCTCCGGAACTGGGGCTGGACAAAGTCACCATCAACGACCTCGTGCTTTTCGCCGTGGCGAAAACTCTGGTCGAATTTCCCGACATCAACGCCAATTTCATCGGCGATAAAATGCGCCGTTTCACCCATGCCCAGCTCGGCGTGGCGATCGATACTCCCAAAGGTCTGCTGGTTCCGGTGTTGAAAGATGCCGATACCATGAGTTTGAAAGCGATCTCTGCGCAGGTCAAAGAGTATGCCAATGCCTGCAAGGAAGGCACTCTGGGTGCGGATAAACTTACCGGCGGCAGTTTCACGGTCACCAACCTCGGCAATTTGGGCATTGAGAGTTTCACTCCGATCATCAATCCGCCCCAGACGGCCATTCTCGGTGTCTGCGGCACGATGCTCCGTCCCCGTCAGAAAGCCGACGGTTCCGTGGAATTTTATCAGGCCATGGGCTTGTCGCTGACCTTTGACCACCGGGTGGTCGATGGTGCGCCGGCGGCGAAGTTCCTCAAAGCGGTCGCTGATAAACTTGAGAAATTCAATCTGATCCTCGCACTTTAATCAACAAATACTATATAGGTGAATAATCATGGTTTATGATGTTCTGGTCATCGGCGGAGGTCCCGCCGGTTACAAGGCCGCTGAACGTGCCGGTCACAAAGGAATGAGCGTCTGCCTCTTTGAAGGCCGTTCACTGGGCGGTGTCTGCCTTAATGAAGGTTGCGTGCCGACTAAAACTCTGCTCTATTCGGCCAAGATCTTTGACTATGCCAACGGCGGCGGTGAACACTACGGTGTCACCGTTACCGGTGCGAAAATCGATCACGCCAAAGTGGTTGCCCGCAAAGACAAAGTGGTGAAAATGCTGGTTTCCGGTGTGGCGATGCAGATGAAAGGTGCCAAAGTCAACGTGGTCAAAGCCAACGCCAAAGTGGTTGCCAAAGATGCTTCCGGCATCACGGTCGAAGCCAACGGCGAAAAATTTACCGGCAAAAAACTGATCATTGCTTCCGGTTCAGTGGCGGCGGTGCCGCCGATCCCCGGTCTGCGTGAAGCGGTCGCTTCCGGTGATGCGCTGACCAACCGTGAGATCCTGGCTCTGACTGAAGCTCCGAAAAAATTGATCGTGCTGGGCGGCGGTGTCATCGGTCTGGAAATGGCCTCTTACTTCAACAGCATCGGTACGGAAGTGGTCGTGGTCGAGATGATGGATCGCATCGGCGGCCCCACGGATATCGAAATGTCTGAAATGCTCCGCGGCATTTATGAAAAACGCGGTGTGAAATTCATGCTCAAAACCAAAGCGGTCGCCGTCAACGGCAGCACGCTGACGGTGGAAAATGCCGAAGGCAAAGCCGAACTTAAAGCCGACAAGATCCTTGTGGCCATCGGCCGCCGTGCCAACACCGCTGATATGGGCTATGAAAACATCGGTCTGTATATGGAGCGCGGTGCGGTCAAAACTGACGATCAGATGAAAACCAACGTTTCCGACGTCTACGCGGTCGGTGATGTCAATGGCAAATCCATGCTGGCTCACACCGCTTACCGTGAAGCGGAAGTGGCGGTCAATGTGATCGCCGGTGAAAAAGATACCATGGATTACAGTGCCATTCCGGCGGTGATCTACACCAATCCGGAAGTTTCCAGCGTCGGCGAAACTGAAGAAACCGCCAAACAGAAGGGCCTGAAATACCGGGTCGTCAAAATGCCGTTGCTTTTCAGCGGCCGTTATATCGCCGAGAATGAGGGCGGCAACGGATTTATCAAAATGATCCTTGATCAGGATGATATTCTCATCGGTGCGTGCATCATCGGCAATCCGGGTTCCGAAATGATCTTCGGTCTGGCCATGGCGATCACCCGCAAACTTAATTGCGCCGAGATCAGCAAAGTGGTATTCCCGCACCCGACCGTGGGTGAGGTATTCCGCGAAGCGGCTCTCAACGAAGCATAATTGACACTAAACCAACCTTAACATAAAGGAAAAAGAAAAATGCCGAAATGTCAATTCCTTGACCCCAAAGCCATTCGTAAGGCGGGGGTTGTCGATCTGGGCAAGATCGAGATGAACCAGTACAAAAAAACTTTTGCTGAAGAAAAGAAACTTTTCAGCAAGGATGATCTGCTGGGTATCTACAAAGATATGCAGTTCATCCGTGAGTTTGAAACCATGCTTTTCCAGGTGCGTACCCAGAAGCACTACAACGGTATCGACTACCTCTATACCGGTCCGGCTCACCTCTACACCGGTGAGGAAGCGCAGGCGGTCGGTATGGCTTATACTCTGACCAAAGATGATATGATCTTCGGTTCCCACCGCAGTCACGGTGAAGTGCTGGCCAAAGGTTTCAACGCCATCCGCAATCTGCCGGAAAAAGAACTTCTTGACATCATGGAGAACTTTTTCGGCGGCGATCTGCTCCGTGTAGTTGAGAAACACAACAAGAGCGGCAATGTCCGTGATCTTGCTCTGGACTATCTGCTTTACGGCTTCATGGCGGAACTTTTCGGCCGTGCCAATGGTTTCACCCGCGGTCTGGGCAACTCCATGCACGTCTTCTTCCTGCCTTTCGGTATCTATCCGAATAACGCCATCGTCGGTGGTTCTGCGGGTATTTCCGCCGGTGCCGCACTCTACAAAAAGGTCAACAAAAAACCGGGTATGGTCGTCTGCAACTGCGGTGACGGTGCCATGGGCCGCGGTCCGGTCTGGGAAGCGTTGAACTTCGCCTCCATGGATCAGTATTTCAAACTGTGGGATGATGAACACAAAGGCGGTTTGCCGGTGATCTTCCACTGCATCAACAACGGTTACGGCATGGGTGGTCAGACCTGGGGTGAAACCATGGCTTATGAGATCGCCGCCCGTATCGGTGCCGGTGTCCGTCCGGATCGTCTGCACGCTGAACGTATCGACGGTTATGATCCGTTGGCGGTCATCGATGCATTCAAACGCAAACGTGAAATTCTTGAAAACCGTCAGGGCCCGGTGCTGTTGGAAACTGTCACCTACCGTTATGTCGGTCACAGTGCCACCGATGCTTCCACCTACCGCACGCAGGAGGAGATCGAAGCGTGGCGTGAACAGGATTCCATCGCCGCTTTCCGTGCGAAACTGGTCAAAGGCAAAATCGAGAATGACGGTGCATTCGACGGTTTCAACGAAGATATCAAAGAACGCATCACCCGCATCATGAAACTGGCGATCGACGAACAGGTTTCTCCGCGTATCGATCCTGCCAATGAGCCGGATGCCATGCGTAAATATATGCTTTCCAACGAACACGTTGAGAAATTCGACGATCGTGAACCGGAAGTTACCATGCCGCTGGCTGAAAACGCCAACCTCAAAAAGATCCAGGGCAAGAAACGCTTCGGCTATGATGAGAACGGCAAAGAAGTTTCCAAACTGATGGCGTACAATGTGCGTGACGCTCTCTTTGAAGCGATCATCAACAAATTCTACACCGACCCGACTTTGATCGCGTTTGGTGAAGATAACCGTGACTGGGGCGGTGCTTATGGTGTGTACCGCGGCCTGACTGAAGCGATCCCGTATCATCGTTTCTTCAACGCTCCGATCTCCGAAAGTGCCATCGTGGCGGCGGCTTGCGGTTACGCTCTTTGCGGCGGCCGTGCCATTCCGGAACTGATGTACTGCGACTTCCTCGGCTGTGCCGGTGACGAAGTTTTCAACCAGTTGGCCAAATGGCAGGCGATGTCTGCCGGTGTGTTGAAAATGCCGGTGGTTCTGCGTGTTTCCGTCGGTGCCAAATACGGTGCCCAGCACGCGCAGGATTGGACGAGTCTTTGCGCCCACATCCCCGGTTTGAAAGTCTGTTTCCCGGCCACTCCGTATGATGCCAAAGGTCTGATGAATGCCGCATTGAGCGGTACTGACCCGGTGGTCTTCTTTGAGAGCCAGAAACTCTACGACACCGCTGAATTGTTCCATGAAGGCGGCGTGCCGGAAGGTTACTATGAAATCGCCATCGGTGAACCGGATATCAAACGTGCCGGCAGCGATCTGACGATCCTTTCCATCGGTGCCACGCTCTATCCGGCGATGAAAGCGGCCAAAGAGATGAGCGAGAAATACGGCATTGAAACCGAAGTCATCGACGCCCGCAGTCTGGTGCCTTTCAACTACGATATGCTGATCGAATCCGTCAAAAAGACCGGCCGTCTGCTGCTGATCTCCGACGCTTGCGAACGCGGCAGCTTCCTCAACGATGTCGCCGCCAACGTTACCCGTCTGGCTTTCGATTATCTGGATGCTCCCCCGGTCGTGGTCGGTGCGCCCAACAGCATTTCACCGTGTCCGGAACTGGAACAGTTCTACTACCCGCAGGCTTCCTGGATCCTCGACGCAGTCAACGAAGCGATCCTGCCGTTGCCGGGTTACTCCGCCCAGATGAATTTCACCCGCGTGGAAAAACTGCGCCGCGCCAAATTGGGAATCTGATTTATGAAAACTACTGCTGTAAGACTTTATGGCAAGGAAGATCTCCGGCTGGAAACTTTTGACCTGCCGGAGATCACCGAAAACGAAATCCTCGCCAAGATCACCAGTGACAGTATCTGTATGTCCAGTTTCAAAGCCGCTGAACAGGGTGCGGCTCACAAACGGGTTCCGGATGATGTGGCGGAAAAACCGATCATTATCGGTCATGAATTTTGCGGTGAGATCGTTCAGGTCGGTGCCAAATGGCAGGATCAATTCAAAGCCGGTCAGCGTTTTGCCATTCAGCCGGCGATGAATTACAAAGGTTCGCTGGCGGCTCCCGGTTACAGTTATCAGTACATCGGCGGTGATGCTACTTACATCATCATTCCGGAAGAAGTGATGCTTACCGGTTGTCTCTTGCCCTACAATGGCGATGCATTCTTCTATGGTTCAGTTGCCGAACCGGTTTCCTGTGTTATCGGTGCATTCCATGCGCAGTATCACACGACCAACGGCTGTTATGAACACAAAATGGGCATTGTCGAAGGCGGCAAAATGGCGATCCTCGCCGGAGTCGGCCCGATGGGGCTGGGTGCGGTGGATTATGCCATTCACGGCCCGCGCCGTCCGAAATTGCTGGTGGTGACTGATATTGACGATGACCGTCTGGCCCGTGCGGCGAGTCTGTATACCATCGAAGATGCCAAAGCCAACGGCGTTGAATTGGTCTATCTGAATACCGGCAGCGGTGATCCGGTGGCCAAGATGATGGAAATTTCCGGCGGCACCGGTTACGATGATGTCATGTGCTTTGCTCCGGTGCGTCCGGTGGTCGAGCAGGGTGACAAGATCCTGGGCAAAGACGGCTGTCTGAACTTCTTTGCCGGTCCCTTGGATCCCCAGTTCAAAGCGGAATTCAACTTCTACAATGTCCACTATGCCTCCACCCACATCGTTGGTACTTCCGGCGGCAACACTGATGACATGAAAGAAGCCTTGAGTCTGATGGAACAGGGCAAGATCAATCCGGCTTGCATGATCACTCACATCGGCGGCATGGATTCGGTCATTGAAACCACGCTGAATCTGCCCAAGATCAAAGGCGGCAAAAAATTGATCTATACTGGAATCAATATGCCGTTGACGGCGATCGCCGATTTTGCGGAAAAGGGTAAAACTGACCCGTTCTTCGCTGAATTGGCCGAAATCGTGGCCCGTCACAATATGCTGTGGAATGCGGAAGCGGAAAAGGCTCTGCTGAAACATTTTGAAGCATAATTTTACCGGAAAGCGGTAAAAAATATCCCCGTAAGCAAAAAAAATGCTTGCGGGGATTTGCTTTTTAACAAAAGGATATTATATTAATTGATTGTAACAGAATCTTCAGGAGAGCGTAAATTTCGATATTACAAACAGTAATTTACAATAAATATTCTTTCTAACTGTAAAATTAAATAAGGCGTCCGCTCCAGAACTACCACTTCAAAAAACGACGTCAGCAGAATGTGTAATTCGATTGTGTTGCCAAAAATTTGGCGGCTCATTTCGAAGGCTATGCATTCTGCTGGCTGTGGTAGGCTTGGAGCGGGCATTCATCGGAATGGCCGCCTTTTTTGTGTCTTTGTTTTTGAAAGAGGAGAGATGAAAAGTAAACAAAAAACAGATAAAATCCAAAAATAAATTATTCTGAAAACTTGTGTCCGCTCCAGATCTGCCACATCAAAACGAACAAGTCAGCCAAAAACATTAGAAATACAGGATAAGAATATACTTTTTTCTGCACATTTTCTTATACCCGGATTGTGTTTATTTTCCGGGAATGTTTTGCTGTGCAGATGAAACGGACACTTGATTACAGGTGTCCGTTTTTTTGTTGCAAACAAAAGTTGTTTTCGGGGCATACGGAATTGCCCTTAAGTTGAAACGTTAACGTGCAGTTGGTTACTTTGATACTGACGGAGGAATATATGAAAGTTATTATCAACATGGCAAAGCGATTGATAAAAGCATCTATCCGGTTATTGCCGTTCCGGGTGGAAATTATGTTGCGCAATCTGACTGTTGTGGTGAAAAACAAACAGAGCAGTTGGAAAGAAAAACTGGCTGTTTTAAAATTACCGTACCTCATCGGTTCACCGGTGGAATTTTTTCCGGTCAATCGTAATTGCAGTGAGAATCGGGAAATTATTTTTTGTCACAGCGGTCATAACGGTGATATTCTTTATTCATTATATTTCTGCCGGGAATTGGCCGCTTTTTACGGGATGACGAAATTCCGGTTTCATTTGCGTACCAATGTCGGAGAACCGGGGCTGGAAGCAATGGGGCATCCTTTTAAATCTGTGAGAATGACGGTCAATGGGGCGCAATTCCTTGCCGGAATGTTGAAACAACAGGAATATATAAGCCGGGTAACATACGGTGATGAGTTGCCTGATAATGCTTTTGATCTTGATCTTTTCCGTAAAATGATGATAAATTTTGCTTCCGGGCAGATTCAAAATTACTATTACAATTTAGTGGATGAGCATTTGCCGCGGGAATTCTGGAAACCGGTGATTTATGCGGAAGAAGATTTTAAATATCGTGACAAAATAATTTTGATTGCCACCGGGCGTTACCGGAATGTTTTTGTTGACATGGCGGCGTTGCAACCGTTTTGCAACGATTTGGTCTTTGCCGGATTGCCGGAAGAATATGATGATTTCTGTCAAAAGTATTTTCAGTTGGAATACATTGGAAAAGTTGATTCGATGATGGATTTTGCCAAATATTTTGCCGGAGCCAAGGGAGTTATTGGCAATCAGAGCGGATTATTTGCATTGGCCGAGTGTATGAAAATACCACGAATACTTGTTGCCGCTGAATATATTATCTGCAGGAAAACTTTTTCTACGGGGCCGGTCAATGTGCAACCGCAAGGCGGATGGTGCGAGAGTGTTTCAACCACGGAAAAAATGGTTTCAGCAATTAAAAATTTACTTGATTATCGCTGTTGAATTAAGCCAGGTTGTGTCGCCGGATGAAACAATGCCGTATTGTCCGTATTGTCCGTTTATATTCGCGACAACGGAAGCGGCACGATATTCCGCTTTTCTTGAAAAGGGGAGAGGGGGGGAGGTGTGAAGTTTACCGTAAAACGGTAAGTGAAGATGTGAAGAGTTTTGCAGTGAAGCAAAACGTGAAGTTGCTCAACTGCGTTGAGGCGGTTGTGTAGATATATAAATAAGAAATAATTGCTGTTGCTTCCGCACAAGCCGCGCCAACGGAGCGGCACAATATTCCGCTTTTCTTGAAAAGGGGAGAGGGGGGGAGGTGTGAAGTTTACCGTAAAACGGTAAGTGAAGATGTGAAGAGTTTTGCATTGAAGCAAAACGTGAAGTTTCTCAACTTCGTTGAGGCGGTTGTGTAGATATATAAATAAGAAATAATTGCTGTTGCTTCGATCAAGCCGCGACAACGGAGCGGCGCGATATTCCGCTTTTCTTGAAAAGGGGAGAGGGTTTGGGAGAGGGGAAAAACTTCCTTTTCCCGTGAAAAGGAAGTTTTTCCCCTCTCCCAAAAATATCCCGTTTTATAAAATAATTTTCCGATCGCAGGCGTCGAGGGTGGATTCCCGGTGGGAAATGACGATCAGGGTCACTTTGCCTTTCAGTTCCTGAAGTACTTCGCAGAAGGCGTTTTCGGTTTCGGCATCCAGTGCGCTGGTGGCTTCATCGCAAATCAATATTTTCACTTCGTGATACAAGGCTCTGGCGATGCCGATGCGCTGGCGTTGACCGCCGGAAAGGTTGCCTTGAGCGGTCAATTCAAATTCCGGGGCAAAGTCGCTCAAACCGGCAAGATGCAATGCATTTTTCACTTTGTCAAGGTCGATATTTTCTTCTCCGAATGCGACATTTTCAGCGACGCTTCCTTCCAGAAGAAAGATATTTTGCGGCACGATGCCGATCTGTTTTCTCCACGCATCAAGATCGTTGTTTATGGGGATATTTCCGGCGGAAATAGTCCCGGAAGATGGTTTGAGCAAGCCCAAAAGCAGATCGACAAGAGTGCTTTTCCCTTTTCCGGAGCGTCCGGCGATGGCGATCGACGTTTTGGGTTCGATGATCAGAGAGAAGTCGTCGAATATCTTTTTTCCGCCGTTATAGGCAAAGGATATACGGTCGAAGCAAATCGTTTTTCCGGCATCGGCGGCCGGGCCGGTGGCGGCAGATTCGGAGGGGATGGTGCGCAGGTCGCGGCAGAAAGATTCCAGCAGCGGGATGTGTTGACGGATGAGGGTCAAATTGTAGTGACAGCGGCTGATCGCCGGCAGGATGCGGCCGATGACGGCCGTCAGGATGGCAAAAGTGAGCATGATCTCACTGTGGGGTACTTCCAGAAGTATCATTACGGCAAAAACGCCGCCGGCCAGCAGTACCGAGGCGGATTCAAGCGAAAGCCGGGGCAGTTGACCGAGGTTGTAAAGTTTGCGGTAAATGTCATTGAGATTCTGATGGGAAACGACAAATTTTTCCAGAAAAAAGTTGGATTTTGCGGCGCATGAGATGGTTTTTTTGCCGCAGATGCCGGTTTGCCGCATCCGGCTTTCGATCAGGGAATATTCGAGCAGTTGCCGACCGTATTTTTTATTGGCTCTGCCGGAAATCGTCGAAACGGTCAGGGCGGTGAGCAGCATAAAACCGATCCCGGAAAGGGAGATCACCGGGTAGAGGTATACGGCGGCAAAGGTCAGAATGGCGATGACCATGACATCTGCCAACACTTGCATACTGGGCAGCAGAACCAGATTTCCCATTTCGGTCAGACGGTTGAAACTGCTGAAGCAGTAATCATTGGAAAGCCGGAAAAATGTTTCATAGTCGGCAGATAAATAAGTCTTGAACAGCCGTTTGGCCAATTCGTTGCGTTTGGCAAAGATGAAACGCGATTGGAGTGAAACGATCCATGCGGCAAAGATGTTTTTGGCTGCCAGCAGAATACCGATGGCGGCGATAGCCAGCGCAATATGATATCGTTCCGGAATACCCGGTAAAAGCGCGGCCATGATCTGTGAAGTGCGGCAGGCGATTTCGCTTTGCGGCGAAAGGAAAACGGCGGCGGCTCCCAGCAGGATACTGATGCCGAGCAACTCCAGCAGCGCAGAAAGGGCCATTAAAAAGGTGATGGATATAAATTTGCGTTTGTCTTTGGGGTCAAAGAGCCAACGTAATTGATCGATAAATGATTTCATATATTTCCCTGCAAAAACTCGTATTTATTATTGTCTTAACCTTTAAAAATCTAACCTGCGGCGGCGCATTGCGGTCAATCTCGCGCCTTGCTCCTGCGCCGGAGCAGTCGAGTACACAGTACACTCCTGCTCCGAACTCGTCGCAAAACCCGACCTTGCCTCACACTGCATCCGCCGGATGCTGACAAACCGTGTTTTCCGGTTGACAAATCTAACCTGCGGCGGCGCATTGCGGTCTTTTTTCGCGCCTTGCTCCTGCTCCGTACCCGTCGCAAAACCCGACCTTGCCTCACACTGCATCCGCCGGGTGCTGACAAACCGTGTTTTCCGGTTGACAAATCACACTCGCAGTAACATCTTTTGTATGTTATTGTAAACGTTGTTGTACAATTCTATATGTCAATTTTACAAAAATCAAGACATTAACAATAATATAGAGCCGATATATGCGCTTTGCAAGTTGAAAAATCCATTCTGACAGATTACATTATATGATAATACATGAATTCAATAATTGGAGAAGGACAAATGGATTTGCGTTTTTTCAACACTCTTGAACGCCGTCAGATGAATTTTGAAGCGCTTACTGCCGGTTGCGCCAAAATGTATACCTGCGGCCCCACGGTGTATAATTTTGCCCATATCGGTAACTTCCGGGCGTATGTTTTTGAGGATATCCTGCGGCGCACGCTGGAGTATTTCGGCTTTGCGGTGACCCAGGTGATGAATCTTACCGACGTGGATGACAAGACCATCCGCGATTCCCGCAAAGAGGAGTTGCCGTTGCGGGAATTCACGGCGAAATACAAAAAGGCGTTTTTTGAAGATATCAAAACCTTGCGTATCGAACCGGCGGAAGTTTATCCGGCGGCGACCGATCACATCCCGGAAATGATCAATCTGATCCAGACTCTTATGGATAAAGGTTTTGCTTATCAGGCGCAGGATAAGTGCATTTATTTTTCCATCGACAAATGCAAAGATTACGGCAAACTGGCCCGTATCGACCGGGAAAATCAGCGTGACGGGGTGCGTATTTCCACGGATGAATATGCCAAAGATGCGGTGGGCGACTTCGCTTTGTGGAAAGCGTGGGATGAAGCCGACGGCGATGTCTATTGGGAAAGTCCCTGGGGCAAGGGCCGTCCGGGGTGGCATATCGAATGCAGTGCGATGTCGATGAAGTATCTGGGGGAATCTTTTGACATCCATACCGGCGGTGTGGATAATATGTTTCCGCATCACGAGGACGAAATTGCCCAGAGCGAGAGTGCGACCGGCAAAAAGTGGGTCAATTACTGGCTGCATTGCGAACACCTGATGGTCGATGGTACGAAAATGTCCAAATCACTGGGCAATTTCTACACTCTGCGTGATTTGCAGAATAAGGGCTTCAGCGGCAGAGAGATCCGCTGGGTGCTGGTCGGTGCGCACTACCGCAAAAAATTGAATTTTACCATGGATGCGTTGAATCAGGCCAGAGAAACGCTGGGTAAATTTGACGATCTGTTTGACCGTTTGCGCACCATTGCCGCTGATGGCGACGGGACGGAGGTCAGAGAATTGATCGACAGCACTAAAAATGCGTTTGCAACGGCAATGGCGGATGATTTGAATATTGCCCCGGCACTGGCGGCGGCATTTGAACTTATGCGTGGAGCCAACCGTCTGGCGGATGAGCAGAAATTGACCAAAGCCGGAGCGCAGGCGGTCATGGCGGCATTCCGTGATTTTGACCGGGTGATCGCCTGTTTTGATGTGGATGCGGTGCGTGAAAGTGTGGCGATCCCGGCGGAAGTTACGGCACTTGCCGAAGCCCGTGCCGAGGCCCGCAAAGCGAAAAACTTTGCTGAAAGCGACCGTTTGCGCGATGAATTGACTAAACTCGGTTACGCCATCAAAGATATTCCCGGCGGCGCATGGGAACTGAAAAAACTGTAAAAGTTATCCTTCCTGAAAATTTTTCCGGGAACAAAACTTGTTTTTTTCCTCCCTTTGACTTATATTGTTTCAAGAGGAGGATTTTTTTATGAAGAAGATCGAGAAACTTTCTGCCGCCGCTTTTCCGACGGCAGTCCGGCGGGGCGTGGTGCTGGTGGATTTTTTTGCCCAGTGGCACGGCCCATGTCATAAACAGGGGGATGTGCTTAATGCGCTTGCCGATCAGGATCGTTTCCCGGAAGAGGTGAAAGTGACCAAACTCGACATCGATGAAGCTCCGGTCATCGCCGCCAAATTTGAGGTAGATATCATTCCGACACTGGTGGTTTTCAAAGACGGCGAGGAGATCGGCAGGATCGTCGGCGTTACCGATGAAGAAAATGTGATGAAACTTTTGAAGTAACGATCAAGCCGCGACAACGGAGCGGCACAATATTCCGCTTTTCTTGAAAAGGGGAGAGGGGGGGGAGGTGTGAAGTTTACCGTAAAACGGTAAGTGAAGATGTGAAGAGTTTTGCAGTGAAGCAAAACGTGAAGTTGCTCAACTGCGTTGAGGCGGTTGTGCAGATGTATAAATTAGAAATAATTACTGTTGCTTCGATCAAGCCGCGACAACGGAGCGGCACAATATTCCGCTTTTCTTGAAAAGGGGAGAGGGTGGGGGTGTGAAGTTTACCGTAAAACGGTAAGTGAAGATGTGAAGAGTTTTGCAGTGAAGCAAAACGTGAAGTTGCTCAACTGCGTTGAGGCGGTTGTGCAGATGTATAAATTAGAAATAATTACTGTTGC
>SUWG01000011.1 GCA_015061625.1 Lentisphaerota bacterium | reverse complement strand
CAATGAAAACAACTATATTGCCGTATTACAGAGCGGTAAACTTTTTTATCTTTGCCTTTGGGATCAAACGGGTATGCCGTATGCAGTTCATCCGTTAAATAATGTCAAAAAAATCGTTTCAACAGTGTCGGATTCAGAAAAAGTAGAAGTAACTTGTATTGATAAGCAGGAAAAGCAATGCAAATTTATTTTTAATTTGAATGAAAGAAATCAAACAAAAATTTCCACCGGAGAAAAATAAATAATGAAATCCATTTTTGCTTTCCTTAAACGCCGTAATACTTTTACTTCCAACCGCCTTTTTGTCAGCGATGCTTCCATAAAGGCGATTGCCGTCACTTCGTTCCGGCTCTTCGGCTTCGCCTCGTCCAGTTTCCGCTACCAGCACTTTACAGGACTTGTTTGCCGCCAACCGTTTTGTGCTTGCGGGAACTATTCCCCCAAATTACCACAGCCAGCAATTCCGTCTTTCTGTTTTTATAATTTTTTGCCTGTTTCTGTCACAAACTGTCGAAGAACCATTATTTTTTACATTTAATACCGACTTTTGTGACGAAATTTTTCAACTCATCCACTCTTTCCGCAGGACAAATGATGTGGTTCAATAATTTTTTATCCCGGAATTCATATTTTCCGTCTTTAAGAATTGCTTTCCGGGCAATCAAAGAATATGATACGGTACGACAATACGGACACTCAAATACCGTAACGGTGTAATGATCGCTGTTTTTATTTTTCGGAGTGGTCATTTGCATGATTGCCTCAATGGAAGTCAATTCATATTCCGGCTTGTCGGAAGCAAATCTATATGGTTTTGAATTGATTTCGTTCCAGCGTTTGCATCCGGGACAAAAGAAAAAAATCTCATTCATCGAACAATAAAAACCGGCAACTACTCCACCGCAAATCATAACAAACTCCAACAACCATGCCAATGCCAGCATACCATCTTTTACAGAAAACATTCCCCGTTTGCTGCCGACGAAAGCATCTATGTCTATAATGCGCGACATTTGAATAGCCTCTATTCTGTCCCACAACTTTCCGGGAGACATAATGAATTTATCATATACGTCATCCACAAACCACACCCAGTTGGCATAATAAGCAACCACTGTGGCAATTATACCCAACATAATCAATATTCCCGGATCATCGGTCCGGAAGTTGCGAAACGCAAGAAACATGAATAATCCGGCAATACAACCGTAAAAAACCGGCATCATCCAAAATATAAACGGTATGGAACATGACCAAATATAGAGCCAACCGGTAAAGAATATTCCGATCACAGCCAGCGGCACTCCGATTGTCGCATAAAAGTAATTAGATAGACCGTTATTGGCGACAACCACACGGCCGACCGGATTCGACGGTACCGATATGCTATTGACAATCGGAATGCCGATATGACCGTCAAGCATACTCTGACAATGTTTGCATTTGATTGCCATTGCCAGAATTTCTTCTCCGCAGAACGGACATTTTTTCATTTCTTCAGACATAATTTTTTCCTGTCTTTGTTATTTTATTTCTTTTTCCCAAAAGTATAATATTGTTATAACCTTAATTCCATCAATATTTTCAATTTCCACCGCAGTCAAAAACCTTCTCCCTTCACGCTCTATAATGATTTCTATAAAACGTTCTTCTCCGGCAAAAGTTGTAACTTTATGAACTTTTATAACTTTAATCGTATAACCGGTTTCTTCCCGGTATGTATTTTGAATTTTCTCAATAATTTGCGGCGATAGAGTGTTTTTGCTTGAAGCAGCATCCTTTCGCCGTTGCCCTCCTCCCATGCGGGCGGAGGGTTTACAACTGCAAAAGCAGATAAGGCATAAAAATGCGAAAGCTGTATTGCAGTATTTTTTCATAACATCTGCTATCAATCAAAAAGCAAAATCAGACATTTCGACAGCCAGCCGGCAAATAAAATTGCGCCAAAAATAAAAGACACCCGTGCAATAAAATGGGCATCTTTCTGATCTTCCCGATCTTCAGCCTTGAGCAGTCTGGAAAAATCTTTGGCATCACTGACGTGGAGCGGCTTAAAGAGCATCAATGCCCCAAGCATAACGATAATATCCGGATCAATGGTGCTGTTTGCAGAAATTTCACAGGAAAGAGAATTTTTACCTGAAGTAAAATTATAGGTCGCTTCAATCCCGTTTTCTCCGGTCAGAACATAAGTTTGCGGCATTAACAGATATTGTTTCCAGACATTGTTTGTCCGCACTCGGAATATTCTGCCATCGCTCATTTTCAGCAGGATCGGTTTGCGGCAGCGAAAAGCTTTGGCATAAACTTCACCGAGTTTTTCGCCGTAAACATTGACAAAATCACCATTCCGGTAAGAAAACAAAATTTCTGCCCCTTTTTTATCAGCGGTAATATTCAGAGAAGTGGTCAGGATATTTCCGGATAATTTTTCTTTGATAAACCCGATTTCTTCCTTGTTTTCATTGACTACTTTTACCTGCTTGGTCGTGGTGAACCCGCCGACTGTCACGAAATTAAACCTATTTCCGACATTGAGACTCATTTTTCTCAATCTCCTTTATTAAAATTTGTTTGAAACTTTTTGTTCAGAATACAGGTACAAAAAAAGACGTACCCCTGATTGTGTTTGTAGGAGGCACGCCAATGCCCGGAATACCACACAAGACAAGAGTACGCCCGTATATATACAGGCATACCTTGCAAGCGGATGATATTCCTTGAAAGTTTGGCGTTTTCCTACAAATTCATCGCTTGAAGATTTGCGATCTTCTATGTTTTAAGTTGTTGCGAAATTATTTTTCCGTTATCATAATCCTTTCGGTTAGTTCCGTAAAAATATATCACTTAAAACCGCAAATTCAAGTCATTATGTAAAAAAATCCGGGACATTGGCAATACCTTTTCAAACAGCCGTAGAGGTGATTTCAAAACTCATTCAAAAGAAGATTGAAATATCAGCATTGATGAGATTAACGCGGTAGTTTGAGGCGGCTACTGAATAAGTAACCAGCCGAAAACGCTCCGCGTTTAGATCACAACGATGAATTTCAAGATTTTTTGAGGAGTTTGAAAATTACCTCGGATACACCACAAAAAAAGTGTTTCCAACTTTTGAACGTACTCAAAAGGTATTTCTTACACGATGAAAAAATTATTTTTGATATTTTTTCAGGATGGCGGCTTCCAATTCGCCTTGCCGACGGTAGAGATCACGCAGTTTACTTTGGGCTTCGGCAGCAGGTATATCCCCTTGCAGACCGGCAATACAAAATGAAATTTCCTGTTGATTGCGGAAATAACACCAGACCGGATCATTTTGATGTTGACGGTCAAAATCCGCTTTAGCCTGTTCCATTTTCCGGCTCGTTATCCACGCTTGAGGATAACAGTAAAGCGGGTTTTCCGGATGTTGTGCCAAATATCTTTCGGCTTCTGCGATTTCCTGTTCAGAAATATTTTTTGAAGCTTCCGACATAGCTGTATACATTTGCGTTTCCAACTGCTGATAGTGTTGCCGCAATTCCGGCAGCAAATCCAACATTGCCTGGGATGGTTGATAGGCAGGTATTTCCGGTGCAGTTTGTTCCGGAATATCGGCTGTAACTTCGGGAGATTCCGGAATCAGATAAAAAATCCCGGCAACAAGAATAAGCATTGCTGCAACGCCAAAAATATACCACTTCTTCCGGGAGTTACCGGATTTCAGCGGCAGTTCAAATTTTTCTCCGGCACAGAGTTTGGTGTAGAGTTTGATGATCTCTCCGGCTCCGGTCAGAGTTCCGCTTGCCGGGAACGACGGATATTGTGTTACCGGCAAGCCGGTCAAAGCACAATAAAGAACTTTACCCAATGCATAAAAATCATCTTTTGTTTCATAATCTCTGATCCCGGCAAGAACTTCCGGAGGGATGAATCCGGGAGTACCGGCAAGTGTGGTCTGCCCGTGATCGGTAATCAAACCGATATCGCCCAAGACCGCCAGACCATCCACATACAAGATGTTTTCAGGCTTTATATCCCGATGCATAACGCCCTTGCTGTGCAATGTTTTCAGACAATCAAAGATGCTTTCTGTCATGGCATGGATCTCTTCGATTTGAAGTTTGCCATCTCTTTGGAGTATGTTGGCAAGCGTTTTGGGAATATACTCTTTTTCTCCAATCGAATCAGCCGCATCCATAGTGTAATAGAAAAAATCTTCGCCTTTACCGACATGGTAAATCTGCAAAAGATTTGTCCCGCGGCAAATTTGCTGATACTGCTGCAAACCTTTTAATTCCCTTTCAAAATTTTGGCTGAATGTGTGAATTATTTTGAGAGCAACTTTTTGATGCGTAATGCTGTTTTCAGCAAGAAAAACCATCCCATACGCTCCCTTGCCGCAATGAGCAAGGAGCGTATAATCGCCGATTTGACTGCCGACATCATATTTCAAGGTGCAATTCTCCATCATTTTCATTATGCCGCTGAATAATTTTCTGCAATATATTCAGGCAACGGTTTTTAGCAACATAAATCTGATTGGGAGTCATTTCGAGAATATCAGCAACCGTATCAACTTTGCGGTTTTGCAACCCGTAAAGTTCAAATGCCATAAACGTTTTTTCATCCACCCGCAACCGAAGTTCCGTTTTTGCTTCTTCAAAAACCGCTTTGCGCCACTCTTCCATAAAAAGTTCATGGAATGGATCGGGATTGTCAGGGAATTCACAATGCAGATTTTTCTGGGTAACGCTCTTTCTGATCATATCCACCGCCTGACTGTGAACGATCTGGGCGAAGTAAGTGCGGAATTTAACTTCGCCTTTACGATAGACGAAGGTTTCTGCATGATTGAAAAACTTCAGCATCACCTGCTGGATAAGGTCATCACATTCAGTTTCATTGAATTTGAACCCCATACCGGCGGCACGGATCACGGGAGCGTAGCGGAAATAAAATTCGTTCCACGAAATTTCATCGCCCTGCTGCACTCTTTCCAATAGAGAAGATTGTGTCGTCGGATAGTTCATAAGCAAAATATAGCACAGGAAGGCGTTTTTACAATATAATTAAACGGATTGAGCGATATTTTTATCAGTGAGTTGTCCGGAAAATCCGGATAGTTAACCAAGTCATTTATTCTCCCATGGGGGATGGGCTGCAGCACAGCGGGTGAATCCGGTAATTCGATTTCAAGCACTTTACCGAAAAGCCTTTTGCCGCCATCGGCGTCATATTGGTTATCCGCTTCACGCATCGGCGGAACAACTGAACCGGCAGGCGTTTTTTTGATTTTTTTGGAGGAATCATCTGCCGGAAAGATATTTCAAAAGCGGTAAACCGGTATAAAATTATCAGATATGGATATAACTGCTTGAAAAATCTCTGAAATGGTGATATATTTTGAGGTCTTGAATGTTTCCCGGATTTTTTCAGTGGGATACATTTGCCTGTAAAATGCGGTTGTTTTACAGGGGGGGAATTTCCATAAATCGAAAACTTGCAGGAGAAAAAAATGAGCTTCGTTGGAAATTTGTTGTGGTTCGTATTCGGCGGCGGTGTTTTTTACGGTTTGGTTTGGCTGCTTGCCGGGTGTCTGTGGTGCATTACGATCATCGGTATTCCGATCGGCATTGCCTGTTTCCGGGTGGCGTCCTTTGCGTTTCTGCCTTTCGGCAAGGAACTGGTGCCGGCGGAGATCGTTGGTGAAAAAGCGGTTGCCGGTTCCGGTTTTGTGAATGTTCTCTGGTGTATTTTCTCCGGATTCTGGCTTTCGGTTGCCCATGTGCTTACCGGTTTGGGCTATTGCTGTACGATCATATTGATCCCCTTTGGTCTGGCTCACTTCAAAATTGCCAAGGCGTCCTTTGCTCCGCTTGGCAAACGGATCGTGAATTCAGAGATGGCCAAAGCGGCTTATATGGCTGCCGCGCAGGCGAAACTGGCCGCGGCCACCGGTCAGATGTATCAGCAGCCGGGCGTTATGCCGCAGCAGGCGGTTCAGTACCAGCAGCCGCAGGCGGTTCAGTATCAGCAGCCGGCTGCCATGCCGCAGAACAACGTTCAGCAGTAACGGTCACAGATTCTCATCCCGTTTTCGTCAATTTCCGGAAGCGGGATTTTTTTGTATGTGGCTCCGGAGCGTTGCCCTGTTGTTTCCCGGTTCCCTGCAGTTGCACCAAACCTGCCGTCCCCTTTGACTGATATGGTTTGATGTTTTGATAAAATACACTATTATTATCACCCCCCTTCTTGAGTTTCGCTACCGGGGCGTGATTTGATGTTTTTTTGAAGTGTGCTATATTTCTTCATTTCTTTTCTCTATTTTATAATTAGCTGTTGATAAAAAAATCCGGCAACTTCAGAAAACTTGACGGAAACCAAATTGCATTTCGCCGTTGCGGATGTATATTAAAAATCTGTACTTACAGACCAAACAGGTCTGAACAATATATTTTCAACGGGGATGGGAAATGATTTCGTGGCTGGAAAAAACTTTCAAGATCAAAGAGAATAATACCACTGTAAAACGGGAAATTTATACCGGTTTGGTCACCTTTCTGGCGGTTTCTTACATCCTCGCAGTCAATCCCGCCATCCTCTCATCTGCCGGTATGGATCGCGGCGGCGTATTGTGCGCCACTGCCATCGCCGCATTTATCGGCACTCTGTGCATGGCTTTTTTTGCCAACTTCCCGTTATTGCTCGCCCCCGGCATGGGACTCAATGCCTTTTTCGCCTTTACCGTCGTAAGAACTATGGGGTTTTCATGGCAATTCGCCCTTTTTGCCGTCATTGTTGAAGGTCTCATTTTTTTCCTGCTTTCCATATCGTCCATCCGGGAAAAGATCATTGAAGCGATCCCCATGCCGCTCAAAAACGCCATGGGCGCGGGCGTGGGATTATTCATTACGCTCATCGCTTTCAAAAATGCCAACATCATCCGGTCACATCCGGATACCCTGCTGACCATTCAGCACTTTTTCGGACCGGACTTCCCCACAGTGGGTATTTCCGCTATTCTGGCACTGACCGGGGTGCTGATCACCGCTTATCTGATGCACAGAAAAGTTGCCGGTTCCATGCTCATCGGTATTCTTGCCACCTGGCTGCTCGGCATGATATGTCAGTTGCTCGGTATCTACCGGGTCATTCCGGAGGCCGGATGTTATTCCCTTTTCCCCGACTTCAGCGGTGAAGCATTCCGGGCCACCTTTGCCGGATTCGGTCAGATTTTCGGAGCCGCATTCGATGTTGATTCCTGGCATTGTTCCACAACCGGTCATCACGGCTGGGAGCTGGTCAGATCTTTCGACTTTGCGGTGATATGCTTCTCCTTTCTTTTTGCGGACTTTTTTGATACGGTCGGCACCATCAACGGCGCAGTGGTCAACACGCCATTGATGAAAAAAGATGGCACGATCCCCAGATTGCGCGGAGCATTGCTGGCGGATTCGGTTGCCACTTTTGCCGGTGGTATTCTGGGAACCAGCACGGTGACCACCATGGCGGAATCGGCCACCGGTGTCAATGTCGGAGCGCGAACCGGTCTGGCGGCGTTGACCGGAGCATTTCTGTTTCTGCTCTCACTGATTGCGGCGCCGATATTCATGGCGATCCCCGGCTTTGCCACTGCTCCGGCCCTGATCATCGTGGGATTTCTGATGCTCCGGGCGGTGAAAAATATTGATATGGATGACATTGCCGGTGCGGTGCCGGCATATCTGCTGATTTGCGGCATGGTTTTCACCTACAGCATCAGCGACGGTCTGGGCATGGGAGTTATCGCCTGGACACTGCTCAACTGCGGTATCAAAGGCCGGGTCAACTGGCTTTTGTGGTGCATTTCACTGCTTTTCATTGCCAAATACATCTACCTGTGATCTGATTGAAAAAACCTGCCGGTTTTTCAGTCCACAAAATTTTTTCAATAAAAAATGATTTTATCTTGCTTTATCAGCATTTTAAAGTTATATTAACAATATATTATTGAAATTCATCAACTTAATTCTATGTGGGGAGACTACCATCATGTCTGAAGCCATTGCATCGGTCATCCAATGTGATATCAACAACAACTGTTTCATCTGGAAACATCCGCTGGAAGATTTCTACACCGGCAGTCAGTTGATCGTACACGAATCACAACAGGCCATTTTCTTTATGAATGGTCAGGCTCTCGATTCTTTCGGCCCCGGAAGACACACTCTTACCACCCAGAATATGCCGCTGGTCGGTAAATTTTTCAATGAAGTTACCGGAGATAAAACTCCTTTCCACTGCGAAGTATATTTCGTCAATATGACCGAGCAGATGGCGATCAAATGGGGTACCAGTTCCAAACTCGAATATATGGAACCAACCTACAATTTCCCCATCCAACTCGGCGCCTGCGGTGAAATGTTCCTGCAAGTGGCCAACCCCAGACAACTGCTCATCAAAGTTGTCGGCACCGAAAGGATTCTCGACCAGAATCAACTCGTCGAAAAATTCCGCGCTTTTCTCATGCTCCGGCTGAAAAACTACATCGTCAGCCTTATCAAACAGGAGAAAATCAACGTTTTTGAAATCGATGAATATCTGGAACATATCTCCACCGTTCTGCAGGAAAAACTCAATGTCGATTTCTCCGATTACGGCGTTTCTTTGAATAATTTCATCGTCACCACCATCGTCAAACCGGAAGACAACAAAGATTACCGCCGGTTCAAAGAACTCTATTTCCGCCAGTACGCCGATGTCGCCGAAGCCAAACTCCGGCAGCAGCTCGGCATCATCGAACAGCAAACCAAAGCACAGCAAATGGTCATCGAAGCCGAAGGCATCGCCCGTAAACGCTCCCTCGAAGGTTACACCTATCAGGACGAAAGAAGATTCGACGTCGCCGAAAAATTCGCCGAAAATGAAGCCACCGGTCAACTTGCAAATATGGGTATCGGTATGGGTATGATCAGCGGTATCGGCGGCACCGTCGGCAATACCGTCGGCAGCATGATGGGAAATGCCCTCGATCAAACCGCCACCCCGGTCGCCGCCGCCCTTATCAATAATATTTCATGCAGTAAATGCGGCGCCGCTCTGCCAAATTCTGCCAAATTCTGTCTGCAATGCGGCGAAAAATATGAACCACCGCAAAACCCGGAAAATAATTCCATCCTCTGCCCGAATTGCGGCAAAAATGTCCCCAAAGCCAAGTTCTGCCTCGAATGCGGTAAGGAATTGACCGAACCGATTTGCCCCAAATGCAGTAAAAAAATCGTTCCCGGTGCCAAATTCTGTCTCGAATGCGGCGAAAAATTGTCCTGATATCACCCGGTTGTGAATTAAAATTTTATTTACGGAGAAAATACTATGCACAAAAATTTCATCAGAATCATCGCCGGTTCAGTCATCGGTATCGCCATACTGACCATTCTTCTCTTTCTGCTTAGACGCACCAATTTGCTCATTACCGCATACCTCTGGAGCGTTTTCGCCATGATCGTTTTCGCCATTTCACTCGGATTCTGGGCCAAAGGCGTGAATATCAAATATATCCTCAATGCCGCTTTTCCCATCATGATCAAAAGTTATCTGGCTGTCACCACGGCCATCGCCGCCATCGCCGTATTGTTGGAAATATGCAAAATTACTTCCATGCATTGCGGATGGTTCTCCCTGATCGAATTCATCGTACTCGCCTTTTTTACCTGGAAAATCCTCGCTCTGGATACCGGCAGAGAAGTCATCAATAACGTCGAACAAAATATCAAACTCCAAACCGTCAGCTGGAAAATCGTCGCCTTTGAACTCGCTTCTGTCGCCAACCGCGCCACCATAAATGATAAAGATACCATCCGTAAAGTCGCCGATGCCGCCCGATTCGCCGACCCCATGGAACACCCCGGCGTAAATAACGAAGTCAATTCCATTAAAGAACTCGTCGCCAAACTCAATGAAGCAGTCAATTCCGGCAACTCCACCGAAATTCCCGCCCTTTGCACCAACATCGAACTGCTCATCAAAGAACGCGCCGCCAAACTCCTCATCCTCAAATAGTTACTTTTCTTTTCACGAGAAAAGAAAAGTAACCAAAAGAAAAGCGGGGTGTCGCGCCCCGGATTTTATCCGGGGCTTGATCGGGCGGGCGGCAAAGCCGCCCTTTACAGGGGGCGTTGCCCCCCGTACCCCCCGGTAGACAGCAGTCTGCCGGGGTTTTGTTTGTTTCGGCTCGGCGGGCGGTTGACACCGCCCTTTACAGGGGCTGCGCCCCCGTACCCCCGATTTTGCTTTGCATTGCGGGCAATCTCTTGTCAAACTATCGGACACCGGCTCGGTCACATACATAGTATGCTCCCTCGCCGTTGCCTCTGTTTGACTTCGACATTGCCTCGCACTGCTTCGCAAAAAGCCGCTGTGTGTTTCGGCTCGGCGGGCGGTTGACACCGCCCTTTACAGGGGGCGTTGCCCCCCGTACCCCCCGGTAGACAGCAGTCTGCCGGGGTTTTGTTTGTTTCGGCTCAACGGTAACTAACGGTAATTAACGGATAGCCCGGCTGGCGTTGCTCCGTACTCATCCGTACCCCTCCGTACCTATCCGTACCGGGCGCATATCGAGCGCAAGCGAGCCGCACAATGGCGTTTTTCTTACGGGTGCGAGGCGGTCGCCGCCGAGCGCGCAGCCCGTATGCGAATAAACTTTTGCCCGTTAAGAGCCAATAACCGCTCCACCGGTTTGTTAACGGCAACAATACGCGCAAAAGCCAATAACCGCTCCACCGGTTTGTTAACGGCAACACACCCGGAGCAAACTTGCACCTCGCTTACGCTCGATATACGCCCGGTACGGAGGGGGACGGAGTTGTACGGATAAGTACGGAGCAACGCAAGCCGGGAAATCTCCCCGCCAACTATCCGTTTGTTACCGTTTGTTACCGTTGATTACTGTTCTTTACCGCAAGAAAGTCGCTTTTTCCGGTAAATCCGAAGCATTAAATTATCATATCCGCAGATTTTTTCTGATAAATTTTGCTGAAAAACTTGATTTTTCAAGGCGAAATGAGTATAGTATACGGCTGTCACTGAAATTACAGAAAATTAAATTTTTTGTCATCACAGTTTGGAAATAATACAATGAGGATTCTTTAATGGACAACAGTGAAAGTTGCGATTTCGCCGAGTTGATCATTGAGCGCATGATCCGGATGATCAGCGAGGGTGCGCTTGCCCCCGGCGAACAGATCTCTTTGCGGATGATGGCGCAAATGTTCGGCGTAAGTACCCAACCGGCTTCCATCGCTTTTAAGATGCTGGAAAGCGAAAAACTTCTCGTCACCAAAAAACGTTCCGGCACCCGGATCGCTCTGCTTTCCCCTGAAGATGTCTGGGATTCCATGCAGTTGCGTTTGGCGGTGGAGGAAAAAGCCGTCGAACTTGCCTGCCGTTACGCCACAGATGAGGAGTTGGCATCGTTGAATCCGCTGGCGGAAAATGCCGACCGCATCGTCCATGTGCATGAAGCGATCCGCCATGATGACAATTTTCATCTCCATCTCTGCCGTTTATCCAAATCCCCGGCGATTTTTGATTATATGCGCCGTCAGATGCCCTTTTTCCGGGTGCGTTCCTACCTTTGTCCGTCGATTCTGGCCATCGGCAAATCGCTGGTGCCGCAGGTCAAAGAGGGTACTGTTGCCAAGATCCGCGGCCACCAGAAAATTACTTCACTGCTCTGCCAGCGCAAGGCGGAACGGGCCAAAAAACTGCTCAATACCCACATTTGCGTCAAGGGCATAGGTCAGCTTTTATCGGAATACCGTTCCCAGCAGTCACTGCGGACTTGGGAGGTTTGATCATGGCTGAAAAACTTACTTTCCGCACTGCATTTGCCCGTTGGGATGATTCCCGTCTGGTCATCGGCAATCAATTTCTGCAGCGCACGATCGACTTGCAGAACCATTATCCTGTCACTGTATCGCTGGTCAGTGGCGGTACTGAATTTTCCGCTCCGCAGAAAAACTCCTGCGATTGTTCATTTTTCGGGTTGAATATGCCCGGAAGAAACGAAACCGACTGGCATATTTCATCGCCTGTTTCCGCAGTTATTGTGGAAAATCCCCCCTTTGATGCGCCGCATATCGAAGTAAGGTTTTCTTTCAAAGAGAGTTACCAGCAGGCGGAATTCACCCGTATTTTCCGCATTTATCCCGATCTGCCGGCGATTTCGGTGCAGAATGAACTTGTTTCGCAGAGCATTCCCAACTGCTACTGGAGTTACCGCCCGGAATTATCCGCCGCCTGCAGCCGTTTTCCTGATGCCGTGCTGGAGAGTGACGTTGATTCCATCGCCCTTGCCGATGGGGTCAAAGCGGTGAAAAGTGTGGAATTCCGCGGCCGCACCGACTACCATAACGATCTGGTCATCGAACACTCTGCCGCCGGAAACGGGGAAGAGAAATTTTCCGGCAACTTGCTGATTCTCGCTGAAAATGATGTTCCGGCACTTCTCGTTTTGCAGGAGGCCCCGCCCAGTGCGGAAAGACGGGATTTTGAAAAATATGACTTCCGCATCGGGGAAAATACGCTTTGCAGTTGTTGCTGGGGCGTGATGCCCGGTGAATTGATGCCCGGTAAAACTTTCCGCAGTTACCGCACGGTCTGGATCGCTCTGACCGGCAAAGGTGATCTTACTGCCGCCTTGCATAACTATTTATCCGGCCGGTTCCCGATGGCGGAATCCGAAGCCGCGGTGCTGGTCAATCCGTGGGGATGCGGCAGATTTCCGCAGTTGACCGGGGAGAAATTTCTTTTGGATGAGATCGCCGCCGCCGGTTTGATCGGGGCGGAGGTCTATCAGATCGACGATTCATGGCAGCAGGGCAAAGGTCTTAACGAATTGACCGGCAACAATCTGGCGATCAGTGCGGATTTCTGGCAGATCAATTCCGGCCGTCTGCCTGCCGGTTTTGCGCCGCTGGTCGATGCCGCTGAAAATGCCGGGGTCAAGCTGGGGTTGTGGTGCGCACCGTCATACACCAGACTCTTTGCCGACCACGCTGAATTTGCCGCCATGCTTCTGGATTATCACCGGAAATATCACTTTGCCACGGTGAAAATCGATGGTGTCCGCATTCAGAATTATCAGGCGCAGGAAAATCTTGAATCTCTGCTCCGCACCGTGCGGGAAAAGAGCGGCAAACAGATCTTTTTCAACCTTGACACGACCAACGGCCAGCGGCCGGGGTACTTCTATTTTCTTGAATACGGCAACATCTTTCTGGAAAACCGCTACTGCTATCTGCCCGGTGAGATCTCCTATCATCCGGAAAAAACGTTGCGTAATTTGTGGCAGTTGAGCCGCTATGTGCGCCCGCAGACGCTGCAGATCGAAGTGCCGTCGCCCGCAGATATCCGCGATCCGGCTCCCGATGCTCCCGATCCGGCGGCATATTCTTTTGACTACTGGTGCGCCATTGCCATTTTTGCCAATATGCTGATTTGGACTGCTCCGTCGGCATTGCCGCCGGAATATGCTGACACTTTGCGGGAGATGATCGGTTTGCACCGCAAGATCCGCCGGGATATTTTCCATTCCGTGATTTCCCCCGTCGGCACGGAACCGGATGGCAAAAGTTTCACCGGCTTGAGTTCCGATGCCGGTTATGTGCTGATTTTCAAAGAAAAGGATTGTCCGCAGGAGTCTTTTGAATTGCCTTTCGCCGATGGAAAGATCATTGCCGGAAAGGGTGCGGTAAAAGGCCGCCAGTTGACCATGCCCGCAGGTTCATGGTGCGTGGTAAAAGCGTAAGCGAGCCAACCGCACCGGCCGCCGGTTTATCCCCGGCTTGCGTTGCTCCGTACTCATCCGTACCCCTCCGTACCTATCCGTACCGGGCGCATATCGAGCGTGAGCGAGCCGACACGGCTTGTTAGCAACCGGTGGATGCAGTGTGAGGCAAGGTCGCCGCCAAATCAAGGCGAAAGCGAGGGAGTGTATAACCATACTCGACCGAGCTTGAGTCCGCCGATTTGGCAAGAGATTGCCCGCAATGCGCCACCGCAGGTTTGATTTTTCACAAAAGCAGTACAGTTATAAAAAAAGTCAAAAAAATATTTGACAAAAATAAAAAGCAGTAGTATATTAAATATTGTTATAAGGTGTAATGACAGTTGAAATGTCAGAAAAAGCACTTTTTAAGGTGAAAACAACGTTTGAGAAGTTGAAAAAATGGTGGTTCGCTGATTAAAAAGTTGCATTTTTTGAGAGTTGTCAGTTACCATTGTAAAAGTAAAAATTGGTTCCCGCTTCCTTAAAATCAAAAAAAGTGAGGTTTGTTATGAAAAAAATGACCGTTTCCGGAAATTCCGAACTCCGCCATGGCGGAGTAAAGCACAGCTTTACTCTTATTGAACTTCTCGTCGTCATTGCGATCATCGCCATTTTGGCGGCTATTCTGCTGCCCGCCCTCAACTCCGCCCGTGAACGCGGCCGTGCCGCCAGCTGTATCAATAACCAGAAACAGTGCCTCACCCAAATCCGTTTTTATGCCGATGCCCATCAGGGCGGTGCCGTATGGACTGTTTGGGTAGGACAGGCTTGGGCCAACGTACTTAAATTGCGCGGATTTGACTTTGATACCAATATTCTGCTTTGTCCTTCCCATGAGCCGACCGGATATCCCGAAGGCAGTACCGAAGCTTGGGTTACACAGAGAACCGCCTCCTATGGTATTATGCGGGTCAACAGCACCAACAAATGGGCGAATTATCTGGGAGAAGACGCCGGAATTGAAACTACGCTGGGAAGTGCTACAGTTCATTATCTTTTCCTTGACCGCATCCAGGGTACCAAAATGATCATGGCTGACACTTTCAACCCGGCTACAGGTAAACAGATGGCCGAATGGGGCAATGCTAAATTCAGTGCGACCAATGCCAACGTTGCGGCGTTTGACCACGGCGGCAAAGCCAATATCGGCTGGTCTGACGGTCACGTTTCCAGCATGACCCCGCAGGAAGCCAGAGATGAATCCAAAGATTCCGCCGGTAATCCGGTGCTGGCAGTGTATGTTCAGAATAATACGGTAAAAACTTCCTTCTGAAGTGTGATGTTATGATAATGCTCCGGCGTAAACCAGTGGTTTATGTCCGGAGATTATTTTGCCCGGATTCGGGATTTTCAGCGGAAAAATCTTAAATTTTGTAAAAAAACAAGTTACGGTGGTGCATTGCGGGCAATCTCTTGGCCTGTCTGCGGACGTTTTCGCAGTCGAGTACGATAGTACACCCTGTCCGCCGCAGCCTTGGCGAAGGTGGATCCTGCTTATCCGCCTTTGCCTCACACTGCAGATCAAAAGTTGTGTATAAAAAAAGATGATTTTTTGATTTTTATAAAATTCGGGATAATAACAGAAAACAGGAAAAAACAGTATGAAACAGAGATTTTTCAAAAAATTGATGCTCATTTCCGGCACTGTTCTGGGCCTCGCTCTCTTTGCCGGTGATACCATCGACCCGGAAATGGCTCAAGCCAGATGGGAAAAACTGCAATCCCGTCCGCGCCGGGTGATCTTCAACAATGACGGTTGTGAAATTTCTTCTGCCATTTTGCGGGTCCCTTCGGTGGAAAACTTCCTCAAACTGCGCCATGACGGCTTGATCGGTTCCCACGTTGAAGTCATCAGTTACTGCCCGGTGACTACCGGTTTCGGCAATGTCACTTTTCCCAGTAAAATTTTCAACGATCTGACCAACCACGCCAAATTCCGGGCGGCTCTGGAATTTTTCTACGCCAATGGCACCGACCCGATGATGGAAAGTTTGCGTTTCGCCCATGCTCACAATATGGAAAGTTTCTTTTCCATGCGCATGAATGACTGCCACGACTCCTTTACCGGCGGCGAAGATTTGTGGCCGCCATTGAAAACCCAACGCCCCGATCTGCTCTTTTCCACCCGTGACGTCCGTCCGCCTTACGGCTACTGGAATGGCGTGGATTACAGCAAAAAAGAGGTGCGTGATCTGGCGTGTGCCATCATCCGGGAGGTCGTCGAAAGATACCCGCTCGACGGTATCGAACTTGACTTCTGCCGCCACTGGGCATTTCTCAAATCCGCCGCATTCGGCGATCAGGTGACGCAGGCGGAAATCGACGGCATGACCGATATGATCCGGCAAATGCGCATCATCTGCGACGAAGCGGGCCGGAAACGCAACCGCCCCATATTGTTGATGGTCAGAGTGCTGGATTCGGTCGGGGCGTGTCTGGCCCAGGGCCTCGATCTGGAAAAATGGTGCGCCGACGGGCTGGTCGATATCGTTGCCGGCGGCAGTGAGATCCGCCTCAATCAGACCGCCTACATGGCAGAATTGGCCCGCCGCTATCCGCGAGTGAAATTCTACTCCACCCAGACCGAAGCGCAGATGGTCGGTCAGCACCCCTTGCTCAAACGCAACAACAACCCGCTCAACTTCCGCGGTCAGGCGGCGGTTGCCCACTATGAAAAGGTCGGCATTTACTCATTCAATGAGTATTTTCCCGGTCTGGATCACGCCCGTTATCTCAATGAGATCGGGGATGAAAAACTGTTGATGGGGCTCAACAAATTTTATTACTTCTCCCACGTCTATTCCAATGCCGGTTCTTACGGCAGGGATTGGGAAAGATTCCAGATCATGCCCAAAGTCGTTCCGGCCGGGCCCATGCCTGTTGACCGTGACGGCAAGGAGATCGAATTGTACTGCGGCAATGAAAATCCCGGAGCAAAAATGTTGCTGATGCTCCATTTGCGCAACGCTTCCGTGGATACTGTGCAGGTGCATTTCAACGGCACTTTGCTGGAAAACGGCCGCACGCTTGACGGTCTGGCCGTCTATGAAGTGCCGCAGAGTATCTGGCATCCGGGTAAAAATATCGTGTCGGTCAGAACTACCGGCGATGCCGCACCGAGAACACTGCTGGCTGGCGATCAACTGCTGGTCTACGGCGGCAATCAGGGCGCATGGCGGCGACTTTTCGGCAGTGAAGGCTTCGTTGCCGGTAAATCGGAATATATCGAGGATAACGCCTATGTCCTTTGCGACGTGACCGATGATTTCGTTTCCAATCTGGTGCATCCGCTGGAGGCAAGTGCCAACAGCAATATCACCGTCAGTGCGGAGGTCAAACTGGGCTTTGCCACCGCTCCGGAAGCCGCCGTCATGCGTATTGCCAACGGGGTTTTCACCGAAACACTGCAATTTCATGCCAACGGAGTGAGGTTGAAAAATGCCGGATTTTTCCACGCTTGCGACACTACCGGTAATTTCCATAATTACGCCTTGAATATCAACAACAACATTCTCACTCTGACCATCGACGGCCGTCAGGTCTACCGCGGCGAAATGCGTACCCGTTTCGCTGATGATGCGGAAGTCGTGGAAAGATATTCCGTATCCAAAATGGGATATCTGGCCGGAAACAGCATCATTATCGGTTCGCTTGCTCCGCAGGGCAAAAGCAAGGTGAGTTTCCGCAATCTGCAGGTGTTGAATTCCACCGTTGCCGGATATCTGGTCGATGGTGCATTGCTGGTCATCCACAAGCCCAATGAAAGAGATCTGCCGGTTTCCCTGATGCCGACCGTGGCAGAGCGGATTCCGGAATCAGGCGAAAAAGCGACTGTCACTCTTACCCCCGAAGACCACAGCCAGTGGGTGAAAATCGGCAGTGCGGCCAATTTCGCCATCCAGAATGACGGATTCAAGCTCGACAGCCGGGTAAACGGGCCGGTCATCCGCCATTTGCTCAAGGCAAAATGCGATTTTCTGGAAGTGCGATTCGCCTTTACGGTGAAAGATTTGCAGGAAAGAAATCCCCAGTTGCAGGCGTTGATCGTGCTGGATGGTGCGGCGGGCAAATCCAATTTGTGGGGATTCCGTTTCACCGGCAACAGCATCCGTTTTGTCGATGATGCTCCGGTGACATTTCCGGTCGGCAGTGACGGCAAAGTTACCGGCCGGATCGTGATCGATCCGGTTTCCGGAGCGGCGGAAGTTTATATCGGTGACGGCACGGAACCAATTCTGCGTCACCGCCCGATCGTGATCAACCGCACGGCGGAAGCGGTCTCTTTCGGCGACGGCAGTGTGGCGATCAAAGGCGAAACTTTACTGCACAGTGCCGAAATCATCATGCATGGGGTCAGGCCGCCGGCTACGATCAAAGATCAACTGCCCGCTGAAGAAACGGGGGTGATCGCGCTTGCTCCGGGCCGGTCGCAGGGGTGGCAGAAACTTTCATTCAACCGCAACAATCTGATCACGGCCAATGAATATTTCCAATTCAACAATCAGAGTGCCGGGCCGATGTTCCGTCACGCTTTTGCCAACGGCAATATGCGTTTTGTGGCGGTGGAATTTGAATTTTCACCCCTCGATGAAAATTGCACCAAAGCCCAGTTGCAGACCACCATCATCGTGGATGCCGTGGAAGAGGGCAAAAGTTATCTTTACGGTTTCCGTTTCGGCAAAGATCACTTCCGTTTCCTCGATGAAGCACCTCTTCCGGTGCGGCCGGATGCCAACGGCCGGATCCATGTGCTTTTGCTGATCGACCGGGAAAATGACAAGGCGGAAATCTTTTTCAATCATTCGCTTTTCCCCGCTTTGGTCCACAAGGCTTTGAAGATCAACCGGGGCAATCCGACGATCACTTTCGGCGATGGCAGTGTCGCCGTGGAAGGCAGTTGCCGTTTCTACGGTGCTGAAGTAAAAGTTTATTGACCACCAACAATTTAAAAAGGGTATGAATATGAAAAAATCATTCGCACTTCTGGCGGCAATGTGTCTGGGTACCGGAGCATTTGCCGGGGAAACTCTGACGGTGCCGGCGACTGACCCGGTGCAGGAGATCACGCTTACTCCGACCAATCACCGTCACTGGAGAAAATTGAGTTTCAACAGCAGAAATCTGCTTTACAGTTCCACTTCGATCACGCTCAACAGTCAGACCGCCGGGCCGATCCTGCGCCACGCGCTGACCGGAGAACCGCGATTCATCGTGATCGATCTGGTTTACAGCGGTACGGATGAAAATTGTCCCGGCCCCCAGCAGCAGACGTTGATCACGCTCAACGGGCCGGATGGCAAAGGTATTCTGTGGGGTTTGCGTTTCGGCCGCAACAGTGTGCGTTTCCTCGATGAAAAACCGGTCACATTCACCCTGCCGGAAGATGGCAAAGTACCAGTCAGGATCATGATCGATGTCGCCAGTCAGACCGCAGAGGTCTATATCAATGGCGGGGCGGCCCCGGTTTTGCGCCACAAAGCATTCAAACTCAATGCCCCGGCATCGGAACCGGCCGTTTCCATCGGCGACGGCAGTGTGGCGGTCAAAGGCATTTGCGAATTGTATCAGATGAATGTCAGAATTTATTGATATATGGGATTTCCGGGTATGAAAAAATTTAAAAAAGGTGTAGTCCTCGTGCCGGATGACTTCAAGGGCGTGGATTGGATAAACAAACTTAAAACCAATGGACTTAATACATTGGGTATGCACTCCGGCGGCGGCGACAGTCATGATGTATTGGCCGGTCTGGGGTGGTACGGCAGTGATGAATTCCGTCAGAGCGTGGCGGCGGCGGGGCTGGATTGTGAATATGAACTTCATGCTTCCAAAAATCTGCTGCCCGATGCGCTTTACGACAGCCACCCGGAATATTTCATTCAGACACTGCGTTCCAAAATCCGCGCCCGCAACCTGAATTGGTGCGTTACTGCGCCGGGATTGCTGGAAAATGTCATCGCGGAAAATGCCGCCAAACTGGCCAAAGCATTGCCCAGTTCCACGAAGAACTACTTTTTCTGGGGATGCGATATCGAACCGGGCCGCGAATGGTGTCACTGCCCGGAATGCAGTATTTATTCATTCAGTGAACAGCATCTGCTCTCGGTCAATGCCATGGCCCGGAAACTGCGGCAGGATGATCCGGAAGCGCAGATCGCCTACCTTGCCTACTATACCACCATGCCCGCACCGCAGCTGGTCAAACCGGAAGAGAACGTTTTCTGTGAATTTGCGCCCTATCTGCGCAGTTTTGATTACGCCATCTGCGACCGGCGCAGTGCCGCCAACCGGCAGTATGTGCGGCATTTGATGGAACAACTTGCCCTCTACGGCCCGGAAAAGATTCATGTGCTGGAATACTGGCTGGATGCTTCTCTGTGGGGCAAGCCGGATGAAAGACACAAATCGCCCTTTGACAAAAAGGTCTGCGAGGAAGATATCCGTTTTTATACATCGCTGGGTATCCGCAACATTACCACTTTTGCGGTGCGCCAGGATGAGGCATATATGAAACTTTACGGCGACCGGGAATTTCTGGAATATGCGGAAATCCTCGCCAAATATGAATGATCACAGGGGGGATAAAATATCATGACACAATCTTGGATCGATTACCTGATCATCGTGGCTTACTTTGTTGCGGTGCTGGGCATTGGTTTTTACTGTTCACGGGGTGAAAAAAGTTCAGTGAACTATCTGCTCGGCGGCCGGAAAATGCCTGCCATTGCTGTCGGTTTGGCGTGTATGATGGCGTTGTTGAGTTCCATTTCGCTGGTTCAGGTACCCGGCGAGATCTACAATTACGGGCTGACGCTTTTCATCATCAGCGGCACTTTGGGTATGTTGCTGAATATTCCGGCGTATTTGCTGTTTGTCCGCTTCTATTTCCGGCTGGGCAGTTTTACGCCCTACGAATATCTGGAATACCGTTACGACAGTTCGGTGCGGGCGATCGTGGCGATTTCGGCATTC
The DNA here is from genome assembly GCA_015061625.1 of Lentisphaerota bacterium. Classification (GTDB taxonomy): domain Bacteria; phylum Verrucomicrobiota; class Lentisphaeria; order Victivallales; family Victivallaceae; genus UBA1784. The sequence continues at coordinate 52,196 of SUWG01000011.1, read as the reverse complement.
TATGCCAGAACGATGTATCTGGCGATGGTGCTTTACACTACGGCCAAAATTTTTGAAGCATCTTATCACTGGGCGCCGTGGTTCTCCATTCTGCTGGTCGGGGTCGTCGGCATGATCTACACGGTCAAAGGCGGAGCCAAAGCGGTGGTGTGGACTGATGTGCTGCAGTTCTTTGTGCTTTTCGGCAGTTTTGTGCTGTTGATCATTCTGGTTTGCACCAAGATCGACGGCGGTGCGGTCGAAGCGGTGCGTTGTGCATTTGCCAACGGTCACGGAGTGCCGCAGTTTTCCGATCCGGATTTCTATTCGCTTTCCCCCTATGTGAGACTGCTCTTTTTCCTGATGATCTGGAATGCGTTTATTGCGCCTCTGACCAGTGCGTGCAGTGACCAGATCACGATCCAGAGATACCTTTCCACGAAAAACTGGAAAGAGGGTTTCAAGGCGAAACTGGTGGCCACCGGTTCGGCATTGATCTTCACGCTGATGCTCTGGTTCACGGGGCTGGCGATCTACACCTACTATGTGCAGAATCCGGTCGGTGCGCCCGGTGCCGGTGAGGGTGACAAGGCGTTCTTTGTTTTCATGGCGAACCATCTGCCGACTCCGATGCCCGGACTTTTCATGGCGGGTATGCTGGCGGCGATCATGAGTACTTTGAGTGCGGGTATGAATTCGATGGCGACGATCTGGCTCAAGGAGTTCCACGTCAAATTCATCAATAAGAAACTGGATGATGCCGGAGAGGTGCGCATTTCCAAACTGGCAACGCTCTGGATCGGGGTATTTTCCATTTTGCTGGCGCTGGCACTGGAAGTTTCGGGCAAATGGTTGAGCCAGTCGGTTTCCGAAGTGGGAACACTTTTCGGCTTGCTGGGAGCGGCGATTTTACCGGCGTTTCTGTTTGCGGTGCTTTCCAGCCGGGCGAATTCCAAACTCATCTGGGCGTACACGGCATTTGCTTTCGGTGAAGGCTGGGGCTGGAATGCGTGGTATGCGCTTTCCCGTTCCGACTGGCAGGCGTGGGTCAGGGATAATTCTCTGCCGTGGGGTTATGCCGGTAAGATCGGCTTTTCGATGGTGCTGTGGCCGCTGATCATCGGTTTGGTGATCCTGATCCCGTATGCATTCAAAAAGTTGCGCCGTATGTGGATCGGCAAGGTCAGTGCGCTCGGCGGTATGGCGGTGCTGGGTTATGCCGAAGCGATCCTGATCTGGTATATTTACAGTAATGCATTGATCACGGATGCACCGCAGGCGCGCAGTTTCTACTTCTTCCTGCCGATTTCGCTGATCGGGGCATTCATCGTGCTGCTTTTCTGCCCGAAACAGCCCAAAGAGAAGTATCAGGGGTTGACGGTCTGGACTCTGGATGAACCGATCCTCAATCAGAACTCCGCTGAAAGTGATGAAAAATAATTCCCAATCATAAAGAAAGATAAATAATCATGTCAAAGATCCAATTCACCGGCATCATGCCGGCTCTCATCACCCCGCTGGATGCGGCGGGCAAGGTCAAAAAAGCGGTGGTCAAAACTCTGGTTGACCGCTATCTGGATGCCGGAGTTGACGGCTTTTACAGTGTCGGCGGCACGGGTGAAGGGGTGTTGCTGACTCTTGACCAGCGCAAGGCGATGGCGGAAGCGGCGATCGAAGCCAATGCGGGCCGGGGCAAAGTTATTGTGCATACCGGGGCGATCAATTCGCTGGAAGTGCTGGAACTCACCCGTTTTGCCACTGCCGCCGGAGCGGATGGTATTTCCTCGATCATGCCGTCGATCTACTTCAAATACAACTTCAAGGAGACGCTGCGGTTTTACAGTGACATTGCCAAAAATACCGATCTGCCGATCCTGATCTACGCCAACCACACCGGCGCGGGGATCAATATGAATGAATTGATGGCGGAATTGCTCAAGATCGACAACATTTGCGGTGCCAAAGACACCCGCAGCAGCAACTTTGCCATGTGGCAGTTGAAACAGCTCAACGGTGGCGATATCAACGTCATCAACGGGCCGGATGAAGCGTTGCTCTGCGGCTTGTGCATGGGGGCAGATGGCGGTATCGGGGCGACTTACGGGGTGATGCCGGAACTTTTCGTCGGCATTTACCGTGCTTACAAAGCCGGAGATATTGCCAAAGCACAGCAGTTGCAGTATCAGGCTAATAAAGTGATCAAGGTTCTGTTGGATTTTGCTGAAGGAAGCGTGATCAAGCCGGTCAAGGAATTGCTCCGGATCAACGGTATCGATGCCGGATATGACGTTTATCCGGCCGATGAATACACTCCGGAACGCACCAAAGCTCTGACCGAGGCTCTGAAAAGAGCCGGATATGAATTCTGGCAGAAGTGAAAAAAATCAAATAAAAAATCTGCACCGGGTGCTGCGGTAGCGGAACGGTCAAGTGAAATGATGTTGCAAGAATCACAGCAACAATAATATAAGGAATTTTAACCATGCGTATTACCGGAACTTTTCTGGATGAGATCAGCCACGACATTCCCCATCAGAATTGGGGCCGAGAGGAGTGGAAAAAAGACTTTATGGCGATGAAAGCCATTGGCATTGATACCGTTATTCTGATCCGTTGCGGTCACAAACGCTGGATGACGTTTCCGTCGCCGACTCTGATTGCCAGAGGCGGATTCACTCCGCCGGTGGATCTGGTGGAAATGTTCCTCGATCTGGCCGATGAGCTGGATATGAAGTTTTATTTCGGCACCTATGATTCCGGCAGTTTCTGGCACAACGGCGAATATGACAAGGAGATCGAAGTCAATCTGCCGGTGGTCGAAGAAGCGTGGAACCGTTACGGTCACCACAAATCTTTCGCCGGCTGGTATCTTTCGCTGGAAATCAGCCGCCGCAAGGCTCATGTGGTGGATATTTACCGTCGTTTGAGCCAGAGTTGCAAGGAACTTTCCGGCGGCAAACCGATTTTGATCTCCCCCTTTATCACCGGTATCAAGCAGAATGATTCCGGCACGCTGGAAGAACACGAAAGAGAGTGGGACAACATCCTTGATGCTCTCAATGGCACGATCGACATCATGGCGTTTCAGGATGGTCACTGCGGCTTTGATGAGTTGGCGGGCTATCTGGAGATCAACAGCCGTCTGGCGCGCAAACACGGCATTACCTGCTGGAGCAACTGTGAGAGTTTCGACCGGGATATGCCGATCCGCTTTCTGCCGATCAAGTGGGAAAAGATGCTGTTGAAACTGGAAGCGGCCAAACAGGCGGGCGTGGAAAAGGTCATCACCTTTGAATTTTCCCACTTCATGAGTCCGAATTCAAGTTACCACTCCGCCGGACATCTCTACAACCGCTACCGGGAATATTTTCAAATTTGACGGAGAATATGATGGAAAAATTTTTGCCGGGCATGGATAGATTCAGCGTGGGGGTGAACTATTGGGCGTCTCACGCCGGAATAAAGATGTGGCGGGAATTCTCGCTTGAGGAGATCGACCGGGATTTCGCCGCATTGCACGCCGCCGGGGTGAATACGGTGCGCCTTTTTCCTTTGTGGTCGGATTTCCAGCCGGTCATGTGGGCGGCCGGTTCCAGCAACCGTCCGCTGGAATTGGTCTTTACCGATGGCACTCCTCTGCCGGAAAAAGGCATCCGCCGTTACGGACTTGATCCGGTGATGATGGAGCGTTTCCGTCAGGTCGCCGATCTGGCGTTGAAGTACGATTTCCGGTTGATCGTCGGCTTGCTCACCGGCTGGATGAGCGGTGGATTTTTCGCTCCGCCGATCATGGCGAATAAAAATGTCGGCAACGATTTTACGGCGTTGCGCATTGAAAAAATGTTCATCGACGGTTTCGTTTCAGCGATGAAAGATCATCCGGCGATCGCCGCCTGGGAACCGGGCAACGAATGCAACTGCATGGCTCCATTCACCCCGGAAGAGTCGTGGCACTGGATGGCGTATATAACTTCTGCCATCCGCCTTGCCGATCCGCCCCGTCCGGTATATTCCGGTATGCACAGCGGCAAAAATTATACGGATAAGCCATTCAGCCTGATGGTTCAGGGGGAATTCAGCGATGCGCTGACCACTCATCCCTATCCGGTTTTCACCCAGCACTGCGGCCGGAGTGCTTTGAACAACACTCCGGCGGTATATCACGCCACCGCCGAAACGCTCATGTACCGGGGGATCGGTAAGAAACCGGCATTTGTCGAGGAGATCGGTTCATTCGGCAACGGCTATATTTCCGATGAACGCAGTGAAAAATACCTCTATACCGTGCTGTATTCTGCGCTGGTTCACGGTTTCGGTTCGGTGTTGTGGTGGTGCGGATTTTCTTTCGGCCGCTGCGGCAGTCAGTACCCATACCGCTGGATCGCTATGGAACGCGCTCTGGGAGCGTGGAATTCCGACCGGAGCATTGCCGGACCGGGCAGGGCAATGAAAAAATTTCAGGATGAATTGCATGAAATGCCTTTCGGTGTACTGCCGCCGCGGGAAGTTGATGCGGTGGTGGCGATCACTTCGCTCAAAGATATGTGGAAAACCGCTTACGGTACATTCATTTTGAGCAAGGAAGCCGGATTTGAGATCGAATATTGCAATATGGATACCATCGATGCTCTGCCGCAAAGCAACTTTTATATCGTGCCGTCGGTTTCCGGTTATGAGGTGATGGACTTGCACAAATATCAACTGCTTTTGCAGGCGGCGGAAAATGGTGCAACTGTGGTGGTTTCCGCCGATAACGGTATGTTGGAGCCGTTTGAAGAATTTTTCGGCTGTACCGTGGAATATTCCGCAGAATTGCCGGAAAAACTTTCCTTTACCATCGACGGCAGAAATTATACTTTCAATGCCGGATTCACCCGGAGAATAAAAGTTTCCGGTGCGGATGTTGTCGCCGTGCTGGATGACGGTACACCGCTGATCACCCGCAAAAAATACGGCAAAGGTCAGTTGATCTACGTCAGTGCCGCACTGGAAAATGAGGCTCTGACCCCCGGTAACAATTTCTACCATATCTACCGCAAACTGGCGCAGCTTGCCGGAGTCGATACCCCGGAAAAATCGCCGGAGATCGGGATCACCAGACATATTTTGGATGATGGCAGTGTGGTGAAGTTTTTCATCAACTACTCCGATCATGAAGTTGACGGTATGGCGGGCAATACCATCCGGTGGCACCGCTCTTGACCGGGGTTGCCGCTCCACAGGGGCTGTTGCAACCCCATCTCCCAAAAACTTTTGCCGGAATTACTTTTATCGCAAACGATAAAAGCAATTCCAACTTTTTTCAATATATTGTGACAGTTATCCGTTCATTACCGTTCATTACCGTTTCCCACCGTTTTTTTACCGTTAACGGCAAAAAAAATGAAAATTTTTTTATTCTGCTCTTGACATTTGGGGGGTGTTTGCGTATATTTCTTTATGTTCAACATATTTAACTTTTGTTGCGGTGTGAGGATTCCGATGAGAAATGCGTTGCTGAATAGTTTGAAGTGGTTTGAAAATTCCGGGGTCATGCTTCCGGCTGACGGCTTGTGGGGCGTGGCGGAAAGAGTCGCCGTGATCTCCGGCAACAGTGCCATTGAGGAGATGAAACGCGAATTTCACGCATGGACTATCCATGACGGTTACTGCATTATCGAACAACGCCGCGCCGACTGCAATTTTGAAACTGCTTATCTGTATTTGCTGGCATTTGAAGTTTTCGGCGATAAGAAATATTATGATATCGCCGTGAATATCCTCGACTTCCTTTACTTTCGCAGCGGCTTGCTCAACCGCAGTCAGAAAGAGTATCAGCCGGGCAGTTGGAATTGGTCACATATCAAACGGGAAAATTGCGTCTTTTTTGACGATGAAGCGTGGTGTGTCTTTTTCCAGTTGGTCATCGGTGAAACCTATCCGGAATTGGAAACACGCTACGATATGCGCCACTGGGCTTTGATCCTCGCCGATTCGCTTCACGCCGGAGCGCAGAAAGTGATGCTGGAAAAGTTCCTCACTCCGGATGGGCACTGGGTGGATTACAGCAAACACTGGCTGGGCAGTCTGGATCTGCCGCACTGGGGTTCGCTTACCTGTATGGCTCTGGCCAAAGCGGATAAAGCGGCGAACCGGAAACCGGCGGCATTCATCAGACAATATTATGATTATCTTGCGCCGGTTGCGGAAAACTTCAATCCCAGCGAAATGGCCTACGCCACTTTGGGGGCCACTGCCGCATACCGTTACTCGCAAGACCCCTTCTTTCTGGAAATGGCGGTGAAATTCGGCAAACTGCTCACGGAAAAAATGCAGGAAAACGGCAATTTGCCCGCCGAACACTACGAAGCACCCACCGGCGCCCATCTGGTCGATACCATCTATACTGCCAACTGGAGTTTGCTGGCATTGCAGAGTTTGGGGGCGATCGCTCCGGCATTTGCTCCGTATTATGAGAAGATCAAAGCACTGATCTTAAGTATTCAGGATGATTCAGATGAGCCGCAGTTTTCCGGTTGCTGGCGGGGAATGTTTGATCTCAACGCCAATTCCTGGGGCGGCGGCGACCGTTTCGAGGGCGGGGCCGGAAGTATTTATACCGGTTGGACAAATGCTCCGATCGCTTCGGTGATCGCCATGGATATTCTGGGTAAGGATCTTTTTGCCAGGTAAGAGGGGCGATTATGAAATATTCAGCCAAAATCATTTCCACCAAAGTAATTGCCAAAGCGGAAAATCAATATCTGGCGTGGCCGACGATCATCCGCCGGAAAAACGGCGAATTGCTCGTGGTTTATTCCGGAAACCGGCTTTTGCATTGCTGCCCATACGGCAAAACGATGCTGATCCGCAGCAGTGATGAGGGCGAAACGTGGAGCGAGCCGGAAATCATCACCGATACGCCGCTGGATGACCGGGATGCCGGAATTCTGGAAACGGATAAAGGCACTTTGATCGTCAGCCACTTCACCAGTATCGGTTTTGAGAATCCGGATGTGATGAAGTGGGTGTTTCCCGGTGATCCGGAACTGGTTGAAAAAGCGATGGCCTCATGGGCGCATATTTCTGAAAAATTGAGCGATGAGACCAGAGATAAATTTCTGGGCAGTTGTCTGCGCCGCTCGACCGATGGCGGCAAAATGTGGGGGCCGCTGCTCCGGGTGGCTCCGTCAACGCCGCACGGGCCGATCAAATTGCGTGACGGCCGTCTGCTCTATGTCGGCCGCACGATCTACGGCCCGGATGCCGCAGCACCGCTGGCGGCGAAAAAAGCCTGCACGCCGGATACGAGTTATGTGGAGATCCACGAATCGACCGATGACGGTTTGAGTTGGCAAAAGATCGGGGCGATCCCGAAAAATGAAGAATACAAATACGGTTGTGAACCATATTGTGTGGAGTGCGCCGACGGCAGACTGGTGACATTTCTGCGGGAAACGGTCATGGGAGTTTCCGAAAGCACCGACGGCGGCAGAACATGGAGTGAACCGGTTTCGACTGACATTGCCGGTTATCCGCCGCACTTTTACACGCTTAAAGACGGAAAAATTTTGCTGGTTTACAGTTGCCGTTTTGAGCCGAATGGACAATTTGCCCGGATCAGTGACGATGACGGGCGCAGTTGGAGTGAAAGATTCCAACTCTCCTTTGCTCCGGATGCCGATCACGGATATCCGGCCTCGACCCAGTTGCCTGACGGTTCGATATTGACGGTTTATTACGAAATAGATCAGCCCGGTGAAAAAACTTCCATCAAACTGGTTCACTGGATTTTAGAGGAGAGAAAATAATGTTGCAGGCACTGAAATCAAAAACATTGGCCGATGATGTGGCACAGAATCTTTTAGGTTACATCCGCCGTCACGGATTGAATCCGGGCGACTTGCTGCCCAAAGAGGAGGAGTTGGCCGCTCAACTCGATGTGAGCCGCCACATCGTGCGCGAGGGCATATCCCGGCTCAAAGCCTACGGTCTGGTCGAATCGCGCAAATGCCGGGGCATGATCGTCACCCGGCCCAATGCCTTTGCCGGGGTGCATAAACTGGCACAGGCGGAAGTTTTTTCCGAAGCGGAGTGGAAAGAATTTATGAATCTGCGGATCATTATGGAGATCGGCATGGCAGATTTTGTCCATGCCAAAGCGACACCGGCAGATATTGCCGAATTGCGCGAATTGGCCGGTCCCCCGACACTGGTGCATCCCGTTGCTGAAGAGGTGGCATTTCACAGTAAATTGTTTTCCATCGGCGGCAATGTGATGGCCAATCAATTCATGGAAGCATTGGAAGGGTCATTCAAATATCAGATCGATGTTGCCGAGCGTGATCCGCGGCAGGGCAAAATGACCCACCTCGACCTTTGCGATGCTTTGGAATCCGGCACAAAAGAAGAGTTTACAGCGATTTTGAAAGAACATTTCAAGCCGCATTTGGATTGGCTCTTAAATGATAAAAAGGGAGGAATCAAACTTAAAGTATAAAAACAGAAGTTGTTTTCCGCAACGGGTAGTGCAAGTCGAAAAAAACCAAAGCAACCACCTCAAAATAAAGGAGAAAAGAAAATGAAACGACTCCACCATGGTGGAGTAAAGCAAGTCTGCTTTACTCTTATTGAACTTCTCGTAGTCATCGCCATCATCGCTATTCTGGCGGCAATTCTGCTGCCCGCCCTCAATGCCGCCCGTGAACGCGGACGTACTGCTTCATGTATTTCCAATTTGAAGCAAAATACTCAATCTATTCAACAGTATACCGATGACAACAACGGCATTTGGTTGATCACAGAAAATGCCAATGACATGAAAGCCAGAGGTACATGGAACGATATTCTGGTAGATGCCGGTTACATCAATCCCGGAGCGCAGTTATTCTGCCCCAGTCTGGAACCGGGAGCGGTAGGTTCATTTACCCGTCAGCAAATGTTCAATACGACATATCCTTATCAAAATCTGACCTATGGTGCGTGTGATGAAGGTGCCGTAAATGTAGTCAGTGTCGGTACTGTCCGGCATCTGATCGCCAAAGACATTGCCCACCCTTCTGAATACTTTTTCCTTGGTGACAGCAGAAACTCCTCAAATTTACAATATCACTGTATCCGTGGTGCTGTTACTTGGACCGGTTTCCACTTCCGCCACGCCAAAAACGCCAATACTGCATATTGGGATGGGCACGTCGGCAGCAATCAGGTTGAAGCTCTGACAAGCAGTCGTTATTGGTCAACCACTTTCTATACTTTTGACGTCAATGGTGTCGGCAAGGCTTACGCCGCCCATCCGGAAGAATATACTAAATAATTTCTAAAAAAAAGTTTGCTATCATGAAAAAATTGTCAGGTGCCGCAATGGCCGCCGGAATCGTACTTTCGGCGGCGATCTCCGGCTGTTGCACGGATAATGAAGTGCAAAATGAGATCGTCATCACGCCGTCAGCCACTTCCAGCAGAGCGGTGGTCAATCCGTGGCAGCAGCCCCGGAAAAAACTGATCGACATGAGTTGGTCCAACCCCTCTGTGGACTACCTCGTCGAGCATCTTGCCCGCATGGAGCAGGAAGCACAGGTCGATGGTATCACCGTCCGCTTCGTCGGCCGCAAACCCGGTGTCGAGGGCAAAGCCGGTGACGTGCATTGCCACAATATCATCACCAAAGATATGTGGCAGTATGAGTGGTTCGCCGATCAGATCGCCAAATACAACAATCTGAATTTCACCCGCTTCACCGATAACTTCATCTATACCACCATGACTCCGGCCAGAGATATGGATTGGTTCGATGATGCCTACTGGGCGGCGATCTGCAACAATTACGGAATTCTTGCCCGCATTTCCAGAGAGTGCAATATGACCGGTATCGTCTTTGACTCCGAGGAGTACGGCGGCCGGGTCTGGGGCAACTACAAAGGCAGTGACCGGGATGCCGCCATTGCCAAGGCCCGCCAGAGAGGTCAGGAATGGGGCCGGGCGGTTTTCACTGAAAATCCCAATGTCACACTGCTCTGTCTTTTCTTCTTCTCCCACGGCACCTTCATCATGGGTGATGCCGAATCCAGTACCCTCATCCACTCATTCTACAATGGTGTGATGGATGTGATGCCGCCGACGGCGACCATTCTCGACGGCCATGAGTACTTCGGATATTTCGGCAGAAACTACGAGTGCTATGCGAAGTTGCGTTACGACATCGACCACACTTTCCGTTCCCGGGTGGCCGCCAACAACTTCGCCAAGTACCGCACGCAGGTACAGTTGGCCGCTCCCATGTATATCGATGCGGTGACCGGTGCCAATGCCTCTTTCCACCGTTTCCTGCAACCGGAAATCGACAATCAGCCCCGGCTGGACTTCATCCGTCAGTGCCTCTGGAATGCCATGTGCGTTTCCGATCAATACGTCTGGTTTTACAGTGAGCGCGGCTGCTTCTGGAGCCAGTCTGCCCATCCGAGAGTGGCAAGCACCTGGGATGAGAAGATTCCCGGATTCAATGCCATGCTGGCCGAATTGCGGGAGATCACGGCGATCGACCTGACCGGTTTGAGCAATATTCTGCTCATTCCGCAGTTGAATGCCGATCCGGCAGTCAAAGAACCCGGCCCGTGGCAGTTCCACGCCACCGGAGAGGGCGATGCCACCGATAAATCCGGTTGGAAAGACGGCAAAGTCTACATCACCGGTCCGCAGACCGACTCCTACACCGGTCAGAGCGTGACGATCCAGCCCGGTAAACGCTATTTGCTCAAGGTCGAAACCAGAATCCGCACCAATGCGGGCAGCGGCCAGATCTATATGGGCATTTCTTTCAGCGATGCCGACGGCAAAACTCTGCCGCAGAGCCGTGAAGTCTGCATCCAGCAGTTGACCGGCGGTTACTGGGAGGAGATCGTCTTCCTGATCACCGCTCCGGAAAATGCAGCCACTGCCACCTTTAAACTCGGTGTCAAAGGCCTGCTCGCCGATCAGGTCGTGGAATTCCAGCACCCGCAGTTGATCGAACTGCCCTGACAACTTCCGAATATCTGCCTGCGATGCAATATCTGCGCCGCAGGCAGTTTAGTAAATAAATAAAAATCCAATATGTACCACAAACAGGAATGAATTATATGAAAAAATCACTTTTCACCATGCTGGCACTCCTTTTTACCGGATTGCTGGTTGCCGCCCCGGTGGAAAATCCGTGGACACCCAAAAAGAAAAAAATTATTGACATGAGTTGGTCAAACCCCTCCGTGGACTACCTCGTCGAACACCTCGCCCGCATGGAACAGGAAGCCCCGATCAATGGTATCACCGTCCGCTTCATCGGCCGCAAACCCGGTGTTGAGGGCAAAGCAGGCGAAGTCCACGCTCACGCCATCATCACCAGAGATGTGTGGCAGTATGAGTGGTTTGCCGATCAGATCGCCAAATACAAAGGTTTGAATTTCACCCGGTTTACGGATAACTTTATTTATACCACCATGACCCCGGCAAGGGATATGGATTGGTTCGATGATGCCTACTGGGCGGCTATTTGCAACAATTACGGGATTCTTGCCCGCATCACCAGAGAGTGCAATATGACCGGTATCGTCTTTGACCCGGAAGAATACGGCGGCCAGATCTGGCGGCGTTATCCCGGTCACAGCCACGCCGAAGCCATTGCCAAGGCCCGTCAGAGAGGCCGGGAATTCGGCCGGGCGGTTTTCGGAGCCAACCCCAATATCAAACTGCTCTGCCTTTTCCTCTTTTCCAATGGCACATATCTCAATGGCGATCAGGTCAATCACACGCTGTCGCACTCATTTTTCAATGGTGTTTACGATGTTCTGCCGCCGACGGCGACCATGATCGAGGGGCATGAGTACTTCGGTTATTTCGCCAATACCGATACCGAATTTGAACAACTGCGCATCGACCTTGACCGCACTTTTCTGCCCAGAGTGGCGGCGGAAAACTACAATAAATACCGCACCCAGACCCAGTTGGCGGCCCCGATCTATCCGGATGAGATGGTCAATCCCCGTCATCCCTGTTACAACTATCTCAAACCGGAGATCGAACAGATCCCGTTCCTTGACTATCTGCGGCAGAATTTGCAGAGAGCGTTGCGGGTTTCCGACGAGTATGTCTGGGTCTACAGTGAAACCGGCTGCTGGTGGAGCCGGTCGCCCCATCCGAAAGTCAAAGGCACCTGGGAAGAGCAATTCCCCGGCACCAACCGGATATTTATCGAATTGGCCAATCCGGATTTCCTTTCTGCCGGAGCGCAGAATCTGGTGGAAGTGCCAACTTCGGGTATGGGTAAATGGATGTTCTGGACGGCGATCAACCATCAGGGCAGAGGCATTTGGCAGAATGGAGTGGCATTCATGACCGGGGTGAAGTTGCGTGGTTCGATCCACACGAGCATTCCGGCGATCGCCGGCCACGAATATATGCTCACGGTCGAAGTGCGTCCCCGTTCACAGTCGATCAGCGGTTCGGCGAGTTTGAGTGCTTCATTCCGGGCGATGGATAACGCATGGATGCGTGGCCCCGGTCAGGAAAAGGTGGTGCAGATGCGCAGCAGACAGCGGGGTGAATGGGAAACGCTCACGATCCGCATTGTGGCTCCGGAAAACTGCAAACTGCTCTATTTCCAGATGGGCGTTGCCGGTTTGAAAGATAACGATGCCGTCGAATTCCGCAACCCCCGGTTGATTGATTTGACTGCAACAGAATAAGACGGTGTCCCGCGGGCTTTTTTCCTGCCAAACCGGCGCAATCTGCGCCGACACCACCTGCCGTGAGCGAGGTTGCGCAATTTATTTGTGCAACATTTGAGCGCAAGGCAATTAAAATGTGCGGCAGTTTGACCTACCGGTTGAGCCGGAAAAAATTGTCATTGTCCTGATTTTTGTGAAAAATATAACTTACGGTGGCGCATTGCGGGCAATCTCTTGCCAAATCGGCGGACTCAAGCTCGGTCGAGTATGGTTATACACTCCCTCGTTTTCGCCTTGATTTGGCTACGACCTTGCCTCACACTGCATCCACCGGTTGCTGACAAACCGTGTTTTCCGGTTGACAAATCCAACTGGCCATGGTATATTTTGTTTGTTGTGGAATTTGCCGCATATAACTTTATATACCAGTTTCACAAAATTTAGGACATTACCAAAAAATTAAGATAGAAAGAAAATGCCATGTCCAGAAGTGAATGGTTGTTTGAGTCGGGTGAAAACAATCCCCGCAACTCCGAGGGTTCTTTCGTCACTCTGAATGACGGCAGGATACTTTTTGCCTACTCCCGTTACACCGGAGAAACGCAGGAAGATCATGCCGATTGCGAAATCGCCTGTTGTTATTCCGGTGATGACGGAGTGACATGGAGCAAACCGGAAACTTTGTTTACCAATGAAACCGGCGGCAGAAATGTGATGTCAGTATCGTTTCTGCGGCTGCATTCCGGCAGAATACTGATCTCCTATCTGTCGGAAAAGTTCCTGCCCGGTGAAACGTATTCCAGTTTGATCCCGGTCTGCCGTTACTCTGACGATGAGGGCAAAACGTGGAGCGGAATCAAATTGATGTCCACCTTTTCCAACCGTACCGGCATGAATAATGACCGCATGATCCAGTTGAAAAGCGGCCGGATCATCGCTCCGGTCTGGCGCACGGTGGTGCTTGACACCCCCAAAGGCAACGATTTTCTGCCCCGGATAACTTCGATCATCTATTCGGATGATGACGGGGAAAACTGGTATGGCTTTCCCGGTGCGGTATTCCCGGTCAACGGCAGTATGACCGGTATGCAGGAGCCGGGAGTCGTCGAATTGAATGACGGCCGGTTGCTGATGTGGATACGCACCGATCTGCTCTGCCAGTACCACTGTTATTCATCCGATCAGGGGGAAAGTTGGAGTCCCGCCCTGCCGTGGAAATATTTCCCCTGTACTGTGACCCCGTTATCCATCAAACGTGACCCCGCTGACGGTAAATTGATCGGCATTTGGAGCGACGGCGACCCCCGGTGGGGCGTGAAGATCGTGCCGGAAGATTCATGGGATCGCACCCCGTTTGCCATGTCCGTCAGCCGGGATGAGGGCAAAACCTGGGGCGAAAAGGTGTTGCTGGAGGATGACCCCCGCCGGGGATATTGCTACACGGCGATCCACTTCACAAGGGAGGCATTGCTGCTGGCGTACTGTTGCGGCGGTCACGGTCACTGGCCGCTTCAGGATATGAAAATAGTCCGTATTCCCAAAGGCGAAATATGAAACGCAGTGAATTTTTTATCAATTCCGGTGATGGCAATCCCCGTAACTCCGAAGGCTCTTTCGTCACCCTGAATGACGGCAGGATACTCTTTGTTTATTCCCGTTATACCGGAGAATCCAGAGAGGATAATGCCGATTGTGATCTGGCCTCCACCATTTCCGCCGACGGCGGTAAAACCTGGAGTACTCCGGAAATCATGTTCCGGCACAATCCGGATGAGGGCAATAATCTGATGTCCGTGTCACTGCTGCGGTTGCAATCCGGCCGGATCCTTTTGGTCTATTGTGCCAAAAAGGAGATACCCGGCGAAGCATATCCGGCATTCATCACCATGTGCCGCTTTTCCGATGATGAGGCGGCAACATGGAGCGAAGCGAAAAAACTGACCAGTGCCAGATACAATATCGGCGGCAATAATGACCGGCTCATCCAGTTGAAAAGCGGCCGGATCATCATGCCGGTATTTTCCATACAGGTTTCCAGAACCCCCAAAGGGCAGGGGTTTTATCCGGTGCTGGCAACGACGCTTTATTCCGATGACAACGGTGAAAACTGGTATGAATCGGGCAATTATATTTTCCCGCCGCAGAATTGCCGTTCCGGTACGCAGGAGCCGGGCATCGTCGAATTGAATGACGGCCGGTTGCTGATGTGGATGCGCACCGATCAACTCTGCCAGTATCACTGCTATTCATTTGATCAGGGGGAAAGTTGGAGTCCTGCTCTGCCGTGGAAATATTTCCCCTGTACTGTGACCCCGTTATCCATCAAACGTGACCCCGTTGACGGTAAATTGATCGGCATTTGGAGCGACGGCGACCCCCGGTGGGGCGTGAAGATCGTGCCGGAAGATTCATGGGATCGCACCCCGTTTGCCATGTCCATCAGCCGGGATGAGGGCAAAACCTGGGGCGAAAAGGTGTTGCTGGAGGATGACCCCCGCCGGGGATATTGCTACACGGCGATGCTTTTTACCGATGAAGCATTGCTGCTGGCGTACTGTTGCGGCGGTCACGGTCACTGGCCGCTTCAGGATATGAAAATAGTCCGTTTGCCAAGGAATAAAGAAAGTTTTACTATTTGACCGGAGGAAAAACATCATGTCAAAAATCCAATTTACCGGAATTATGCCCGCTATGCTTACTCCGTTGGATGCCAACGGTAAAGTTATCAAATCCGCCGTCAGAGAGATGGCAGATTATATGATCGCCGCCGGAGTTGACGGTTTCTATGCTGTCGGCGGCACCGGCGAAGGCGTGTTGATCGATCTCACTCAACGCAAAGCGATGGCGGAAGCGGTCATCGAAGCGGTTGGCGGCAGAGCCAAAGTCATCATCCACACCGGTTCGATCAATTCGCTGGAAGTAATGGAATTAACCCGTTTTGCCACGGCCGCCGGAGCGGATGGTATTTCATCCGTGCCGCCATCGATCTACTTCAAAAACAGTTTTGACGAAGTGGTCAGATTTTACAGCGATATGGCGAAAAACACCCATTTGCCCATTCTCATTTACGCCAATCAGACCGGCGCGGGTATCAATATGAGCAAACTGCTTACCGAATTGCTCAAGATCGACAATATTTGCGGTGCTAAAGATACCAGAGCGGACTACTATGCCATGTGGCAGTTGAAACAGGTCAACAACGGCGATATCAACGTTATCAACGGGCCGGATGAATCCTTGCTTTGCGGTTTGTGTATGGGCGCAGACGGCGGCATCGGCGGCACATATTCAGCCATGCCGGAACTTTTCGTCGCCCTTTACAGGGCATTCAAAGCCAGTGAATTGGATAAAGCCAGAGAACTGCAATGCCGGATCAACCGGATAATCCAAACGATTTTGAGTTTCTCTGAAAGCAGTTGCATTGCCCCGATGAAAGAGTTGCTCAAGATCAAAGGGATCGATACCGGTGCGCCGACCTATCCGGCGGTGGATTTCAGCGCAGAACGCAAAAAAGCCTTTATTGATGCTCTCAACAAGGCCGGCTACAACTGGTAAGTGTTATCCCGTTTTTTGTGAAAAATCCGACCTTCCGGCTTCGATGGAGCCAAGCCGGAGTTTCCGGCTTGACAAATCACAATTTATGTGATATGTTTTATATACAGATGTAAACGCTTGTTTGCAAGTTTCTGCTTGAATTTCACAAAATTCGGGAGATTACCAACCTTAACCAATGGAGAAAAAAATGGTAAAAAAAGTTCTGATGTCGTTGATGTTTGCAGTGTTCGCATTATCTGTGTCTGCCGGTACGGTTATCTTTGACGGCTCCTCTCCTGATGCTTGGGCGGATAACCGGGTTTCAGTGCAGGATGGCCTGATGGTTGCCCAACTGGGATTCCGTCCGCTTTTTTCCAAAGAAGCCGTTCCGGTGATCCGCGGCAGAAAGTACACCATTTCCGGGGAATTCCGGGTGATCGGCAAACCGCAGGGCAGAGCAACACTCTATTTCGGGATCACTCCGTTTACAGCCGACGGGCAGGAGATCACCCATGCGGCAGTGGCCACCGCCGAACCGCAGCTGATAACCACACTGGCCGCCGACGCCAAAAAAGGCGACAAAGTGCTGATCCTCAACAATGCGGCAAATTGGAAATTTCTTGCGCACGGCCGTCTGGCATTCAATGCCAGAGAGGACCGCAGCGACCTGCCGAATATGGATCTTTCACCATTCTTTGATATGAATAAAATCAAAGTCCGCGAAGACGGCAGTGTGGAAGTCGCTCTGAAACAACCGCTTGCCAAAGATTATCCGGCAGGAACCAAAGTGCGCCAGCACCGTTCCGGCAACGCCTTTGTCTACGTCGGGATCAGCGACAAAAGTGATGAATGGGTCTCATTTTCCCAGACATTCAACAATTTCTATATCGGTACGGCGAAAATCAAACTGACCATCCGTCTGCTTCAGCGGCAGTGGCCGGTGGAGATCCGCAACATCCGGGTCATCGCGGAATAAGAACGGAAAAGCTTTCCCGGGGGGTTGTCCCGTTTTTCGCTGGAAACCACCCGGAAGCGGTCTGCTTTACACTACTTGCCGCGGCGCACTCCTCCGCCGGGGGGCTGTGCGAAGCAAGGCCGCCGGTTTCTCAAGGCTGTAAGTAAACATATTTGCCGCAGAAAATGGCAAAATGGCTATTTTTTCGCTATTTTACTGCATTTGCGGCTTGCAATCATCCCCGCATAATGCTATTTTAGGTGTTTGCAAATAACCGGCCCCTTTTTTGTCCGGTGGGGTCGGATTTATGAATTATTAACAAAAAAACGGAAGCGAGGTTCAATTCCGCAACCAAAAAGGGCCCATGCAATGGCACTTAAGAATGATTTTCAGGACAATACCGCCAAATTCGGCGGTCAGGCGGTAACTAATGCCGATTATATGATTCGGCAGGAGAATACAGAATCCAATGCCAGAAGTTACCCCAGAAAATTTCCCTTCTCACTTGTCAGGGCCAAAGGCTCGTGGATCGAAGATGTCGAAGGCAACCGCTATCTGGATTTTCTCTGCGGTGCCGGCACCCTCGCTCTGGGACACAATGACCCGGAGATCAATCAGGCGATGATCGATCTGATTTCCAACGATGCTCCGTTGCATACCCTCGATCTTACCACTCCGGTAAAAGACCGTTTCGTGCATACGCTCATTTCCCTGCTTCCCGAAGAGATGCAGGGCAATGTCAAGATCCAGTTCTGCAGTCCTTCCGGTACCGATGCCACTGATGCGGCGATCAAACTCTGCAAAACCGCTACCGGCCGCAGTTCGGTGATCGCCTTTGCCGGCGGTTATCACGGCATGGGTCACGGCGCACTGTCACTGACCGGCAATATCGGAGCCAAAGCCAAAGTCCATGCGCTGATGCCGGAAGTCAACTTCTTCCCTTATCCCTACGATTACCGCTGTCCTTTCGGTCTGGGCGGTGAAGCCGGTGTCAAAGCCTGCTGCAACTATTTTGAAAGAATGCTCAAAGACCCCGAAAGCGGCATCACCAAACCCGCGGCGGTCATCCTTGAGCCGATCCAGGGCGAAGGCGGCGTCATCCCCGCTCCGGTGGAGTTTCTCCAGACCGTCCGCCGCGTGACCAAAGAACTGGGTATCCCGATGATCGTCGATGAGATCCAGTGCGGCGTGGGCCGTTCCGGCAGATTTTTCGCCTTTGAATATGCTGACATCGTGCCGGATGTGATTCTGTGTTCCAAAGCCATCGGCGGCACCCAGCCGATGTCGGTGGTCATCTACAATAAGGAACTGGATAAATGGACTCCCGGAGCCCATGCCGGTACTTTCCGCGGCAACCAGTTGGCCATGTGCGCCGGTACGGTGGTGATGAACCGCGTTTCCCAACCGGAATTCCTCGCTGAAGTCCGGGCCAAAGGTGACTATCTGCGGGAAAAAATGCTGGAACTCAAAAAGAAAGTTTCCATCATCGGCGATATCCGCGGCAAAGGTTTGATGTCCGGTTGCGAATTTGTCGATCCCAAAGGCACTCCGGATGTGATCGGTTCTCTGCCCGCTTCCGGTGAGATCGCCGCACTGATCCAGAAAAAATGTTTTGAAAACAAACTCGTCATGGAAAAAGGCGGCCGTCACGGTTCGGTCATGCGCTGTCTTTGCGCACTCAATGTGAGCAGAGAAGATCTGGATACCATGATCAGCATCTTTGAAAAGGTGGTCATTGAGGTCGATAATGAATTCAAAAAATAATCTTTTTCTGACCTCGGAAAATTCCGGCAAACAAGCCTATATTGAAATGATGGAAGCGACAATCCGTGCGATTGCCGCTTCCATGGTTGATGAGCAGGCTTACGCCGGTATGCCGCCATACGAATTGCGTGATGCAGTACACACTGACGAATTGCTTCCGGAAAAAGGTTGCGGTTTTGCGGCGATCCTCGATGAGATCAAAAGCAAGATCCTGCCCAATCTGGTGCGTCCGGCATCGACCAACTATATGGCGCATTTGCACAGTGCCGCATTGGTGGAAACCATCGCCGCCGAATTGATCATTTCCACATTCAATCAATCCATGGATTCCTGGGATCAGGCTCCGGTGGCCACGGAAATCGAGGTGGAAGTTATCCGCAATCTCTGCAAAATGTACGGCTATGATGAGAATTCCGACGGGGTATTTACTTCCGGCGGGTCGCAATCCAACCTTTCCGGATTACTGCTGGCCAGAGATTGGTTCTGCAATGAGAAACTGCATTACGATATCAAGAAACACGGTCTGCCGGAAAACTTCCGCAAGTTGCGGATGTATTCCTCGGAAATTTCCCACTTTTCCATGGAAAAAAGTGCGCATCTGATGGGCATGGGTTATGAGGCTGTCGTCAAAGTGCCGGTCAACGATGCAATGCAGATGGATGTTGATACGCTGGAAAAATTGATCGAAAAAGATATTGCCGCCGGCAATATACCTTTCTGTATCGCCGCTACGGTCGGCACGACCGACTTCGGCAGTATCGACCCGCTGGAAAAGTTGCGTGAATTGTGTGACCGTTACGGCTTGTGGCTCCATGCTGACGCCGCCTACGGCAGCGGCGTGGTGCTGTCAAAGAAATATGCCCACCGGGTGGCCGGATTGGCTCTGGCCGATTCCATTACCGTGGACTTTCACAAGATGTTCCTCATGCCGATCAGCTGCAGTGCTTCGCTGATCCGGGACAAGCGCAATTTTGATGCATTGACCATCCACGCCGATTATCTCAACCGTGAGGAGGATGAGGAAGACGGCTACATCAATCTGGTCAACAAGTCCATGCAGACCACCCGCCGTTTCGATGCGCTCAAGGTTTGGGTCTCATTCAAAATGCGCGGAGCCGACGGCTGGTCGGAATTGATCACCAGATGTATTGACAATGCGGCGTATTTCCACTCGATTTTGCAAGCGGATGCCGATTGTGAGGTCATTACCGCTCCGGAAATCAGTTCGGTGGTGTTCAGAGTGCTGCCGCCTGCCGGAAGCAGTGAAGATGCCGATACGATGAATAAGCGTATCCGGCGGGCATTGCTCCACCATCACGGCGTGGTCATCGGTCAAACGGTATGCAACGGCAATGTCTGTTTGAAATTCACGTTGCTCAATCCTCTGCAGACTCATGAAAAACTGGATGAGCTGCTCGCTCTCATCCTTTCTCTGCGGTAAAAAGCATTATTAAAATCCGCCGGAAATCAACGTGAAGCGCCGGGAATTCTTCCCGGCGTGAAGCATTGCTTCGCAATGTGAAGCTTTTCGCCTTGAGGCGAAAGTGAAGCGCTCGCTTTGCGAGTAAGGATGTGCTTAGGTGTTGATTTGCGTGTCGCAAATCAACGTGAAGTGCCGGGAATTCTTCCCGGCGTGAAGCATTGCTTCGCAATGTGAAGCTTTTCGCCTTGCGGCGAAAGTGAAGCGCTCGCTTTGCGAGTAAGGATATGTTGATTTGCGTGCCGCAAATCAAAGTGAAGCGCCGGGAATTCTTCCCGGCGTGAAGCATTGCTCCGCAATGTGAAGCTTTTCGCCTTGCGGCGAAAGTGAAGCGCTCGCTTTGCGAGTAAGGATATGTTGATTTATAAAAAATAGTTATTGTCTTGATTTTTGTGAAAAATATAACCTGCGGTGGCGCATTGCGGACAATCTCTTGCCAAATCGGCGGACTCAAGCTCGGTCGAGTATGGTTATACACTCCCTCGCTTTCGCCTTGATTTGGCTGCGACCTTGCCTCGCACTGCATCCACCGGTTGGATCGCACCTTTTGCAGTTGCAAAAGCGTATTGCCGGTCTTGCGACCAACGGGAGCGCGGGGGGTTGATTTGCGTGCCGCAAATCAACGTGAAGTGCCGGGAATTCTTCCCGGCGTGAAGCATTGCTCCGCAATGTGAAGCTTTTCGCCTTGCGGCGAAAGTGAAGCGCTCGCTTGCGCGAGTAAGGATGTGTTGATTTATAGAAAATGATCCGTTTTGCGACCAACGGGAGCAAAACTATCCCGCTTTTCTTGAAAAAGGTGGGGGTTTGGGGGAGGAAAAAACCTCTTTTCCCGTGAAAAGAAGTTTTTCCCTCCCCCGAAATATCCACGTTATTCTTCAAAAAGGGCAAGGGCGGTGTTGACGTTGCCGAATGGTGCGCTGGTGGCGACGCCGTTGATTTCGCTGCGGATCTCGTCAAGTATTTGCCGGGCGATACGGATACCTTCGTTGCGTTGGGCCTCTTTATCACCGGCGTTTTCCATAGCGGTCATGATCCAATCCGGCACGATCACGCCGGGGACTTCATTTTTCATGAATAAGGCGTTGCGGTAACTGGCAAATGGCCACACTCCGGCGATGACGGGGATGCCGAAATTCCGGCGCACGTTGCGGAGGAACTTAAGCAAAGTCGGCGGGTCGAATACCGGCTGGGTGATGATGAATTCTGCGCCGGAAGCGACTTTTTCTTCCAGGCGGCGGTATTCTCTGGTCATATCTATTGCATTGGGATCGGCGCCGACACCGGCAACGATCGCAGTTTTGATATCATTGCCCAGCGGCTGACCGCCGACATCCACGCCGCGGTTGAGGCGGTTCTGCAATTTGACCATGCCGATCGAATCGACATCGAATACTCCGGAACTGAATGGATAATCGCCGAGTTTCGGGGGGTCGCCGGTAACAAAGAGGATGTTACGCAGATTTTTCGCCATACAGCCGAGGATCATGGATTGCAGACTTATCAGGTTGCGGTCACGGGCGCAACAGTGGACGATCGTTTCAATGCCTGCTTTTTCCTGGATTTCGATCGCGGTAATGATCTGGGAAATGCGGCAGCTTGCCCGCGGGCCATCGGGAATATTTATGGCATCGATCCCGGCGGCGGCACAGATTTTCGCCTTTTCCACGGTGGAAGTCAGGTCGAATCCTCTGGGCGGAGTCATTTCGATAAGTTTGACGAATTTGCCATCGGCAAGTTTCCGGCCGAAAGAACTTTTTTCTTTCAGCGGCACCGGAATAAGTTCCGCACACTCTTTCACCTCGACCGGCGGCATGGATTTTTTGGCTCCGGCGGCCAGCGGCTTGAGGGAACGCACCATATCGGCGATATGTTCCGGGGTGATACCGCAACAGCCGCCCAGACCTTTGGCACCGAGATTCAAATACCGCATGGAATAGGTGGTAAAGTATTCCGGAGTAGTCATTTGCATAAAGCGGTTATCCACACTTTTCGGTACTCCCGATCCGGGTTGCACGATCAGGGGCAATGCCGTTTGCCGGATGATTTTTTCCAATGCATTCAAGGTGGTTTCCGGCCCGGTACCGCAATTCAAACCGACGGCATCCGGCATTACCGGAGCAGATTTCAGAATATTCTCAATTTCTGCAAACTCCGATCCATCAGCGATTTTACCGTTTTCATCGAAAACAAAACTGGTGACAAAAGCGATATTTTTACCTTTCACCGCCTCAAGTGCCGTTTGCAGTTCCCGGAGAGAGGAAATGGATTCAAAGATGATGAAATCCGCTCCGCCGCCGATGAGAAATCCGGCTTGATCGGCGATCGCTTCATCACCATTGACCGGAGCGGGCCCGATCGAACCGGCAATGAGAATTTCCGGCTTACCGGCGGCGGCTTTACGCGCCACTGCCACGGCGGCATGGTTGATCTTTTCCGCCCGGTCGGCAATGCCGAACTGGCGCAACGCCACCGCGTTGGCATTGTAAGTGTTGGTAGTCAGCACTTCCGCTCCGGCATCCACATAGGATTGGTGAATGGCGGATACCACTTCCGGGGCATTCAGACAGAGAGCATCGTAGGAGTTGTTGACGAAAAAGTTGCGGCGGTAAAGTTCCGTGCCGAATCCGCCATCGAAAATCAGGATGTTTTCCTGAAGTTTTTTCTGCAATTCACCGTGATTCATATCTCCTCCTGAAGTTTCTCCGGAACCAGCATGGTCAACTGGGTGGCAAATGCGATCAGCACCAGCAGGGAAGCAAAAACAAATGCCGCTCCGGTAAAGTTGAAACAATCCACCAGCAACCCGCCGATCAGGGTTGAACTTATGCTCACTACTCCGACGATAATTTCATTGCCCGCGACAAAGAAACTGCTTTTTTCCGGATGGGCCAGCGAGTGATAAACCAGATAAAAGTAAATACACCCGGAATAAATCCCCCCCAGCACCGCTGCCGGATAAAAGTACATCAGCGAATGGGCAAAGGTGAATATCAGCAGACCGGCCACACCGGCAATACTCATCAATAACGCCGGAAATCTGCGGAACATCCACTCTTTGCTCCGGTAAAGTGCCAACGCCGTCAACCCCTGCACATAACTGAATAATGCCGTGATATATGCGACATGGTAAAAGGGCAAATCCAGTTCAGTGCCGAGTTTCGGCCACATGGCGCGGAACTGGCAGACCATCGCCGTACCCAGACCGCCGACGATCCAGCCGAGAATGGCCAACCGGGTATAGGTCGCAGTGGTAAAACGCTGATTCTTTCCGGCAGTTTCCGGCAGTGCCGCTTCGGCATTTTCGCATTTACCGGAGTCCGGTTTACGCAGTAAAGCGAGCAAAATCACGCTCAATGTCACCATCGCCGCCAGCGCAAACGTAACGTAAAATCCGTTCCTTGCCGACAACCGGGCAAAGGCGAGCGGCCCGGTGGCAAAACCCGCACTCCAAGTCAATGTGTAAAACGCCGTGGCTTTCACCGTGCCGGAAGTTTCTTTCTTATTGCCGGATTCAATGGATTTGGCGAAAATTTGAAACGGCGTGCAGAAAAGTGCCGCTCCGAATCCGGCGGTGATCATCCACACAAACTGCATATAAAGCGCATCAAAAATGATGAAGCCCAGCGACGTGGCCATCAGACACACTCCACCGGCAAGGATCCAGCGCAGAGCATTGGAAGTTTTGACCAGACGGCTGATAAGCGACGTGGTGATGCAATACGCTATACCCCATGAGGCTACGGATGAACCGACCACCACCCCGGAACAGCCCGCTTCAGAAAAACGTTTGGCGGAAATAAAGAAAAATCCGCCGTTGAGAAAGTTGATGGCAAAGGGAACAAAATAAGCAAGTATCCGGATCAGCATAAAAATCCACCCCCTGAAAAACAACGGTTTGACCGGTATATATTCCGGTCAAACCGTGATTCAACTGAAATTTTTAAAGAGCGCCGCACTTTTTCAAAGTGGCAGTCAACGTTTCCAGATGAGCCGCACTCATTTCGCACAACGGCAGACGGTATTCACCGGCGATCTCGTTGCGCAATGCCATCGCCGCTTTGACCGGAATGGGGTTGCTTTCAATAAAGAGATCCCGGAAAAGTCCGTAATACTTTTGGTGATAAGCCAACGCTCCGGCAAAATCACCTTTGAGGGCCAGCGCGACCATTTCCGATAATTCACCGGGAATGATATTTGATGCCACACTGATAATGCCGGATGCCCCCACGGACATCATCGGCAGTGTCAGTGAATCATCGCCACTTAACACCGTGATGTCACACTGATCTTTGATCGCCGATACCCGGTCAACACTGCCGCCGGCCTCTTTCACCGCCACCATCAGCGGATTGGCAGATAAACGGGCAATCGTTTCCACTGCGATCGGCACTCCGGCCCGCCCCGGCACATTGTAAAGCACCACCGGCAGTTGACTCTTTTCCGCGATCACGGAAAAATGACGGTAAATGCCTTCCTGCGTGGGCTTGTTGTAATACGGAGTCACCTGTAATGAGGCATCCGCACCGGCAGCTTTGGCTTCCATGGTCAGATGGATCGCCTCTTCCGTGGAATTCGCTCCGCTTCCGGCAATGACCTGACAGCGGCCGTTGACGATCTCCACCGTTCTGGCGATGACTTCAGTATGCTCTTCCATCGAAAGCGTCGGGGATTCACCCGTAGTACCGACCGGCACGACCCCGGCAACTTTACCGGCGATCTGACGCTCCAGCAACGCTTCAAATGCTTCATAATCGACCTTTCCATTGCGGAAAGGTGTCACCAACGCGGTATAAACACCTTGCAAAACCATAATAATCTTCCCTGAATGAGTTATCAGTAAATCATACTTGATATATAATTTACTACCATCATGCCATAAAATCAAATAATATAACTTGAAAAAATGCATTCCGGACATTATTTTAATAACAGAATAAACAAAAACGGCACTTCAACCGAGGATTTTTTATGAGAAAAGCATTTGCATTAATCGCCATCACCGCCATTCTCTGCGGCTGTGTCAATATCGAATACACCGGCAAAACCGCCCCCCGGCAGGAAAGCGATGCCCAAATCGCCGTTTTTACCGATCCGGCCCGCATCACCAGACCTTACACCGTGCTGGGCAGTGCCACCGCCAGCGGCGATTACCGGGAAGTCAGCACCCAAAACATGATCAATAAATTGCGGGAAAAAGCCGCCGAATGCGGCGCAAATGCCATTCTCATTACCGACCACCGGGTGATCGATGATGACCACGCCGCCGTCGTCAGCAACCCGGTATTCATGACCTCGCTTGACTACAACGATACCGACGGGGGCGATTGGCGGCAGATCTATGCCGATGTCGATCGCAACTTCGTCAACCCCTACCGCAACTTTTCCACTACGACCGGAGGCAGTGCCAACAACTTCCGCCGGGTTATCCGCGCCGAATTCCTTCTTTACTGACCGGTGGCGGCTTGCGGGCAATCCATCCACCGGTCGTGGTGGAGCGGGACGGACGGGCTGTTGCAACGGAAAAATTCAGTAAAAATTTATAAAATCATTTGACAAAGAGATTTTCAGGAATTATGTTTTAAATATTATCAAGTGAAACGATTCACTATATTGTCAACAACAGATTTACGGTAAAAAAAGGATAATTGCTATGTTGGAAATAACCTCTTTCCGCAACGGTGAAGTTGTCAATCACTACTGCGGCACCGAAACCGGTGCCGGTTTGGAAATCGAGATCCGGGGCATCGCTTCTCCCCAGAGCCGGGTCACGGTCAACGGTATCCCGGCAATCAGAAACGACCGGGAATTTTCAGCCAAAATTCTGCTGACTGAAAAAATCAACCGCATCACCGCCACTGCCATTGACAAATTCGGGGAATTTTCCCGCACCATCACCCTGGCTTATGACAAAAAATCCTTTCTGCGTTACACCGTGCGCATCGATGACAACTCTTTCCTCTTTACTGAATTGGCCCGGGAACGCCCGGCGCGGGCATTTGACCACTTCTATCTGGCCGGTTTGAAAAAACTTCATCAGCAATACGGCACGAAATTTATTCTCAAGTGTTTCTATTGCAACGACCACGATCCGGATAAATTCACGCTTGACCGAATGCCCGCTATCTATAAAAGCGAGTTTGAGGACAATGCGGAGTGGCTTCATCTGGCTTTTCATGCCCGTTCCGAATTTCCCGACCGCCCCTATCAGCACTGTTCGGCAGAAAGACTGGCCGGCGATTTTGATGCGGTCAGCCGGGAAATCATCCGCTTTGCCGGAGAAAAAAGTTACTCCCCGCCGACCAATGTCCACTGGGCAATGCTGGAACCGGCCAACTTCCGCGTGATGAAAGAAAGAGGTTTGAAAATCCTCACTTCCGGCGGCTTTATGGCCAACCGGCTTTTTGTTGACGGCATCGTTGAAACGATCACCGGCAATGCCTGTGACATCGGCTTTTTCTATGAGCAGGATGTGTCGCACCATATGCTCAACCGGCGGGTATTTTTCGATCCGGAATATGAACTTTTCCTTTCCCGCACCTTCTTTTGTTTCAATATCGATACCCCGCAGGAGATCGAAGCTAAAATCATTGCAGAACACGAAAAGAGAGATATCACCCGGTGCGATATTCTCGAAGCGGTCGGCCATGAACAGTACGCATTCAAAAACTATATGAATTTCCTGCCCGATTTCTTCGACCGGTTGGATGCCTGCTGCCGGGTTCCGGCGGAATTGGGCTATGCTCCGGTATTCTTTCAGGATGGTATTTTCGGCAACGAAGCGTGGGAAAAATAAAAAACAGCATCCGGTAACGACTCCCGGCAGATTTTTTCATTCTGCCGGGAGTATTTTGTATCTGCCTGCCGCCCAATAATCAATGAATACTCCACCGGCAAGTTGTTGATTACCGTTTCCCTGACGGATGATTTTTTTGCAACAATTACCATTATACCTATTGACAAATGTTTTTTCTCATGCTAAAGTAATTAGCAGAAAGTGATATAAATCACTTTGATTTTTAGTGGATTGCATCGGGGATAAATATGTCTAAATCGTCCAATATCAGAGAGTTGATAAAAAGAGAGATTTTGGGAGGAAAACTGCCGGATGGCACCCGGCTGCTTCCGGTGCGCCAACTTGCGCAACAGTATGATGTCAGTTACCTTACCATGAGCCATGTCCTTGATCAACTCGAAGAGGAAAAACTTATTCTGCGGGTTCACGGCCGGGGCGTTTTCGTCAATTACCAGCCGGAAAAACTGCCCCCGCAACGTTACCGGGTGCTGCTCATCTACCACGGTCAGGATGCGATCATGCCGCTGTTTCTGGATAAACTGCTCAACTTTTTCTGCGCCCGCCACGCCGAATTGACCATGTTTGAAATTTCCGCTCTGGATCACCTTTCCCCGGCGGCAAGACAGGCCAAACTCCGGGAATATTTAAGCACTCCGGCAGATCTGCTGATCGCCGACGGTTCTTACTATCTGCCATTCAAAGAGATCGACAAACACCGCTCCAATTTCCGTAAATTCGTCTTTTTCAACCGTTATGAGAGCAGTTTTGAATTGAGCAATTCCGCCCGGCTCCTCTACGATTATCACGCCGCCGGAGCTTTGGCGGCGGAAACTTTGCTGGCCAACGGCCGCAAAAAAATTCTTTATATCGCTCCGGATTCCGGAGAAAGGCGTAAATTCCCGCCTTTCGGTCCGCCGGAAACCTACCATTGCCGGATGCGTGAGGGCATCCGGGAAGTGTTGGAAAATGCCGGTATCGGACTTCACAATCTGATCACCACCCCCGCCAAAGCGATTCGGGATCTGAATAAGGCCATAGCTTCCTGCCGCCCGGATGGGATCGTAGTCTTTCACGATTATTATGCTTTGAAAGTTTACCATGCGCTGACTTTGCACAAATTGAAACCGGGCAAACAGGTCGATGTCATCGGCTGTTTCAATACCGCCATCGGTCAGGCGTGGCTCACTCCCGGTCTGACCACCATCGGTTTTGATGCGGATAAGATGCTTGACACGCTCGATGAATATCTTTCCGGTACGGCGGAAAATCTGAAAATATTTATCCCCCCGCATCTGATTTTGCGGGATTCATTGAAAAAAGTTTCACAACCAACCCAAGAGGTGTAAAATGAAAAACAAATGGTTCTCCTGTCTGCTTTCTGTAATGTGTGCTGCAATTCTGCCGGTGGCGGCCGAAGAGGTGACTGTTGAGGAAGATTCTGCTGAAAATCTGTTGCAGAATGCCTCATTTGAAACTCCCGGCCGCACTCCGGAACAGGCCGCCAACTGGGGGGCCGCTGCTTACCGTCCGGCGATCCGCACCAATGAAAAGGCATTCGACGGACAATTCAGCATGAAAATAACCGGTGACGGTCAGAATTACTTCGGTTTGCGTCAGATCATTCCCGGAGCGAAAGTTCAGGGCAAAAGCAAGTTGGAAGTAAGTGCCTGTTTCTACTATGAAGCGGATCTGCGCGGACACTTTTTCCCCATCTACTTCATTGTTTCCGCCGATGGCAAACAATTCTATCCGCAACCCAGAGTGCGGCGTAATTCCGACCCCAAAGGTCAGTGGTTCAGAGCTGCCGCCACTTTGGATCTGACTCCGTATACCAATATCCGCCACATTGAAGTTTTCACTCTGGGCTGGAAATACGGTAACAACTTCTTTTCCGGCACGGTCTATATCGACAATTTTGAAGCATACGCTGAATAATCAACCACCACGAAAGGAACAACGATCATGAAACGACTCCACCATGGTGGAGTAAAGCAAGTCTGCTTTACTCTTATTGAACTTCTCGTAGTCATCGCCATCATCGCCATTCTGGCGGCGATATTGCTTCCGGCATTGAATTCTGCCAGAGAACGCGGCCGGTCGGCGGCGTGCATCAACAACCTCAAACAGTGCGGGGTGATGGTCGCCGCTTATGCGGATGATTTCGGTGGATTTTTTGTGCCGTATACTTTGAAAGATGATGCCACTGGCCGCTGGGATCAGGAAACTCTGGAATATTTGCAGACTTATTTGAGCGTGCAACCGGGATTCAATCCGACCTATGCTTCATCGGCGGATTACGGCAAATACAATTCGCTGGCAGGTTCTCTGGATTGTCCGGGGGCCAATGATAACAAAACCTGGGCGATGGATTACGGAATGAATTGTTACTTGTATCAGGCGAGCAACAACATGGCGGCATGGGGTGGCGACAGTACTAAAAAACTCCACTATATCATCAGCAAGGCCCCCAATCCTTCCGGAGTGTTTGTCTTTGGTGACAGTGCGAAATACAGCATCCAGTTCCGAGGTAATGAAAATGCTTCTTACGCCGGAAGCGGATTCCGTTTCATTCACAGTAACAATGCCAATATGGTTTTTATTGACGGTCACGCCGGCAGTGGAAATATCACGGAAATCAATTCTGCTCCGGCTCACAGTTGGCAGGCAAAATATCCC
This sequence comes from Lentisphaerota bacterium, assembly GCA_015061625.1. GTDB lineage: Bacteria > Verrucomicrobiota > Lentisphaeria > Victivallales > Victivallaceae > UBA1784. The sequence continues at coordinate 22,335 of SUWG01000011.1, read as the reverse complement.
TGGATAACCAAAAATTGAAAATAGAAACAATTTATGAAACAGCTTCTGACAGTTTTTTTGTCCCTTTTTTCCATATTTCTGTATGCCGGCGGCGTATTGACTGTGCCGCAGAGCAGTCAAAGCATCACCTTTGACGGTGAAGTTAAACCGGAGGAATATGCCGGAGCATTGGTACTTAACAACTTTTTTCTTTCCGGCACGGCAACCGCCCCGCAGGAAAGGAGTACCATCTATCTGATCTGTGACGGCCAATATCTCTACGCCGGAGCAGTGATGAATTCTTACGCACTGCATCCGGGCAGTAATATGGGTAAAGAATTCAAAGCCGCACTTCAGGGGGATAATCAGCCGGTATGGGATGATGATTCTCTGGAATTGCGTGCCATGTCGCAAAGCGGTGAAAAATTCTATTTCGGCTTCAACGCCAACGGGGCGACTTTTATCCGGATCCCCGCCCGTTTTGCCAAACCGGAAGTGCGCTGTTTCAAAGGCCGGGGCTTTTTCAGTGCGGAGATCCGTCTGCCGCTGGAGTTGCTCAACGGTCAGTGGGCGGCAAATTTCGTCCGTTTCGAGAAACGGTTGAAAGAAACTTCCACTTTACTGCCGGAAACGTCCTACAATTTGTGGGCGTATTCCGGATTTTTCCAACTGCTCAAAGGCGGTGTCAATACTCCCGGCTTGCGAACCGGTGCATTAAGTTTGAGCAATACCGGAAATTTTCAGTTGACCTTTTCCCGGAATATTTCCGGCCGTTACACCGTTGCCGCCAACGGCAAAACTGTTACGCAGGATTTTTCCGCCACGGCCGGAAATCCCGTGACTTTGCTCATTCCCGAAGTGAAAAAGGGGAATAACCGCTTCACTTTGAGTATTGAAAGCGATCTGGGCAAATGGAGTTTTCCGGAATATATTCTGCAATCTCCCGACAGTCAATTCACACTCCGCTTTGATGAAAATCTCATGTCGGCCGTTTTCAATCAAACTCCGGTGGCTTCCGGGGCGGTATTGGCAATGGTGCAAAAACAGAATATTCTGGAGATCACCACCAATGCCAAAACGGTCACATTTACGCTTGACCACGGCTATTTTCCGGCATTTTCCGGCAATTTCGACGGGGCGGCAAGTGTGACTTACGCCAATGGTCAAATCACCCTGACCGCACCGGAAAATGCCGCACCGCCATACAAATTCCGCAAAATTTTCACTGTGACTTCCAAACTCATTTCACCTTACGGTCTGGAAAACCGCCGTTTGCTCCTGACCGGCAATGATGCTTACGATTTTGAGATCGATCCGGTGAAATTCGGCATTTTCCCCCTTGCCGGAGTGCAGTTTCAAATGCTTGTTCCCGTTGAAATCGAAGTGCTTGCGGTCTGTTCCAGAGTGCGTTATGAAAATGGTTTTGCGCCATTTAACTGGCCTGCCGAGCAGAATATGTATGAGATAACAGACCGGCAGGAGGTAAGTTACGGCGGCAAAAAGTATAATTTATTCACCGTCAAACGCAATACAGTGCTTGACCGGGTGCCGAATATGACCGGACACTATCACTCCATGCGGGAAAGATGCCACATCATTTTCCGCAGCAGTCAGGTCGGCTTCAAAGGCGAAATGCAATTTTTCGTTACTGCCGCAAATCCGGCGGTTATGGAAGTGCCGCGCACTTTGCCGGTGGAAGTTCTGCCGCAGCTTGCCGGTATCCAGCCCCGGAAACTTTGCATTTCTCTTTACGCCCAGATGCAGGGCAATCTGCCCGGCGAGGTCGAAGCGGCGATTTTCAACACTTATAAACTTGCCGGTGTAAATGAGTTGTTTCTGGAAACCACCCGGCAGAATAATGACTTTTCCATGATGTTCTTTCTGGAGTTGGAAAATTTCGGCTATTACCGTTCCGTGCCGGATTTTGAACCGCTCATGCAGAAGTATCCGCAGTTGCGCGCCAAAACCGCCACCGGCAGACACCGGGGCGATGTCAGTTTGACTGCACTGGCAGATATGGAAGCGCAGATTGCCGGTGAGTTGCAAGCCGTTTTTGCCACCTTGAAACTCCGTTATCCCGGTCTGAAAAAACTTTTCTGGGATTTTGAACATGACCCGTTCACCGGCTTGTATGCCGACTATTCTGACCTTGCGCTGGCGAAATTCATCCGTGATTATCAAATTCCGGAAACCAGCCTCACGCCGCAAATCATCCGGCAGACATATGCCGACCGGTGGATCGAATTCCGCACCGCAGAATTGGCCCGTGCCGTCGCCGTCATCCGCCGTGCCGCCAATGCCAACGGATTGCAACTGGTCATGTACAGTGATTATGCCACGGCTGATTGCCCCCGCATTTACGGTCTGGATTGGAAATTTATCCGTTCTGCCGCCGATATGGTCTATTGCGGTTACGGCCGTGATGCCGGGATCATCGCCAGAACCAGAGAATTGACCGCCCCGTCACCGCTGGTTTTCGGTGTATTGACCAATTCCGGCAGTTCCACTTATCAGCGGGCCGTTTTATTGCGGCGTATTCTGGACAGCCGCGGCGGCGTGCTGTGCTGGTATGAGCGCGGCGCAGGCGTGCTGGAATTGCTGGAGATCGCCGCCGTGACCAGAGTTGTCAGTCAGTGTGAAGATATCATCATCAGCGGTACCGATCAAACTCCTGAAGGTTTGCGCACGACCGCCATGCCCGGTCAGATCGTCACCCGTCAACTTGATGGCGATATCGTCACATTCATTCTCAATGAGGAAAATGCCTCATGCCGGGTGCGGATAACTTTTCCCTATCCGGTAAGGGATTTGAATTCCGGCAGAGTTTATCCTGCCGGGAAACAACTCAATTTGCGTATACCGGCAATGCAGTTTGCCGCATTCATAAAAGAAAGTGCAACCAATGAATAAATTTATCGAAAGTGCCGGAAAAAATATCCGGTGGTTTGAAAATTCCGGAGTCATGCGCCCTGCCGATGGCTTCTGGGGTGTCGCTGAAAGACTCGTCGCGCTGGATATCGAGGAATCCATCCGGCAGGAGATCGTTGAAAAATTTGCCTCCCGCACCATGCTCAAAAATTCTTTCGCCGTGGAATCCCGCCGGCCGGATTGCAACTTTGAAACTGCCGTGATGTTTCTGCTCTACGGTATTCTTGCTCAAGATGAACAATGTTTCACCACCGGTGAAAATTTGCTCGATTATCTCTACTTCCGCAGTGCCATGAAACGGTCGAAAACCCACAAACTGCCCTGCGCATGGCGGTGGTCTCATGTCATTTTGAGTGCCGATGGCCACTGGTTCGATGATAATTCATGGTGTATCATCCTGCAATGTGTTCTGCGCAACGCTTTCCCCGAACTCGACCAAAAATATCAGGCAGGTGACGCCGCTTTGACCCTCGCCGGTCATCTCAACGCCGCTGTCGCCCGTATCATGGAGTCTTCCCCGGATGAAAAAGGCGAAATGAATGACCCCGATAAAGTCTGGATCGGTAATCTGCGTCTGCCCCACTGGGGCGGTTTATCCGTTTTTGCTTTGAGCTGCATACATTCACTTTATCATAAACCCGAATATCTGCCGGCGATCCGGAAATATTTGCTGCAACTCAAAAATGAACTTCCCGGATTTTCCACCAGTGAATACGCTTACGCAATGATGGGCGCCGTCGCCGCCGCTGAAGCATTCGGCGATGAAACCGCCCGTGAAGTGGCACTCTTGAGCCGTGATCTGCTGCTTAAAGCCGCTGACCCGGTCACCGGCACTCTGCCATCCAGTCACTACGAGGCTCCCTCCGGCAAGGCTCTGGCCGATCTGATCTATACCCTCAACTGGAGTTTGCTCGGTTTGCAAATGTTCTGCCGTTTCGCCCCGGAAGATAAAGATGCCGGAACTTTGCTCGATAAACAACTTGCTCTCGTTATGGATATTCAGGATGATTCTCCTGATGCCGAATTCAACGGCTGCTGGCGGGGAATGTACGATATGGAACAACACTCCTGGGGCGGCGGAAACCTCTATGAAGGCGGCTCATCCAGTATCTATTCCGGTTGGACAAATGCCCCCATTTCCACCGCTTTGCTGTTGGCTCATGCCGGTATATCTCTGCTGGAATTGAGCGGCATCAAAAAATTTTCCGGTTTTTCAATTGTTAACAGTTGATTTTTTTACCAAACCGGTTTAATTTATGCAACGTCAGGGGGAAATAAGGTATTCCCCCCGCTTAATAAAAAACACCGATAAGGGAGAAAAATTATGAAATTCGTTTGTGGTGTCTGCGGTTATGTCCATGAAGGTAACGAAGTTCCGGAGTTCTGCCCCCAGTGCAAAGCACCCGCCGCTAAATTCAAAGCCGTCACCGGCGACCAGAGTTACGCCTGTGAACACGTCGTCGCTTCCACCGAAGGTATCGATCCGGAAATCGTCGCCGGTCTGAAAGCCAATTTCGAAGGCGAATGCTGCGAAGTCGGTATGTACCTCGCTATGAGCCGCCAGGCCGAGCGTGAAGGCTATCCCGAAATCGCCGAAGCATACAAACGTTACGCCTTTGAAGAAGCCGAACACGCCGCCAAATTCGCTGAATTGCTCGGTGAAGTCCTCACTTCCAGCACCAAAAAGAATCTGCAAATGCGCGCCGAAGCCGAATGCGGTGCCTGTGCCGGTAAATTCGACATCGCCAAACGTGCCAAAGAACTCGGCTATGACGCCATCCATGACACCGTTCACGAAATGGCCAAAGATGAAGCCCGTCACGGCAAAGGTTTCGAAGGCTTACTCAAACGCTACTTTTAAGTTACTTTTCTTTTTACGGAAAAAGAAAAGTAACCAAAAGAAAAACGATATGTCGCGCCCCGGATTTCATCCGGGGCTTGATCGGGCGGGCTGTCGCCCTTTACAGGGGGCGTTGCCCCCCGTACCCCCCTGTACGGACAATACGGACACCAACAGCAAGCCGCACAAGCTCATCTTTGTCACGGGAAACCGCGCAGACCGCAGTCGAATGCACTTTTGCTTTGCATTGAGAGGCAAGGTCGAAGCCAAGTCAAGGCGGCAACGAAGGAGTGTACGACCGTACTCGACCGAGTTGACGACCGCTGACTTGGCAAGAGATTGCCCACAATGCAAAGTAAAAGCCGCCGCAACAATAGTTGCAAGGATGAGCAAGCGGGCGAGCAATAGCCGGCATGTGCAGTGGAAAGGCCGCCCAGGCAAGCCGTAAGGCGAAGCCGCTTGACGACCGGCAAAGCCGGTCTGGCGGCCGCCCCACGGAATCGACGGCGTTACTTTTTAAGGGATTTACGCCCGGAGCAACTCTTTATCACGGGAAATCTCCCGCAAAAGGTGGGGAGTTTGAGGGGAGGAAAAGGCGTTAGCGTTTGCCTCCCCTCAAGCGAACAGGAGCCAATAACCGCTCCACCGGTTTGTGAACGGCAACAATACGCACAAGAGCCGGTAATCATTGTGCCGGTTTGTGAACGGCAACAATACGCACAAGAGCAAATAACCGCTCCACCGGTTTGTTAACGGCAACAATACCGGTGCAGGCTCGCACCTCGCTTACGCTCGACATTCGCCCGGTACGGATAGGTACGGAATTATACGGATAAGTACGGAGCAACGCAAGCCGGGAAATGCCCCTGCCAGCTATCCGTTTGTTACCGTTAGGATCAATGCGGCATTACACTGAAAATTTGTAGCGGGTAATACTGTGATGCGGTTTGCCCGGTTCGATACGCACTGACGGAAAATCCGGATGATTCACCGCATCCGGCCAGCATTGGGTTTCCAGGCAGAAACCGCTGTTGCGCGGATAGGGGCTTTTGCCGTGATCGTCAAGGAAGTTGCCCATATAAAGCTGCACCCCCGGACGGCTGGTGTGCACTGCCAACTTTATTCCGCTGTGTCCGGCAGTGACGACCGCCACATTTTCCCGGTAACAGTGGTCGGCATCGCCGATGATGAAATTATCATCGAATCCACCATCATATTCCGCAAAAATGGTGCTGAATTTCTTACCTTTGCGCAGATCGAAACGGCTGTTATCCACCGGCAGGATCTTTCCGGTCGGTTGCAGATATTGATCGGTTTCGGTGTAAGCATCTGCGGCGATCGCAATGACGTGATCCGCCGTGGAACCGGAATTTTCCCCATCCAGATTGAAGTAGGTGTGGTTGGTGAAATCCGCCACGGTCGGCCGGTCGGATTCGGCGGAAATTTCGATTTCCAGCGTGTGATCCGCCCCAAGCCGGTAGGCCGCTCTGACCGCAAGATTTCCCGGAAATCCGGCATCGCCATGCGGACTGAATAACGTCAGAGTCAATTCGGTATCCGTGGCATTTTCCACTTGCCACAGCCGGTGACCGAAGCCGAATGAGCCGTGCAGCGAACAGCGGCGGTTGTCATTCAGATAAAGTTGATACACTTCGCCATCCAATTCAAATCTGCCGTTGCTTATCCGGTTGGCGATCCGCCCGATCAGGGCCCCGAAATTGGTATGATTGACCATATAGTATGACGGATCTTTCCACCCCAGAGCCACATCGGTAAGTTTACCGGAAGCATCCGGAGTGAAAAGTGAAACCACACAGCCGCCGAAGTCGGTGATATCCGCTCCGAAGCCATCGGGCAGACGCATTTTGAATAAATTGGCAGTTCTGCCGTCGGGCAGAGTGAAAAAAGTTTCCTTTTTCATCGTTCATTCTCCGGTGGTGCGGAGTAATTCCAGAGCGTTGGTTCTGCCGACCCGGATCAATTCATCTCTGGTCAGGAAGTCCAGTGAGGCCAGAAATTCCATACACTGACTTACTGTGGAAGCGGAACCGACCAGACATTGTTTATCCGGATTGTAAAGTTTGCCATCCGGATAAAGCACCGCCCGGTTGCCCAGCGTGGAATATTCACCCGGCGGGAAACCGGTCAGACTGGAAGCATCACTGGTGACGATCGTCTTATCCACCCCTTTGGCCCGGATGATGATTTTGACCAATTCACCGGGCAGGTGGTGGCCGTCGGTGATGATCATGGCGGTCAGCCTTTCCTCGGCCAGACCGGAGAATACGGGGTTGTGGTGGCGGCCGATCAGATTGGGGCAGCCGTTGCCCAGATGGGTGAGCAGTTGCGCTCCGGCATCGGCGGCGGCACGCACCTGTTCATAAGTGGCCATGTGGTGACCGACGCTGACGGCGACATGATTTTTCCGCAGATAAGCGACTGCTTCGGGGGCATTTTCGGCATCTGCTCCTAAAGTGATGATTTTTATTTTACCGCAGGCGGCATCCAGCAGGCGGTCGATATTTTCGATCGTGGGAGCGCAGACATACGCCGGATCGTGGGCACCGACTGCGCCGGGGGTGGGGGAAATGAATGGGCCTTCAAAATGGATGCCGGGAATATTTTTGGTCAAGCCGTGTTTTTCCACGGTATCCATGATGATCGAAGCGTGGAGCGCATTTTTTTCCAGCGAACCGGTAATGATCGTCGGCAGGAAAACTTCCGTGCCGGTATTGAGTAATTCCTCGGCGGATTTCAGGAATTTGTCGGCAGTAAGCCCTGCTTCACTGTAATCCACGCCGTTATGACCATTGACCTGCAGATCCACCCAGCCGGGATTGAACATTTTTTTCACCTCAATAATGCATTGTTTTCAGAGTGTTTACTTTTACCGGATAATATACCACTTGAGGGGAAACAATGCAAATTTTCCGGTTATATTAAAAAAATTTTTTTGAATTTGCTTGACATTTACTTTTCTTGAGTGTAGTGTATAATCAAGCCGCGCATGAATGCGCCTTATGATACGAAACAGAAAAGGAGAAAATGTATGGCTTGGCAATGTATTCTTGGTTTAATCGTTATGGTCGGCGGTTTCGCCGGTGTTCTGGTTTGCGCTAAAATCCAGAAAACCAACCCCTCAATCCAGCCGGTGGCTATGGCTTGCGCCGTGGTGATGCTGATCGGTCTGGGATTGTACTTCTGGTTCTACCTCAATCCGCCCAACTACGCTATGGAACACAACCGCATCTACGGCCTTTCCGTGGCTCATACCATCGGCGGCAAACTGCAGGGCAAAAAGGTTATCTGGCTGGCCAGCGGTACTACCAGTGAAGATTTCCAGGCCAGAAAAGCGGCTCTGGAAGCGGCTTGCGGCGGTTCTGTGACCGTGGTCGAAGCTTCCGATCCGGAAAACGGTATGATGATGGATGGAGCGAAATTCAAAGAGGCTATCGCCGGTGCGGATGCTGATACCGTGGTGATCATCGACACTGATGTTTCCGGATTTGCCAATGACTTGAATAAGCTCCTCGGCGACAGAAAACCCGGAGTGAAATTCGTCTTTACTGAAAATTCCGTCGGTATGCTCGGTGGTTTGGGCAACCTGAAAAAAGGTTTTGACAACGGCCGCATCCTCTTTGCCGTGGTCGCTGACAAACACGATGAAGAATTTTCACCGGATGAAGATGAGTTGGATGAAGCATTCAGCAAACGCTACACCATCATCGACAAAGATAACTTCGAAGCCAGCAAAGAAAAACTGGGTGTGATGTAATTCTTTGATTCAGAAGCAAATCCGCAAACGCCGGGAGTTTTCCCGGCGTTTTTCATAAAACCGGATACTGATTTTCAGTAAAAAAATCAATAACGTGCAAAAGGAAATCATTATGGTCACGATCAAAACCAGTAAAGGCGATATCAAATTGGAACTCGATGCCGCTGCCGCACCGGAAACCGTCAAAAACTTTCTCTCTTATGTCAAAGAAGGTTTTTACCGTAACACCATTTTTCACCGGGTCATTCCGGGCTTCATGATCCAGGGCGGCGGTTTCGATACTGAATTCGTCCAGAAAGATACCCATGCTCCGATCAAAAATGAAGCCGCCAACCAGTTGCCCAATAAACGCGGCACGATCGCCATGGCACGCACCATGGTGGTCGATTCTGCGACCAGCCAGTTCTTTATCAATTTGGAAGACAACGACTTCCTGAATTTCAAGGCCCCTATCCCCCAGTATTTCGGCTACTGCGTTTTCGGCAAAGTCACCGAAGGAATGGATGTGGTTGATGAGATCGCCAAAGTCGAAACCGGTTCCAGAGGGATGCATCAGGATGTGCCGACAGAAAACGTAGTCATCCTCGATGTCATCGAAGAGTAATATTCCCGTGGATGAATTGTGGACTTTTTTCTTGCCAAATCGGCGGACTCAATCTCGGTCGAGTTTGTTTATACACTCCCTCACTTTCGCCTTGATTTAGCGGCGACCTTGCCTCACACTTCATCCACTTGTGCGGGTTGTGCCGGTGAATGCATTGCGCCAAATCGGCGGACTCAATCTCGGCCGAGTTTGTTTATACACTCCCTCGCTTTCGCCTTGATTTAGCGGCGACTTTTCCTCACACTTCATCCACTTATGCGGGTTGTGCCGGTGAATGCATTGCTGGCGATCTCCGGTCAGGTCGGCGGTCGGGGCGGGTACACAGTATACTTCCCAACCGCCGCTTTGTTTTTACTGCTTTTACTGCCACACACTTTTTAAGCCGGAAGTTTTTTTTGTAAAGACTTCAGTTTTTTGTCTTTGTGTAACATCTTTTCTCCATTATTCTCACTGAAATTCAATATATCATCTTGAAAATCATCATATATTGCAGTATATTATTCAGAATTTTTTTTACCAAATCAAACTTGAAACCAAGGGGAAATCATGAAAATCGCAGAACTTGCGGCGTTGTTGTGTTACTTTGTGCTGGTAATGACCATCGGAGTCTACTTCTTTATCCGCTCCAGAAAATCCGGCGGCACCGAAAAAGAATACTTCCTCGGCGGCCGTCAGATGAATGGCTGGGTCACGGCCCTTTCCGCCGGGGCATCCGACATGAGCGCATGGGTGCTTATGGGATTGCCCGGTTCGATCTATCTTTACGGTGTCGGTCAGATCTGGATCGCCGTGGGGCTGCTCATCGGCACGATCACTGCCTGGCTTACTGTTGCCCCCAGATTGCGCCGCTACTCCATCGTGGCGGATGATGCGATCACCATACCGCAATTTCTCACGCGCAGATTCTGCACCGAACACAAAGGCATCATGGTCATCTCCGCCATTGTTTTTGTTATAACCTATTGTGTTTACACGGCTTCCAGTCTTTATGCCTGCGGCACTCTTTTCAATACCGTTCTGGGGATGAATCCTTCAGTAGCCATGGCGATCGCTTCGGTGGTGATCGTGATCTACACCTTTCTCGGCGGCTTCAATGCGGTCTGCTGGACGGACTTCTTTCAGGGGATGCTGATGCTGGCGGCATTGATGTTCATGCCGATCCTCGCGGTGATGATGATGAATTTTTCGGCCGGATATGTTCAACCCGAAACGGTGCTGTCGGCCAACTATTACAATTTTCTTTCCAGCGGTCAGGCGGATTGGAAGAGTATTTCTGAAATCATCAGCGGTCTGGGCTGGGGGCTGGGCTACTTCGGTATGCCGCACATCCTCATCCGTTATTTCTCGGTGAAAAGCGAAAAAGAGATGCGCAAATCCCAGATCATCGGCTGCACATGGTTCTTCTTTATTCTGGTCGCCACCAGTGCGGTCGGTCTGGTCGGCAGAGAATTTCTCGGTGACAAACTTACCGCCAGCAATGATGAAAGCACTTTGGTCTTTATCGATATGGTGCGTACTGTCTTTGATTGGATCGGTTCGGCGTGGGGCATGGTGGCGATCGCCACATTCTGCGCCGGAATTCTGCTTTCCGCGATTCTGGCGGCGGCGATGAGTACGGCGGATTCCCAGTTGCTCGCTTCGGCATCCGCTTTTGCTTCCGACCTTTACAAACCGCTTTTCCGCAAGAATGCCGGAGACAAAGAGATGCTCTGGGCGGGCAGATTGATCGTGCTGGTCATCGCCATTGCCGCTTACATCATCGCCAGCAGTCCGAATTGTTCCGGACTGATGGGGCTGGTTTCCTGTGCCTGGGGCGCATTCGGAGCGGCCTTCGGTCCGGCGATTCTGGCGGCACTTTTCTGGAAACGCCTGACCTACGCCGGAGCCTTGGCGGGTATTATTGCCGGATTTGTCGTTGATGCTCTCTGGTATGCCTTTATGAGTGCGCAAACCGGTATCTATGAGATCGTGCCGGGATTTGCCGCCGGGGTGATCGCGCTGGTGATCGTTTCCAAATGCACTGCTGCGCCCGGTGCCGAAGTGCTGGCGAAATTTGAAGAGGCCAAAAAAGAACAGAATTGATCGATCGCCGATCAGGTCATTGAAGCGATCAGACAATAAATATTCATTGTATTAAAAACGACCTTTTGAATAACCGTAAATCAGCAAAAGTGCCATAAACAGTATCAGAAAGCCGCAACCGCCGATTATTACCGGACTTTTAATCAGAGGTTTGCCGCCCTGCCTCTGCTGCTCTGAATCGATTTGCCGATAGACTATAGAGATGATTATCGCAAACAGAATAATTTTGAGCATTTTTAACCTCCTTGAGTTTTATCCTGATATAATATACAACCGGATAAGGGACATTTTGTGTCCACTCTGGAGCAATTTCACCCTTGAATTTTAAATTTTTCCTGAAAAATTACAGAACTGTGGCGGATTTTTCCCATCGAAAAACAGCCAATGCAAAATCCGCAGTTTTGAAAAACGCGATTAAGCCCCCGGAGTATTACACTTTTTCTGAAACAATTACCTCCAATACAATTTTTATTGAAATGTTGCCTTGTTTTCAAGTTAACTTTTCAATGAAGTTGTCAAAAAAATGCTTCGTCCGAAATGGAATTCAATTCCAGATTGGACGATAAAAATAGGGCTACTTGCCCAAAAAGTACAAAACTGCAATCGGTGACACCGCAATATCGGTTTAATTTTCAAAAATTTTCTGATTTTTTACGAGCAAGGACGCAAAATGTCCACTTGGTGGCGTTATATTATGGATAAAGTACAAAAATACGAGGTGACGGGAAAAGCGTAAACGAAAGCGGAGGAATGTAAAAATGCTGACAAAACCTGAAGCTGGTTGGAGTGATTTCAGCCTTGATGGAACATCTGTATACCCTTTAAGTTATTTGGATAATATTCCGTTCAACTGGCTTGACGATGCTATACATGGACTTGAAACACTGAACCCATTTTGCGTCAAGGGATTTATGGAGCCGGGGCGTTTTATTTGCGTTATAAGTTTCTGGAATTGTCATATTATATGTGAGGATGAAGATAGAGATCCGTTAACTCCTCAAAATACAATACATGAAATTTCTCATACAAGTATGCTGCAATTTTGTCAACAGCTTTATGATGACATTTCAGAAAATCTTGACGGTTGGGCTTGTTGGTATGATTATGCTTCAAAGAATGATTTTGAGACCAATAAAGAAGAACTGACAAAAAAATTGGTGCGATTAAAAGAATTGATTGCTGAAAACGAAGAACATTTCGGCGAAAATCGCGGTTTCCTTTGAATCAATCATCAGATGGTGGATTTTCCGACCTCAAAAGACTCTTGCAAATTTCGCCACACTTGGCTTTGTGGCAGGACTCTTTGCAGAGGGCGACGATCAGGGCGTGATATTCGTTGTAAATGGCAACATCGGACGGCAGGGCATCCATAAAAATCTTTTGCAGAGTGTCGTAATGCAAAGTTCCGTCAAGTTGCAAATGCCGTTCAGCGATCCTCCGGGTATAGGCATCAATGACAAAAATCGGCTTGTTGAAAGCATAAAGCAAGATACTGTCCGCCGTTTCCCGTCCGACACCTTTTACAGAAAGCAATTCTTTTCGCAAAGCCTCAACATTCGCCGACTGCTCAAAGGCAGATTCACGCTCAAGCATAAACGCCGCCATCGCTTTCAAATAAGCACACTTCTGCTTAAAGAACCCCGCCGGACGGATCAACTTCTGCAATTCCGTATCCGGTGTCGCCAGAACACGCTCCGGCGACATCACCCCGGCAGAAAGCAAATTCCCGATCGCCTTTTCCACATTGGTCCAGGCGGTGTTCTGGGTAAGAATTGCCCCGGCAATGATTTCCCACCGCATCCCCGTCTGACAAGGCCACCACTTCTGCGGACCATAATAATCAAAAAGTATATCAAAAAACTTACGGATGGGATTCATTATCATTCACAAAAACAAATAATTTTTCTTGTGGCCGCCCAGTTTGGGAGCCATCATTTCGGCGGCAGCTTGCATGAAAGCCGGATCGAGGTCGCGGGCGTGTTTGGGACAAATATCCCGACAACGCATACAACTGATACAGCGGTCTTTATCGGTTTTGCGGGGATCGGATTTGTCGATTGCTCCCACCGGACAACCGGCAGCACAAATCCCGCATTTGTCGCAACTGTCATTGGCTTCGGGCTTAAAAGGAATGTTGGCAAGAGCCTTGTATGTGCCATGACTTCCGGCAAGGTTCAAATCTCCGAAAACGCCGCTGTTAAGTTTGGCAGAGATTTTCCGGGCAAAATCCGCAAGCTCTTGGGTATCTTCTTTATCCGGACGACCGGCGGCAAACTGCCGGAAGATGGAATGTTCAGCCACGGCAGCGACTGCCGCCACACAAACAAATCCGCAAGCTTCAAGGGTGTCCTGCAATTCGGTCAATGTATCATCCCACTCACGATTACCGTAAACGCAGTTCAGAATCGCTTTCGCCCCATTGCCTGCAATCTTTTTCAGCCGTTCAACCGCAATCTGCGGAACCCTCCCGGCAAACGACGGAACTGAAACCAGACAAACATCTTCCGCTTGCAAACTCAAACTTTCAATCTCTCGGCAAATATCCACCACGCAAACCTCTTTCCCGAGGTTGCCAGCCAGAATATCCGCCACCTTCTTCGTCCCGCCCGTCGGGCTGAAATAAATGTTATAAAGCATCATTTTCTCCCCAAGATAATTTTCTTTAATTTTTCTTGAATTGATTCTCAATTTCCGTTTTCAAAAAATCAACAAGATCGTTATTCTTCTGCCATTCAATAGAGATTAATGCACTTTTATCATCTGTTGATTTTATCAATAAATACACTTTACCATTTTGCTCTTGCAACTTAATTTCTTGATTACTCTCATTGAGACGTGTAAATCCTCTATAAGCATTACGTGAATTTGACCACATATCCATATTACACGGGGGGTCTTCGATAGCAGCAATGTATGGGGAACAATTACCTCCTTTTATATCCGATTTAGTCAGCAACCTACAACTAAAATCGCTATCCCATGCAAATAGACCGTTATCACTTTTATTAAGAATGCCTTTGTATCTAATAAAATAGTATTCCCAATTAGCAACGGTATATTTCCATTCAGGTTTTATTTCATCTACAAATTTAACAAAAATTGGAATAAATCGTGAGTAAAAATCTTCCCCTCTATCATGAAGCATTTCGTATAATGATTTTTCTGAAGAAACAAATCGCCAATTGTTTCCTTTACTTTGCGGACGGATCCTATAATCTCCATATTGTAATAATTTACGTCCTAAATCGGAGGGTTTTTTTTCTGTTAAAAAGGTATTAAATCTTATGAAACGCGTATTCAATTTATCTGCAGAAATAGCATCATCGCCTAACATTAAGGAAATAATTCTTCCCTTAAAATACTTATTTTTTTCGATATCTCTGATTATGCTTTCCGCATTGGATTGTTTTTTTATCATCAGTGCCTTCCGGCGTTCCTCTTTCATTTGATCAGAAGCAAAATCAGACCTGACTGTATTGTTATTGTTGGCAAGAAATTCAATGATATTTCCGCTGTTGGGGGCCAATTCTCCAATGAGTTTTATTGCACTACGCATAGACTCAATAGTGTTAATAGCAGAGCCATCCCCCACGATATTCCAAACGACTCGCATCCATTTTTGGTACTTGTCTAAAAAAACTTCTTGGAATTCATTATACTCAAGAAATTTGCAGATGGCATAAAAAATTACACGACCTGGCTGAGTGGTTGGTTCTATTGGGTATTCATTACTTTCATCTGTTAATGATTTGTATTGAGGAATAAATGAGTGCTTTGCGGAAGATTCCCATAAAGGGGCAGCTGAAAGTGTTTGCTGCTTTTGGGTTACTTCACTGTATCGGTCTAAAATTTTTTGTAATGAATCCAATGCTTTTTTGATATTAAACTTTTTTGAAGAGTTATCTATATTAGCAGAAGCATAATCTGTAAAAGAATTATATTCTAATTCTTTATTATAGTAATGGATGTCTTCAATTTCTTTTTCTGTAAGACCGTTTTCAATCATATAATTTAACCAGAAACGGTTTATAAAAGCAAAGAATATTTCATCTATTCGATTTCTCCATTTGCGACTGTTACTGGAACATTTTTGCTTCCAGAAAATATCAGTCCAAGAGTTATCCCATTTTTGTATAATACCATTTACAGGATCAAGAAAAGCATTCCAAGTTTCATCTTTTTCTGCTTTTTCTCTAATATATTCAAACAAATCAGCTTTAAAATTTTCACACGGAGTCAGCGGCTCTCCACGAGCATTCATTTTTATATACAAATCGTCCGTTAACTGCATTTCACCAATATTCATCGTATAAAAACGAATAGGACATCTGTCTGCATCTATTAATTTTTCCCAAAGATTATCAAAATTAAAGAAAACCTTTTCAAGACAATCAGCATTTTGTCCTTCTTCTCCGCTGATCATACAAAGCATTGCTGAAATTGTAGGATCTTGCTTCCATGCGGAATAGAACCAAGTTTGCTCTTCTATGATTGCGGCAATCGTTTTATCTTTGTCACCTCTCTGGCTAAACCCACATAGTTTCTTACAGAATTTTCTTGAAGAAATTCTTGTTTCGTATGAAAACTTTTCCAATGTTTTCTGTGCTTCAGCCAGTTTCCCAGCTTTATATGCTGCGAACCAATGCAATAGCCAGAGCGTTGTCAAACGCTGCTGACCATCCAAAGGGAGACTTGTGTTATTCTGGATTACTCCGTACACAAAATCAAGCTTCAATGTTTTATCTTCAGCCAAAGCCTCATAAAGTGATTGCAAAAAACGACGTCTTAATGCAGATTTACCTTTCCGTCCCTGTGCATAATCCCGCTGAATGATTGGGATTTGAATGCGATTATTTTGTAAATACTCCCAAAAAGTTACCATTTTACTGCTCATTGTTGCAATCCTCCTTCAAAATCACACCAAAATCTTTCAGAGTATCAAATATCGCTTGTTTGTAATTATTGGCATCCGTTTTGCTCCAACTCCATGAATCATTTTTTCCAGGAGTATAATATTTCAAAAAAGCATTTTTCGTACATGGAGGTACAAATGCAATAGCATTTTCTTTTTGTTCAGTTTTTATAACCAAATTGTTTTCTTCATTCAATTCCCAAACGACACTTACAGATGCCCCTTGATCCTTTGCAATCATTTTTCTGCGTTTAGTCGGAAACATGTCATTGTGGTAGCCGCGATTAGTCCCCCTGTCCAATAATGCAAAGTTTCCAATCTGATTTTTTTCTTCAGGAGTAAGATCTTGATCATGCTTTATTGCAGAGTTTAACTCTTCTTGAATTTGTTTAAAATCGTTCGGTTCGTTCCCTTGTAAAAGAGTAATTATATCCTGCTTTATAGTGTCATCAATTTTAATTTCACCTTTTTCTGCTTGTATGGCAAACAGTGCATTTAACACCCACTCTTTTTGATCTTTCAGCGTGGTCAGTGTATTAGTCGTATTTGAATCAATGTGCTCAATATCCCATGCTTCTGATTTGTAAAGGTGGAATGGAAATTTATAGAACACCCCGGCTTGATACAATTCGTTGTCTGAATAACTTTTGTTCTGATTGATAACACTTTGAATATTGAATAACAAAAGCAGTGGTTTACAGAATTTTTTATGAAGATTGCCGTTAATCTCACATTGTTTACTTAAACAACTATAATTTTTAATGCAATTTTTTATCCTTTTTTTCAAATTAGTTTCATATGCATCTTTTGAGGTTGAGTTTTCACTATTCCATTCGTTTAATAAATCATAAAATTCGTTTTTGCCATTAGTTTCTATTAAAAAGCCAATATAGTGAAAAAGTACGCAATCATTATACCATTCCAACAAGGTATTGAAAGTTTTTTCGACTTCTTCCCAGGCTGTTTTGATGACTTCCTCCCAAAGCTCTTTGGAACTTTCTTTTTTCTTCATTTCAAAGTATAAGTTGAAATAGCGAAAAGTTTTATATTTGTCATCTCCGAGTTCATCATCGTAGGTATTTTTATTTTCCTTAAACTTTTCCGGACAGTACTTCCTGTAGAGTTCTTCACATTTCAAAATATCGTACTTGCAAATATATTCAAAAACAAGCTCGATCCGAGTGTTTTTTTCATAATCGCCAGAATGAATAAACATCCAAAATTCTTTGTTTTGCAAAGTATATTCTATGGAGTCCCATTGGGAAGCTATTTCCATTTGTATCAACTCAACAGTAGCTTTATCGTTCGCATTTTGCCAATTTGAACAGTTAAGCAGCAGAGCCTTTATCAGTTCAGCATTTGTTAATGCAATTTTTCCAATATTCAAACGAGTAAAAACTTTTGTTGGAACTTCGTCATAGACCTCATACCAAATGACTTGAACATATTCCAACAGGGTTTCTTGAAAAATGCTTTTTTCTTCCTGGGGCAACTTGCTGAACCAGCATTCAATTGTGTTATAAGCTTCGACTATATGGAAAAAATCAATATTGCTATTAACTTCGTTATGATCTAAATTGGGATTTATAGTTTTCAAAAACTCTTCGCTTTGCGATCTGGTTTCATATGACACAACGAAAGGCGTTTTTTTCTGTAAAAAGGAAAGAATAAGATAAATCGTAGTCAATCTTTGCTGGCCATCAATAACCTCCCACACTGTCAAATCGGTAATTACATTTAAAAGCGCATCTCGGTATTTAAGTTCACCTTGACGATAACGTTTTTCCAATGCTTGGTCAAAATCTTCTTTTTTGATTTCTTTTGGGGTAACAGTCAATGGTTGCAGACAATAAAATCCCGGACGTCCTTTTTTGTAAAACTCCCATATATCATCAAGCAAATCATTTACTTGTTGTTTTTTCCAACGATATCCACGTTGATATGAAGGAATAAAAAATTTATCACCAAGTAAATCAACAATTTTTTTTAAACCTATTTTATTATCAGTCATAACAAACTTCCCCTTGAAACTGCAAATACTTTTGTGATTCCATTTACATCGTCTTCAAACTCATCTACTTGCCTGCAACCGTATGATATAGCGGTTCTGGCTGATGCTTCATTGGTATATTTCATATAAGAATAAACGATGTTGAAAGGCGTGTTGCTAAATGTCCAATCTCTAACCGCACTTGCCGCTTCTTTGGCGTACCCTTTCCTTTGTTTGTCTGCTCTGATATGATACCCTATTTCAGGCTTTATCTGCCCGTTGATAAACTGCATGGTCAAGCCGCAATCGCCTATCATTTCGTTTGTTTCTTTCAGACAGACCGCCCACAATCCAAAGCCGAAAATCCGGTATCTCTCTATATTCCGCTGTATCCAGTTTTTTACTTTTTCTTCGTCAAATTCACATGGATAATACAGCATGATTTCGGGATCTGACAACACTTTATTCAGTGCCTCAAAATCATTTTCAGTCATTTCCCGCAAGTATAAACGCTCTGTTTCAATGACTGCACATGAAGCCTTGAGCATATTTTCATTCTCCGGATATTTTTTCAGCATTATTATCAACTAAATTCAACCCTTTGCCGGAGATGCCGAAGGCTTGGGGGATGTTTTCGTTTTGGAAGACGGCGAGGTATTTGGTCATGTTGGGAGCAAGTTTCCAGGCAAGCATTTCATCCAAAGTCATCCACTTGACGCTGCCCTCGACGGAACCGGTCAGTTCTCCGGAATAGGTGCCGGTTTTGAAAAGGAAGACAAAATACTGCGACTGTTTAATGGGATTGTACCACTGAATATATCCGCAATTCTGCAAGTTGGAAACGGTCAAGCCGGTTTCCTCCTGAACTTCACGGATCACCGAAGCCACAACCGTTTCACCCGGCTCAACGTGTCCACCGGGAAAAGTCAACCCCGACCACGGATTCGACGGCTTCGGCAACCTCTCCTGCACCAACACCCGCCCTTCCGGATCAGTGATCATACACATATTACAAAGTTCTGTTTCCATTTGTTAGCAACTTGATATATATCCGTTCCCCGGGATTTCAATAAAACGTTGCGAAAAACCGCAACTTTTCATCTATTCCGGGGGTACCGGTTTTGTTATTTTAAAAATGATGGAGTTTTGATCGGGCGACAAATGGCAGAGATTTATTGCTGGATCAAAAACAGAGCAGTCGGTAACACGAGGATCAGTGACTCTGCAGTTGCAGCAGGTAAATCACTTTTTCCAAAGCGCGAAACTGCAAGCTCCGAGAGAAATACTGTTTCCGGAAAAAGCGGCTTCCCCCTGTTTCATAACGACCTCAAAACCGTCTGCGCTGATGTCGATTTCAGCTTGACAATCCATATTGGACGGATTTACAGCAACGATCATTTTTTCGCCGCCGATACAGCGTTCAAATATCGCCGGGACCTGATTGCTTTCGCAGTAAAGCACCCTGAAATCAGCCTCGTTGGACAGAAGTTTACAACTCCGCTTGAGAGCAAAAAAATTGCGTACAAAATTGAGCAGCGAGTCGGGATCTTTTTCCTGACTTTCCACGTTATATTTACTGCTGTCAACCGGAAGATAGAATTTTTCAGCGTCTGCGGTGGAAAATCCCGCTTTTTCACTTCCATCCCATTGCATCGGAGTCCGCGCCGCAGAGCGATTGTATGAACCCTCTTTGTTGCCGAGACCGTGGGTATTATCCATTCCGATCTCATCGCCGTAATACAAAAACGGAACTCCCGGAAGCGAGAAGAGAAAAGCATATATCATTTTCATCATTGCATCGCTTCTGCCGTTGCCGCGCAGACGGCCCATATCGTGGTTTCCGGAAATGATGCCGAACAATCCGTCATTTTTGATGATCTTATATTCTTCAGATAATTCAGCGAGGAAAGTCCTGGCATCTCCTTTGCCGCTTTCATTGAAAAAACTGATAAGCCCAGCCGGTAAATCCGAATTGTTGATAAGTTCTTTTTCGGCGCGGGTGAGCATAGAGTATCCCGGTTCTCCGAAGTGGGCCTTGAAGTCGATGTGAAATCCTGCCGGAATCGCCGCCGCAGGATGGCACCACTCTGAAATCAGCACAGCTTGCGGATAGTTTTCGTTGAGCCAGTTGCGGTAACGGTTCCACAGCAGACTTATTCCGTATTCAGCGTTGCTGCCCTTGATAAGGCTTGAAGCCATATCGACGCGGAAACCGTCACATCCCATATCAAGATAAAACTTCATAACATTCTGCAGTTCATTCTGCACTGCAACAGCGTCCGGATGATCCATATCGAGCTGCCACGGATATTCAGCAGGGCAGAAACCGTAATTGAGGGCGGGCTGACAAGCAAAAAAGTTTACCATAAAGTAGCCATCGCGCTCGGCAATTCCGCTGATAAAACGGTAGTTGCCGGTGTCTTCCTGCCACCCTCTGGTCCACACGAAGAAATTGTCGTAAGGAGTTTTTTCTTTGGAAGCACTTGCTTGAAAAAAGGGGTGTGCCACAGAGGTGTGTCCGGCGACAAGATCAAGGACTACCTTTATTCCCCGTTTATGCGCTTCGTCAAAAAGATTTTTCAAGTCGTCATTGCAGCCATAACGCGGAGCGACCTTGTAGAAATCCGCGACATCGTATCCTGCATCCTGAAACGGAGACTCAAAACACGGATTGAGCCACACGGCATTGCAGCCGAGTTTTTTTATGTAATCAAGTTTGGATATGATTCCCGGAATATCGCCGATACCATCACCATTGGAATCGCAGAAACTTTGAGGATAAATTTCATAAAAAATAGCCTCTTTGACCCATTGTGGAACTGAATTGTGCGTCATATCGAACTCCTTTTTTCAAACTCCGGCAGAAAAAATCGCTTCAATAAATTTATATATTGAAAACATCATATAATCAACATACGTCCCTTAAATCCTGAATAAAGGACTGGGAAATATATCATAAAAAGCCGAATTGTCAAATCATTTTAACCGGAATGTGCCGAATTTCAAGATTCCCCTGTGGTCTCACCCCAAAACAGTCGTGCCGCATTGCAGACAATCTCACAGCAAATTTACAGATTCAAATTCGGCAGGTATATTATCATAGATGACGTCCGGAAAATTGCGCTGGGACAAGGCGCAGGAACTGCTGGCGTTCAACCTTACCCACAGCGGCAAAAAAGACATCCGGTTTTCGCCGCTCCGGGGATTGATCCGGTGCGGTTGCTGCGGTGGGGTGATGATGGAAACTTTCACCCAGAAAAAGGACAAACGCTACCGTTACTTTGCCTGTGAAAAGGATATGAAACGCATCAACTCCATCTGCCCCTTGAAGCGAGTCCCGGCGGCAGAGTTGGAAAATCTGCTGCTCCGGGAAATCGGTTACATACTCGCCAAACCGGAAGTCATCGCCGGGGTGATGCATCAGGCAGCCGAACTGGATGAACACGGCAAACATCTGAAACTCTCAACTGTGCAGCAGGCGTTTGACGATTTGACCAATGTGTGGGATGTGATGTTTCCGGTGGAGCGGTACAAATTTATCAACGAAGTTGTGGAGAAAATCACCGTCCACATCGACCGGGTGGAGATCGAGTATAAAACCGACGGCTTGGAGGCGGTCATAACCGAAGCGGAGGCATCAAATGGAAAAAACAATTGAAAGACTGGTCAACGGCAATATCAAGGTGACCATTCCCATCCACCTGAAATATGATGGCTGCAAAACCGTTATCCATCAGTCGGAGGCAGAACCGGCTGAACTTGATCCGGAAACGATGTCCCCCTTGCAGAAAGCGGTTATACAAGGTTTCCAGTACCGGGATATGCTGGAATCGGGCAAAGTGGCGACCGTTTTCGAACTGGCACAGAAAGTCAAGCAGGAACGAGCCTTCCTCTTCCGGGCGTTAAGCCTGGTCAACCTCGCCCCGGACATCATTGAAGCCATCCTCAACGGCAAAGAACCGTCCTCTCTCACCCTTTCCAAACTCCGCAAAGGCTTCCCCGAAGACTGGACCGAGCAGCGGAAACTGTTTGAGATGGAGTAAAAATATCAGGGCAGATATCTAAAAGGGTTCTGCCCCTTATTAATTTTCATCCTCAATGATTTCATTTGCTAATGGAGTTTCCGACATTGCGACATTACTCATCAGTTTTTCTTTTAAGATTTTGATTCTAACATCAATAAAATCAGGAAAATCTTCAAATTCCAAAGAAGTTTCTGGAGGAA
>SUWG01000039.1 GCA_015061625.1 Lentisphaerota bacterium | reverse complement strand
TCTGTGCCTTGACTTGACGGCGACCTTACCGCATAATGCTTTGCAAAATTCACTCGCGGCTTATTGCTCGCCCTCCGCTCATCCTCGCAACTATTGTTGCTCGGCTTTTGCTCTTAACGGGCAAAAGTTTATTCGCATACGGGCTGCGCGCTCGGCGGCGACCGCCTCGCACCCGTGAAAAATACGACCTTGTGCGGCTTGCTGTTGGTGTCCGTAATGTCCGTATTGTCCGTATCGTCCGTACAGGGGGGGGTACGGGGGCGCAGCCCCTGTAAAGGGCGGTGTCAACCGCCCGCCGAGCCGAAACAAACAAAAAACCGGCAGAGTGCAAAAATCTGCCGGGGGTACGGGGGCGCAGCCCCTGTAAAGGGCGGTGTCAACCGCCCGCCCGATCAAGCCCCGGATGAAATCCGGGGCGCGACATATCGCTTTTCTTTTGCTTACTTTTCTTTTCTCGTGAAAAGAAAAGTAAGTTAGAATTTGAATTGGAGGTACCATTTGCCGTTGACTTCGATGATGCCTTCGCCGTTTTCGGCGAGGTTGAGCCATTCGGTGATCAGTTGATCTTTATTTTCGTTGATTTTGTTTTGCAGATTGGAAATGTTGTCCCGATTCATATTGATACGCAGGGCATTTTTGGCGGCTCTTTCATTGCCGTTGCGCCGGATGCTTTCGGCGCGGCATTCCGGAGCGATACATTCCCAGGCGGCATCGACATCACGGGCGATGATTGCCCGGATGAATGCTTCCATAACGGCTTGTTTGCTGGCGTGGATACCGTTGTTTGCCGGAGCGGGGGCGGGCAATTCTCCGGGAGTGGCTGCGGGGGTGATGGTGGAACCATTGTCATCGCTGTCATCGGCACCGGCGGCATCAGCGGCGGAGGTATCAGCATCGGTGGCAGCGGGAGCGGCGGGCGCATCGTCACTGTCGGCATCTGCGTCGGGAGTTTCGGCAGCGGGAGTTTCGGCATCATCAGTTGAGGTGGCATCATCGGCCGGTTTATCGGCTTTGGCATCGATTTTGCTATTCAACTGCGGCAGGAGTTTGAAGTAGGCGTATGCGCCGCCGCCGCCGACAGCGGCGAGAGTAAGAATGGAGATGATCAGGGCGATAACTCCGCAAGCACCGCCTTTTTTGATGATTTGGGTTTGGACTTGGGGCGGAAGTTCCGGCATGGGAGCCGGTGCGGGCATGGGAGCCGGTGCGGGCATGGGAATCGGTGCGGGTTCCGGCATCGGCATGGGAGCCGGTGCGGGTTCGGGCATCGGGATTGGTGCGGGTTCCGGCATGGGGATCGGAGCCGGTTCAGGGATGGGCGCGGGAGCGGGCATGGGAGCCGGTGCGGGAGCGGGTTCAGGCATCGGGATCGGAGCCGGTTCGGGCATGGGAATCGGTGCCGGTTCAGGGATGGGAGCCGGAGCGGGTTCCGGCATGGGGATCGGAGCCGGAGCGGGGGCAGGCGGCACGACGACTAATGCGCCGCAGGCGGAACACTGAACATTCTGACCGGAATAGATCTCATCGCAACTTAACGTGGTTTGACAGTTGGAGCATTGGAACATCAACATTTGTTTTTCCTTTTTTTATATGTTTATAGTTGTGTCTGTCAACTTTAGTGCATTGCCGGTAAAAATTCTGACACCGGCAATGGAAAAAAAGTGATATTTTCTGCAATATAATCCTTATTTTACCGATTGTCAACCCATGTTGATGTTTTTCGTCAATAAAAATAGCCGGAACTTTTCTGTATATTTTATTGAAAACGTGCTTGCTTTTTTGGTGACCGCGGTTTATATTATATGCATTACCCTGAAAAGGGCGGTTAGCTCAGTTGGTTAGAGCGCTGCTTTCACACGGCAGAGGTCACGTGTTCGAGTCACGTACCGCCCACCAGGCTTCACAAAGGCAACCAAAAAAATTTGGTTGCCTTTTTTACGCCCGGGCAAGCCATCGGCGAAGACCGGAGCGGAAATTGGCGACAGCCAAAGTGAAGCCTGCCACGGCGTAGAGGTGCGAAGCAACCCGAAGCCGGGCGGTACGGGCAAGATACTCAGAATGAGTTGCGCAGCAACCCGAAGCCGGGCTGAACGGCAAGTTGAACTAATGGAGAATATTGGCATGACAAAATTCTATTATGTGTACTTATTGGTAGATATTGCGACAGAAACGCATCGTTATACCGGAGTTACAGAAGATTTGCAAGCCCGTATTGCAAAACACAATGCCGGAGAAGTTCCACACACATCCAAGTTCAAGCCGTGGAAAATTGAAACAGCTATTGCATTTTCATCCAAAGAAAAAGCCTATGCGTTTGAAGCATATCTTAAAACACACAGCGGCAGATCATTCTCCAACCGTCATTTTTGATTTTAAGTAAAATCACATTCTGTTTTAATTTACATCAAGATAACGTATTGTCCAGAAATTGATGAATTCTTCCGTTTCGGAATCCAATATTTTGTTTTCAGCAAGTTTCATAATTACAAACAGCATAAGGCGGATTTGCTGTCTGGAAAAATTATTTAAAAATACCATTCTCTGCTGTCTGGAATATTCTGAAATATCTTCCGGAAGAGGCAAAAGAGTAAGACAAAACATAGATAAATTCCCAATATCTGAACATCTTTCATCTCCATATACTGCAAAATAAAGAAAAATACCGATCATTCGAATTTGAGTTGCATAGTCAGCAGTACACATATCTTCAGCCATACCATCGATATCAATCTCTCTTGGCAGTGTTTCAATTTTGAAAGCCTCCAGAATCTCCTGAACTATATCATAATATTTTTTATGCTTCACAAACTTTCTCCGAATAAGATAATTTTATGGCGAATACCCTCAAAATAATATATCATTTGCATAATAAAATTCAAATCAAGACTACGAACTTTCATCAGGGAAAGTCCTCAACGTTACTTTTTAATGACTTTTGCTTTCCTGATACTTTTTTCGCAATTCTTTGACTCTCTATCATATCAGGTATTGCGACAACGAAATTTTCTCATACTCCGGGCAAAAAAGGCCGCAGTGTGTTTCGGCTCTTGCGGGCTGTCGCCCTTGATGGGGCTGCCGCCCCATACCCTGCCGGAAATGATGTGGCGTAAAAAATAACAAATCAGGAGCCGGATTTGAAGATTCAACCTTGTATTATATGGCAACACCGCATATATTACAGAGAAGCGATTTTACGGATATGAAAGTTTCCGAATGGTTGTTGAGTACAATGTGTGCAGTTTGGAACAGCGGAATCGGTGTGATTTATGCAAGAGATAAAATCGATGAAGACAATTATCGTAATGCTTATATCCATGGAATAAATTCAAATTATATTTTCAAATATTTGCCGAAATTGGTGAATGAATGACATCGGAAGTTCTTAAAAAAATCAGCAAAAGTGGATTGAGGATCATTACGGCACTGGCCGTTATTCTGGGGATCCCGGCATTGATTTATCTGCTTTGGCATCCGGGCAGTGATGAGAAATTGCCGGAATATGCCAATAATGCCATTTGGCTGGGACACGGTTGGCTGGGTGATGATATCTGGTTCGCTGTCAACGGACGCGATCCGGGTGATTTCCGCAGTGTTGAAAAAATTTCCGCATTATTCCGGCTGTTGTCAGACCACCGGATCTCCACGGTTTTTCCTCACTTGTGTCCGGCACAGGCCAATGGCCGGATCGCTGCTTATGACGATGAACAAATCGAACTTTTTTTGGATGAAGCGGCCCGATACCATATCAAAGTGATTCCATGGGTCGGCGGAGTTTTCGGTGAATCGGCCCGGCCGTCAGATGATGCGTGGCGTAAAAATTTTATCGGATCGATCGATGAATTGCTGAAAAAACATCCGCGTTTGGCCGGAGTGCAGATCAATATTGAGCCATGGCCGGAGGATGAAGCCGGTTTTTTAAAACTTCTGGATGAGTTGCGGCCGATCATGGCGGATAAAATTTTGAGTGTGGCGGCCTATCCGCCGCCGACGGTCTGGCACCGTTTTCCGGATGTGCATTGGAATTTGGCGTATATCCGCCGGTTGGCCGCTCATTGCGATCAAATGGTGGTAATGATGTATGATACGGCGATACCGCTGGAAAAATTTTATATAAATTTAGTCAGTTCCTGGAGTGATGAATTGGTGGTATCGACCCGTGCCGGGGGGTGTGAATTATTGTTGGGAATACCGGCTTATGAAGATGCTGATAGCTCTTATCATCACCCTGGCGCGGAAAATATAAGTTCGGCATTGCGTGGTATTTCCGGAGCTTCACATAAAGACGGGATCGACGGCATTGCCATTTATTGTGAATGGGAAATGGATGAAAACAAGTGGGAGATATGGCGCAGATTTATGCGTTGACGGTCAATTCTGATTTTGTCCGGCAGTGTGACTTTTCCGGTAATTTTCCGGGGAAACGCCGAAAAGATTTTTGAATCTTCTGCTGAAGTGGTAGCGATCCATATAGCCGAATTCCATGGCAGTTTGCGTGACGGAAAGATTTTTGGTGAGCATTTCGTAAGCGGCCTGATGGAGTTTGAAGTTTTCCAGATAATTTTTCGGGAGCATCCCGGTATGTTTGAGAAATTCCCGTCTCAATCTGCCCGGAGAAATGCCCCGCAATTCTGCCAGTTCATTTACGCTCCACCAGTAATTTTTGGGAGCATTGCGGATCGTTTCGAGCAAGGTTTCCATGGGCGATGATTTGCGGTTGTTCTCAATGAGTTTCCACAACAGTGACTGCAGTAAAATGGCTGATTTGAGCCACGCATCTTTGCTTTTGGATTGGGTGCTGGCGATCAACGGCAGCAACTCCCGGATCTTGCCGAGATGATATTTGCCGGAACGCAGGATGCCGTTGCGGCGCAAAGTATCGGGCAGGCGGCCGACGAAACGGATGGAATCTTCCACATAATATTCATTGTTACTGCCGCAGTAGTAGTGCCAGTCGCCCGGACAGATCAATACACAGTCCCCCGGTAACACATCCACGGTATTCATGCCGATCCGCAGTTTGCCTCTTCCGGCGAACATATGGGACAAACTGTAAAATTCAAAACGGCGGTCTTTGCATTGGTCGATATCAATGAGTTTTTCCACGAAGTTTTCGGTGCCGTCGATCACCCAGAGACCGTATTCTCTCGGCAATGCCGGCATATCCTCTATCAAACGGTGAAAATTGACATTTTGGTTGATTTCGATTTTTTTGTCATTATTCATGAAACTTTTGTCCATCCGTTTTTTCTGTTTTTATGGTATAATATATGTGTGGCAGATGATTTTGTCAAGATATTTATCGAGAGAATTGTTTGATGATGTTGAAAAGGTTGGGAAAAATTCTGTTTTTGCTGGCGGCAGTCGCTTTTTTACCGGGTGCGGCGGGTGATGAGAACAGTGGAAAAGACGGTGAAAAAATGCGTGGAGCATACACATTTCAGTCGATATATTTCGATCATCCGATCGTCAAAGGGCGGGTGCTGGATATTTTTGAACCGCTTCCGGGAGTTGAGAAAAAGGAAAGCACGCTTTTCATTGTCCACGGCGGCGGCTGGCGCGGCGGTTCACGGGATAAATTCCATGAGATCATGGGGGTGTTGGCGGCCGGAGGTTACACGGTTTGTTCCACGGATTACCGGCTCAATGCGAAAGATGCCTTTGAACAGATACGGGATATCCGTGAAGGCTATATGATTTTTGTCAACTATCTGCGTGCGCAGGGCTGTCCGGTGAAAATTTTTGTTTACGGTGAATCAGCGGGCAGTCATCTGGCCTCGATGCTGGTTTGTTCCGATCTGGAAATGGTGGATAACTGGGTGAAACCGGCGGGTGGGATATTCCATGCCACACCGTGTTCTTTTGTGCCGTGGGAAGGAATGATGGATGGTGCAAGGAGCATGATGCGGAGTATTGCCGGGGTGGATTATCAGAGCCATCCGGAAGTTTACGAAAAGTTGTCACTGACCAATCACATTTCTGCCGATGATCCGCAGATATTTTTCATTGAAGCGGAGTTGGAACATATGTTCTTCCCGGAATTCACCTTGCGTGAAGCGCATAAACTGCGGCAATTCGGCGTACCGGTCTACTGGAAAATGTACCGCAATATGGAGCATGGTTTCCTCTACACGCTCAACCGTGCCGGTCAGCGTGAAGCATTGGAAGATATCGTGTTGTTTATGGAAGGGAAACTGGATATCCCGCTCCCTGAAAAGTGTGTCAGATATCAATTTTGATTTATTGGGAAGTTGTTAACCCCCTAATTAAAAAAGGAGAAAAAGTTATGAAAAGCATCCACCATGGTGGAGTGAAGCACTGCTTCACTCTTATTGAACTGCTCGTGGTCATCGCCATTATTGCGATCCTCGCAGCGATCCTGCTTCCGGCCCTCAATTCCGCCCGTGAACGCGGCCGCAGTGCCAGTTGTATCAACAATATGAAACAGTTGGCTCTGGCGCACACCAGTTACCGCGGCGATTATGACGGCTGGTTTGTTCCGGGTGCCAATTCCGGATATACAAAAGGCTGGACTCACACCAATCCCTGGTCTAAAAATTTCTACGATCACGGCTATATGAGTGACAGCAAAGTTTTTTACTGTGAAACGCTTCGCGGTATGTATACTTCACAGTATCTCGGCGGCACCCGTGACATCTACAACAACCCTGCCGGTGACGGTTGGTACTGGGTCGGATATACCTACAATGGTGCATTGGGCGGCTTTACCAATACCTACATCTGTCCAGACCGTATGTGGAAAGAAAGTTCAGTAGTCAATCCTTCCAATAAAGTGCTTTTGCTGGAATCATATTACTCCGGTACCAGTGTTTTTGACGTTGGCGGTTCATTCGGATTGTACTTCTTCTTCGACAACAATATCGCCGATGGTATCTGGGGACACGTTGCCAACCCGCACGGCGGTGACCCGATCGGAAAAACCGGCGGCAGCGGTAACGTGGCATTTATCGACGGTCACGTTGCATCCTACCAGAATGTCAGTACCGATGCTGTTTTCGGCAAAAAACAGTACTTTGTGCCGGATGCTGAACTTTAATTCCTGAAAAGATAAGAGATGACAAATATTATGAAAAAATGCTTCCTTTTAAGTGCGTGTTTTGCCGTGGCGTTGCTCGGTGCGGCTGAACCGGATATTTACTTTTCCTTTGACCGCTCGGCGCAAGCCGACTTCGGCGGCGTGCCGGCTTCCGGCGGCGATGTCACCGGAGCGACCGGCGACCGGGGCGTGGTGGGCAGACCTTCCGCCCAGAGCAGTGATAAAACTCCGGAAACGATGCTGACCACCGGTATCGCCGGTAAAGCATTGAAAATCGGCAACAGCAGTGACAAACAGGGCAAACAGACCATCGTCTACACCCCCAGTACTCCGCTGTCAAGCAAAGCCGGTACGGTCTCATTCTGGTTGAAACCGGAAGACTGGAATCCTGCCACCAGCAGAAACTTCCACCACTTTTTCGGTGCCGCCGCCAGAAACGGCGACCGGATCATCGTCTACAAATATTATGAAAATCCCCGGGTCACTTTCCGTATCGGCAGTCTGGGCGGCAACCGCCCCTACACGGCGATCAACGGAGATATTTCCAACTGGCAGCCCGGTTCATGGCACCATATAACCTGTACTTGGGATGAACAGATCATCGAATTGTATTTCGACGGTCAGAAGGTCGCCGAAGCCGCCCGCAAGAATCCCCCGGCCGGTGACTTTACCAACTTCCGTTTCGGTGAATACTGGGGCGGAAGCACCGGTGCCGATCCCGGAAATACTCTGCTTGACGAAGTCAAGATTTATTCCAGACGTTTGACGGAAAGCGAAGTGCGCGAGGAATACTTGCGCCTTTCCGGTCAGGCCGTATCCAGCACTGCTCCGGTAGTGCTGGGTGCCGCCCGGCGTACCGCTCAAATCGACGGCCGGGTCAATCCGGATGAGTATTCCATCGGCATTGTCGGTATGAATTACTCCATGAATGCTCCGGTGCAGTATTCCGACCGGCAATCCGGCTGCCTGCTGGCATGGGACAGCGACAATTTATATGCCGCGATCATCTCTCCGGCGGAAAAACCATTGGTGACCACGCAAACGGGCGTAGACAGTGAAGTCTGGCTCGACGATGCGGTCGAGCTTTTTTTTGCCGAATTTCCGGGAAAAAAGGGCTTTTATCAGTTGATTTTGAACTCCAAAGACGGTATTTACGATGCCAAAGACCGCGCTCCGGCATGGAATCTTGAAGGAGCTGTGTGGCGTTCAACGCTGATCGACGGCAAATGGCATTTCGAGATTGCCATTCCGTGGCGCAATTTCGGCATCACCCCGCAAGAGGGGATGAGTTTCCGCATGAATTTCTGCCGTGAATACAAAGACGGCAACAAATGGACTTGTCTGGGCCCCGGCGATTATTTTGCCGTTCCCAGTTATGCCATGGTCAGATTGCTCCCGGCGGATGCCCCCCGGCTGGATCTGGCGGAATTTACCGGTCTGTATGACGGCAATATGCGCAGTTCACTTACTTTGAATGCTCCGGCGGCAGATACGGTTTCAGCGAAAATTTCCATTGCCGCTCCGGTATTTCCTTTCAACTTTGAAGAAACTTTCAATCTGACTGCCGGTACTCCGGTTCGCGCCGCCTTGCAGGGCAGAACTCCGGAAAGCGGCAATGTGGATATCTCCATAACTTCCAGCCGTTTCGGGGTGATCTACCGCAATGTGCTGACCTACAAAAATCTGCTTCCGGTGCGCTTGAGCTGCATTTATACGGATATTCCGACTCAACATCTGGTTATGGAAATGGAAAATGCCCGTCTGCGCGGCGGCAAGAATCAGATCCGGGTGGTGATGAAAGATGCCGCCGGTGCCGTCGTTTA
The DNA here is from genome assembly GCA_015061625.1 of Lentisphaerota bacterium. Lineage (GTDB taxonomy): Bacteria > Verrucomicrobiota > Lentisphaeria > Victivallales > Victivallaceae > UBA1784. The sequence goes on along the minus strand of SUWG01000039.1, from coordinate 3,701 downwards.
TGACCGGACGATGCAAATCGACGATACCCAGGTCAAAGTGCCGGTGCTTTTCCCCATCGCCGATATGCCTGACGGCGAATTCACCCTCTACTACTACATCCTTGATGCCGGCGGCAGACAACTTTTTGCCGACCATGAAATGTATGCCAAATATCCCGCCCGCCGCCCGTGGACGGATACGCAGTACGGTCTGGCGGATATTGTTCCTCCGCCGTGGAGTGCGCCGGTGGCGGATAACAGCCGTTTTGTCTGCTGGGGCAGAGAGATAAAATTCGGCAGAGGCATGATCTCCTCGATCGTCAGTCAGAACCGGGAGATCCTCGCCGCTCCGGTGACGATGCGCTTCAATGGCAAATTGCTGGATTTCACCGCCGGGATCGTCGAAAGAAAAAATGCTTCAATAACCTACAAATTTACTCCGGTTGGCGGTTCCGCCCCGATCGAAGTGCTGATGACCGCCGAATTTGACGGTTTGCTCTGGTTCACCGTGAAAATGCTGCCCGGTGTGGTGAAAATCAACGATCTGGCTTTGATCCTGCCGCTTGACCGGCAGTATGTCACCGGCTTTGATGACAACGCCGGTATCGTGGAAAAGATCGACCTGCTCCGGGCGGGGAACGGCAGATTTTTCATTGACCCGGTGGTAAAACCCTTCTTTTGGGTCGGCGGCGATGATGTCGGTATCATGGGTGGTTCATCCGACCGGCGCGGCTGGTATCTGCAGAACAAACCGCAGGGTATGCTGGTCACGCATGACGATAATGCTGTCACCGTGGCACTGACCTTTGTCGATACGCCGTTGACCGTTTCACAGGAGCGCAAATTGGAATTCTATTTGCAGCCGACTCCGGTCAAGCCGAAAAATATCCGGGTGCGCGGTCTGCGTCAGCATGACAATATGATCGCCTGGGGCGAATATGTCACGCTCTACTTCGGTCACAAACGGCCGGGTAAATTCAGTATGCGCCACATCAATTATTTCCGTGACCAGCAGGAAAATCATGGACAGGAAGTCTTTTATTACAACGCTCCCAAAGGTGCTTCCCCGGTGTCGCCGGAGTGGAACTACTTCGGCAAATTGTGGCACTGCGCCCCGCCGAATCTGGGCGAATATATGCGTGATGCCCAAACCCCGAACCGGGCGGCGAGAAATATGTATCTTTCCACCTGGGGCTGTCTGAATTGCCGGGATTTCTTTGAATTCAAACTGGATTCCATTGCTTCATTCACCAATAATCCGGATTTCAAAGTCCGCAACCTCTATTTCGACCTCTGCTGGCCGAGATTCTGCGCCAATGGTGAACACGGCTGTCTGTGGACGGATGAATTCGGCTATCAGCACCGTGACAGCGACCTCAAGGCGTTGCGTGAATTCATGAAACGGCTCTATATCAACTTGAAACAGAAAGATCCCAATGGTCTTTTCCGTGGTCACACGATCAGCACCCGTCTGCCGTCGGATGCTTTCTACGACAGCATCGTGCTGGGTGAGTTGTATGACCGTTACATCGTCAATCAGGTCAGTTACTTTGATGTGTTGAAACCCGATCTGGTGCGCGTGGCGTATGCCTCACGCAATGCGGAGTGTCCGATCGCATTCATCCCGCAGTTTGCCCGTGCGCTGATGCTTTTCGCGCCGGATAAATATGCCAAAATGAATCCGCGTGAACCGGAACTCGACCGGGCGATCTGTCACTATCTGGGTTATATGCTCGTTCACGATCTGGGCAGCAGCCCGACCCCGCAGGATTGGCGGATGCCGGAGTTTTATGCGGTGCGTGACCGGATCGCCGGCCGGGATGGGGATTACTCATTCTATCCGTACTGGAAAAGCGATTCCCCGGTTCAACCCAACTTCGCCCATCCCCGGCGGATGGTCAGTGCCTTCGGAGTGCCGGGCAAAGTGAGTATCGTGATGCTCAACGATACAGACGAGGCAACGACATTCACGCTGACGGTGGATTATGCCAAACTGGGAATTGCCGGTACCCGTGAAGGGGTGGAAATTTTCAGCGGCGAAAAGGTGCAGCTGGTCAATGGCCGTCTGGTAATGCCCGCCGGAGCGCGCGGAGTTAAAGCGGTGATCTTCGACTGACGTCGGCGATTCGCGGCCAATCTCTTGTCAAACCATCGGACTCAAGTTCGGTTGAGTACATAGTACACGCCCTCACTTGAGCCCCGGTTTGACTTCGACCTTGGCTCACGACTCATCCGACGTCGTCGGCGATTTGTAAAAAACACTGGTGTTGCTGTTCTGCTTTGGAAAAAGCGGACGGCAACACCTTTTTTTTTCTCCGGTGCGGATGCCGGTCAAAAAAAATGAAAATTTTTCCGGAGCGGCTGTTGACAAGCAAAGGTATATAGTTTATATTATATACCATCGTAAGAAAGAGGTGTTTATGGGGCGGAAAATATCCAGTAATATCAAGCAGTTACGCATAAAAGAAAGATTGATCGAGAGAATCACCGGCGGTGAATTTGCCTTTGGAGCCAGATTTCCCGGTATCAATGAGTTATCCAGTTGCTGTCATGTGAGTTATGTAACGGTATGCAAGGCGGTGAAGCAGTTGGAGATCGAGGGATATCTGCGCTGTCAGCCGGGAGTCGGTTACTTTGTCTGTTACACTTCATCGGATATGAGTGCCGCCAGAAAAGAGGTCAATCTGATTTCCAGCAACGGTTATTACAGGTCGCACCGTGACGTTTTCAACCGTGGAATCGCTCTGTTTGAGGAAAACAACTGGCAGGTGAATTTTCTGCTCCACAGTTCCGATCTTTATGAACTCAAACCGGCGATCAATTCTCCGGAAACCTTTTCGATCATTACCGCTTTCAATGTCAATTGGGAAAGGTTTGCCGCCACATTCGGTCATATTACCCGGCGGGTGGTCGTGCTGGGGCGGTTATCCGGTAATCCGGAAATCGCCAGTGTAGTTGCCGATGAGTGCGCTTCGATCAAACTCTGTATGGAGCATCTGGCTCAAATGGGGCGCAAAAGAGTCGCTTTGACCGCCTTGATGCCCGGCAGTGAATTGGAAGCGATCCGTATTGCCGCGTGGCGCAGTATCATATTGGATCACGGTTTATCTTTCAACTGGATGCGCCGTCATCTTTTCGCTCTTAATGAAGATGTCACGCCTTTGACGGGAAGAGAGAAAAAGAATCTTTTTCTTAAATATATTCAGGAAAATATTCACGATATGGATGCGGTCATACTGCCCAGTTGCAGCCGGAGTCTTATGGAAGCGATCGTGGAAAGCGGGATCGATATTCCCCGTGATCTGACCGTGATCACGATCGGTTGTGATGCGGAATTTCAGAAACGTTATCCGCAGGTGCTTTGCATGGATAACAATCTTGACGGTCACTTCCGGTATGCGTTGAATATTCTTGAAGACCGTTTGGCAGCCGGAAATACCATGGATGGTTCATGGTTTTTTTGCCAACCGTCAAAAATTATTGTTGCGCAAGATGATCCAAACCCAAATAAAAAGGAGATGTTACCATGAAACAAAAGTTGCTTTTCCAGGGGAATGTGAAGCATAAGTGCTTTACTTTGATTGAATTGCTCGTAGTCATCGCACAACACTGCCGTCATTTTTTCAGAGGCTTTATTTGTACGGATCAGTACGGATGTGTACGGAAACATACGGAGAGTGCCGCTCACAAAAATACGCCGCATCATACTTGCAAAGCAAGTG
>SUWG01000038.1 GCA_015061625.1 Lentisphaerota bacterium | reverse complement strand
GAGTTTCCACGCTGGTGGAATACTGGTAAAAAACCGTGCCATCCTCGATTCCACGGCGGGTGCCGCGCAGTTGACGGAAAGCAACACAAATCACCGTTTTGGCTTCCGGGAACAATTTTTTCACCGCCGGATCACTCATGCGGTCGATGTTTCCGCAACGAATGATATCTGCGGCACACTTTTTCAATGCCGCAATCAATTTATCTTTAAGCTCTTTCATCACAGAACCCCTTTTTCTTTCAAGTGGCGGTAACACGCCATATCACACGCTTTGCCGCAGATACAGGGGATATACCCTGTCGGACGGCTGGGCAGAAAATTGATCTTTTGGTAAATTTCTCTTGCCTCTTCTTTGGAAAAGTGCTTATTGCCGGAAATGATCTTTTCTTTTTCCGGATCACCGGCAAGAAATTCTTCAGCCATGAACGGATTGCTTTTGTGCGCACCACGGTAGTAAACTGCACACTGCCAAGTATCAATACCATCAACGCTTACCGCATTACCCGGACAGGCGGGTATGCATTTTCCGCATTTGTCGCAGAGCGTTTCACCGAAAGGAGCATCGGTTTCCAGCAGGGCATCGGTGATGATAAAAGCCATGCGGACAAATGGACCGAGTTTCGGAGCGATCAGGTGACCGGATAATCCGACATCACCCAAACCGCAAACTTTGGCGGCAAAATTATAATCAATGATCACATCCGGAGCAGGTTTTCCGGGAGCGACCGGTTCAGCATGGATAAGTTCGTAAGTATCGACCAATTCCGGATTGGTCGTCTTGTCACCTTTGATCCGCAAATTGGAAACATTGCGCTGCAAACAGGCATCAAATCCCTCATTTTCAATCAATGCCCCCATTTTCAACAGAAATATCTCACTGAAGTCTTCATCGATGTACTTCACACCGACAGAAGTATACTGCATGAATTGATTTCCCTGTTCCATGGTACGGTACAACGCCCGCGGCACCCGGAAAAGAAAGCCGATAATACTTTTTGCATTGGGCAGGATCATTTTCGGATCACGCCGCGGATCACACCCTTTGAATAACTCAATATCACCGATACCGACTGCGGCGGCACCGTATTCAAGAGCTTTTTCTTTTATTATTCTGGCATCAAGCATGATTCACCTCTCCATTTCCCACGGCTTACCGGTACGCAACGGCTCATGGAATCGCCCTGCCATACAACCGCCCTTTTTCTCCAGCATACTGACACAGGCCCGGATACAGCCGCCGCACTTTGCCATATTATACCCCACCCACGTCGGGAAATATTTTTCCAGAGCAAGGTAAACCTTTTTCACCGTCTTTTCATCGGCTTTAACGCCCTCTTTTTCCAGCACATCAAGATCGCCATTCTCATTCTTATCCCACACCTCTTTGGGAACGAAAGGATTGAATTTCCTGCCGCCGTGAGTATAGAAAGCATAACACTTCCACTCATCAAGTTTGCCCCATTCACAGATTTTTCCACCTACATTGACCTTGATGCTTTCGGTTTTGCTCAAACATCCACCGGGGCATTCTCTTACACACGCCATGCAGCGGCGGCACAGAGGTTCACCATCATAAAGCGGATCCGGGTCAAGTTCAGCATCGGTAAAGATGAATGCCACGCGCTGAAGGGGACCAAAATCTTTGGTCAGAAACATCTTGCTCCAACCGATTTCACCAAGTCCGCAGGCAACCGCCGCCAGACGGAACTGAAACTGCAAGTCCGGGGCCTCCTGTCCCGGCCGTGCCGGACGGGTGAACTGTACCGAACGGTGGTGGTTGGTCTTGCGTTTGGCCTGATTCATCGCTTCGATCTGTTCTTCCGGAGAAAGCGTATTGCCGGGAGAGCCATCCATATCCGAAACACTTCCGCGCGCACCGGTATTGCGGTAAATAAAGGCTTCATAACCCTCATCCTCGATCAACTGCCCGACCTGATAGAGTACCGACGGCGCAAAAATTTCATTGATACCGCCGTAAGCCATGGATGGGTACTGGTAAAATTGCGTTCCTTCCTCAATTCCGCGCTGTACCCCACGCGGAATACGGAACACCATACCGATAACTGATTTCGCTTCCGGAAAAATAAAGCGGGGATCCATTTCCCGTGGCGCACCCTCAAAGCGATCCATGGAACCGATTCCGCACATATCGGCTCCGGCGGCAAGAGCCGCCTCTTTGATCATTTCACTGGTCAACATTTTTTACTTCCTCAATATTTAAAAATATATGGTTGCTTTTTCCTGAATTTCCCGGCAGAAATCACACGCTTCACACCGGTTGCCGCACCGGAAACGGTGTTCAGCATACTCCGCAGATATGCGGTTGTTGGCAACTATCGCTCCGGACAGCAGAGCCGAATGGGCCGGTTCGGTCAAATCCAGCAGATTGCCATTGAATTTGCCGTTGAAATAAGCATGGACGATCTGAAGCGGATTGAAATTGGTTCGGGTGGCAAGTTTCATGCCGTCACACAAGTCTTCGTAATAATGAATATCTTCCGGACGGATAAAATTGCTTTTACCGAGAATGTTTTTCACATTATCTGCCTTTTGTAAAAACTGCGTACACATACCGTGAAAACTGATCGCCCCGTCTCCGATCTCGTGCTGATGGGCAACAAGATTGTCATGAAATGTCCGCGCAGAACAAAAATTCAAACAGCCGCTGTTGGCAAGTATATAAAGTTTTTTTCCGTGTTTGCGGCAGAAATCCCGCATGACAGATATGCGTTCCAAATCATAATTATATTCACGTTTCAAATAAAAACAATCAAAATCATCCAGCAGATATCCGACCCCTTCCGGAGTGCCGATTTCCATATTCACCGATGCACAAATTTCAATGCCGGGAAAATTCCGATGCACAAATCCGGCGATCAACGGCGAAGCGGTTGTGATCTTCACCATATTATATGTTCCGGCAAGATGCTCCACCGTGTCGCCCAACTGCCGGTAAAAATCACGATCCAGCGTCTTACTGCCATAGCAGTTGCCATTGAGCAGCAAACACAGCCGGATGCCCGCATCAGATAATTTACGCAAATCTCCGGCAAGAGCCCCTTTCACCTCATCCGGCAGAATTCCCCTGCCGGTGGTGAAATCTTTCCACGGAAAATAAACCCCGGAAATCTTTTCCCGGTTTTTGAGCAGATATCCGATCAATCCGGGATGATTCTGATAACCGACTTGAAACTTCACTCTCGAATCCTTTTTCCCGTATGCCGATTCTTACAAGCGGCCTTTTTCCGCCATACCTTTGATCCGCCGCATCGCTCCGCAACGCCGGAGCCAGCAGTCGCTTTTTGAATCCAGATACAACCGGGGGAAACTGTACGCCGCTTTGTTGCGCAAGGGGATAGTTACCGCCACCGGGGCATTGCGGTCATCGGCACGGACTTCCAGATAAAGATAATTCATGGCATCAAGCACACCTTCCGGCGGGGTGATGCTGCACTCGATAGCACTCTGACAGAAATTGCGCACTCCCAAGCGCAACTCCGCCGGATCTGCCACCCAGTTTTCCGGCAGCAGCCAATGCAAACGGATAACTCCGGTCGGAGTGATCGAATCACGCACCTTGATCTTTATCCGGCACGGCTGACCGGGTTTGACATACGGCCCATCCGGAAATTCAACATCCAGCCGGGCAAAAAGCAAATCAAAACGCAACTCATATTCCGGACGCTCCCAGATGGAACGGGCCATTTCGGATGAATAAAGATCATCTGCGGGCATTCCCCACTGCGGATCACGGATTTCAGCGATTTTTCTGACATTGATGATCCGTTGAGTTAATTCAGTGATATTTGCCGGTGCGGGCAACGGCAGGGCAAAGTTATTCAACGACCATGTAACAATGCCTTCACCGATCGGAGTAAGCCATTTTTCCGGCAGAGCCGATGCACCCTGAATAATACCGATGATCGCCCCCGCCGTGGCACCGGTACAGTCAGTATCATCACCGCAATTGACCGCAAGACAGACCGTTTTGCCGAAATCCCCGCCGCCGTAAAGCAGAGCGATCACCACAAATGGCACATTGATCGCCGCCTGAAACCAGCCGATATCCTGATTTTTTTCCACGACTTCATTGCGAACCGTTTGCCAATCTTTACCGGCATCGAAACCGGCAATGACCAATTCAATACACTCCCGGAGCCTGCCGGCAGGCGGAATATTGGCCAAACCGATTTTCAGCAATTCACGGATATCGGAACAGCAGAATGCCGCCGCTTCCATTGCCGCAATGAACATTTCCGCATAGATACCGTCGCCTTTGTGATCGCAGGAAGCATCCATCCAAGCATAACGGATCGCATTTTCCGGATGACCGGCACACAGACACGCCCAGATCTCACTGCGGATCCATGCACCATTGCTGACACAGAGACCATCATTTTCGCACGCTCCGGATAAGGGCGGAAAGAAACCTTCCAGACAATTCCAGCGGCAGTTGGAGTATTCCCCCCACGGACCGATGATAGCATTGATCCAATATTCGCCGAAATGCCGGGATGTAAGATGATCCAAACCGTAATATTCAGCAAGGATCAGCCACGGCAACTGCAAATCAAGGTCATCGTTGGGCAACGGATTGCCATTGAGTTCCTGCGTATAAAAACTGACATTCTGCAAATTGGTATCCACTTCAAACGGTGCGCCCAAAGTGCCACCGACATTTTTCCCGAGGAAACAGCCTTTTATTTTATCCCGCAATATTTCTTCAGACAGAGGTTTCATTTTTGATTCTCGCTGATTTATTTCTTCCACAACAATTCAAATACGGTATTTTTTACTTCAAACTTTTTTCCCGGAGCGATGAGTACTTCATCGGCCACCTGGCCGTCGGGCAGACAGAAACGCACTTGGATATCCCCGGTGCGGCAGGTGACATCCAGCACGCTCAAATCAAATCCGCCGTAACGGGGGCCGTCATTGGTGTAAACCGGGAAATGGATATTTTTAATATCGTTTTCAGTCAGAGATAATTTTGCTCCCGGCGGCAGAAGTCCGTAGAGTTCTCCGGCGATGGGATCATAACGCAAAGGATAGTGGATATGTCCGGCGATCCACAGATCGATTTTGCAAACCGGATTTTCACCGTAAAAAAGTTGGCCGACCATATTGTACAGATTCCTCGCCATATGAGAATTGTTGAATTCAAAAGGCGTGGCATGAGCCAGAACGATCCGCCGTTTGGCATTGCGGCACTCCGGACTTGCCACCACTTGAGCCAGCCATGCGGCTTCTTCCGCAAAAAATTCTGCCATGTCACTGCGCTGGGTTACATTGTAAGGAGTCAGTCTTCGCGGTTGATCTTCGCCGCAATCCAAACGGATGTAAAAAGTATCCCCACAGGTGAATGCTCCGTAAGGTCTGCCCAGATACCGGGTGTACAAATCTGATTCCAACCCCCACAACTCATGGTTGCCCCGTACAAAAGCTACCGGAGAAACAACCCCCTCTGCCCGCAGAATATCGGTGAAATCGGTAAAATATTCTTTGGCAAAGTTGCCGAATGCTGATGCCATATCGCCGAGAGCGACCACAAAATCAGCTTGTTTTACTGATGTGCTTCTGACGAAATCCATTATTGCCTGCCGCTTGGCGGCGGTGGGGACTTGCACATCGCTGAATACTGTAAATCGGTGTGTGGCGGCAGTGGCGGAAAGGGTGGTGAATTTACCGGAATAGATCACTTTTTCCACGCCGAGTGCTTCATTTTGGATCAGGATATCGTAGTTGTAAGCGGTGTTTCCGCTCAATCCGGTCAGATCGAAATGATGGATATTCCGCCGTTCGCGCTGTCCGTAAATACTGCTCCAACGGGTAACGGTGTTTCCGCCGCTGACGGGGGTATAGCGTATTCCGCAGAGTGCCGGTATGGAAAATTCCACTGCCACACTTGCCTGATCGGTGGAAAGATTGAAAACCAGCGGGTCACGCTCCATCCGGAAATTTTTTTCCAGTATGGTTTCCACGAAACGCTGCATCACCCGGTAATTACCCGGCAGATTTTCCGGCATGGGCAGCAGCGTCACCCCGAAATGCCAGTTGTTTCCGGCACGCAGGTGAAAAGAGATTATGTTTTCGCCCTCTTTTACATCGACCAGATAAAATTGATCGAGTGCTGAAATCGGGTAGGAACGGTTACCGGTCGCTTCGGTATCACCGAATGGCACGCCATTGATAAAACCGTGAAACCACCAGTCGACACCGACGGCGATGACCAGTTTTCCTGCTTTGGGTGCGTTATAAATGCCTCTGACTACCGCTTTGGATTCTGCCGGGATGAATCCGGGGGCGAGTTTGCCGAGATCTGCCATATTATCAGCAGAAAGAAGCAGTGTTTGACCGTTTTTCAAGTCATTGCCGGGCAGAGAAAAAAGCCGGGCATCTTCAAAGGAGAAGCCTTTATCAAAGGCGATGGACCAACCGGAAAAATTTTCTACGGCAAAAGTTGTTGTGATCACAGTCATGGCAATAAAACAGGATAAAATTACTTTTTTGAAATTTGAAAGAATACGCATTTTACCAACATCGTTTTTGGTTTATTTTACTTCTTCAACGATAACTTCATCGACCAGTACCGAACCGGTACCGCCACGGATGGTGAGATAGAGAGTGGCTTCTTCGGAAGCAGCAACAAAGAAGCCGGAAATTTCCTTCCACCCTTCACCGGCCGGGGCTCTCATGGTGCGGTTGGCATCCTTTCCCTGACCGGAACGTACCCAGAATTCAAATCTGCCCTGAAAGCCCGGCAGAGTTTTGACTTTCACTTTGAAAGTGTATCTTTTGCCTTTGGTGACGGTGATTTTCTGATAAGCTCTGCCCCAGATCTTGTCGGCACCTTTTCCGTCATCGCCGGTACAGGTGATATTTAATACTCTGCCGTTGCCGGCGGTGTCATCATTCAGGATGGCGAAAGTGAATTTGCCGGATTGCACTGATCCGTACCACGGAACCATGCTTGTCCGGAAAAAATTGCAATTGCCGACCAGTCTGGGCGTGACGGTGATCTCATCGACCAGCACCGTACCGGTTCCCCGGATGATGGTCAGATACAAGGTAGCCTCGTTGCTTCTGGCGGTGAAACCGAGGGTCAATTCCCGCCAGCCCTCTCCGGCGGAAACGCTGATATCGTCACTGCGTGAACCGGGACGCACCCACAATTCAAATTTGCCGTTGAATCCGGGTAAAGTCTTGTAACGTACCTTTACGTCATAATTCATGCCGGGAGTGACATTGATCTTCTGATATGCTCTGCCCCAGATCTTATCGACACCTTTGCCGTCATCCCCGGTGCAACTTATACACAATGCCCTGCCGTCATTCGCCCCCTCGGCATCCTGAATGGCAAAGGTGAATTTACCGGAATTTACCGATGTATGCCACGGAGACAGCCTGCTGGAGTTGAATGTGCCGTTACCGACCACCGGAGCATTTTCCGCAAAAGCCAAAAATGACAAACTGCAAACAAGTGCGCAAGCAAATTTTTTCATCTCAAATTTTTCCTGATTGTTTATGGTTGATTTCACTGATTATTTAAATGTTGATATGTAAAATATATCACAGCGGCGATAATTTGTCAACTCTGAAAAAATTCACCCCGATACACCACCATTATCAATTTTTAGGATAAACTATTATCTCATCGACCAGCACCGTACCAGTTCCTTTGACGATGGTAAGATAAAAGATCGTTTCATCACTTTGGGCTGTAAATTCCCCGGTCATGATCTGCCAGCCGTCACCACCGAGCGCACGCAAATCATCCTTGCGGCGCCCCGGCCTGATCCATAATTCAAAGAAACCATTGAATCCGGGCACTGTCCGGTATCTGACATATATACCATATTTTTTACCGGGAACGACCCTGACCGGCTGATATGCCCTGCCCCAAATCTTATCTTTTCCTTTGCCGTCATCACCGGAACAGGTGATATTCAGCACCTTGCCGTCATTGGCTTCCGGATTATTCTGAATGGTAAAGGAGAATTTGCCGGAGGGAATAGACAGTTGCCACGGCGCAAGCCGGGAGGCAGAAAATGCACTGTTGCCAACCACACTGGATGCGACATCCGGAGCTTCATCCGGGGCTTTGCCGAAGAAGACCAGCTGCCAGATACCGGAAACATGGGTGTATTTTTCCACTCTGACGACCAGCAGATTACCTTTTTCTTTCAACAATCCCGCCGGAATATTCACACTGAAAGGTTTTCTCCATGAATCCCGGTCGCCATTGTAGGGGAAAGGACGCTCCAGAAGTTTCTGACCATTGAGATACACCACCGTCATCTGCCCATCAACTGCACCGAAATAAAAACGCATTCTTGCGTTGAGATCTTCCGGTTTGGCATCGAAACGCACCGAATACCACGCCACCCCTTTATAAGGTTTGCCATGGGCTTTTTCCCAGGCGATACCTGCGGGCTGTTTTTCCCAGTGGGAATCAGTTCCGATATCCTGCCAACTGCCGTCATCACCGGTTTTCCAGAATTCCCCGGCATCACCGCTCTTTTCCGGATCGAAAAATATTTTCCAACCGGATAAAATCATATCATCGGCACTGATATTGATCAGTGACATCGGCCAGATATTCAATTCCCGACCGCTGGCAATGCTCAAATTGGCATACATTTTGTGTTCATTTGCTGCCCGGAAAAGTACCAGTTGCCGGTAGGCTGCCGCATATCTGGCGGCACTGCCGGGAGCAGGATAAGCGGCCAATGCCGTTTGCGTGTCGATCACATACTGCGCATCGGTCAGAGCCGTGCGGACAAAATCGACCCTCGCCTGTGCCGCCGGATCACCGGAACACTCCCTCATCGCCTGATCCAGCAGAGCGAAGCCTCTTTGCATCACTTCCGGAGTGTAAATTTTAGGAGCATGGACAAAGAATCTTGTAAAATTTCCACCCTCGATCCCATCCTGCGCTTCATCAAATCCGCCGGTAACTGCTCCGGCAACCGTCGCTTCACGCATGACCCGGATAAATTCCCGCATCGTTTCAGCGGCCTGACCGAAAGCGGAAAAATAATCATTTTCCAATTCAGCAAGCTCTCTGGTATCCCCGGAGACCCGGCGGGCAATGACATACAAAGTCAATCCGTTGGCTCCGAACATACCGGTAAGAGAATCCAGATCCACATAGCAAAGCCGTCTTTGAGATGCAAAACGGTAGCACTCATCAAATTCCGGATAGTAGATCAGGGGAAAATTGTGACCGTCATGGGTAAAATTGGGACGGAATGCCAATTGCACTCCGGCATCATACCACCCCTGCCAGATCCGCTTGTAATCATCGATCTTACGCTGTGTCCACGGATACATCACCGGCGGACAGAAACGCATATAAAAACGGTCGTTGAGTTTGATGCTCGGCGGTTCACTGTAGTTGGCATAGATCAAACCATACATGACCACAGACGGATCGATCTTTTCCGCTTCGCGCTGTACGGCAAGGTAGAACCGGGCATAACGGTCAGTGACCGATCCCAGATGACGGTACCACAACTTATCCCCGGCAGCATAGGCGGCTCTGGCCCGCTCGATCCGGGAGGCATCCGGATTGTTATCGGCGGCAAGGCACGCCTCACACATACATTTGCCGGCGGTATCATTCTCATTAATGTTGATATAGGTACTGCCGGATTGCCGCCAGTCGGCAATGATCTGCCGGATGAATCCCGCCTCACTGACACACATACTGACCAGAGAACTCCTGCCGCCGTAATAAAGCGGATCACTTACCCGCCGGCCATCAGGCAGCAGATTGAAGTATTCCGGATGCGTTTGACCGAAACGGTCAAAATAACGGGTAAATGCATGGCCGCCATGAAATCTCCGGTAGACGACAAACCCCTGACGGCGTAACCATAACTCGATATTATCGTGAAATTTACGGCTGTTGTCAACATTATTCCAACCATCACTTCTCCGGGTATTGCGCCAAAAGGCACACATCAGTTTGGGAGCGACATCACGCTCGGAATCCGCCAGAATGATCCGGTCACGTTTGGGAACAAATGTCCCCAGATCCCCCGGCCACAAATGGCAGACCCCAAGATCTTTATTGAGAAAATCGTAAACCCCGTTGAGCGTACCGGAAGGAGTATTGAGCCGGTCAGCCGGCCCATTGCCGTCAATACCGGCAATATCCACGGCATTGCCGGAAATTTTGACAGTTCCTTCTCCGGGCTTGCTCCAGTTGCGCTCCACCTGTGCCGCCCGCCCCAGACGGATCACCGGAATTCCCGGAGCAACGTCCCCGGAAACGACCGTCAATCTTACTCCGGTGGCCAGAAAAATGTGATCGACGATCTCCCTTGCGGCGAAACTTTCCACCGGCAGCGGATCGGCGGGGATCACCACCTGTGCCGGAGTTTTACCGGGGGAAACCAACTCAACCGCTCTGACCGGCAACCAGGTTGCCAGCAGAGCAGTCAAAAGTGTAAACAACCGATTTTTCCGCATTTCAACCCCTCATCAGCGGTAATCTGCGTGCCACCACTCTCGGCCGATTTCGGTTGCGGCGCCAGTTACCGTTCTGCCTTTGAAATCACCGACATGACCATCGACATACAAAATATTCATACCGCCATTAAAGCCGGATGAAACAGAGGCGGCAGGGCTTTCGCCTCCGGGGGCGAGAGGATGCCGGTATCCGAGTCTTGCCGGTTCATTGATCCGTACTGACATTACTCCAACATTTCCTGCCTCAAAAATGAAAAATACTTGAGATGTATTCTGAATTTGGCTCAATTTAGTTCCCCAGTTGGTAAGATTGTCGCCGTTACTGGTAATATTGTGATTGGAAGTATAAGAAAATCCATTTTTCCCAGCCAAATGCTGCGTCGATGCCGTCCACTGCGGATCAGCATCGGAAGGACATTGAAAAATCGGATAATCTCCGGTCGTTGAAAGTTGTCTGTAGTTATTGAGAGTGTATCCCAGATACGGAGCCATACTCCAGGTCATCGCAACTGTGGAGTTGTCACCGCGGGGCAGAGACCAATCCTCATTGTCATTGGAATACTGCATTGCCGCACTGCCCATTTGTTTCATATTGTTGACACATGAAGCGGCCCGGCCGCGCTCACGGGCGGAGTTGAGAGCCGGAAGCAATATCGCCGCTAAAATAGCAATAATGGCAATGACTACGAGCAATTCGATCAAAGTGAATGCGCTCTTGGGAAGAGGGGAAAAACTTCTTTTCACGGGAAAAGAGGTTTTTCCCCTCTCCCCAAACCCCACTCCTCTTTTCAAGAAAAGCGGTATTCTTTGTTGAGTTTCAATCGCAGTTTTTTGTGTCAAAAAATGCAATGATGAGATAACTGTGCTTACGAGCAGTTCAATAAGAGTAAAACAGTCACGTTTTACTCCGCCATGGCGGAAGGATGCACTTTTTTTCATGATACAAATCTCCTTTTTTAGGGGTTGGGTGTTGTTTACTATCTTGAAATCAAACCACTTTCCGAATAAAATTCAGCAATACGATCAAATACCACCGGAGCGCATCCGCAACTGCCGGCAGTTTTCAACTCCGGCACAATCAGTTGCGGAACAAGCGGAGCATATATTTTCTCCCGGATCTTTTGCAACAACATCCGGCACCCGGTTGCAGCAACTTTATCCACCGGATCGGTCAACGAAGAAATTTCCGGATAACTGCCGAAACTTTCAAATCCGGTTACGGCCACATCTTCCGGCACCCGGAAGCCGATACTGCGCAAATAGTATATCAGCAATGCCGCCGTATCATCACCGGATGTGACAACCGCAGTAACTCCCTGATCAAGATATTTTTTCAAACTTTCACTGAATTTCGGATTCATGATCGTATGCAAAACCGGCAGAGATTTCAAACCGGCCTCATTCATAGCCTCACAATAGCCCAGATATTTCGGGAACGGCCCGGCTTCAGAAGCAACGTGCAGAATTTTTTTGTGTCCGTGATGTTTTATCAGATGTTCTGTCATCATCCGGCATCCGGTAAAATAGTCAGTGCCGAACTCCCGGTTGACTGCCAGCAGAGGCACCCGGAAATCTTCATAATTTATACCATCAAGTTTTCTGCCGGAAAAAACCACCGCATCGGCTCCGGATGAAATGAAATTATGGATCATTTCCACGCCCTGTTTGATGCCGGTGATCTTGGCAACTTTCAACGTGTAATTTTCCATCTCAAGTTTGGAAGCAAGCAGAGAAACGATATGCCCTTCAACCCCGCTGAAAGAATCGATCACTGCACCGACCTGCCAGGTGGATTTGCCATTCAAACTGACCGCCGCGGCATTGGGCTTATAGTGATAGGCTTTAGCCAGAAAGAGGATTTTTTCTTTCTTTTCCGGAGAAACCAGGCACTTCGGTTTGTTGCTCAATACCGAATAAACCGCCTGTTTGGAAACATTGACCATTTCAGCGATTTGTTTTGCCGTGATATTCATACCGCACACCTCATTGTCCGAAAAACAGAAGTGGAAAACTCTATTTACCGGTAAATAAGATATCACCCGTTTTTCAATTTTCAAGAGCAAAACATAAAAAAATGCAAAGTTTTATTTACCGGTAAAGTAATTTAACAATACCGGAGTTAAAAACTTCGACCGGCACCGGTAAAAAAAACTGAAAACTCAATCGGCTTTGACTTGCGGGGTGGATAAATCGACCTTTTCCCCGGAAAACTTCGCTCCCCGGAAAAGCAGAATATCCAACAATGCTTTCGGCCGGGCAAGCAATATCTCTCTGGTGTGATTTTTTATCCGCCAGTAGGCGGTGCGGATGTCTTCTGCGGCAAAAGCGTAAACATCCTGACCTTTGATCCGGGCGAGAAAAACCGCCCGCTGTCCGTGAAATCCCTGCGAAATAATGATATAACGCCGCTGACTGAAAATATCTTCTGCCCGAATGACCGAATCAAGGGTACTGAATCCGGCATAGTCACAATATATATCTTCATCCGGCACCCCTCTGGCAATCAACTCCTGCCGCATGGCTTCCGGTTCATTGTACCCTTCACGGCTGTTGTCGCCGGAAACGATCAATTTTTTCACCTTGCCGGAGTGATACAATTCTGCGGCGGCATTCAAACGGCGGTGAAAGAAAAGATTAGGCCGTTGAGTGCCGGGCACATAGGGCGAACACCCCAGAACCAATGCGGCTTCACACTCCGGCAGATCATCGACCGTTTCAAAAGTCCGGCTGGAACTCAACGAGATTATAAGGATGTTGCTGACAGCAATATACAACGCAATGATCAAAAAAATTATTCCGGTGATGATACAACATTTTTTCACCCCCCGGCGTGACGGCTTAAGTTTTTTCCAATCGATTTTCACCCTGACTCCTCCATGTTTATCGTTTCCGGTAATATAACACTGAAAACAGTAAAATTCCACTTGAAAAATTGACTTTTGCCCAATAATATGCTATAGTATAAACAGAACTGAATAGAAAGGGTTTATCATCAACAACAATAACTGTTAAATAAAATTGGCAAACTGATTGTAAACGTCCATTCCTGAATTACGACCTCAATAATAGACGATTGCAAAAAATTTTTACTGTCGGTGTGTCCGTGTATATTTTTACACGGCACATTTCGATATGTGTTTTTTGCAGCGTCGTCGTAAACGCAGGAATGGGCACTTCTTCGGAATGTGCCTTTTTTATTTTCCCAAAAACAAGGAGAAAAAAATGTTTTTCTGTACCAGCTGCCACAAAGAATTTGAAAATCCGGCCAACTTCTGCTCTGAATGCGGAGGAAAAGTTGCACCGCAGTCAAAATACCAATACTGATTCCGTCGATTTTTTCCCAATGCCCGGTAAAATCATTATTTGATCAGGTTATATTTGCAATTTGCATTTTTTTACACTCTGGCACTTTCAATATTCTGATAGCGCAGTTCCGGCGCAGGTTCATCAAGTTTTCCATTGTACTTGGCCACGATATATGCTTCAATGCTTTTTTGGGAGTTTTCTGCACTATTCTTTTTTAAGAATTCGTAGTATCCTTTTTTGTCGCAGGTGACGATTTCCGGCAAGTAATCCTGTGACCGGCATTCATTCACTGCGTTCCGCAAAGCCTGACGATGTTCAAATATCGTAGGAAATGCGCTTGCCCCTTTTATTTCCTTGTATTCCTGCTCATTTTCATAGTCGGCAAGAACGATTGTTTTAAATTCATTTTTCATCTCAACTTTTTCTCCTTTTCTCAATTGTTTTTTACATTTTGAATCATTCGGGTATCTGCTCATCATTTGCAAACAATCGCCCTGCGGCGATAAGTTTTTGCCGATATTCCGCTTGCTTTTTGGCTTCTGCTTCTGCCGCCAGTCGCACTTTGCGTACCGCCCAGCCGGCTTTTTGTGCTTCTGTCAATAATATAATGCGGATAAGTTTGTGTTACAAACTGAAACACTCTCATTTTTTTTATTTTCTCACCATACGGAGCGCAAGCGGAGTGCTTCATATCGGGACGGTAGTGGAGATGCTTCATATTGTGGAGCTTTAGCGGAACAATGCTTCATCGTCAGGCTTTTATGAAGCACGGCTGCGCCGTATGAAGCGGCACGTTGTGCCATGAAGCGCACCTGCGGTGCATGAAGATATTATGAGAGACGCAAGAGGTCTTTCACGTTTCTGTCTGAAAGTAAAAAAAGCGGTTTGCCTCTTGATAAAAACGGATTTATGTTAATCCAAGAACAACG
>SUWG01000037.1 GCA_015061625.1 Lentisphaerota bacterium | reverse complement strand
AGTTCGACTGGCAGGTCTGAACATAGTGTAGTCGCAAAGGTGAACTTTTACAAACTATTTCTAAAGATTTTTTAGGTACTCACCGGCAAAGCCGGTGGTTTTATTGACCTGAAGGTGTATAAAAAAAGCGGCCGATATCATGCAGATATCAGCCGCAAATGTTTTTATGCTTCAAAAATAACCGGATCACATTGCGGACCGTATGAAGCGCGGAATTCTTCAAAAAATCCGGTCAACGGCGCATCTGAAACGATTTCAAGCAAATGTTTGCCTTGCAGTTTTCCGACATTGAAACGGTAAGGGCGGAAATATTTTTCCCCGACAGATTCTCCATCGACAAAAACCTCCACCGTGCCGATACACTCCGGCAACTCGATCACCGCATTTTGATACTCTCCATCAAATTCCATCGTATGCGTAATTTTCCCATAGAAGAAAGGTGAACCGGCGACATTTCCGGTGCGCGGTTTTAGCACAATATCCATTTTTTCCGGATAATACATCTGCAAATTGTAGTAAGCATACACCTGATGATGGAAGTCATTGTAAGTGGTTAACTCCAAATCAAAGTTACCGAATAACCTTGCCGGCATGGAAAAATCAGAAAGATTAGCCAAGGTTACACACGGGCGCCAATCTATACTCTTTTCCTCATCAGTATCCCATGCCGGAATATAGAGTGTATGTTTACCGGCCTTACCGCTGACAGTGAATGCAAAGTAGAAATCATCAAAAATCGTAATAATTTCACCATTGGTCAGCAATTCGCCGTCAAACTTTGCTCCTTCTGCAATTTCGCACGGAATGGTCAAACGCATATCCGGTAAATCCACAGCATTGGTCCAGGAAGCGTTCCAATGAAAAGGAATATGATTGTCTGCATTAAATTTAACGCACGCCGGTAATGCTACCGATTTGACATTTTGCCGGACAACCGGCGCGCGAAATTCCTCAAACGGCCCATTGATCACGGCGATTTCACCGGGAGCAAGCTCGATTTCCACACTTCGTCCATTAAATGTCAACGTGCCGGCAGTAGTTTCATCGCTCCAGATATTGCCGACAAAAAGTACTTTTTCCCCACTATCGAGCGTATTGATGCGCCCCAACAAAGTTTCTCCGGTAAAGGTAAAATCCGGAGCAGGAAGCTCTGCCGGAATGCCATCGGCCACCGGATCAAAAACATATTCATACTTTTGAGCATCTTCTTTCGGCAGAATGATATAATCGATATTGGCAAAATTCAACATATCGGTCAACTCAAAAATTTCTTTTGCTGTCGTTATCTCGCCACTCAATATCTTATCCGTCGGATCAACGACCGCTACCCGGGGAGTCCAACTGCCTTGAGAGATCAGACAGCAATATTTACCCATGAAATCATTAAGTGCCTTGACCGTCGGCACACCGGCTCTGACGATCTGTTCCGGCGGTGCGCCATGGATTTTGGAGTGCTTGTGAAATCGATGATGCACCGCATGAGGCACAAGGAAATTGATTCCCTGCAAAATCTGCCATGCCGCAATACGGCAGAGGTCTTCTGTTGACACATCAAGGTTGGTTCCGGCAAAAAGTTCGCACATCGCCTTCTTTTTGCCCAGCAACTTCGCAGCACTGGCAACATATTTGGCCCGCAGGTCATATTTTGTTTTGGAGAAATTTTTGGACCGGATCTTCGATTCATCCCCGCCAAAGGTGGAGACTGACCGGTAAAGTCTTTGATCAAAGTGCGTGCCGCCATCCAAAACCCTTGCCTCGTGATCCACGCCGGGATAATCAGCATGAACATAGTTTTTAAAAGGATTACCCTCGGTGTAGATCGAACTGCGGATAACTTCCGGCAACGTAAACGGTCCGGTGTCGCTGGTGTGCCAAGTGTACTTCAAATTGTGATATTGACACCATTGGTAATTATTTTCATGCCACTGGAAATAAAGTTCAGAAGCATAATTCCAGTAATCAATGCCTTGCTGACCACCTTTTAAATCCATAATATCATTCAGATACGGCTCTATCTTATAACCGTATTTTTTCTCAAATCCGGCGGAAAAACCGCTTGACCACGGAAAATAATATTCCCCATGGAGTTGATCCAGCATAAATGCATCAATACGACGGTTATCCGTATCAGAAAGAATACCATTGATGCCATTTCCAAAATATTTACCGACGTGTTTGGCATACTCTTCATAAACCAATTCAATAAAAAGCCGGGAGCTTTCCGGTTCTTCAAAAGCAGGGAAGCCCCAACTGACGGTAACCGGTTCGATCGATCCATCGTCCTTGCGGGTCAAACGCTGCTGCTTGAGTTGCGGAGCAAGTTTTTCAATCTTATCTCCGACATTTCCCGGAGGACAGGAGTAACCATCCATAAACCAGAACTCCAATCCATATTTTTTACAGGAAAGGATGAATCTTTCGGTAACTTCAAAGAAGAAGTCAGAAAGATAAAGTTCTTTGTCGAATCCCTCGCTCGGAGTATTGAAAAAAATAATACCGCCGAAACCGGATTCTTTAACTTTTTTCATGGATTTGTCAATCTCAACAGCGGTAAGATCTTCCGGAGTTCGGGTATTGACAAAATAAAACGGCAACGGACGGAATGAATCGTAATTAATCATATTTTGCTCCATTTTTTGATTTTTTGAATCACCTTTGTATATAATTTAGCATCTAACATTGAGTTTTTCAATAAATATTCGATTAAAAATGATGCAAAAAAAACTGAATCGCAAAAATCTGCTTGATTTGTGCGATTCAGATCGTTTTTACCGAAAAAATTATTGTTGCAAGGGAATAATAACATTTTGTGGCGGATTGCCCAACAGTCCGATATCGGCACGGTCAGCATCGAAGTCGATACGGGTAGTCCACCCCGGACCTTCCAACTGGATCCTCCGGACATAATAAAGATCATTCTTTTTAGTCAAAGCACTGGCTTCAAGCTCCCGGAAACGGGTATCTTCGCCGTAGCGGTAAAACTCTGCTTTGAGCGGGAATGCGTGTTCACTGGAAATCCAAACTTTGATTTTTTCCTGATTATCCGGATCATCAAAAATGAAGACCCGGCAATGCACCATTCCACGAAGCAATTCGCTTTCCAACTCCCGCTCCACCCGGCAAAACAGAAAACTCATTACCAAATCGGAAGCCCGCACTCCGACATACCCCAACTTGTCACCGGTTGATGATCCTGGCATCAACCGCACACCGGTAACTCCGGAACCTTGAGTTTGAGTAAGAGTATACCCCTCGGTGCCATTGAGAACCAACTGTCCAACCGTTCTATCCGGATGCAATATCGCACCGAAATAAACCGGCATGGTCAAATTTGCCTGTCCCCGGCGGCGATGCAACAAAGTGCCATATAAACGGGCATAAGTAGCCTGCTGATTGGTTCTTCTTGCTCTTGCTACAAATTCTTCCATAGAAACTTCATCGTCTGCCGCAACGACTTGCGGCAGACAAAGCGCAGCCAACAATACAATCAGCAACTTTTTCATCTTTATCCACCTGTTATTTAAAAGCGATCTTCATCGCCTCGTTAAAATTACTCACAAAGTGTATCTTTAACGATTTTTTGATATTTTCCGGTAACTCTGAAACATCTTTTTTGTTGGCTTCCGGAACCAACACCTCTTTGATTCCGGCACGGATAGCACCAACCAGTTTTTCACGAATTCCACCAATTGCAGTTACCCTGCCCTGCAAAGTAATTTCTCCGGTCATTGCCAACTGCGAAATCAAAGGCTTATTGCGCAAAAGCGACATTAAAGCCAACGCGATGGTTACCCCGGCAGATGGACCATCTTTCGGAGTTGCGCCATCCGGCACATGAATGTGGAAATCATGTTCAGTAAAGAATTCCGGATTGATTTTATCCGGTGCATGAGAACGGATATAACTGAATGCCGCCTCCGCTGACTCCAACATCACTTTTCCCAGAGACCCGGTCAACTTCAAATTTCCTTTGCCGCCGGGGATCGCCAAGGTTTCAACCGGCAGAATAACTCCCCCAACGCTGGTCCATGCCATGCCGGTTGCACAACCAACTTGTGGTTTGGCAACTTTATCAGTCAAATATTTTCTTGAACCGAGCAATTCACCAATCATTTTCACGTCCAACTTCAACGGTTTAGAATCATCCCATTGTTTATCAATAAAACGCATGGCGATCCGCCGGCAAACTCTGGCAATTACACGATCAAGTTCACGCACACCGGCTTCCATCGTGTAGCCATCAATTATCTCATTGATAACCACACTCGGAAAAGATATCCGGCAATCTGTCAATCCATTTTCTTTAAGTTGACGCGGAATAAGGTAACGTTTTGCAATTTCTTTCTTTTCCAAAGCGGTATAACCGGAAAGCCTGATGACTTCCATGCGGTCACGCAACGGTCCGGGAATATCTTCCAATACATTAGCCGTCGCAATAAAAAACACCTTGGAAAGATCCAATGGCAATTCCACAAAATTGTCATTGAATGCATTATTCTGTTCCGGATCCAACACCTCTAGCAGTGCTGACGCCGGATCACCACGGAAATCATGCGCAAGTTTATCGACTTCATCAAGCATAAAGACCGGATTTGCAGTACCTACACGTTTGAGATTCTGAACGATTCTTCCCGGCATGGCTCCGATATAAGTCCGGCGATGCCCCCTGATCTCTGCTTCATCGCGCACGCCACCAAATGAAACCCTTATAAACTCCCGCTGCATGGCTCTGGCGATCGATCTGCCTATTGACGTTTTGCCCACCCCCGGCGGCCCAACCAGACACAAAATCGGCGCACGGCAGATATCTTTTTGATCGTTTCGCCGCTGCATAACTGCCAAAAACTCTAAAATGCGCTTTTTGACATCTTCCAAACCGAAATGGTCGGCATCAAGTATATTTGCCGCAATTTTGCAATCAAGTTGATCTTCACTGAAAACCAACCATGGGAGATCCAATATCGTATTGATGTAGTTGTAACTGATGTGATATTCCGGTGCGCTCTGCGGCAATAATTCGAGCCGTTCCAGCTCCTTTTTTACAGCGGAACTGACATTTTCCGGCAAGTTGGCATTGTCCATTTTTGCAGTCAACTCAACCACATCAGAATTGCTGCTTATTTCGCCCAGTTCCTGTTTGATGACCCGCAATTGCTCCCGCAGAAAAAATTCTCTCTGCGAAGCGCCAACCGCCTCTTGTACCTCGGTCTGCAACTGCATCCCAAGGCGCACGATTTCCAATTCGCGGTTAAGCATAACAGAAAGCATTTCCAAGCGTTTATCAACGTCTGACGTAACCAGAAGCAACAATTTTTCCGCATAAGACAAATTAACCGCATCTGCGATCTGATCTGCTCCGCGAACCGGCGCACAGGGAGTGGCAAAATCCAACATCAACTCATCCGGCAACTCTCGGCGCACAATGCTCAATTCAGAATACATCCGCTGCAATGCCCGTAATCTGCCGGCAAGTTTGGCATTTTCCGCATTTCCGGTCTCATTCATTACTTTGTAACGAACCATCGGCACATTATCAGCGGTTGCAAGTAAAGAAATCCCAACGATACGTTTCAATCCGCGAACCGCCAATTTACAACTGCCGTCAGGCATATTCAGCACTTTGACAATTCGCACCAGCGTACCGATCGAACAGCGGCAACTGTTGCGGTCTTTGAAATGCGGGAAAACGCCCTTGATCTGCAAAAGATCCATCTCTTTACGGGTTGGCACTTCATTGAATACCGCAATAACCCGTTCATTACTCATAGCCCCGGCAACTGCGGCAATATCTTCTGTGCTTGCAGCAGTTACTGTTGCCAAAGCAAATGGAAAAATTACCGGTTCACGGGAACGGATCAGAAATGCACTGTTTTCCAAGCCTCCATCTATGGAGATATCAGGTGTGGGCATTGGTCACTCCATATTATCCGGCATGGGAGACAACGGAGCATTTTCCATAAATTTCAACATGGTATCCAAATCCACAGCACCACCGGAAGCAGTCGCAGAACGGAGATTGAAATTGCTGAATGCTCCACCGAGAGTGAGACATTTTTTCAACTCCCAGTTTTCATGCAATCCGAAAAGAACGCCGGCACAGAATGCATCTCCTGCCCCGTTACTGCCAACGATATCTTTTTTAGCGATATCAAAACTCGGTACATAAAGATAAGTTCCATCCGGCAAACCGGCGCAGGCACCTTCCGGGAAGTGTATAACGACCGTTTTTTTTACGCCTTGGGCAAAGAGAAACTTTACAGCCTCCGGTAATCTTGCAGCCAGTAATTTACCGTTCTCATCCCGCAAGGCTTCTCCGGTGCAACTGGCAGTTTCCACCTCGTTGACAATCAGATGGTCAATGAAAGGCAAAGCCGGCAAAACTTTGGCACGGAATTTTTCCGGTGCTTCAGAAACAAAATCCACCACAGTTTCATAACCTTTTTCCTGCATATACTTCAAAAGACGCACGGCCTGAGTGCCGAATTCCGGATCCGGAGAATCCAGAGTATCAAGCAAAAGCAAATATGCCAGATAAAAATATTTTGCCGGAACATCAATATCACATAAATCATCATAGCACAACTCGGCATTTGCGCCGCTGCAATGGAAAAATGTACGCTTCCCCTCGCCGGACATCACGTCAGTATAACTGGTTCTGCCGGTGGTACGGATCATATATCTGGAATCTATATTACGTTTTTCAATTTCGTTGAGCAAATAATCTCCTTCGGCATCCATGCCGACACGTCCGGCGGCATAAAGCGGGATAATATTGCTGGCAGCGGCAAGATCAAACAACACGTTGGCAGGACCGCCGCCGGGAGCAGCTTCTTCCTTAAGAACGTTGCACAAATTGCCCTCCCCCGGCCAACGGTCAATTGTTTTTACCCGATCTTGAATCCAGTTTCCGGCACCGATAATTCCTTTTTTCATATCGTAAAATTCCTGTGTTGTAATTTAGTTCAACATGATTTGACCACCGGTGACCGCAATCGCCTGCCCGGTTTCATACTGCTGCTCAACCGCATAGACGATCGCTTTAGCGACATCCGCCGGGAAACAACCGCGATTCATCGGCACCAGGCTTTCATAGTGGCGGCGCACATCGGCAACGGTTTTGGCACCTGGAACTTTTCCGGCCGCCAAATATTGCACAAAAAGTCCCCGTTCCGGATCACTCCACAGCGGTCCATCAAGGAAGTTCCCCGGACAAACAGCATTGACTTTGATCATATCAGAAACCAATTCGAGAGCAAAACTCTGAACCAGGCCCAGGCCGCCAAATTTACTTCCGGCATAAGCACCATTGTTTTTGCTTCCGGCGAGTCCGCTTTTGCTGTTGACTTGAACGATATCACTCCACAAGCCGGTCGCTTTATTCTGCACACTCATAACTTGAGCAAAATATTTGGTACACAGGAAGAATCCGTTGTAATTGACATTGGTCACAAATTCCCAATCTTTCATGGCGAAGCTTTTGACACTGCCGGCACGGGCAACACCGGCATTGGAAACCAGCAGATCCACGCCGCCATACTCTTTGACGATATTCTGCACTAATTCTGCGACGGATTCCTCATTGGCAACATTCACCGCAAATCCACGCGCTCCGCTCCCAAGAGTTGCGGCAGCTTTCGCAGCCCCCTCGGCATTCATATCGGCGACGACGATATCTGCTCCTTGAGCAGCAAGGCTCTCTGCGATACCATAACCGAACCCCTGGGCTCCTCCTGTAACCACAGCGACCATTCCGGTCAAACCAGCCGCACCGCCGGACGCAACTTTCGCACGATAAGATTCCACTTCCCAGTTTTCAATAAACTCACGCTGGGCATCATTGAGATAATGAACTCCGCCGAAAGCGGCGGCAATCTTTTCAATCAACGCACCATTGAGAGCCAATGCCTGAACCGTACCGGCTCCGGCACGGTTTTTACCGGCGCAAAAAACTGCTTTACCGGGAATTTCAACCATCCGGGGCGGATAAGAACGCTCTGCAATAAAGTTATCAATGACACTCTTGTCAGGATTTTCTGAAATCACACCAAAAGCTTTGGCGTAAACCAAATGATCCGGGGTCAACGGCCCACGGGGAATCGCAAAACAGCCGGAACAGGTTACCGTCACCGGTTTTCCGGTATCAGCTCCACGCAAATATCCACGCAGCAACGGAGCATAAGCCATAACCGTTTCAACATCCGCATCTGCCGGAGTGATTTCAGAAATGTCAACACCTTTTCCAGCACAATAGTCCGCCAGTTTTTTCATAATGCTGTCATAAAGACCGGCGATCTCCTCCTCGGAATCAGCCCCGACAAAAACACCATGATTCTGCAAAAAAATCACCTGTGGAGCTTTGCCGAAATCTTTTTTATATTCCTGGCAACGGTCAAAGACAACTTTGGCAAGAATAAAACCGGGATCACAATAATCCACCCAGAGGGCATCCGGAAAAAGTTCAGCGGCAATCGCCTTACCGTCATTGCCGCAAGTCATTCCGTTGACCAAAGCCGGGTGAGTATGCACGACATAGGTAAACGGCAGAATTTCATGCATCGGCGCCTCGACCGATGGACGGCGGCCGTCGCCGACAATAGCGTAAGCCATCAAACTTTTCACTTTGGCTTCACGCTCATCTTTATCGGCAAATTCCGGCAGTTCAAAACAACTGCGGACGATTGCCCGATCCATTTTTACAAAATCACTCTCTTTGATCGCCGCCAATGAAACGCCGCTCGGTTTCACATAAAGAAATTTTTCATCTTTAAAAGAGGTATTTCCGCCGCCAGCCAGCACATAGGCCGGATCCGAACCGTAACGGTTTGACATTTTGGTAATGATTTCCAGTGACATAACAATTCTCCTTGTTTGCAAATTTTTCACTGCTTATGTATAAGATATATCTGTTATTATTATTTTTCAACCTTTTCCACGGCATCTTTACGTTCTTCCAAACGAAATTGCAACAAAGTAATTATTGCCAGCAAAACAATGATTTGTAAAATGATCACTGCCGCCGTCTTGAATGCCCCCCAGTAAACCGGCAAGGCACTCAACGCAATATTTAAAGCCAGCAAATGAACCAGCATCACCGCCGTTTTCCGACTCAATCCCATACGCACAAAACGGTGAGATATATGATTGTGATCTCCGATCCAGAAAGGTTTTTTGTTGATCGTGCGTATCACCACCACCATCATCGTATCAAAAAGCGGCAAAGCCAGAATCAACAGCGGAATCAACACCGGAAAACGGGACTGGGAAAAACTCATATCAAAATAAGACACTCCGGCAGACACCACTGCTGCCAGATATCCGAGAAAATGACTTCCAGAATCTCCCATGAATATTGTTGCGGGGTTGGCATTGTAAAGCCAGAATCCACAACATATTCCAAAATTCAATGCCGCAAATACAGCGAAGAAAAATTCATTGTTTAACGCAGCAATGACCGTAAAAAATCCCATGGCGATCGCAATAGTTCCTACTGCCAAGCCATCCATATTATCAAAAAAGTTTATCGAATTCATCAACAGCATGAACCAGAAAACCGTTACACAAACCGAAAATATTTCATTCTGTATGAAAATATTGATCCGGACATCGCCCCAGATCACCACCAGTAAAGCAATAATAAATTGACCGGCGAACTTCCATTTAGCCTTCAACGCCCATTTGTCATCGATCAAACCAAGAATCATTGCCAGTGCGGCACCGGTGACAATCACCAGCAATTTACTGCCTGCAACTTGCTGGAAACCTTCCTGATGAAAAGGTAACGTTTCAGCAAAATATTCCGGCAAAGATCCACTGCAGACCAATATAACACCGGCAACGATACAAATCAGCCAAGATACAAACATCGCCGCTCCGCCCAGCAATGCTGTTGCTCTGGCATGACCTTTATGATTATCAGCAGGACGGTCAAGTAATCCGGTTTTATGAGCCAAACGCCGGAACAAAGGAGTTATCAAAGCCGTCATAAAAAATGATCCGGCAAAAACCAGAAAATATACAACCAGCCATTTATCAATCAACATATTTGTTCCTCAATTTAGTTTCCGCCGTACCGATTCAAAAATCAAAACGGTTGCAGCCTGTGCCGCATTTATCGACTCATAATCTCCCGGCATTGGAATAATCACCCTTTCAGCTCCGGGATACGCCCCCATAACACCATTGGGCTCCCCTCCGATAACGATTATCGAATGATCAAAAAGATCCCGGCATGTGAAACAATTTTCCCCTTTATGCGGATCTGCAATAAAAACTTTTTTTATTCCATGTTGTTTTCCAGCTTCCGCCAACCCTGCGAGAGTATCAAACCGACGCATATTAAGAGAAAACTGCACTCCCATTCCGGAGCGGATCGCCTTATCCCCCCACGGATCGATAGATCCCTTTGTATACCATAACTCTTTTTGTCCGGCGGCCCGCAAACTGCGGGCGATCGTACCGAAATTTCCCGGATCGCCGAGTTGATCAAGAGCCAGTACAAAATCACCTTCCACCGGACCGCTTTTTTCCGGTGGAATTTCAGCTACCGCGATCACTCCTTGAGATGTGACCGTACCGGAAAGCTCATTAAAGAGTCTTTCCGGCACACTTCTCAACAATTCCGGAGCGCATTGCAAAACGTTCTCCGCTTTATTTGCCACTGCGACAAAAAGTACCTTCTCCGGATGGCAAAGCAATAACTCTCTGACCGCCCGTAATCCTTCACAACGGCAACAACCGGACTTTTTTCTTCCGGAGCGGGTCGTCAAAGCCCGCAAAAGGGCCGCTTCCCGGCGGGATAATTCAGTCAACACTCAATCATAATCTCCATTGCGAATAGCCGCCAACATGATTTGAGCATACATTTTGCTCATCTGTACGCCAACGGCAACTTCACCTCCGGCAGGAATTTCCATATCAGCAAGTCCCTGAAGCAACTCTTCGGCTTGCGCACGCTCGCCGAGAGCCAGCAACAATCTGGCTGCTTGCATCGCCGCTTCACACTTCACAGATTGCGACACGGTTGAATCATTGCTGATAGCCAAGTAAGCATCACGTGCTTCCTCTTTCTTGCCAGCCGCTTCCAAACAACCGGCACTGGCCAGACGGGCTTCATTGCGGAGCGATGCCGGCAAAGTGGTATCTGCCGCGATCCGATTATAGACATTTCCGGCACTGATATAATCTTTTTTCTCATTTTCCAAATAATGAGCAAGACGGATCCGGGCAGTATTTGCACCGGGAACATCCGGATTATCTGCGAGCAATTCAGATAAATTTTCCGCTTCGGCTTCCGCAATAGCGATCGACTTGTTACGGATATCTTCCTGATGTTTGAGAAAAATGATAAAACCAATCACCACGGCAACGATCAAAATGATCGCACCAACGGCACATTTTTTCCAGTTCTTACTGATCCACATTTCGATCCGCTCATCCTGGGAAAGAGCCTTTTCGATATCCTGCACCTTGGTGCGTTCTTTTTTGTTTGACATAACTGAATTCCTTATGCTTGTTTATTTTACATTATCAATGATGAGAAAAGATACGCTCCGGAGCATGGAATAGAGCCACGCCCAATTCATTTGCCCGCTTGATCACATCTGCATCACGCAGACTTCCAGCCGGTGCAATGATAGCTTTGATTCCGGCTTTAGCGGCCGTTTCAACACCATCTTCAAACGGGAAAAATCCATCGCTGGACATCACTGAATTTTCCAGTTTTCCGCTTCCGGTATATTTCTGTTCAAACTTGGCAATAGCCTGTTCAATGGCACCAACCCGATCCTGCTCACCGGTTCCAACCGAAAGAGTCTGCCCATTGGAACAAATAACCACACCATTGGAACGGACACTTAAATTGACATACCATGAAAAAAGCAGATCCCGCATCTGATCCTCACTGCAGGGTGCCGTTGACTCCTGCGCTCCGCAACGGCTGTTTTCACCACGGGCACGTTTGAGATCGGCAACACATTTGAGCGAGGTCAGCAACGGAGCCGCAACAATCAACGAACCATCAGTCAATACTTTTACCGTATCGACCGCAGCCGCAGCATCGGAACAATACTTAGGCAGCAAATCCGGATCACCGCAACGGATGATGCGGACGTGTTTATTCAGTTTGAATTTTTCTGAATCGTGAAAAATCGCCAAAGCCTCATCGGTAAAAGCCGGAGCAACCACACATTCAACAAATGTACTCATGATCGCATTGGCGGTATCAGCATCCACTTCCACGTTGAAAGCGATCACACTGCCAAAAGCCGCTCTGGCATCGGCATCACGGGCTTTGAGATAAACATCGCAAAGCGATTCACCGGCACAAGCGACCGCGGCACCGGAGGGATTGACGTGCTTCATTACAGCACAAGCCGGCACTCCGGAGAAAAATTTAACAATATTCAACGCTCCGGAAATATCCTCAAGATTGGTTTGAGAGAGACCGTTTTTTCCGTTTTTGAGTATCTGCATACCTCCGATGACACCGGCTTCATCGGCCGGACGGTAATATGCCGCAGGCTGATGCGGATTGGTTCCGTAGCGCAAATCATCAACTTTCACATAACGTTTGCCGCCGACTTCGATTTCGTCGGCGAAACTGCCGACATTCTTTTCCAAATAACTGGATCTTGACAATTCTGCCATTTTTTGCCTCTCTTTTATGTTTTGCGATTGATTTTTAAAAAATTTCATTTCATACAATATAACACCATTTGAACTTATGAGCAAATGGAACTATCTTATAAAAAGCGGATTTTCTCGGTTTATTTGAAAAAAATCCGTAAAATTGGAGTTATTATGTCAAAAAACAACGGTTTTTTCATCACTTTTGAAGGCCCGGAGGGGGCTGGAAAGAGTTCTCAAGTTGCCATGCTGGCTCAATATCTGACCGGACGCATGAGGCATTGTGTCATCACCAGAGAACCGGGCGGCACAGAACTTGCTGAATTGATCAGGCAAGTAGTCAAATCCTACAATGGCAAAGAAAAAGTCCACGATGCGACAGAACTACTCCTTATGGAAGCCGCCAGAGCCCAACACGTCAGAGAAAAAATATTACCGGCTCTGGATGAGGGCGCGGTTGTCATTTGCGATCGTTTCAGCGACTCAACCACCGCATATCAGGGCGGAGCAAGAAATATGCCGCAAGATGTGATCGATTACCTGAATGATTACGCTTCCGCAAAACGGAAACCGGATATAACGATCCTGATGGATTTGCCGCCGGAAGTCGGATTTGCCCGCATCGCTTCAAGAGAAAGTGAAGGTTTTGATCGCTTTGAGAACGAGAAAATTGATTTTCACAACCGGGTTCGGCAGGCTTTTTTGGATGCCGCAGCGAAAGAACCGCAACGATTCTGTGTTGTAGATGCGACCCTGGATAAAGAAGTCATTGCTGAAAAAATACGTCAGGTGGTAGATGTCGCTTTATTCTGATTATTCCAAACGCTTCGGCGATCTGATAAAGTGTCTGGAAAATGCCCGTAATTCCGGCAGGCTTTCTCACGCATTCCTGATCCACTCTCCGGATCCGGTCGTGCGCCAGGAATTCGCAAAAATCGTCATGCTCATTGCCGGATGCCGCGATTGGCGCAATGGACATCCGGATACAACTTGCAGTTTCTGCTCAAAGGTACTGAACAACACCTATGCGGATTGTCAGAGTGTATACCCGGTGGGCAAAATGTATCAGATCAAAGTTGGAGACCGTATCAATCCGGAACCCAACACCCTGCGTTATCTGCTTGAACATATAGCCTACACTTCCGGCGGACACCGGAAATTCGGTTTGATCCACGATGCCGAGAGAATGAATGTGGAAGCCCAGAATGCCCTGTTGAAAACCTTGGAGGAGCCTCCGCCGGAAACCACAATGATCCTGACCGCGGCCAATCCGTCGGCCCTGTTGCCGACCACCCGTTCTCGTTGTCAGATACTGGAACTGCCGGATAACAAATACCGTTTTGAATTCAACGGAGCCAAAGAAACCTGTGCCGCTGTTTATGAACTTTGTTTTCAGTGCGGATGTGATCTTATCCGCATTGAAAGTGCTGCACAAAAACTTATAAAAATTGCCTCGGCATTGGCTGAAAGTGCAAAAGAAAGTGCAGAGGAGGAATTTACCGAACTTACCGATGCCGCCAAACGCAGCGAAGATGCCGTTTTCATAAAACGCATAGAAGGGCGCAAACAGGATGCCGCCAGCGGTGCTTATATTCGCGACCGGCGCAGTTTCATCGCGGCAATAACGACTTTTTGCTCACAAATATTTCTGCTGGCCAACGGAGCAGATATCAAATCTCTGCCAAATTACGAGTTATTCGATCACCTTGCTTTGCCGACAGAAATTTCACTGCAAAAAGCGATACATATCCTAAAAGAAGCAGAGGAATTGGAGTACACACTGCGCTTCAACGTCAACGATGAATTAGCGTTGCGCACATTCGCAATAAACGTGGCGATGGATATTCGATAAATTACTCAACTTGATTTTTTCACAAATCCGCTTACATTGTTTCTTTCAGACCCGGTAAAGAGGAGAAGTCCGGGTAGAAAGCCACAATTTGAAAGAGGAGTCAAGTTATGTGGAAAAATCTTAATTTTCTCCGGACACTAATGTTGATTTCAGCATTACTGCCCTGGGGAAGAGTATCGGCGGCTGATGAGCCGCAAAGCGGCGGCGGAATTCGCAGACTGCACTTCATTCAGGATGATGCGCAGGATTACATGGTTTCCAAAATTTACACACTGCGTTATGCGCAGGCCAATGACCTGATCCCATTCGTATCCGGAATCGTGATGCGCTACAACATCAACAGTGTAGTCAACAGTATATCATACGGCGACAACCGGCAACTGCTTACCGTGACCTGCCCGGAAAAAATGATCGCCTATGTCGATGATTTTATTGCCAAAGCAGATCGTCCAATCGAAATAGACGGCAAAGTTCCCGGAGAAATCATTCAAGGTACCGGAATCACCAGGGCCGTTTACCGGCCGCTGTACCGCTCCGGAGCAGAGATCGTTCAAGTCATGATCGATTCTGTGATCGGCGAAGGCCCGGCCGGAGCAGTATATGCATACGATGCCAACAGCAACCAGATTTACTGGAAAGACAACGCCTCCAACACTGCCTACATTTATCAATTTTTAACGTTTCTTGACCGCCCTGCCCCGCAAGTGACACTGGAATTTACCTTATACGAAGTCCGGGAAAGTACTCTGCGGGATATCGGCATTGAGTATTTGGCATGGAAAAACGGTCCCGGCTTGAATCTCTTTCAAATCGGCTGGGATGCATTCGGATTGAGTTCAGCCGGTTCTTCTGCACTCCAAGCGGCGACCGGACCATTCGGCGGCTTTTTCTTTGCCCCGCAATTCGATGCCAGTTTCATCCGGATGCTGCAACAAAATGGCAGAGCGGAAATCACCAATCAAGCTTCACTTACGGTCGCCAACAGCAATACTGCTGAATATTCTATTTTCTTCAATCCGTCACAACAGAATATCATCAAGCAAAATAATGATCAAACTCAAGTTGCAGAAAGTATTTTCAGCGGACAGGAAGGTGTCTATCACAGTTATTTAAAAATCACCGGCCCGGTGGTCAATATCCATTACGGCACCCCGCAAACACCTTATCCGACCAGCGAAGCGTTTTCAGTAACGCCATATACTCCCGGTTCGCTCAATCAATATCCCGGTACTTTGTTCTTTGCTTATGATCTGCAATCTGCCGCAGTGGTTGAACGCAACAATGTCGGAGCAGAATTGGTGGAAGTCTCCCGTATCAACGGCAATATTCTCATACCGTTGAATAAGGAAGTGTTGCTTGGCGCATGGGATAAAGAATCCGAAGTCGAACAGGTCATCGGCATTCCATGGCTCTCACGGATACCTGTTTTACGTTACTTATTCAGTACAGTAACCACCGTGAAAGAAAAGACTCACGTCTGTGTTACAGTACGAGCCACCCTTCTGGATGCCTCCAAGCCGGAAGAATTGGCCAATGGCGAACTTTTCCAACTCAAGTAAACCATTGTCAGAGGATATCTTGCTATGAAAAAACTTTTTTTGATATTATCCTGTTTCTTTTTCGTGATCCAAGGTGTTGCTGAAAATGTCCCCGGCACGCCGAGGGATTCCAACACCGGCAACACCGGCGGTTACGATGGCACCAGAGTCGAGGCCCAATTGATCGTAGAAGTGGCTCCGGATACTGACATCATCCATTTCATAAGAGACAACAACGATCCGCGAGTCGTGACCCGCACCTACATCATCCGTCATATCGACGCTTATGAAATCAGAGACTATTTGCGGCAGATGGTTCAAGCCAAAAGAGTGGGTAACACCGCTCTCATCCAAAGTGCCCCCGGCAATGCCGGCACTCCGGTCGCGGCAACCGTTTCTCAAGTTCAGTTGAATTCACCTGCGGCTCAACCCGGATTCACGCCACTAACTCAACTCGGCAGCAATACTGCGGTAGAGTGTCTGCGTTACGTTGACGGCACCGGATTACTGATCGTCAGTGCCGAAGAATACCGTTTCAGAGACAACGAATACGGCATGGGCATAGACTCCATCGTGGCAATGCTGGATAATCCGGCATTGGAAAATCTCGGCACCGGTTCGCAAATGTTTATCTATATGCCAAAATTTGTACCGGCTGCCAACTTGCAAAGCCTGATCCAAAATGTCGGCATGAATATCAGCGATGCCACAGAATTATGGCAGGGGCAGGATCTGGTAACCGTTGACGACACCCTCAACTGGTTGATATTTGATGTTTCCAATTACTCATGTGCCAATATTGCTGCCTTGCTGGCAAGGTATGATGTGCCGATACCGCAAGTGGAAATATTCATTCAGGTATATGAAGTTTATGCTGAAAACGATGACAAAATCGGTATCGACTTTCAAAGTTGGAAAAATAATGAAGGAACAGATTTCTTTTCGGTTGGCGGCCGTTACCGTAACAACTGGGCAGCAATCTATGGCGGAGCTGGGAATTTGAATCGCCGTTACGGTTCAGAACGCAGCAGTTTTTACAACTTCAATCCCCGTTGGAACACCAGATATCTGGATTTTCTGGCGGCTCACGGCAAAGCCCGGATCGTCCACTCCGGCACACTGACTGTACGCAACAACACGTCAGGAACATTCAGTAGAACCACTCAAATATTTTTTGCGGATGATTCAGAACCTGCCAACGGCAGCACCACAACTCCGGATATGGGTGTTGGCCCTTATGAGTTGCTTTCTGCCTTGATCGGGGAATCGATCCGCGGCAAACACGATCAGAATGATGCTGCAGATATTCCGGTGGGGAAAGGGCAAAGTCAAACGGTGACCGCATCTGCCGGCTATGGCTTTACCATGCAAATCAACAATGCGGTAGTCGGTCTCCGGGAATGTCGTTTCGATGTCACGTTGAGCAATACCAGTTTGATTGGCTTTCTTTCCAACGGTTCGCCCAGAATTTCACAGGGAAATGTCGTAAGGCAATCGGTATCCCTGCCCTTTTCCGGCGATGGAGTATTTGTCATTGGCAATCTGAATAAAAAAGAGGTCGTGGAATCATCGACCGGCATTCCCTGGTTATCAGACATTCCGATTTTAGGTTATCTGTTTTCCAGCAAATCCAAAAGTGTCAAAAATTCTGAATTGATAGTTGTCGGCCGTTGCCGCTGGGCATCGCCGGATGACAATCCGAATTCCAACATGAGCCGCACCTATCCCAAACCATAATACCCCGGAGCATACCATGAAAAAAATTTTTCTTTATTTGACCATCCTGCTTATTTCCGGTTGTGCATCAACCACTGAAACGATCACCGTTTCCACCGGAACCACTCCACCGCCGGTTTATCAGCAAGGCTCTCAAGTAGTTCAGGCAATAATTGCCGCCAACTATCAGGAGTTTGCAGCCGGAGCCAATGAAAACGGTACAGATGCCATGAGTGCCGATAACTTCATGGCCTCCTGCAAACAACTTGAGGAACTTTACGGCAAAGCGCAATCATTCCGTTTTCTTGGAGAATTGCAAACGCCGCTTCTGGTCAATCAACTTTATGCCATTTCATTCAAAAGGCTTGGTGCGAATGGAGAAACTATTGAGCATGAACAATTATTACAATTGATTTTCGGTCAGGAAGATGGCAAATACAAACTTCTGGGCATGAGATTTATGTAATATGCAAATCAAAACCACCAGCTGAGCTGGTGGTATGCACTGTGCCTAGAAGGCATTTTTACTGGCAGCCCGATCCGGGCTCTGAATGAAATTTTCATTCGCATTAAGTTCACTGGCTACTGCTAAAGCAG
>SUWG01000036.1 GCA_015061625.1 Lentisphaerota bacterium | reverse complement strand
TGAAGCGTACTACACGACTTCGTTGTTCTTGGATTAACATAAATCCGTTTTTATCAAGAGGCAAACCGCTTTTTTTACTTTCAGACAGAAACGTGAAAGACCTCTTGCGTCTCTCATAATATCTTCACTGTGCCGTCAGGCACAACTTCACTCAAAAAACAAAGTTTTTTCTTCACATCTTCACCAAATTCCAGAAGCCTTGCTTGTGAAGACGCTCCATTTCATTCCGCTTGTGAAGAGGTCAGCTTGCGCTGCCCGTGAAGTTGCCGCCTGTCGGCGGGTGGATGTGTTTCTTTTTACTGCGCTTCGCTTACACGGCGGCAAGCCGCCTTGATTTTTATTTTTGCAATGCTATATTAACTCCGAACGTCACTGTGCCGTCAGGCACAACTTCACTCAAAAAACAAAGTTTTTTCTTCACATCTTCACCAAACTCCAGAAGCCTTGCTTGCTTGTCCACCGTAGCCTTGTGCGAAGGTGGATGAAGTCGCTCCCTGTGGTCGCTTGTGAAGACGTTTCGCTATCGCTTCACTTGTGAAGTTGCCGCCTGTCGGCGGGTAGATGTGTTTCTTTTTACTGCGCTTCGCTTACACGGCGGCAAGCCGCCTTGATTTTTATTTTTGCAATGCTATATTAAACTCCGAAAGGAGATAATCTTATGGCTGAAAGCAGACTGCGTACACTTTCCATTGACTTCGCTGTGCATATACTCAATCTGGTAAAGTTTTTGAAAAGTCAGCACGAAACGATCGTTTCCAATCAAATCGGCAGAGCCGGAACCAGTATCGGAGCAAACATCCACGAAGCGCAATACGTCCCACGGCAAGCCTGATTTTATCGCCAAACTGCAAATCGCCCTTAAAGAAGCCAATGAAACAAGTTATTGGCTGGAACTTCTGCTGAAAACCAATTATATTGATGAAGCAAAATATCAGGAATTAGGTAATGTCTGTTCTCAAATCCGGGTGATGCTGGTAAAATCCATCAATACGGCAAAAGGCGATAAAAAATGAAAAGGGGATTTAAGTTTCTTTTTATCAACATTTTGCTGTTGTTTCTCTCATTATTTCTGTCCGGTTGTCTTTTTATACCCCATACAACCGAAGTTGCTCCGGCAATCAGAGGACAAATAGTAGATGAATGTTCCGGCAAGGTTATATGTGGTGCTGAAATTACCTACACAATCAAGGCAGAAAATCAATATTCTTGATGTCCTTCTTCCAAAATTGTCATAAGTGAAACTGCTCTGCAAATTCATTATGAAAATCAATTTAACAAATAAATTTCAGATTTCCATTGCGTATAGTGTTTTTCTTCGAATGCTATATTATTTCTTTGAAGATATGATTTGAAATCATTTATTATACTTTGCATTCTACTTACATCAACCTTTCTGCATGAAAAACTTATTATTGTATATTTCTTACTTTCTGCGTAAACTGTAATACTATGAGACCGTTTTCCATTGCTCCAAAATATATAATTGTGACCCCAAAAGGAATTTTTAGTATAGAAATCTAACTTATGTTTTTCGCAAATCTTATCAAAGTCGGATTCTATTTTGGACATTGAAAGTTTGGAGTATGATCGACCATCCACAGCACTAACCAACAAATGATCGATTTTCAGATCACAATAAAATCTCTGATAACAACCGGAAAGGCATATTGTCAAGAATAATAAAAAGAATATTTGCAATGTTTTCATTTTATTTTTATCCTTACAATATATTTGCAATACTCGATATAGCCATTTCGCCTACCCCTGCCAAAATGCAAACTTTATCATCATACTTTCTAAAGTAACTTATCTCCGGGAAGTGCTTACTTCATTGCAAAGGATGATAATTTTTATAAATAAAACATTTGCCTCTTCACCGGATATTGTAGATCACGATCGCCCCGATCATCAATAACGCCATGATCAAACGGCGGATCCATGCCCCGGCGGAAACCGGCGGTTCCAGACGTTCAAAACCCAGTTTCAACAACAACCAACCGAGGATCACCGAAAACAATCCTCTGGTCGCCTGAATGATCGTGCCATACAGCACACCGATCAAGTTAAAACTCATAAACAGCAGTATCATCGCTGAAAACCAGAATACGGCATAAGGCAGTGCCGTCAGCAAACACTCCTTTTCAAATTTCATTTTACACCAGGTCAGACTGGTCACCGCGCCGCAAGCCAAATAAGCCAGACTGGTCGCCAGAAATGCGGAATATCTGCCGACTCCGACCAGCCGGGTCAGTTCCGCCGCCCCGATATCTGTGATCGAATAACTGAATAACGTTATGCCAAGAAAACACAACCCCCGCAACTTCAATGCGCCACCGGCGAAATTCATCCCGACGGCGGCAATGATGGAAAGCATGATGGCAACGATCTGCCAGATACCGGGTAACGTATTGACATACAATATATTCAACGGAGTCAAAACCGCCAGTTTCAACCCCATTAATGAACTCAATCTCGATGCCTCGATATCCCGCAACGCCCGGAAAAAAGCAAAACTGCCCAGACTGCCGAATATCACAAATGCCACCAGCCATACCGCCACCGGAAGTGACCAGTGAAAATCCACCGCCGGCATCAATGCCGCAATGATCGTCAAACTGAATAACGCCTGAAGCAAATTGCTGTATATCATCAATTTAAATGGCGATTTATGCCGCATGACAAACCGCCGGGAAAATATATATGCCGTGGACTGCAAAACTGCACTGACCAGACCGATGGCAATACCGCCAAACATAAAACCTCTCTCCTGAAAATCACCTTGCTTTCTTCCGCGACAATCCAAACAGTATAACTGCATTGACCGTGCCGGGCAAAATATATCACACCGGTTATGATTTTTCAACCATTCCCTCCGGCTTTCGCTTGCTTTTTACTCCCGGCGGATGTACATTAAACTTCCGTAATAAGGAGATACGCCATGTCTGTAAAATATCCGACCACTTCCGGAACTTTACTGGAAAAAATTTCTTCCGGCGATGAAATCAGCTGGGATGAATTTTACCACAAATATTCCCCCGTCATCCATGCGGTCGCCCGCAGTAAAGGATTGAATACCCATGCGGCAGATGACATCGTCCAGCAGGTGATGCTGCACTTTTTCAAACAGAGCAAAACTTTCAAATTCGACCCCGCTCTGGCCCGGTTCCGCACCTATTTGAGCCGGATAATCCGGTGGAAGATCATCGACTTTTGCCGCCGCAACCGGGAAGTTGCCGCCGATGAACCTGAAGAACTCCCCGTCGATCCGGCAACTGACACTCTCTATATGAATGAGTGGCGCAAATTGATCATTGCTGAAGCCGGAAATATTCTGAAACAGCGCGTTTCCCCGGAAACATTTCAGGCGTACCAGCTTTACGCCATTCAGAATCGTCCGGCGGAAAAGGTTGCCGCCTTTCTGGGGTGTTCGGTCAATCAGGTTTATCAGGCGAAAAAACGGTGCTTTGCCATCATGCGGGAAATTCTTCTGAAAATGAATGAAGATGATCCCGATCTGCAAATGGAGTTATCCCAGTATGATTTGTAACGCCGGAGATAAACTTTGCGCCTGTACCGTGTTGCAAAAGTGCGGCGAAGGCAGTTACGGCGAAGTTTTCCTCGCCGAAAATGCCATCGGCGGCAAAGTCGCATTGAAAATACTGCGCGGCAAATATTCCGGCCGGGAAATCGCCGGATTGAAAAATTACAAAGATTGCAATCACCCCAATCTGCTCAAGATACGCCATATCGAAATCATTGATGATACCGTATGTTACACTATGGATGCCGCCGACGATCTTAATGGCGGTGCCGGTCAATATCTGCCCGACACCCT
This sequence comes from Lentisphaerota bacterium, assembly GCA_015061625.1. GTDB lineage: Bacteria > Verrucomicrobiota > Lentisphaeria > Victivallales > Victivallaceae > UBA1784. The sequence goes on along the minus strand of SUWG01000036.1, from coordinate 14,619 downwards.
TGCCAACCGGCTCAAAAAATCCGGCAAACTTGATGAAAAAGAGATCCTTGCCATGCTTGACGGACTGCTTGACGGCCTCGATGAACTGCATAAAAAGCAACTTATCCACCGGGATATCAAACCGGATAACATCCTGTGGATAAACGGCCGGGTCACCCTTTCCGATGCCGGATTGATCGCCCCGGCGGGCAAACATACACTGGTCGGTTCACCGGGTTTCGTTTCCCCCCGGCTGCTGGCAAGTGGCGGTATGGCCGAAATAAGCGACGACTTTTACGCTTTGAGCAAGGTGATCTACTGCGCTCTTACCGGACTGTCCCCGGCGGAATATCCCGCCATCCCGCCGGAAATGACCATTTCTCTTGATCCGGCGGTCAACCGGGCGATCCTTGCCGGTTGTTCACAAAAGATCACTTCCGCCGCTGAATTCCGCCGGTTTGTTTTCCACGCCGTAAAGCAGACGGCAAAGCAAAAGCGGCAATATCATCTTTGGCTTTTGCCGGTGGCGGCCATCTGCGGAGGGATATCTTTTCTGCTTTACTTCCTGATGACCTCCAAATCGGAAGTTCCGGCGGCTCCCCCGGCAGAAGTTTCACCGGCTCCTGTTCCTCCACCGGTTCCGGCCGCTCCGCAAAGATCGCTCTTTGATTATCCGCAACTGCCCGATCCGGAAATTGAGCGTCTGTATGGCAAAACCACCGGAATAACCGATGTATTCCATCATTTCGAGTTGTTCGATGCGAAATATCTGCCGGAACTGCTGAACCACCGGATTTTTTCTGCCCGGTTGATCATGCCGGAAATAAGTGACATCCAAACCGCATATTACAATAAACCGGAAGCACATCAAGTCAGTTTGCTGTCAATGGAATTACAACGCATGATCCTGACCGGGCAAGCCGAAGACGAACTTCTGAAAAACCGCCAGCAATACTGGCGGGAACAGTCGGGAAAGCCTGAAGACATTATCCGCCGGATGCTCACAGAAGATCCGGTTATGCAAATGGCGGCGATCAATATGCTGCTGGAAAAATTCTGCCGTCATATTCTGGAAGTCAAAGAGTATGAAGGCAAATTCAATCAAACCATCCGCCAGCTGACCCGTCTGCAAAACACCTTGACCACCGCCATAAAGTAAGAGGCGGCCTGCCGGGAAACCGCATAAAAAAGGGGGCGTTGCAAAATTGTTTTTGCGGGGAAGACACCTTTTTGAAAAAAGGTTATCTTCCCCGCGCCCCATCATCCAAAAACTTTTGCCGGAATTACTTTTATCGCAAACGATAAAAGCAATTCCGATACAATCAATCACGTTTTTTCTGCTCCTGTTACTTACTTTAAAAATAACAAAGGGGGCGTTGCCCACCTTGTTCCAAGGTTTTGCAACACCCCGCTTCCGGATTTTTACCGGTCAGTCGGTAACAGCATCAATAATGCCGCCGATGATGCTTTTGGAAGCACTTTCTTCCGGAGCTTCGCCATCATCCATCAGCGTACCATCAACAGTCGGAGTCATCCAGACTTTGCCGGTACCGCGGAAAACATTGACCACACCCTCTCCATTGACCATGGAACCGATAAGGGTTTTGGAAGAACGTTCCACGGTCAATTCCAGAGTGTTTGACCATGCGATCGCCATATCGCCGTCGATTTTCAACTCACTGCCATTCAGTTCGATTTCAATCAGTTCTTCACGGGGAACCGGACTTTCAAAGACCGCCACACCGGTACCGGAAAGGGTCAGGTTGAAAAGACCTTCACCGGCGATCAGCGAGGAAAGATTCTTGCGGCTGACTACTTTTTCCTGCAAAGAAGCATCGCAGGCGAGGAACAGACCATCCTGCAAAACCACACCGGCGGGGCCCCATTTGGCAATATCTTCAATGATGATATATTTGTAAGTCGGCTCCAGCATGACAAAACCGTAACCTTTGTAGAGCGGCTTGACCACGCTTTCATCAGTGATCAGAGATTTGACCATGTTTTTCAGAAAACCGCCAATGGCTTTCGCTCCTGAACCCAAACCGGTTTCACTCTCGATCGCGCCGCATGACCACTGCAAAGCACCGGCCTGCATTTTGATCGTATTGCCTTGCAACTGGCAGAGAACCTGCCGTTTACGGACATTCATCTTTTCCATAAAATAGGCGGATTCTGCGGTATCCGGAGTGTTGCTCAAATCTTTCTGGTGTTCATAAACGGAAAAACATCCGCAGGATTCGAGCATTTTCAAATTGGCATTGTCAACGACATTGTTGACTTTGAATCCACCGGCCGGTAAAGTGGAAGCCTGAACCGGCGGAGGAGGAGCGAAACCGGTAAGCCCACCCTGGGTTGCAGAAGCCGGATTGCATTTGGGGCAGACACTGCCATCAGGAATTTGAGTGCCGCAAGTAGAACAGAACATTTTTCAATCCCCTTGTATTACAGTATTTCAACAATTATTTATCAATGACCCCACTCTTTCGGATCATAATGGCCGGTTGCAATATCCACCACATCCATACTGCGAATGACCACGATTTTAATTTTTTCAACTTTGCCGTCACGCATACATTCAGCATTAAAGATCAATGCATCTGCGCCGCCGATTGCCTCTTCCGTTGCGACATATTCGATATTGGTGATGTCACTGGCTTCAAACTTCAATGCGGCCACTCTATGGGCTTCTGCCAATTCCTCATCGGTAAGTGACGGAGAGCCGAAAATGGAACAGATGATCACCACGATAATTGCGATGACAGCCAAAATGGCTCCGCCGAATATCAAGCGGCCTTTTTTAGATTTGACATCAAATTTGCCACCGAGTTTCTGATTGATTTTATCCAGCGGCAATTTGCTGCAGAGAGCATCAGCTTTGTCCAGAACTTTGTCTTTCACATCATTTACTTTTTCATTCATTTCAGTCACCTTTGTTGTTTGTTGTTTTTAATTATTGTATGCGAAAATCAATTGCCAGCGATCACCTCACTTCCATCTTTTTCACCGGGAATCCAATTTAAAACAAAAAGGACGTACCCTGCTATGCATGACTCCGGAGGTACGCCAATACCCGTAAAACCCATGCAAACAGAATACGTCTGTGTCCGTGATGTGACGAGACGCATCTATTCAAGCAACCGGTTTTACTCGTATATTTGGCGTTTTCCGAAGTAACCGTCTTGACAGACTGCAAATTATTTGATTTTTATTGCAAATGTTTTGCTTTTAACGGTCAGTTATTTCTGACTGTTAAATAACATAGCACTGCAACCGGCAAAAATCAAGTTCGCACTTCTGTTTGCATGGGGAAATCAGCCGCCGGAAAATTGTTTTCCGCTTACAATATAATATTCGCAAACAAAAGTGTGATTTGTCGCCGGAATGCAAAAATTTTTTAAATTTATCTGATTTTATTTCCGGTCGAAGTAAAATTCAACAATTCCACCTCTCCCACATTCTGCTCCTGTTCTCCGGAATATATTACTGCTCCATTGGCAGTTTTGTTATTCAACTGCCGGAATTTCTTAATATTTTTGGCGAAATCATTGCTGTAAGTTCTTGCCGCTTTTATTTCAAACGGATAAAGTTTTCTGCCCGCAGATTGCAACAGATCAATTTCCATGTTGTTGCTGTCACGGAAAAAATATAATCCGGCATCTTTACCACGGTTATACCTGGCTTTCAATGCTTCTGCAACGACCATATTTTCAAACAGATTTCCCATCAACGGATCACGGGTAACCATTTCCGGATTTTCCAAATCCAGCAGATATGCCGCCAAGCCGACTTCAGTAAAATAAATTTTCGCTGATTTGGTCAGCCGTTTACCGAAGTTTTCAAAATAAGGCGGTAAACGGAATATGATATAACTTGCTTCCAGAATGGAAAGCCATTCCGAAATCGTACTTGCAGATACACCGACATCGTTGGAAATACTTTGCAAATTAACTAACTGCCCGATTCTGCCGGCAAGCAGTTTCAAAAAGATTTCAAATGCGGAAAAATTCTTAATATTCACCAACTGCCGGGCATCACGTTCCACATAAGTCATATAATAGTTGCGGTAAAAGCGGGTAACATCTATATTTTCTTCATACAGTTGCGGCATAAAACCTTTGAAAATATATTCATCTCTTTCCATAATGATTCCGGCTTCACGCAATTCTGCGATCGACAGTGGAAGCAACTGTAATATCGCAGTTCTCCCGGCTAAAGATTGAGAAATACCCGCTTTTAAGGCCGGTTGATGACTGCCGGTAAGAATATATTGGCCTTTTTTATTGCTTTTATCACATTCCACTTGAATATAACTCAACAACAGCGGCAGTCGCTGAATTTCATCAATAATTACCGGCGCCGGATGGCGATGCAAAAACTCTTTTGCATCCTTTTCAGCCAGCATCCGGGTTTCCGGATCTTCCAAATTCACATAATCATAATCCGGGAACTGCATTTCAGCCAAAGTAGTTTTTCCTGATTGGCGGGGACCGGTAATAGTTATAACTTTATATTCTTTAGCTAATTGTGCCAGTTCAGTTTGAATTTTTCGCGGTATCATCCTGTTTCCTCCATTGCAGTTTTGCAAGATAATATAGCACCTTTTATGAAAATCTCAAGTTGAATCCGTGATTTTCATAGTTTTTATTGTTTTCAAAACCGCAACAACCAGTTTTTCCACCAAAAAAACGCAACGGCTGCCCGGCCTTGAAACAAGGCCGGGCAACCGCTCAAATCATCTTCCGTTGACGGTCAGAAACAGGTGAGTGATTCCACACAGTTCCACAACGGCGTGTGCAGATCGACTTTTTTGCGCTCTCTGGTGGCCAGCGCGATCGGCACATGGGTAAATTCCCCCGACCAGTGGCCGACCATCACATCGGTCTTGCCTGCCATAGCGGCATGAGCGGCATTCTGCGCCAGCATGGCACAAAATACGGCATCCTCACCCTCCGCCCGCACACTGCGGATGGTATAACCCAGATCAAAATATTTGAGATTCAACTCGATATTCTGCTTTTTGAAGTGCGCCTTGATCTCATCTTTGAGCAATACCCCGATATCCTTATGCAGAATATTGCCGGAAGCATCTTTCTGCCTTTCCGCAGAGGCAAAAAGATTCTGCCCCGCCCCCTCGGCCACGATGATCACCGCATGATGTTTTTTATTCATGCGTTCAACCAGATTGGGCAGCAACGCTTTGGTGCCGTCTCTGCCATCCAGCGAAAACGGTTCTTCCGGAATGAGGCAGTAATTTATATAAGGATTTGCCAATGTGGTATATGCGGCAATAAATCCGCTGTCACGCCCCATCACTTTGATCAGAGCCAGACCATTGTATGCCCCCTGCGCCTCATTGTGTGCGCCGCTGACAAATTCCCCGGCGGTACGCACCGCCGTACTGAAGCCGAATGTCTTATCAATAAAGCAGATATCATTGTCGATCGTCTTGGGGATCGCCACTACGCTTATCGGCATATTTCTTTTGTTGACCTCCAATGCGATCTCATGAGCGCAACGGCTGGTGCCGTCGCCGCCGATGCAAAAGAGCAGATTCACGCCGAGCTGTTTGAGTGAATCGACCAGAGTCGGCACATCTTCACTGCCCCGGCTGGAACCGAGAATGGAGCCGCCTTTATCATGGATATCATCCACCACATCCGGAGTCAAACGCACCGGTGAAAGGCTGGAAGCCGGATTCAACCCCCGGTAACCGTAACGGATGCCGAGAATATCATTCACCCCGTAATCTCTGGTCAGCGAAATCGTCAGAAATTTGATCACCTCATTCAACCCCGGACAAAGCCCTCCGGCAGTGAGTATCGCCGCCCGGCACCATGCCGGATTATGATAGATCATCTTGCGCGGCCCGGCCTTTTCAAAGGCGGGCACCGGTTCATTATTGCGGATGAAAGGAGTGATATCAGCCGGATCGTTATAATAACTGACACTCTCATTTTCACCGACAAAGGTCATATCCGAAATCGGTGACGGAATGGTACACGCTCCGAGGGAGGTGATATCAAAATCTTTTTTATTCAACATGGCAGATTCCTTTCCAAACAGATTTATCCTTTGTGGAAATTAAAATACCTCATTTCCGCTCCGAAATCAAGCACAAAAACACAATTTTGATGGATAAATCATTGAAAAACATTCCTTCACAGGCTATCTTATAGAGGGAAACAACTGCTTTGAATATTTTTCCGGAGATACTGAAATGAAAAAAGTTACCCTCACCACGCTTTTGAAACGTAAAAACGCCGGTGAAAAACTGGTGATGTCCACCGCTTATACTGCCATCGAATCCCGCCTGTGCCTCAATGCCGGTATCGATTTCATGCTGGTCGGCGATTCCGTGGGGATGACCCATCTGGGTTATGCCAACACCCTGCCGGTAACGATGGATGATATGCTTGCCCATACTGCCGCCGTCCGCCGGGGCGCACCGGAAGCATTCGTGGTTTTTGATATGCCGTTTATGAGTTATCAGGAGTGTGAAGCTGCTGCCATGCACCATGCCGGTATCGCCATGAAAACCACCGGTGCCGATGCCGTGAAACTTGAAGGCGGTGCTGAATATGCACCACTGGTCAGCAAAATGACCGCCGCCGGTATTCCGGTGATGGGTCACATCGGTTTGATGCCCCAGAGAGTCCAGGTTTGCGGCGGATACAAGATCGTCGGCAGAGACGAGGAAAGTGCCGCACAAGTCATGCGTGACGCACTGGCTCTGCAGGAAGCCGGAGCCTTTGCCGTGGTATTGGAGTGTATTCCGGAAAATCTGGCCAAAACGGTCACTGAATCTCTGGAAATACCCACGGTCGGTATCGGTTCAGGCAAATACTGTTCCGGTCAGGTGCAGGTCATCACCGATCTGCTGGGGCTTATGGATTTCTGCCCCAAACACGCCAAACGCTACCTCAATGCCGGTGAATTGATCACCGATGCCCTGTCGGCCTACGCCGCCGAAGTGAAAGCAGGAACATTCCCCGCACCGGAGAATACCTTTCAATGAAATATCCGGTTCTGCTGGGAGCGATCATTTTATTTTGCGGCTGTCAGTCGGTTGATACGCCGCCGGCTGCCACGCAACTGGAAACATGGCAGAATGAGGCGTTGAACCGCAATCTGGATGGTGAAACGGCAATTTCCCTGCAAAATCTTGCCCGCAAAACCGCCAGCCGCACCCACCGGCAGGATCTGCCGGATCTTGCCCGGTATGTGCGGGAAAACAATAATGAGAATTCCGCAGAGTTGATCCGCGATATCCTCTGGGAGAGTGTCGAATATTGCAATGTGCAGTTCGTCCGTGACCCGGCTCTGCTGATCCGCAACTTCCGCCGTTCCCAAATTCTCTGCCGCACCGCTTTGCTCATCGCTGAAAAACAGTACCTCGACACGATCATCTGGAAAACTCCGGAACAGAAAACCCGTGAAAGAGAGGTCAGCAGTGAATTAAGTTCCCTTTGCGGCGGTCTGCCCGCCGGAGATATCCCCCGTATCCAACTGGCTCTACCGGGTGATCCATTGCCGCAACTGCCGGAAAATCTCACTTCGCCGGTCAGCGAAGACCCCGCCGAAGCACTGCAATTTGCCGGAACCATCTACCGGCTGCCCGATGAGATCAGGCGGCAGAAACTTGCCGATGAAAATTTTTATCCGGATTGTCTGCTCGGTGAAGTTACCCACATGGCCGCCAGTTATGCTCTGCATATCTCGTTCCCCTGTTTGCGCACCGCCCGGCAAAGGGCATTGAATAACCCGTCACCGGAAAATCTGTGGCTCTACCGCAAATGGTATTACCGGGTGCTGATGGATATTTCCCGCCTGCCGCGGGTCAGAGGGGAAGCCCAAGACCGGCAATTCCTCAATTCGATGCTGCTGCTTCAGGAGGGTTTTTGAGCAATTCACGGAAAGTCTGCAAATTATTGAGCAGATTTTCATCCCCCGGAGCATATTCCAAAGCCTGTAAGGTCAACTCTTCCGCCCGGCGGTAATCCTGCTGCAAATAAGCGGCATACGCCTGATAGGAATATTTTTTCGCCGGATCACTGCCCAAAGTCAACTCCGAAAGCACCATGTAAATCTGCACAGTGAATTCCAGATCCGCCGGATTATGCCGGAAACGCCACAATGCTTCATGAAGTTCAGCAGATTTGAGCAATACCAATTCCGAAAATCCCGGATTGCTGTAACGCAATTTGCCCCAATCCGGCGTCGAAATCGCCTGATCGATCATCAGCAAACCGGTAGCATCATTCTGCTCCAGAGCGATCATGCCTTCCAGAGCAAGGCAGTAGACTTCGGCCTCGCCCAACGCATCCGGAGTGGCATTTTCCACCGCATAACGGGCAAAATTGGCCGAAGCGACAAAATCTTTATTCTCAAAACAGTGCCATGCCGCCATACGCAACGCCGCCGGATGGATATTTTTTCCGTCGCCGAGAGCGGCATTGATGAATGATTCCCGGCTCTGCCACGTCTGCATATAGCAGTAACCGAGGATCGCGATCAGACCGGCATACGCCCAGAAGCCGAATTGCCAGATCGTCCGGCGCGGCGAATAAAATTCACAGGCAGAGGCCAGCAGAATAATGACCGGCAGGGCGGCAAGATAACTGTATCGGTCGGCAAATTCCGCATTGCCGATACTTCTCAAGCCCGCCATCGGCAGCACTACTCCCAGAAAAACCAGCATCACCGGAGCAATGAAACTCAAAAACAGTCTGCGGTATTTCCATTTGACCACCGCCAGCACCACGCAACTTACTGCCCATGCCCAGAAACAGATAACCAGCAGAATATTCCATCCGGAAACCGGAAACACCGGATAAAGCGGCTGGATCCCCGCCGGAATCAGCGTCTTGAAAAAATAACAGGCATAATTGACCGCCACGATCCACAACCGGGCACCGGAAAACAGCCCCCCGGCACTTCCGGCAGCAAATTCACCGACTTGAGTCAGGTTGAATATGAAATAAGCTGCCGCCGCCACCCAGTAAGGTGCGGTGAATTTCAAACTCTTTTTCCAGTCGAATTTTTCCGTACCGATCCAGATGCCGAAAATCAACACCGCCGGGAGCGTGATCAAAGTCGGTTTCGCCCCGAATGAAAAGAGGTAGACCACCGCCCCGGCAACGGATAACAACAGCGAATTTCTGCGCCATGCCCATAAGAATATCTGCACTGCAAGCAGACCGCAAAAGAGCATTTGCACATCTTTTCTTTCCACGATCCACAGCACAGATTCAATGCGCTGGGGATGCAATGCAAAGCACAATGCCCCGAAACAGGAGGCATAAAGCGAAAGGGTGAAAGGTTTTTCCGGATCGAGCCGCACCAGTTTCAACTGCCGCAGCAGCGAAAAAAACAGCACTGTATTCAAGCCGTGCAAAATGATATTGTGCAGAATTCCGCCCTGATGAAACAATTCACCGCCCCAAAGCCAGTAATCCAGCATCAGCGAATGCATCACCAATGGTGAATAGAGATTCAGAACGGGGGTTTTCAGGTGATAAATAAAATTCTGCCAGGTGGGATAAAGCAGATATTCCTTTCCCACATAGGCAGAATTATCCAGCGGTATCGTTTCAAACGACAGGCCGGGCAGATAAAAGAGCAGTGTAACCATAAACAGACAGACCGCCGCAGTGGCGTTGGCGTGTTTTTTAAGGAATTCCACTACTCTATCCATAAAACTTACTCCTCGCCTTTACCGATCCGGTCAAGTCCGGTACGGATACGGGAAAGCACCTTGGAAATTTCAAAAAGTTCCGCTTCCACGGTGCGGTCTTCCTTGCCCTGACCGTAGAAGGAGAGACAGCAGGCGATGTTTTCGTAATAGAAAGGCATCGTGATCATCCATTTCCGGTTCGGAGCGATGCGGGTCAGTATCTTCTGTTTCTGCACCACGCTGAATTCCCGGTCGCAGATCACCTTTTCAGTCACCGGCATATCCGGATATCTGCCCAGCATCAGATCCTGGGCGTGTTCAGCATCGACCCCGGCGGCGACCATCAGCACGAGAAATGCCCCGGTATAGCGCAGAGCATCCTGCACCGGATTGCTCAAATCATTGCTGTAAATGTGAAAGAAACAATCCCGGTCAAAACCGTAAATGGCGGCATTCAATCCGGAAAGATTCACATAATCATCCACCGGCTGCTGCAAAATGGAGATCAGCGGTGAAAGTTTCTGCGCCCGGTTGCCGAAACGGATCAACGAAATGCCGGGGATCAGATGGTGATAATCGGTCTTTTCCAAAAGGCGCAGATCCACCAGATCGGCGCACAAACGGCTGACTGTCGGCAACGGCATACCCAACATCCGGGTCAATTCTTTGATCGCTACCGGACGGTCGACCGAGCATACTGCTTCCAATACGGCTCCGGCCTTGGTAAGAAGTGAACTTTTCATTTTTCAACTCCCAATTTTATCTTTAATGCCTCGGCTACCGGTAGCGGCACATACTCCTCAAAACTACCGCCGAGCCGGGCGACTTCCTTGACCAATGTAGAGGAAACAAACGAATTTTTCAAAGTCGGCATCATGAAGATCGTTTCACATTGCCGCTTCAAATTGCGGTTGAGCAAAGCCATCTGCAGCTCATATTCAAAATCAGAAAATGCCCGCAAACCACGCAAAATCGCATCCGCTCCGAAATACTCCAGTGAATCAACCAGCAAGCCGTCGATCGCCACGACCTCCACATGATCCAGCGAAGCACAACTCTGACGGATCAGATCGCAACGCTCCTGCATGGAAAATATCGGCGACTTGGCGGCATTCACCGCCACGGCAACGATGACCCGGTCAAAAAGCAACCCGGCACGCTCGACCAAATCGAGGTGACCATTGGTGAATGGATCGAATGATCCGGGATATAATACGGTTTTCATCATTTTCCCTTTGACTTTTATTTCGTACTGGTGTATAATATAACACTGGAAAATTCAATTAAAAGTGCTTACACAAAGAAAACAGATAAAACTTACAGAAAAATATGGGAAATCTCATTGATTTTTTCGAAAATATCAAAATATCTTCATTTTGCAATGTAATTTCGGCAATCGGAGTTTTCGACGGAATTCACAACGGGCATCGGGAAATCATCCGCCGGGCCCGGATCCAGGCGGAAAAAGAGGGTGGGAAGGTTCTGGCATTGAGTTTTCTGCCCCATCCGCGGCAGATACTCACACCGGATAATCCGCCGCAACTGCTGCTGCCGCCGGATGAGAGAGTGCGGCTGCTCAAAGAGGCCGGAGCGGATTTCTGCGCCTTTATCAACTTCACCAAACAGGCGGCCCAAATGTCCGCAGAAGAATTTTTACAGAAACTGACGGAAGAAAGCCGGTGCCGGATCAGCGGGATATGCGTGGGAAGCAACTGGAGATTCGGTCAGGGAGGCAAAGGCAACCGGGAGTTGCTGGAAAAATTCTGCCGGGAACACAACTGGTCATTCAATGCAGTCGATGAATTGACATTTGAAAACAAGATCATCAGTGCCACTGCCATCCGCCATGCCATTGCGGCGGGCGAACTGGATTGCGCCGAAAAAATGTGCGGCAGAAAGGCGGCTCTCTACGGCAAAGTGGAAAAAGGTTTTCAGATCGCTTCACAGAAATTGGCGGCCCCGACCGCCAATCTGGCAGTAAGTTACGGAGTATTGCCGCCGGATGGAGTGTATGGCGGCCAAGTGAAACTTGACGGGGAAATTTATCCGGCGGCAGTGAATATCGGTGTGGCACCGACTTTCGGCAATGGTTTGCGCCGGGTGGAAGTGCATCTGATCGGCTTTGCCGGTTCACTTTACGGCCGGGAAATTTGCGTGGAACTGCTCGCTTTTCTGCGGAAAGAGCGGTTTTTTTCCTCGCCGGAAGAGTTGAAAAAGCAGATCGCCGCAGATATTGAGGCAATCATGCAAAATCACTGCTTGCAAAATTCATAAGCAGACATTATATTAAATAAGGTGGTCGGAATTTTTCACCGCTTGAAATTGAATAAGTACGTTTGGGGTGCTGCATCTGACGTGGATGCGGCTGAGAATAAACCCATGAACCTGATCCGGATAATGCCGGCGTAGGAATTACGATACAACGCTTTCCAGTGCGGCAAGCGCGTAGTTCCCCGAAATATGCGCTTGCGGGTAGTTCGCCCCGCTGACGCATACAAAGGGGCAGAATGCCCCGGAAAGGAAAGCGAAAATGTCACATTCACCCGAAAACCTCATCTCCTCGGCCATCGTCAGCAAATTCTGCGGCAAACTGCTTGACGGTTTGAAACTGGATGTCGCCATCGTCGGCGGCGGCCCGTCTGCTCTGGTTGCCGCCCGTTACCTTGCGGAAAAAGGCATCAAAGTTGCCATTTTTGAGCGCAAACTTGCTCCCGGCGGCGGCACCTGGGGCGGCGGAATGCTTTTCAATGAAGTGGTCGTGCAGGATTCTGCGCTGGAGATCCTCGATGATTTCGGCATCCGCCATGAAGTTCTGCCCGATGCGCCGGGATATCACACGCTGGATTCAGTGGAAATGGCCAGCGGTTTGATTTTCGGTGCGCTCAAGGCCGGAGCCAAAATTTTCAACTCGGTTTCAGTGGAAGATATCGTTTTCAAGGCGGGAAAAGTCAATGGATTGGTCATCAACTGGACTCCGGTGGAAAGATTGGGAATGCACGTCGATCCGCTGACGGTGATCGCCGATTGCGTGCTTGACGGCACCGGACACCCCAGCGAGATCATCCGGCTGGCCACGGAAAAGGCTAAAATCGAATTGGATACGCCCACCGGCAAGATCCTCGGCGAAAGACCGATGTGGGTGGATAGCGGAGAGGCTTCCACCGTGGAAAATACCAGAGAATATTTCCCCGGTCTGTTTGCGTGCGGCATGAGTGCCAACAATGTTTCCGGCGGCTACCGGATGGGCCCGGTTTTCGGCGGAATGCTGCTCTCCGGCAGAAAAGTTGCCGCTCTGATCGCCGGAAAGTTCAACAAATGAAAAGTCCGTTTGCCAACCACGCTGACCGGATAGCGGCTTTTGAATCAAGTTTCATCTATCCGGTAGTCAGTTCGGAATTTTGCGGCGGACGCAAGGTCACAGATGTACTCTGTGACCTTGCCGAAAACGGCGCAAAGGTGGTTCAGTTGCGGGAAAAGCACCAGTCGGATGCAAACTTATTTGCGCTGGCGTGCGCCTGCCGGGAAATAACGGCACGTTACGGAATGCTGTTATTCATCGACGACCGTCTGGATATCGCATTGGCTTGCAATGCCGATGGGGTGCATTTGGGGCAGGATGATATGCCGGTGGCATCGGCAAGAAAGATCGCACCGGAAATGATCATCGGAGCATCGACCCATAATGCAGCAGAAATCATTGCGGCACAAAAAGATGGATGCAGTTATCTGAATATCGGTCCGATCTACCCGACTCAAACCAAAAGTGTGGCCTGCGGCGCATTGGGAGTGGATTTTTTCAATGAGTTGAAAAAACTGGTCACCGTGCCGTTTTCCGTAATGGGCGGCATCAAAGAACGGCACATTGCCGATCTGGCTGCCCTCGGAGCCAGACATATAGCCATGGTAACTGAAGTCATTGCCAAACCGCAGCTTTGCCGGTTGCAGCACATTAACGGGAAAACGGTAAATAACGGTAAATAACGGTAACAAACGGATAGCCCCGGCAGAGCATTTCCCGGCTGGCGTTGCTCCGTAAATTTGTACCGGGCGGATATCGAGCGTAAGAGAGGTGCGAGCCTGCACCGCTCTTGGTGTGTTGCAGTTAATTACCCGGTGGAGCGTTTACCGGCTCCTGTTCGCTTGAGGGGAGGCAAACGCTAACGCCTTTTCCTCCCCTCAAACTCCCCACCTTTTGCCGGAGATTTCCCGTGATAAAGAGTTGCTCCGGGCGTGAATTCCTCTATGAAGTAACGCCGTCGATTCCGTGGGGCGGCCGCCAGACCGGCTTTGCCGGTCGTCAAGCGGCTTCGCCTTACGGCTTGCCTGGGCGGCCTTTCCACTGCACATGCCGGCTATTGCTCGCCCGCTGGCTCATCCTCGCAACTATTGTTGCGTCGGCTTTTGCTTTACCTTGTTGGCAATCTCTTGCCAAGTCAGCGGTCGTCAACTCGGTCGAGTACGATCGTACACTCCCTCGTTGCCGCCTTGACTTGGCTTCGACCTTGCCTCACAATGCAAAGTAAAAGTGCATTCGACTGCGGTCTGCGCGGTTTCCCGTGACAAAGACGACCTTATATGGCTTGCTGTTGGTGTCCGTAATGTCCGTATTGTCCGTATCGTCCGTACAGGGGGTACGGGGGCAACGCCCCCTGTCAAGGGCGGTGTCAACCGCCCGTGAGCCGAACCACACGGCGGCTCGCTTGCGCTCGATATGCGCCCGGTACGGATAAGTACGGAGGGGTACGGATGAGTACGGAGCAACGCCAGCCGGGAAATGCCCCTGCCGGCTATCCGTTTGTTACCGTTTGTTACCGTTGAGCCGAAACAAACAAAACCCCGGCAGACTGCAAAAATCTACCGGGGGTACGGGGGCGCCCGCTCGGCGGGTTGCGAGGTGTCTCGCCGCTCCGATGTCGCGGCTCAATCAGAAAGTTTGTAAATCATTACCACTTTCGGGGGTACGGGGG
>SUWG01000035.1 GCA_015061625.1 Lentisphaerota bacterium | reverse complement strand
ACAGGACAGTCCCCCGACGCTTACGCGGTTCGACCAGGCCGAGGGCTTTCAGCCGTCCCAATCCTTCACGAACGCTCAAACGGCTGACATTGAGATAATCAGCTATTTCCTCCTCGCGAGGCAACAGATCACCAGGCTGTAACGTCTTCTCTCTAATAAAAGTCAATATACTGTTTTCAATACCATCTGCCAGAGTCGTGCTGAAAACTTCTTTCATGATCATAAAAGAATACCTTAAAAAAGATTGATTATGTTTAATAAGTATGACATATTTATATTATAATCTACATTTCAACTATTTTCAAGGATGTTTTCTATATTTTTTTGATTTTTTCCGGGAATGCAAAACCATACGTTAAAAATAAAGCGACATCTCCAGCGGCACTCTGATCAACCGTATATGGTCGCTGACACGATCACCGTCAATCAGTAAAACAAGGACGATGTTTCTGACTGGTTGGCTCGTTACTTAATCGCTATCGGTGCACAACAAACAGATGGTCCGGCAGTTAATGTCAACTGGCATAAAAAAACATTTGGAACAGCACAGATGACGCAGCTTGGAATAAAAAAACATCCCTCCGTAAAAAGAGGGATGAGTTTGGGATGCTAAAATTCGCATCCGCAGTCCCGGCAAATAAAACCATCCGCAGATTCGATAACATCATCCGATCCGCAGAAAGGGCAACGCTTATCCATTATGCCGCCCTCCATTCATGACCATTTGGACACTGATAGATACGGACTATATTTTCGTCAACCATTTTACCCACTGAGTTACCTGCAACTCCTCCTGCGGCGGCTCCGATAAGGCAACCGAGAACACCGCCGAGCAATGTTCCAAGCCCCGGACAGATAGCTGTACCAATAGCCGCACCGGTAGATGAGCCTGATACAGCGAGATACCCACCGGCTCCGACACCTGCGGCAGTTGTGATTTTACGGACTTTATTGATCAAAGTACCCGGCTGGTTGCAAATAGGACAACGCATTTTTACCTCCAAAGTTCAGGACGGTGACCATCCAAGCCGAAGCAGCGGTTGAGTGCCATGTAAGACTGGTCAACCCGTAGCGGCGTGTACTTTTTGATTGTCTCTGTGAAAGCGTTGAGTAACGAATACCGTGTCGGTTCAGCGAACTCCGGATGCCGCGGATTTTTGAACTCTTTGAAAACCGGTACGATATCGGAACTGTTGATCGCTCCCAGCTCTGCGGCTCGGACAATACGGCTGCGGGCTTCGTCATCATTTTTTAGATAGATGATTTTCAAATCCTCGCAGACAGTTTCCAACATCAAAAATTCGTTTTCAAGTTCATTCATTGCGACGTCAACCAGTTCGGTTAACTCGATACGGCTGGTATGCCTCCGTTTGATAACCGAGGTTCCTCCAAAAGCCAGATTGCTGCACACCGTCACGCTGATACCTGCCGATAGCCCGACTGCAAAACTTTTGTCATGGCTGTTACGCAAACCTATGCACCGTGACCAGTCTGAACTGTTGCTTTTATTGATCCGCATAACGCCGAACATCTTTTGACCTTCACGAGCGAGACCAAAGTTTTCATCAAGGATCTGCCAGTTGTGAGCCTTGACCACATCGGTCACGGCTTCAATGACTTCCATATGAGGAACCGGCTTCCAACTCTCTGTACCGCCGGGAGTCGGGACAAGTGCCACCTCATCCCGGCTCACGAACTTTCCATCGCACATCATAAGTCCCATAGTTACCTCCACTTTTTGCAACGGTCACGGTACGGGCATTCGGCACAGCTGAATCCGGTTTCGTTGGGATAGAAGCTACCGCTGATAACGCTTTTCTCGACCTGGTTTGCCAGAGAGACAAAACGGTCAAGCTCGTTGTCCGTCCGGAGCGTGTAATAATTATTTACGGTTGGGGTCTTTGCTTTGGTGTAGACGTCGAACCTGAACAACGGCTTTTCTCCATACTTCTGCTTGAAGGCATAGCAAAACGCCGTGGCTTGCAGATCCTTGTCGGCTTTGCCAATCGGCCATTTTACAGATGCGGTCTTCCAGTCCACGATGCAGTTATCGTGTCCATCCGTCACCACGCAGTCAAATTCACCGATCAGCGGTTTACTCAAGCCCGGAATGCTGACAGAGAAAGTTTCAGCCACCCGCTGAACTGCAAAGTCATCCATCCAGTTTTTGCAGGCGACTTCCACCATTTTGAAGCCGGTCTGCAACAGCGAATCGTAATCCTCGTTCTGTTTATAAACAAGGTTCTCGGCAGCATCGGTTTCCGCTTTGAAGTAGTCCTCAAAGACGTCGCACACTTCTCGCTCCGACATATCTTTACCGATGCGGGCACGCTCTGAAAGTGCCGCATGAAACGCTCTGCCAAACGGAAAGCAGGAGCCGGTACGTTCCGGCTCTGCGTTGTCGATGTAACGGAATTTGTATTTCAGCGGACAGGTAAGATAACACTGCATCGCTGAATACGACCAGTGCGGCATCTCTTTTAACTTATCAATTCTCATGCTGCGTTCCTCCACTGTTCGATCAACGCCGAACACTGCTTCTTGCTCAACTGGTTGATGTTGGCGACATTGTTCTGGGCGCGATCTGCTGCGGAGTGATGCCACGACGACTTGCCAACGTCAACAGATAATTGATCTGTTTTGGACTGGCAGGGGTAGTGTCTTGCTGACCGTTATTAATGGTGTTTACAGCACCGTTACCCCCTTGCTGGTGGGCGGTATTTCCGTGTAATTCGGCTTCGACAGAATTACGCACCATTTCAAAAGTTTCGTGGATTTTGCTGTTGAGCTGTTCCGAACTCAAACCGTCCGGAAGTTCAACTTCGATACTGGCGTGGTAACTCTGACTGGTGTACTCGCCATCGGCAGGGACTTTTTTACTGTAAGATGCATTTAATTTCAACATTTTTTCATTTCCTTTCTTGAAATATTTTGTATTTACATTATATTTATATATGGGAGGCACGATATGGAATTTGAATGGGATGAAAACAAAGCACAAATAAACAGGAAAAAGCATGGGGTGAGTTTTGAAGAAGCGTCAACCGTTTTTGATGATGCTGATGCTCTGCAAATCTTTGACCCGGATCATTCTGAATCAGAAGACCGCTTTATTTTGCTGGGCATGAGTGCTGTTTTGCGAATTCTGGTGGTATGCCACTGTTATCGTGCCGAAGATAGTAAAATCCGGATTATTTCCGCTCGAAAAGCAACCCGGAACGAAAGTTCCACCTATGAAAGGAGGAAGTGACCATGAGAGCCGAATATGATTTCAGTAACGCAATCAAAAATCCATATGTCAAGCCGAAGAAAACGGCAGTAACCATCCGGTTGGATCAGGCGACAGTAGATTATTTCAAGTCGCTTTCTGCTGAAGTGTCACTGCCGTATCAGACCTTGATCAATTCGTATTTGACGGATTGTGCAAAGCGTAAAATTCAGCCGCACATTGAGTGGTCAAAAATATCCTAAATCGCCATCCGGATACGCTCGATGGCACGGCGGGCTTGGATGAAGTCGCGCTCTTTCTGTTTCTGAACGAGGGCGACTTCTTTGACCTTGCGAATGAGTACGCCTGACTCATCCAGCAGCAGTTTGAGTTTACCACGGAACTCTTCAACATTGGCGTTGAGTTCATCCAGCGGATTTGCGACCGGAGCAGTCGGAACATTTGCGTTCTGCTGCTCCACAACATTGTTTTCGATTTCCATTTCTTTGTTCTCCTTATTGGTTGGAATGGGATTTTTGTTAATTGCACGAATTGGCATGGCGATGTACTGACCGGCACCGCCACTGGCAATGACCGGCACCAGACCGTCTGAATGTGCCTTGAAGGTGGTGTAGCCCTGCAGCAACATCCGCAGAATGATTTCACGGTCGAGCGTCAAAACTGCACGAGGACGAACACCGGTAACGGTCGCAGAAGTATTCAGCTCAAAATTCGGCTGAATGCACGAAACAAGCGTAACTGAACCATCGGGCATTACGTTCAATTCGATTCCGTTAGTGGTCTCCTGGTTGGAGATCATCTTGAGCCACGCCAACACTTTTTCAACTTCATGTAGAGTAATGCTGTAATCGTGACTTTCAGCAGATGGTATCACACCACGCCAGTTTGGATACTGACCTTCAAGCAGTTTACCGTGCCACTTGAAGTTGCCGATCTCGACCTGAAAGAGATTGTTCCAAGTACGGAGTATGCCCATTTCAGAAGTCTTGGCTGCCAGCAACGCAGACGGAAAGGGTATTGTTACATCTTTGGGCAACGACAACACGCAAGGAAGATGCAAGAGCTGCTTGCCATCCGTAGCCGTAACGCCAGCATTGGAAAGATTGATCCCCTGCAGCAGTCTGCGGTAGTTGCTTCGATCAATAACCGAAGCGGCTTGCGAAATCAGCTCTCTGAAATTCACCGGAAGTATCGCAGAAATCGCATCTGCTGACGGCTCTTCCAGTTCCGGAAACTCAATAAATTTTCCAGTCAATTCGATCGTTTCAGAACGCCCCATTCTGACCAGATCTTTCAGCTCTTTGAACGGCACACAGAAGTCGATTGCAGTTTCCGCGAACGCATCCAGAATCACCGAAACCGTTTCCACGCCATCCGTCGCCATCGCCCGAATGCGGTTCTCATCACCGACAAACCGCACCGACCGGTACAGCTCCACCGGTGAAGTCTGACAGACCACCTTGCCCAGCACCCGCAGGGCATCATTCAACGTCTTCTTTTCAATTCTCATTTTTACCTCCTTTTAAGTTTAGAGTTTAAAGACAAAAAGCCCCGCCGATTCCGAAGAACCGGCGAGGCTTATTTTGATCGTGAACTTATCTCACTATAGTGATATATAACCCAAATTTTTTGAAAAGCAAATGTTATTTTTTTAGATTTTTTCAGAAATATGTTTGTATAGTTTATAAAACTATATTATTTTATTTCGTTGACTACAAAACATTCATTCTTTGGAGAAAAAATGAAGGAAGAATTTTTTAAGAATCGAGAAAGTCTTGAACTTACAGAAATCATTGGTTTTTGGTATTTACCAGACAAATTAGCACCTGAAGATGGCGTTTCTGGAAAGATGATATTTCAATCTAATAGCAGAGGATCGCTTGAACTTTTGACAAATTTTCCGAAATCACCATTAAAATGGACTGATTCTGTTCCAACTCTGTGGGGAGAATGTGGTAAAAACAAAATATCAATTTTCAATCCATTTGTTACAAATATACAAATGGGATTATCGCAAACAAATACATCTGTCAAAATGGCGTTTTCAGAATATTGGGAAGGAGGAATCCATTTTAAAAATCGAGAAGATGTTAAGTTTAGAAATGTTTCTTTCGGAATAAACAACTTGGAATTATGGCATGACGTCAAATCTTATGACATTAGTTTTTCCCGAATAAAAAAAGAGACAAAACTTTCTTTCCAACATCCCAAAGAAATTGAACTATTCGAAGATGATTTGGTGAAAATTTTTTTAGGATATAATGTTTATGGTCCGACTCAAGAACTTGGGCAAACTGAAATATCTATAAAACAATCATCACGTATCATTATCAAAACCAAAAGAGGCCGATTGCTACCTTTTTATGGAGAATGTAAATCCTTTCAATACTATATGAAAATGATTTATTGTTTTTTGGGACTTATGATTGGAGAAAATGTTTTTATCTATGATATTAATGGAGTTGTAAAAAAAGCACAAAAAAGAAATGGAAAAATTATAAGGCAGAGCATATCGGCAAAACGATATTGGAGACAGCAAATTACAGAAAAACATTTAAAAAAATTATCTTATTTGGATATACCTTTACCTTTTCTTTTTATTGAAGAGATATTAAAAAGCAGTATCTCAGAGTTCAATAAATTTTATCCTAAAATTGCAAGATTTGTTTTGGAACTAATTGACTACCAGAATAGACATCATCCAATAGATCACCATCTATTATCTCAATTTGTTTTTTTATTGGAAGGATTAATTCCAGCTCTATACCCAGATGAAACACAAAAATGTCATCAGAAGTATCTTTTGGAAAATAAGTATGAAAAAAATAAACAAGAAGTCTTAGATAAATTAGATGGGAAGTTAAAGCGTTGGGCTCAAAACGCTTTTACAGTTTATCCTCGATTCAGAGATTATTATACGGTTGCGATAAATATTTCAGAAGATGTTTTCCCTTACATGCGACAAAAAGGGCCGAAAGGAGATCGAAAAACAACATTTTTTGATGATATGTTTGAATATTTACGTGCAGAACGAAATAAGGTTGCTCATTCTGCAAATGGGATCGAAGCCAATGTTCAACTTTATTTTCACGTAATACGTTGGATGCACTTATTGATGATTACTTTAATTTGGAAACGTTGTGGTATCGGAGGGCAAGTACTGACAGAACGTTTTTGGTATAGACACCCTAACTATGGTCACTCTAAATATGTCATTTCATCATTGTTGCCTGAAACTGCTGATAAAATCAGAGTAAATAAAAAAGCAAAGAAAAAACAAAGTAAATAAATTCATAACAAATTTACTTACCGAAGTACCCGCCATTTTTTGGGGCACCGCGGAATGTAATTTGACCAGAGTCTTTGAGGCGGCTTAATTCACGTTGAAGTGTGCGTAATGGGATATTCAATGCTCCGGCGATTTGATTGGCTCGGCTGCCGGGATGATGGAGAATGAAATCCAATACCGGATTATCAGTTGCAATGAATGTTCCGGAGGTGTGCTTATATCTCTGCGAAGCAAAAAATTCAACTCACGATTTACTTTTTTGATGTTTTTCTATTTCCGCTGTTATGTAAATGCCATTTGAAACGCACTTGAAATAACGAACTTTTTATGGTTTAAGCGTAAAAAAATCTTTGAAAGGAAAGTTCAAATCCTATCATCCCCCTGGTAAATTCAGCACATTAAGAACTTGGAAAAAGCGTTCCGGAAGTGCCGTCAAGTCCTTGAACAAAGATAACTTTGCAAAGACTTGTTTGCATAAGTCGAACTGAAAGTTTGTCGGATTATCAACTTCGCATACCAGTAAAAAGGCGGCGCAGCCCCGGGTGCCCCGGCTTGACAAAAATGTAATATCGCTGTATATTAGAAATATTCAGCTCGGGCAATCGGGCATTTTACCGGAAGTATTGATCATAAAAGCCAATAACCATATATCAGGAGTTTTTCATGGGGAATATCTGGAAAAAAGGAGCATTGCATACGCATACATTCTGGTCTGATGCCAATAACCTGCCGGAAATGATAATCCACACCTACCGGGATGAGCTTAAGTATGATTTCGTCTGTATCACCGAACACAACTTTTTCGCAGATAAAAGTATGCTCTATCCGGTGATCCGGGATCGCGGCCCCTGGCCGCCGCAAATGTCCTATGAAGAACTAAACCGTTCTATCGCCCTGTTGGGAAATCAAATCGAACACTGCCGGATCAGTTCCAGACGGTATGTGCGGCTGAAGCCATTTGATGAACTTCAACGTGATTGGCAAATCCCCGGTAAATTTCAACTGATCGGCGGCTGTGAATTGACCACCACTTGGATCAAAAACGGCGAATCTCATGATATCCACCTTAATGCAATCAATTGCCACCGCACCATCGTACCGCCGATCGGAGATGATGGCGAAAAAACCATGCAGGCATGTATTGATCTTTACCGGGAAGCCTGTGCCGGAGAAACGCATTCTTCTCTGTTGATTTGCAACCATCCATTCTGGCGGTACTGGGATGTTGATCCGCGCCTACTGATCGCCCATCCGGAACTCAAATTTATGGAAATATGCAATAACAGCGATGGCATCAATGCCTCAGACGGAATTTTTACAGTAGACCGTTACTGGGATTTTGTACTTGCTCACCGTCTGGACCGGGGTGATGGAATAATTTATACGGTGGCTTCTGATGATGTTCATTACGGAGAACCGGATAAACACCATGCCAACGGCGGTTTTGACAACGGTTGGGTCATGGTAAAGTGTCCGGGAGAAATGACAACCGGCAAATTGATTTCCGCCATGAATAACGGCGATTTTTACTCCAGTTGCGGAGTGCATTTTGACACGATCTCCTTTGATCCGGCAACCCGGACTCTGCAAGTCAGGATTCAAGAGGAACCGGGGCAGAATTACCGGATCATGTTCATTGTCACCCGACGGGATTTTGATCGGCAGATCACTGAAAAATATTATCCGCATGACAATCCTGAACATTCACGGACTTTACCGGTGATACCTGATTCAGTCGGTATATGCGCGGAAATGGTCGAAGGTATTGAAGGTTCTTACACCATGACTGTTGATGATCTTTATGTCCGGGCCGTAGCGGTTGCCGATGCTCCGGGATATATAACCGGAGTGTTTTACCCGGAAACCCAAAGGGCATGGACACAACCATTTCTGTGAATCACCATTACGAACGGATATTGCCGTTTTGCTTGCGATAGTCCCCCGGAGTAATCCGGAATGCGGCATGAAAAGCTTTGTAAAATGCTTCAGTCCGCTGAAAACCGCAACGCAATGCGATATCTTTGATCGGGCAATTACTCTGCAGCAGAGTTTGAGCGTGGAGCATCCTTTTTCTCAGAATGTAATGATGCGGAGTGCAATTCAGTTCCCGGTTAAAAAGATAGTGGATATGGCTGATGCTGATACCTGTTTTGGCAGAGATAGCTTTGATGGAAAGAACCTCCGGATCTTCATAAGTAAACATCCGCAAAATAATTTTCATTTTGGATGAATAACAGGCATCGGGATTGATCGCAGGCCGCAAACAAATCTGCCGCAGCAAGATCGTACCCAGATAAAATGCCAATAACTCAAAATCATTCTGGCTGTTGAAATAAAGTTTGCGGCTCTCCAGAAAAAAATCTTCCACACTTATCGGAGAATCCGGATCCCATCGTGATATCCGGGGCATCAGGTGACGGTCGTCTTTCACCTTAAATACTAGTGTCACGCAGGAAAAAAGTGCCGCCGGATCACAGAAGTAATTAAGCCGATCACCTGGACTGTGCCACAAAATAGTCCCCCGGCCAAACTCCCGATCTTCCAATTGGATTTTTCCACCGGTAAATATCTCAACCCGCTGGCAGCCTGGCAGGATCTGTTCGTTGGATGGCGGAGTATCTGCTGTTTTTGCAAAAGACAGCACGTTAGTGACTTGCTGCAAATTACAGATACCTTGAAGCCATAATTTATGTTCATCCATTTTCGTATCCTTTCCTTATACCATGACTCAAAATATCATGAATTTTAACTTTTTCAAGCAATTTCCAACAAAAAGGATTTTAGGATAATAAATGAGATTTTGGGAAAATAGACATTCCTCTGCGCCAGATGTATATTAGGAGCAGTTCGAGAATTTGTATTCGTAACAATCAGATCCGCAACAACTAACAAGAAAGGGAAAAACAATGAAAACAATTGCTCCCCCGGATGGGAGAGTAAAGGTGCTCACCTTTACTCTGATCGAACTGCTCGTAGTTATCGCCATTATTGCCATTCTTGCGGCAATACTTTTACCGGCATTGAACAGTGCCAGACAGAGAGGACAGGCCGCCAGCTGTATTTCTAATTTAAAACAACTTGGCAATGCCATCTATTCTTATTCCAGTGCCTACGATGAGTGGCTGCCCAGTTCTGCTTTCTATGGCAGTAACGGAGCAGAATATTTCTGGCCCACAGCTCTGTGTGAAATACTGGGCAATGGCGGAGAATGGAGTTGGGGATGGACTGCAGATACTGCGGATACTGCTAAACAGCTCTTTTCCTGTGCGGCTGCCGATTCCGAAGGAGAATGGAGTGAAGACAGCGACGGTAAAGACAAAGATGGTACTTACAAAGGACTTGGTTACCGTTACAGTCATTTTCTCGGCGGAGTTGATTATTACAAAAGTGGTGACAAAGATTGTAAACCCCGCAAGGTCGGTTCAAGTACATCTCCATCCCGCCGTTTCGTCATGGGTGATGGAACCGGCAATGATTATGGCAGTAAACTTTATTATAATGTCAAAAACAATAATATTCCCTACAAACGCCATCCCGGCGAAGTCTCCAATCTGATTTTTGCTGATCTGCATGTCAACAGTATGACCCGGCAAGCCATTATCGATGACCGCAGTGAGATGATCAAATGGTAAGTTTTCTTAAACATTTCTGCTTCGGACTTTTGCTGTTGACAGCGGCAGCTGGTTCGGCTGTTGCCGGGACCATTCCGCTGGCATCTGATGTTCCGGAAATCGATGGCAAGGGAGATGATGCCGCATGGAAAAATCTCCCATGGTTCAGCGACTTTGTACTGCTGGGCGAAAATACCCGCAAACCAACTGCGCAAACCCGGTTCAAGACGGTTCACGACGGCAACACAATCTATTTTTTCATCGAAGCCGATGAACCGCAGATGAAAGAATTGCGTATGGAACGTACCGAACGTGACTCGGATATCTGGAATGATGATTGTGTGGAAATCGTTATCGATCCCAATTGCTCTCAAGATCGTTTCTATCACTTTGCGGTTTCTGCGGCGGCAGCAGTCTTTGATGAAGAACGTCTTCAAGGCGGCCTTGTCGCCTCGGCCAGATGGAACTGCCGGGGAATGAAATGCGCTTCAACCAGAAGCGAAAATAAATGGACTGTTGAGATTGCAATTCCGCTGGTATCACTTGGTATGGAACGTACCGACGGCAAAATCGCTTTGAATATCGCCAGAGAACGCTATGCCGGTATCGCCCGGGGAGCTGAGATAAGTTCATTCAGTCCGGCCAAAAGCAAACTGCTTGCGCCTGATGACTTTGCACCTTTCACGCTTACCGGCGGCAATATGAAAAAATTTGCCTGGAAATTGACCGGACCTTATGCATTGCGAACCGTAAAACGTAACGGCAAAGTTCTGTTGGATGGTAAGATCCATCTGATCAACAACTCCGGAGAAATGGGACGGGGATTTATAACTTTCCGGATCAACAATGGCCCGGTACAGCGCAAAACGGTTATCATGGATTCCGGAGTCAGTAATGAAATAATTCTGGCAGTGGAAGCAGATCCCACTCAAAAATCCGCCTTGCTTGATGTCCAATTGACCGGCATGGACCGCAGTATTCTTTTGCAGCGGCAGATCCCGGTGAACATCGATTATTCACCGATGACGGTAAAACTGCTTGATCCCCCCTACCGTAATACGATTTTCAGTGATATGAAAGTCAAAGCTCTTACCGGGCTGGTGCAAATTCATGATGAAACTGCCGGAAATAAGGAAGTGATCCTGACATTTTCCCGGAAAAACGGTAAAGTGATCTCCTCCACCCGGGGTGCTGCCGGTAAATTTTCTCTGCCATTGCCTGAACTTGAGGACGGAGAGTATAATCTGCATGTCCAATGCGGCCGATACATTCGTGAAATACCGGTATTCAAACGTCCAGCCAAAAAAGGGATGGTCAGATTCGATGCAGATAAGGTCATGTATGTTGACGGGAAACCGTTTTTCCCGTACGGCTGGTTCGGCTGCCGGGATCTTGAACGTGCCGCCGGATACGGATTCAACGTGGTTATCGAATATGCCATTACCGCTTACAAGGGTGATGCCCTGGTGAAATATTTTGACCGGCTGCATGCCCTCGGAATGAAAGGTCTCATATACTGTTATCCGGACAGCGGCATGAACAGCCGGGCGGCCCAGCGGCTGCCGCTTTCTCAGGAAGAGGCGGAAAAAATCCGGCAGCGGGTCAGAAGCATCAAAGATCATCCGGCTCTGTTGGGATGGTATCTTTGCGATGAACCAGATCTTTCTCCGGCACTGCCGGAAAGATTGAAAGAAATCCACGATATCTGCGCGACAGAAGATCCGTACCATCCGACTGTGATTCTCAACAATTCCGGTGAAGGTTATCGCAAATATGCGGCAAGCGGCGATATCGTTATGCCGGATATTTATCCGAATTTCATGCAGAACGGCAACTCCGGAGTTCCCATGATCACCATTTATGATTCTCTGCAGTCCTGTGCTGCTTCCGGAAACCGGATTTTATGGTGTACTCCTCAAGGATTCAATTACGGTGACTGCGGTCATGCCGGACAACGGGTTCCTTCTCCAGCAGAATTGCGGAATATGCATTATCAGACTTTCCTCGGTGGAGCTACTGGATTCATCTGGTATATATACGAATACAACTATCCGTATCCGGAAGTGTTTACAACTTTATCCGATCTTCTGACAGAAAGCAGTAAACTGCCTTTTGCCTTTGCCCCCGGCAAGCGGCAAATGGTGAAAACCGGTAATCCGGGAGTCATTGCCGGCAGATATGATCATGACGGGAAACGTTGGCTCATCGTGGTAAATACGCTTTATAAAGAAACCGGATTCACGCTTGAATTGCCGCCGGGAAAATATTATGCTGCCGGAGAAGCGGGAAAGAATTTCACTTCAAATGGTCATCTTTCGGATACGCTTGCACCGCTGGCAGTACGGATTTATACCACTGACCGGCAGACTGCAGAAAGTTTCTCACTGCAGGAAAGTTTGAATAAATCTCAAAAGGCACGGGAATATCTGCGTAAAAAAGGCAATCTTGCTTTCGGAGGAGACCGGAAAGTGGATATTGAATTAGGCGGTTTTGCCAAATCAGTTCTGCCGCTGCATCACTTGAATGATGGTGCTTACTACGACGGTTTTGCTGTTACCGGGAAAAATCCGCAGATCACTCTCACGTTCCCAAACGAAATAAATGCTTCACAACTGCGGCTTTACGGCATTGATCTGAACGATGGCTACGGAAAAGTGGAAATTCTGAAAGATGGCAAATTTGTGGAAGCAGCCCGTCTTTTCCGAGATCAGGAAAATCCCGCAGCCACCGGAAAAATGAGTACATTCAGTGATATGCCGGAAATCGGCTACCGCCGACATCGGGATGCCTTGAGTGCAAAGTGGGAAAGTTGTTCTTTCCGCACCTTGCGGATCTCCGGATTCCGGGGCAGAAAAATAGTGGAAGTTGAAGTTTACCGTTAAGTAGAGAAAGGAATAAATAATGGTAAAAAAGAGTTTGATCGCCGGTGCATTACTGCTTTGTGCCGGAACATTTGCCGCCGACAAAGATCTTTTGGCGCATTGGAGTTTTGATAATGATACCGTAGAGGGATTGAAAAGTTCAGTCGGTGATCTGGTTCTTTCCCCCCGATCCGGCAAAGATTTTTCCAAAGTCCGTTTTGTTCAGGGGATGAGAGGAAAAGCGGTGGAATTTCTGCCGGACAACAAAGTCCATTATGCCTTACCTCCATTTAAGCTGACTGATATCAAGCCGCCGTTCACCTTTGCCTGCTGGGTCAAAAAAACGCAGGAGGAACCCAAACGGGCAATCATTTGCGCCACCGCTTCTGATCCGTTTGATTTCGGTTTTGAGTTTTCCTGGATGTACAAAATGGGGGCATTCCGTCGCGGTGATCGCAGCAAAAGCATCATGAAAGGAGCGATGACAGTCAATAAGTGGCACCATATCGCGGTTACTCATGATGGCAAAGAGATGAAATTGTATATCGACACCAAACTGACTGATACCAAAGATGCTTCCGGTCTGACATTCCCGGAAGTACCGAAAAATCAGTCGGCGTTCCGTTTCACAGTCGGACATTATCCCACGACATGGCACGCTTATGCATTTACCGGCATGCTGGATGATCTTTTTGTCTTTGCCCGGGCTTTGAATGAAGAGGAGATCGGCAACCTTTCACTTTTCGGGACAGCAGACGGCAGTACCGAAGAAGATAATGCTGATAAAAAAAAATGAGCAATCTGACAGCAGCGGAGAAAAAAATTCCGTCGGTTGATCGTGGACCTTTTATCTGTCATGTTGATGATAAAGGCTTTACAGTGATTTGCCGTACTGATATGCCCGCTAAAAAACTATTGCTGTCCTGGCGGATGCCGGAAGAAACAACTCTTCGGCAGAATGCGGAAATCACCCGTCCCGGTGGAGTGGATCATGTATTCAAAGCCACCGGGGATTTTTCAGGGAAAATGCCGGTGGACTTGCAGATTATCCGGGAATGCGATGGCAAAGTACTGGAAAATGCCGCATCTCCGTCAGCAACTGCCGTACCGTATCTTTTCAATCCGGGATCAGAAAGTATTTCTGTCGGCTGGAAAAGTTCCGCCGAATGTGCCGGTGCAGTAGAGTACCGGCTGGCAGGAAGCAGCCGGATAATGCGAAAAAATGCTTTATTCACCGGCAATCCGGCCACCGGGATATGCCATATCGTGCATTTGGACGGATTGCTGCCTCAAACCGCATACGAATACCGGGTGCTTGCGCTCAATCCGGTAAACGGGAAAGCATATAGTTACAGCAGTTGGTACTCATTTACCACATTGAAACGCAATAGTGGCGGATGCCGGATGGTATTTTTCTCAGACATTCATGCTGATATGGATACATTCAAAAAATTATCAGCTGTCCTTGCTCCGGAAAAGGCTGATTTCGCGGTATTGGCCGGCGATTTATGCTGGGATGGAGTTTATGAAACAGACGGTAAACCGTTTTTTGAAGATTTCCTGAATTTTTCCAATGCGGCTTTTGCCTCCGGAGTACCGACGGTATTCATGCGGGGCAACCACGAATGGGCCGGAAAATACAGTTTTGAATGGGCAAAATGGTTCCCCGGCTGCAATGGCAAAACTTACGGGGCATTCCGTGCCGGAGAGTGTTGCTTTGTGGTTCTTGATACCGGTCCGATCGGCAACTATCAGCCCGGAACTCCGGCTGGAGATTACATCGCAGAACAGAAAGAATGGTTGGAAAAAACGGTAATGCCGTCAGCGATGTTCACCACCGCCAGATACCGGATCGTTCTTGCTCACATGCCCACTCACGGCATCCC
The DNA here is from genome assembly GCA_015061625.1 of Lentisphaerota bacterium. GTDB lineage: Bacteria > Verrucomicrobiota > Lentisphaeria > Victivallales > Victivallaceae > UBA1784. Next base: position 4,891 of record SUWG01000035.1, on the reverse strand, counting down.
CAACGCTCCGCTGCTGGAAAAGAGTTTTGCGGAACTTTTCAATCGCGGCAAGGTGCAGCTGATGATCGTCGGACATGTCCACCGCTATATGAGGATAAACCGAAACGATAACGGATGTTACGGAACGGATTATTACACCATCTGGGATGAAAGCAATCCGCCGCGTAGCGCACTGGATAAAAATTACACGCTGGTCATCAATGGCGGCGGACCGGATGAAAACGGAATATTTGCGACGGCCCTCGAATTGTGTGCTTCAGCGGACAATATCACCGTCAAAGCAGTGAAAAAAGATGGTTCGACAGTAGATGAATTCCGGGTGCTGCCCGATGGAAAAGTTGAAAATATATCACCAATAAAGCGATTCAATTTTCGCGGAAAGTATAAAAAGTGAGAAAAATGAAAGAGATCAATCACAACATCAAACCGTCAGTGAACTTGCCGGAAACATATCATCTGAATGAACAATTCAGCGATGATTTTACCGGAACTTCACTGGATTTCGACAAATGGTACGACTTTGTTCCGGCATGGTACGGCCGGCAACCGGGATATTTTGACCGCAGCAATGTATCTGTAAGTAACGGATTGCTCCACCTGGCATCCCGGGAATTATCTCCGGAAGAGGTCAGTGTGGAAAACAAGGCCCGGGGCTTTGACCGGTTCAGTACCGCGTTTGTCCGCAGCCGGGAACGGATATTGTACGGATTTTTTGAAATGCGTTTCAAGGCAATAAATTCTTCGGTTTCCAGTGCGTTCTGGCTGAATGATCCGCTGGATCCACCGGCCAAATACCGCCCGGGAGATTTTTCTGAAGAGATCGATATTTTTGAAGTTTTCGGAAAAACCCATCATGATGCAGATGCTGAAAAAACTTACTTTATGACGCTGCACCGTTTCCCTACGCCGTACGTGGAGACCAAGGTGAATTTTTCAGATGAGAAGTATGCCTGCAACATGCCGTACGATGGGAACTTTTACGATGATTTCCATATCGGTTCCCTGTTGTGGACTCCGGAAAAAATGGTCTGGTATCTGGACGGCGAGGCCCGCTGGGAACAGAAAAACGTCAATTATCACCGCCCGATGTACCTCAACATCGACAGTGAAATCATGGCCGATTGGACCGGTTTACCCGAAAAAGGCGAATTGCCCGGAGAATTTGTCGTTGATTATGTACGCGTCTGGCAGACGGAGAAGTAAAAAATGGAACAATTGCAAGGAAAGCATGCGCTGGTCACCGGTGGTTCACAAGGCATCGGCAGAGTAATCGCGCTGCAATTAGCTGCCGCCGGGATCAGAGTTACGGTGAATTGTGCCAATAATCCGGCTAATGCCGGTAAAGTGGCAGCAGAAATAACCGCTGCCGGCGGCAGTGCGGATATATACCGGTGTGATGTATCAGATGAAGCAGCGGTTAACCGTATGTTTGATGATTTGGGCAAAGTGGATATTCTGGTCAACAACGCCCGCCTTGACCCCTGGCGCCGCACAGCAGACATGTCTGAGGGGGAATGGTGGGACATGGTAATGAATATCAACTTGAAAGGTTGTTTCCTCTGTTCAATGGCTTTTTTTGAACGTGCGAAAAATTACGGGTGGGGCAGATTGATAAATGTTTCTTCCGTCCGTTCATTTCGTCCGGCAGAGATGTCGATGATCGCCTACGGAGTTTCCAAACTGGGAATGCACGGTATTACACGGGCAATTGCCCATAACGGTGCGCCATTCGGCATTACCGCCAATACAGTAAGCCCCGGAATGGTGATGACGGAAAACCTTACTGCCCGGATCTCTCCGGAAAAATATCAGGAAGAGTGCTCTGCCGTCCCGTTGGGACGTCCGGCATCAAGCGAAGAGATCGCAGATGCCGTACTGTTCGCGGTTAGAAACGGTTATGTCACCGGAGAAACCATTAATATCAATGGTGGAATGTATTACGCACCGTAAAGGAAAGCAGTGTTATGATAAAAATAACTTGGCTTGGACAGGGCGGATTCCTTTTGGAAGTACAGAATTACCGCTTGGTCATCGATCCGTATTTAAGTGACAACCTGCTGGCGGTTCAGAATCTGGCTCGGTTGCATCCATTTCCCTTGAAACTGGAAGAACTGAGACCGGATTGTCTGGTATTTACCCACGACCATCTGGATCATCTGGATCCAATTGGCGTGAAAATGATCCGGCAAGCCTATCCGCGATGCCGCTATTACGGTACGCACAATGCATTTGAACATCTGTTGAAATTGGAAATTCCGGCAGAACTGGTCAGCGAAATATCCCCCGGCTGTATACAACACATCGGACCATTTACTTTGTCCCCGACTTTTGCCTCTCACAGCGATCCGTTTGCCTGCGGGTATCTGATTGAAGCGGCAGGCAAAAAAATCGTAATTTCCGGAGATACCAATTATGATGAGCGTCTTCTGGATAATAAACTGGCCAGTGCCGATCTGATGCTGATCTGCATTAACGGTAAATTGAACAACATGAACAGCGATGATGCCTTGAAGTGTGTCCGCTGCCTGACTCCGGCGATGGCATTGCCGATGCATATCGGACTTTTTGCAGAAAATACCGCTGATCCGATGCCATTTGTGACCAGCTGCCGTGAATCGGGGATAGAGTCTTTCAGTATGATTGTTGGAAAGGAATTTGAAATATGAAAATCACCGGGGTAAAAACTTTTATCAGCAACGCATTCCGCACTAATTTTGTCTTCGTAAAAATCGAGACAGACAGCGGAATTCACGGTTGGGGAGAATCAACTCTTGAATATAAGGAGTTGACTATTCAGGCGGCGATCCACGATCTGGAAAGTTACCTTATCGGCAAAGATCCGCACAATATCGAAGCATTCCGGCACGATTGCTACCGTGATGCCTACTGGCGCGGTGGTCCGGTCTTAATGAGTGCGCTTGCAGGAGTGGAAATGGCTCTGTGGGATATCAAAGGTAAGGATTTGAATGTCCCGGTCTATCAGCTTCTGGGCGGAAAAGTACGCGATGCGGTGCCGGTCTATGTCAATGGCTGGTTCGCTCCGGCAAAAACTCCGGATGAATTTGCCGAAAAAGCCGTTGAGGTCCGGAAAAACAAATATCCGGGCTGCAAGTGGGATCCTTTTGGCAAGGCATGGCAGCAGATCAGCAAAAAAGATCTTAATCTGGCCATGGAATGTGTTGAAAAAGTATCTGATGCGGTTGGTGCAGACGTACAATTGCTCATAGAAGGACACGGCCGATTCGATATTCCTACTGCAGTCAAAATTGGCAAACGCCTCGAAGATTATGACATTTTCTGGTTTGAAGAGCCCATACCTCCGGATGACAAAGAGGGTATGCGAGAGGTCAAGGAACGGGTGCGTGTATCGATTGCCGCCGGAGAAAGACTCTACAACCGTTATGAATACCGGCAATTTTTCTCACTCAACTGTGCCGATTATATTCAACCTGATATTTCTCATGCCGGAGGCATTATGGAAATGAGGATGTTGGGCGCGGAAGCAGAAGCGCGGCACATCGGATTCTGCCCGCATAATCCATCCGGTCCGGTAGCCAACGCTGCAACACTTCAATTGGCAGCGTGTGTACCGAATTTCGTCATGCTGGAAATGATGATGACAGATGTACCCTGGCGCGCGGAAATCTGCGATGAAAAATTGGTCATGCGTAATGGCTGTATGGTCATTCCGGAACGTCCCGGGCTGGGAATCGAACTCAATGAAAGTGAATTGCTGAAACATCCCTATATCCGGACTGAGTTGCGGCATTATAAAGGCACATTGACCAATATCCGGCCGCCGGACGCGATCCGGTATTATGAAATGGAGAACTGCTGAAATAAACCGCTTATATCAAAAAGTATGGAAAGATTTGAAAAATGAGTGAATTTCAGAAAAGAAGTCTTGAAACGGCAGAAAAACTGGCCGGGATAAAAATCGTTCCGGTGCTGGTTCTGGAAGATGTCAGAGCCGGTTTGAAAATGTGCGAAGTTCTGGTTGAAAACGGTCTTCCGGCTGCGGAAGTCACCTTCCGTACCAGTGCCGCAGAAAAAATCATCCGTGAAGCGGCAAAAGAGTTTCCCGAACTTTATCTCGGTGCTGGAACGATTCTGAATACCGGTGATCTGCACCGGGCATTTGATGCCGGAGCAAAGTTTGCCGTTGCCCCCGGATTCAATCCGACAGTGATCAAAGAAGCTGTAGAAAATGATTTTGCCTTTGCTCCGGGAGTGTGTACTCCATCGGAAGTGGAACAGGCAGTGGAACTCGGCTGTAAATTTTTGAAGTTCTTCCCTGCTGAAGCCGCAGGCGGTGTAAAGATGCTTAAATCAATTATTGCCCCTTACCGTCATCTGGGAATCCGTTTTATGCCTACCGGCGGAGTGACTTCCGCCAATGCCGCTGATTATCTTGCAATCAAAGAGGTTGCTGCAATCGGCGGTACCTGGCTGGGAAAAGCCGAAGATATAAAAGCTGAAAACTGGGATGCGGTTGCCAAGACTGTTAAAGCAGCAGTTGAATTGAAAAATCATTTTGCGTAAGGAAGAAAAAATGCTGAATTACAAATCCGCAGAAAGTTGTGCATTTGATGCCTTGAGTCTGGGGGAGATCATGCTCCGTTTTGATCCGGGAGCAGGCAGAATACATACGGCCCGTAATTTTCAGGTTTGGGAAGGCGGCGGAGAATACAATGTTGTCCGCGGTTTACGCCGCTGTTTCGGTTTGAGAAGTGCCGTTGTCACCGCTTTTGCCGATAATCCGGTCGGACATCTGGTCGAGGACTTTATCATGCAGGGCGGTGTTGATACCCGTTTTATCCGCTGGATGGAGTTTGACGGTATCGGCAGAAGTGCCCGCAACGGATTGAATTTTGTGGAACGCGGCTTCGGT
>SUWG01000010.1 GCA_015061625.1 Lentisphaerota bacterium | reverse complement strand
CATCAAAAAGCTCTCGACATAAGACGGGAATTGCTCGGCGAAAAAAATTTAGCTACGGCACATTCATACAACGAAGTAGGAGCATCATATTTCTATTTAGGGAACTTTCAAGAAGCGTTGAATGCTCATCAAAAAGCTCTCGATATAAGACGGGAATTGCTCGGTGAAAAGCATTTAGATACTGCATATTCATATAACGAAGTTGGCATATCGCATTACCGTTTAGGAAATTTTCAGGAGGCATTGAATGCCCATCAAAAAGCTCTCGACATAAGACGGGAATTACTCGGTGAAAAAAATTTAGATACGGCAATGGCATATTTTGGAGCTGGAGCTGCGTATCTCAATTTGGGAAATTTTCAGGAGGCTCTGAATGCCCATCAAAAAGCTCTTGACATAAGACGGGAATTGCTCGGCGAAAAAAATTTAGGTACGGCGGAGGCATATCTCGGAACAGGATTTGCGTATTTGCGTTTGGGAAATTTACAACTGGCTTTGAATGCTCATCAAAAAGCTCTTGATATAAAACGGGAATTGCTCGGTGAAAAGCATTTAGATACTGCGTCACTATACTACCAGATAGGAGTGTTACATTACTGCTTGGGGAATTTCCAACTGGCTTTGAATGCCCATCAAAAAGCTCTTGATATAAAACGGGAATTGCTCGGTGAAAAGCATTTAGACACTGCATATTCATACAACGAAGTTGGCGTATCACATTACCGTTTGGGAAATTTTCAGGAGGCATTGAATGCTCATCAAAAAGCTCTCGACATAAGACGGGAATTGCTCGGCGAAAAAAATTTAGATACTGCACATTCATATAATGGAGTTGGCACATCGCATTACCGTTTGGGAAATTTTCAGGAGGCATTGAATGCCAATCAAAAAGCTCTTGACATAAGACGGGAATTGCTCGGTGAAAAGCATTTAGATACTGCATATTCATACAACGAAGTTGGCGTATCACATTACCGTTTGGGAAATTTTCAGGAGGCATTGAATGCTCATCAAAAAGCTCTCGACATAAGACGGGAATTGCTCGGCGAAAAAAATTTAGCTACGGCACATTCATACAACGAAGTAGGAGCATCATATTTCTATTTAGGGAACTTTCAAGAAGCGTTGAATGCTCATCAAAAAGCTCTCGATATAAGACGGGAATTGCTCGGTGAAAAGCATTTAGATACTGCATATTCATATAACGAAGTTGGCATATCGCATTACCGTTTAGGAAATTTTCAGGAGGCATTGAATGCCCATCAAAAAGCTCTCGACATAAGACGGGAATTGCTCGGCGAAAAAAATTTAGCTACGGCACATTCATACAACGAAGTAGGAGCATCATATTTCTATTTAGGGAACTTTCAAGAAGCGTTGAATGCTCATCAAAAAACTCTCGATATAAGACAGGATTTGCTCGGTGAAAAACATTTAGGTACGACAGATTCTTATCAATGGTTAGGAATTACATATTCCCGCTTGGGTGACAAAAACAAGGCAGTGGAATATTTGCAGAAAGCGATAGATATTGCCAAACAGGAGTTGGGAGAAAATCATCAGACCACACGACAATATATCCAAATATTGCAACAGATTCAAGCGCAGTAAGGCGGTTGATAATCGGTTTTTCAGCCATCCGGTCAAGGTGACTTGGATGGCTATTTTTTATATCTTTTTCTGCGGCAGAATATTTGTAAATCATGCCGTTTTGAGGTATATTATCTCCGTAAAAAGGAGGTTCGTTTTCATGAGTAGATTGCTGGTATTTGATCTGGATGGCACCCTGATCGATTCCGCCGGCGGCATCGCCAGGTCAGTCAACCGCACCCGGCAATATTTCAACTTCCCCGAACTCGATGAAAAACTCATCTCCTCATTCGTCGGCAACGGAGCAAAAATCCTGCTGGAGCGTGCCACTCAAGATGTCCATCTGCCCGTTACTCTCGATGAAGCAGTGAAAATCATGGTGCAATTTTATGCCGCCGATCCCCTCTTTCACACCTTTTGTTACCCCGGTGTGATCGATGGCCTGCAACAACTTAAAGCCGCCGGATACACTCTATGCATCGTCAGCAATAAACCGCAAATCGTCGCCGATAAAATCATTTCCGGCTTGAATATGGATGATTTCCTCGCCGACAATATCGGCGGCAACAGCGGATTCCCGCTGAAACCCGCCCCCGATGCCATCAACTTTCTGCGGCAGAAACATCATGCCGCCACGCATGAATCGCTGGTCATAGGAGATAATTACACCGATCTTGCCGCCGCTGAAAATGCCGGGGTCAATGCCGTTTTCTGCCGTTACGGGCTCGGTGATAAAATGAAATATCCCGCCATAAAAGAGGTCGATAATTTTTACGGATTAACCCGATACCTGACAACAGGTGATTGAAAGGATTTTTTATGAAACTGCGCGTCATGAGTTACAACACCCAATCCGGATTTGCCAATGGCAGAACCATTCACGATTTCCGGCCGCAAGCCGATCATATCGCCTCATATTCTCCCGATGTGGTCGCATTGCAGGAAGTATCCATCCGCCACCCCAAAGGCGAACAGATCGACTACCCCGCCGAAGTCGCCAAACAACTCGGCATGAACTACCTTTTCGGTAAGGCCATGGATCTGCCGCCCAACGGCATTTACGGCGTCGCCATACTTTCCAGATACCCTCTGGAATTGGTCGATTCCCTCATCCTGCCTGTGCCGGAAAATATCGAACCGCGCCCCGCGCTGATCGTTAAAGTCAATGCCCCTGCCCCATTTTATATGGTCTGCACCCATTTATCATATCAGGGCGAATTTGACGGCGATGCCGAAGGACGGGTGAAACAACTGGAATACATCATGGAGTTCCTCGCTAAAAAATCACTTTCACCGGTTATTCTCGCCGGGGATCTCAATTCGGCTTCCGATGATGATTCCATAAAATTTCTCCGCCGGAAATTTGAAATTTTCAGCGATGCCCACCCGATCGAACCAACCTGTTCCACCAAATTCGGCTGGCTGCAGATCGACTTCATCGCCGGTTATCCGCAAGGTAAATTCACCTGTCACGCCGTCACCCGCGGCAACGATTGCACCGTCAGCGACCACTATGCCGTAATCGCCGATCTGGAGTTATAAATCATGGCAGCAAACAGTGCAGATATCTTATTGCCGATCCCGGCAAAAGTCTCCCTTTCCGGCACCTTTTTTCCGGTTGCTTCCCTGCGCTCATTCGCCGTGGATAAGGAGTTTACCGGAGTCATTGCCGAATTGCAGAATCTGTTTCACACCCTCGCTCTGGATGTAAAAAAAGCGGATGATGACCATGCCGATTTCACCATAACCAAAACCGCTCTGCCTGCCGGAGCATGGAAAATGACGGTTTCACCGGAAGGTGTCAAAGCTTCTGCCGGAGATATTACCGGAGCGACATACGCCGCAAACGCACTGGCGCAAATGCTCTTTGCCGCCACGATCACCGGAGATCCGCAAGCCGGACTTGACGGGGCCGAAATCGAAGATCACCCCCGCTTTACCCTCCGCAGTTTTCATCTGGATTGCGCCCGGCACTTCCAAAGCAAAGATGTGGTCAAAAAATTCCTCCGCATTCTGTCGCTTTGCCGGATAAACTATTTTCACTGGCACCTGGTGGACAGTCAGGGCTGGCGTTATCAAAGCCGGGTCGCCGGCAAGTTGAGTGCAACAGGTGTATCTTCATACGGACAATATTCCAGAGAAGATTTGTCTGAAATCACCAATTTTGCCCATGATCTCGGTATTACCGTCATCCCGGAAGTCGATGTCCCCGGTCACTCGGCAATGCTCCTGAAACACTATCCGCAATTCTCCTGCGACCCGCAGAATCCCGGCGAGGAATTCTGCATCGGCAAACCGGAAACCATGACGTTCCTGAAAGAAATTTTTGCCGAATTGATGGAACTTTTTCCCGATTCACCCTGTATCCATATCGGCGGAGATGAGGCTCTCACTACCCACTGGGAAAAGTGTCCGGTTTGCCAACAGGCTATGGCGGATAAAGGTTTGAAAAATATGCGGGATTTGGAAAATAAATTCATGGTCGAATTATCCCGCTTCATCGTATCTCAAGGCCGCACACCGATCATCTGGGGAACATCTTCCGGGCAGACTTACCCGCCTGACACCATGATCCAATGCTGGCTGGATATACGGGAGCCTTTGAAAATCGCTCCGCACGGCAATAAAATCATCTACTCCGTCCATTCATCGCTCTATTTCGACTATCCGGCCAATCTGGATGAACCGTGGGAATCTTGGATGTTTGAACTTTCCGAAAAGGGCGTTTACATGACCGACCCTTACATCATCTGGCCGGAAAAAGTCAAGGATGTCATCATCGGCACCGAAGCGTGTCTGTGGACGGAAACGATTCCGCAACACCGGATTTTCGCCAAACTTTTCCCCCGGATATTCGCCTACAGCGAGTGCGCATGGAGTTTGCCGGAAAGAAAATCATGGCACAGTTTCAATCAGAGAAAATCTCTGCTTGAAGCCGCCGGATATATCGACTATGTAAAAGGGTTATAAATATGAAAAAATTATTCATCTTATCAATTATGTTTACTCTTTTTTCTCTGACTGCCGCTGACCGCTTTGCCGTCACTTTTGCCAATGGCCAATGGAATATGGCAAACTTCATTATGGTCAAAAGTCCAAGATTCAGCCATGTCGGCAGATTTCTGCAAAATGGCGATCACATCGTCAACTTCGCTCCTGCCGGATTGAGCAACGATGAATTGCTCCACTGTCGTGAAGCATACGCCGCCATGCTCACCAAAACGAAATATTCCGGCAATGTGACCGTTTCCAGCCGCATGAGTTTCGACCACCGCATGGCTCCTTTGATCGTGATCGCCCCGGAACTCGGAGAAAGTGCCGATGGCCAATACCCGGAACTGCGCGACCATTACGAGATCGTCCTTTTCGATGAAGGAATAAATGTCTGGCATCACCGCTATATCGACGGCAAACCATCATGGTATAAACTTGCCTACATAAAAACCTCTTTTTCGCCGCAAACCATTTACGATTTGCAAGTTACCCTGACCCATACCGCCAAAGGCCCGCAGCTTGCCATCAGATGCGGCGGAAATGAATTCGGTTGTGCAATGCCGGCAGAATTCACCGCCAAAGAGTATCATCTGGGTATCATCGCCTGTGAGGGGATCAACCGTTTTTATGACTTCAGGATAAAATAAATTCAGGAATAATGACATCATCAAGGATAATAAAAAATGTCGATCAAAAAATTTATTTTTCTGCTTCTTTTAAGCCCGGTTCTTGCCCTGCAAGCCGGTGAACCGGTAAAAATCATTACACTGGTCAACGGCGGGGATGTGCCGGAAAATGCTCAAATATTTTCCGATGCACTGCCGATCGACGGCATTTTGCCCATGCCGCTTGACCGGATCATGCTCCATATCCGGCGGCAGGCGGGAAACCGCAAATTACAACTGCAAAGTTGCGAACCGGCGGCAGAAAGTATGGTCATGGAATTCAACCGTTTCGCGGCAAGTAAAATATTTGCCGGCCAACCTTTTGACCGCCTTGCCGAGCGCCGGGAATTCATCACCGCCAAAGTCGGCACCGCCGCGGCACCATTTATCCTTGAATATTTCCGGCAGTTGGAAAGATCTTCCTTTGCCCCCTACACCATCGCCGGTTATGCCGGAGCAACAACCCCGCTTATCGTTGATTTTTACAGCCTCAAAAAACTTGATGAATGGGAAAATCTCCTGATTTCAGCGATCAATGCCGCCGAAAATGCCCCCGCTGTCACCGGAAATACCGACAATGAAAATGTAATCGTCCATGTCAGCAACAAATTGCATCAAATCCAAAATCTGCACAAAGAACTGGCATTTTTCCGCAACCGCAAAGCCAATATAATCCGGTTGATCAATGAACACACCCGCATTTTCCGGGTGAACCGGTCAAATGGTGTTCCGCAACGATTCACCGACCGTTTCGGTGACCCGGCTACCGTCGAAACCACAATTTCATTGAGAATAAGCGATGACGGTAAAGCCTTGATCATGACCCTCATCGCCTTTGAACCGGCAATGGATAAACGCCGCATCACCGGCACGATTCGGGATTATGATCTGGCCTGGAAAGATGACCGGTTTGAAATTTTTATCGTGCCAAATCCGGATGAGCCGGAAAAATGTGTGCAATTCATCATCACTTCCGGTGGAGTTTTGTGGGATGGCAGACGGGAAGATACCGGCTATCTTTACGACCTGGCCTGGAACTCTCCGGCAACTTTGGATGTAAAACTTTTTGATGACCGCTGGGAAGCGACTCTGGTCATGCCGTGGCAGAGTTTCGGTTTGGACGACATACCGGATAAACCCTTTCTGGCCAACATCTACCGCGCCAGAGAAGTTTCCGGACTTACCGGCACCAAATACAGTGCATGGTCACCGGTTCGCCGCGGATCGTTTTTTCAGCCTGACCGTTTCGGAATTTTTAATTGGGAGAAATAATTTCCATGCGTAATCTTTTATTTTTGCTGACAGTTTCAACTTTCATCACCCTCTCGGCAGCAGAATTTACCGGCACTGCCACAACATTGCCAAACGGCACCTTACAGATAATTCAGGTCGATACCGGCGATACCGTGGGCGATGCCTACATCATCCGCACTCCGCAAAACAAAATTTTTCTGCTCGACACCGGAGACTTCGGCACTGCTGAACAATTTTTGATCCCGGCTCTGGAAAAACACGGCATCAGCAGGATCGATACGGTGATACTCACTCATTTTCATTCCGATCATACGGCCGGTCTGTTTGATCTGCTCAATGATATCAATTTTGAAATCGGGGAAATCCTCTATTCATGTATGCCGGAAAATGAAATTCCGGGCAGTTACACCAAAACGATGTTCCGCCGCATTATGAGTATGGCAGAGCGCAACCATGTACCGGTCAAACTTATAACGACCGGAGAAACCATCGATTTCGGCGGCGGGATCACAGCATATATTTGCGGTTCGGCGACCGCCGGAAGCAGAAACCGGGATCTGAATGGACATTCACTGGTTTTCAAACTGGTTTATAACGAATTTACTGCATTGTTTACCGGAGATTGCAGTTTCGTTCAGGAAAGAGCGATACTCGCCACCGGATATGATCTGAAATGCGATCTGCTCAAAGTCGGCCATCATGCCGGAGCCGGTTCCACCGGCGAAGCATGGCTCGATGCCATTTCTCCGCAAGCGGCGATCGCCTGTATGCCGCAGTGGCTCTCGCTGGATGAGCGCGGGAAAAGAGTGGAAGCCATGCTCAAAGCACGCAACATCCCATTTTTCCGCAGTTGGGAGTTTCCGGATGCCATAATCTATTCCGATGGAAATACATTTGGAATATATACCGGAAAATAAATGCAAAATTCAGTCAATCATCGTATAAAAACGTACAGCCTGCCGATCACTGTTTTGATCGTGTACGTTTTGCTCACATGGTGGGCGGAAACCTCCATTTGCCCGATCCGGGCCATGACCGGACTGCCCTGCCCCGGTTGCGGTTTGACCACGGCGGCAACAGCACTGATCCGGGGCGATATCCTCACCGCCTTGCAAAGCAATGCCATGATTTTCCTCGTGCCGCCGGTATTGATACTGGCGGTAATTGATGTCTGTAAAAAAAATCCGGCACGATTCCGGATCACCCGCTGGATATATTTGAGTACCGCATTGATCATGTTCATATATTTCGCCGTCAGAATGACCATGTACTTTCCCGGCGGCAACTATCCGATGAATATTGACGATCACACCATCCCCCGGAAAGTATTTTCATCATTCTATTGAAAAAAAGGGGCGTTGCAACCTTTTTTGAGGTTTTGCAACAGCCCCGCCAGTTTTTTATTTTCCAGTTATTTTTCCACCCGGATCGTACCGGCACGGCCGTGGGCATCAAGCTGCTCCATCGCCCCGAAACGGGCAATGATATCTGCATCACGCTTCAAGGCCGCCTGGGAATATTTTACCAAACTTGTTCTGCGGAAGAAACTTACCGTTTCCAGACCATTGAATTTTTTGGCACTTCCCGCCGTCGGCAGCACATGAGATGGCCCCGCACAGAAGTCACCGCAGGATTCCGGAGTCCACTTGCCGAGGAATATCGCTCCGGCGGCAGTGATCATTTTGGCCACTCTTTCCGGATTTTCCGTCTGGATCTCCAGATGTTCCGGAGCATAGGAACTGGCAACCTTTGCGGCAATCTCTTCATCAGGTACCTCGATCAGAAATACGCCGTTGGCCAGAACTTTGTCGATCGTCGCCTGACGCTTCAGCGTGTCCCGCTGACGCAATACCGCCCGCTCCACTTTACCGATCATCGCCCGGTCGGTGGAAACCAGCACGGCCTGCTCCAGACCACTGCCGTGTTCAGCCTGACTCAACAAATCCGCCGCCACAAATTCCGGATCGGCACTCTTGTCGGCAATCACCAGAATTTCTGAAGGCCCGGCCACCAGATCGATACCGACTTCACCGTAAAGCAGTTTTTTTGCCGCCGTCACATAGGCATTGCCCGGCCCGCAGATCTTCTCAACTTTGCGGATACTCTGCGTACCGACCGCTAAAGCCGCCACGCCGTAAACGCCTCCCAGACGCCAAATCTCAGTGACCCCGGCTTGCAGCATGGCATACATCACCGCCGGATGCGTATTGCCCGGCGGCGTGATCGCCACGATCTCTTTTACTCCGGCCGCACTGGCAATGCCCGCCGTATGCAGCACGGTGGAAACCAACGGCGCAGTACCGCCGGGGATATATACCCCCACGCGCTCCATCGGAGTAAACTTTTCTCCGACTTTCACGCCACTGCGCACTCCCATCATCCAGTTGCGCGGTTTGGTAAGTTTGGCAAACTGCTGAATTTGTTCCAAAGCCCGGCGGATGGCAAGTTTATCACCCGCCGGAAGTTTGGCGGCGATCTTCCTCGCCTCACTCAAAGGCAGTTGAAATTCAGAGGGATGCAATTTAACATGGTCGAATTTTTCCGCATATTCCGCCACCGCTTCATCGCCGCGCTCACGCACTCCGGCAATTATTTTGCGGGCGGATTCTTCCGCTTCCGGGGGGAATGCCGGCCGCTCATAGAGGGCTTTCACCGCCGCATCGAATCCGGCACTGCCATAGACCAGTTTATACATAACTTCACCTGTTACAAATCAAAAATTTCGTTGTCGATCAGACGCGTCGTACCGAAAAATGCCGCCGCTGCCACGATGACCTGCGTACTCTTTGACGTCGGATATTCCATCGTCCGGCAGTCAAGGATATCCACATAATCCACTCTGCCGCCGGATGCAGTGATGACCGCTCTGGCTCTTTCCAACGCTTCATCCATCGATTCACGGTTGGCAACGATCTCCGTTTTCGCCGCCAGAAGCGACTGGTGGATCGACAGCGCACGCGATCTTTCATCCGCCGAAAGATAACGGTTGCGGGAACTCAACGCCAACCCGTCAGCATCACGCACCAACGGTGCCGGAATGATCTCGATGGGGAAATCCAGATCACGCACCATTTTCTGAATGACAAAGCACTGCTGGGCATCTTTCAAACCGAAAACCGCATAATCCGGCTGGGCCAGCAGAAACAATTTGGCCACCACCGTGGTAACTCCACGGTAAAATGTCGGACGGCTCCGGCCGCAAAGCGGCTTGGATAAACGGATCTCCTCCACCCATACCGAAGCATCCTCATCATACATTTCGCCGGGTTCCGGAGCGAAAATAACATCCGCACCATGGTCGATACATTTGGCCACGTCACCATCAAAATCCCGCGGATAACGGTCAAAGTCTTCGTTGGGTGCAAACTGGGTCGGGTTGACAAAAATCGACACCATCACCACATCGGCTTTCTGCCGGGCAATGTCGATCAGCGACATATGCCCGTCATGCAGAAATCCCATCGTCGGCACCAGAGCAATGCTTTTGCCGCTTCTTTTCAATTCCAGAGCGTACTGTTGAAATTCGCGTCTTGTCTTGAAAATTTTCATTTTACTTTTCAGCACTCCACCAGCCAGTTGTGGGTATCCGGATATTCAGCATACTGGATGCCGGTCATGCGGTCATAAAGTTTTTTCAACTGCGGCCCGATTTCAGTCCAGCCGTAGTCGATGGTCTTCTCTCCGTAAACGATCTTGCCGACCGGAGTGACCACCACCGCGGTACCGCAGGCGGCAACTTCAGCAAAATCAGCCAATTCATCGACTTTGACCTTGCGCCGCTCGACCGGCATACCCAGATCAGCCGCCACGGTCAACAGTGAATCGTTGGTCACTGACGGCAGGATGGAGTCGGACAAAGTCGTGACATATTTGCCGTCTTTGGTGATCGCCAAAAAGTTGCTGGTGCTGAATTCGTCAACGTAAGTGTGACTTGCCGGATCGAGGAAAAGCACGATCGGGAAGTGCTGTTCTTTGGCTTTTTTGCTGGAAAGCAGACTGGCAGCATAGTTGCCGGCGGCTTTGATATGGCCGGTGCCTTTCGGTGCCGCACGGTCAAAATCCACTGAAATCATCGCATCGACCGGTTTGATACCGTCTTTGTAATAGGGACCGACCGGCATGACCATAATGACCAATTCGTATTCCAGAGAGGCATTCACCCCGATCTGCGGAGAAGTGCCGAACATCACCGGACGGATGTAAAGCGATCCGCCGGTGCCGTAAGGCGGCACAAAATCGATGTTGTCACGGACAACTTTCTGAACCGCTTCCACAAAGCGATCTTCCGGGAACTCCGGCATGACCAGCTGACGGGCGGAAGAATTCAATCTTCTGGCGTTGGCCTGCGGACGGAAAACCCGGACTTTGCCGTCTTTGCCGCAAAAGGCTTTCATTCCTTCAAAAATCGCCTGACCATAGTGCAATACGTTGGCCGCCACTGAAAGAGAGATGTTGTAGTCGCTGACCAGTTTACCCTCATCCCACTGGCCGTTGGCATAATGGAAACGGATGTTGCTGCGGGTCGGCATAAACTCAAATTTCAATTTGTCCCACTGGATGTTCTGCATTTTCTATTCCTCCTTGACGAAAAAAATGCTGTTGTTTACAAGTGAATGATTGCATTCTGTAAAATATAACTCCACTGCCCCGTTAAATCAAGTGCTGTATATATATAAAATCAATGTAAAAAAACAGTTCTTTTATCAAAAAACGGATGGATTTTTCCGGTTTTGCGTGTTATATTGTATACATGGATGATTTTTTCAGTAAATAATGTGATTTTTCATAATAACACCAAATTTTGAAAGGGAAAGAGAATATGTCCAAATTCTTCAGCGCATTCGTTGCCGTTCTTACACTTCTGGCGGTCACCGGCTGTCACTCCATTGCCATTGATGAAGATACTTCTTCACCGGTTCCGGAAGCCAGCCCCGATCCGGGCCGCGGTTTTTCCGCCGATGGCGGCAGCGGCTACACCTCTTTGCCCGGCAATGACGGAACCAATCCCGGCGGCCTCGGCGATGATGCCGGTCAGACCCCGTGGGTAGACCCCGGTCAGTTGGATAACGGCAACGCCGGTGCGGATGCCGACGGCTGGGTGCCGGTCGATCCGGAAAACCGTCTGGGTATGCCGATCATCTACTTCGCTTACGACTCCGATGTGCTGGTCGCCAGCGAAAGAGCCAATCTGGATAAAATCGCCGCTTATCTGCAGCAGAATCCCACCCTCGGTCTGGTCATCGAAGGTCACTGCGACAGCCGCGGTACCGATGAATACAACCGTGCTTTGGGTGAACGCCGTGCCAATGCCATCCGCGCCTACCTTGCTTCCAAAGGTGTGCCGGACAGCAAAATGAGAACGGTCAGTTACGGCAAAGACCGTCCGGCGGTGAGCGGTTCAGGAGAGAGCATCTGGCGGCAGAACCGTCGCGGTGTGCCGGTTCCCATGCAGCTTCCCACCCGCTGATCTGCATAATGATCCCCCCGGAGCTGACAACCGCGAAAACTGCCAACTCCGGTTTTTTATTTGAGTAAAAAATTTTCATTCAGGAATAAATAATCATGAGCAAGATCAAATCAAATCACGTTTTCACCTCGGAATCCGTTTCCGAGGGACATCCGGATAAGGTCTGTGACCGCATATCCGATGCCATTCTTGATGCCTGTCTGATGCAGGACCCCCACAGCCGGGTGGCCTGTGAATCACTGACCACCACCAATTTGATCGTCATTTCCGGCGAGATCACCACTAACGCACAGGTCAACTGGCAGCAGGTGGCACTGGATGCCGTGCGCGATATCGGTTACGATCAGGATGGGGTGGGATTTTCTGCAGACGATGCCAAAGTCATGGTTTCCATCCACAAACAATCCGCCGATATCAGCATGGGGGTCAGCCGTGCCGATCAGGGAGCCGGAGATCAGGGAATGATGTTCGGCTATGCCAGTGATGAAACTCCGGAATTGATGCCGGCAACGCTCATCTATGCCCACAAGATCGTCGCTGAATTTGCCAGATTGCGCAAGAGCGATCCGGAAGTCGGCAAAATGTTGCGCCCGGATGCAAAAAGTCAGGTCTCGATCCGTTACGTTGACGGCGTGCCGCAGGCCGTGGAATCCATCGTGGTTTCCCATCAGCACGCCCCGGAAATGGAGCCGAACTACCTCGAAAATCTCGTCAGGCAGGTGGTCAAAAAGGTCATTCCCGCTGAATTGCTCAATGACGACATCACCTATTTCGTCAATCCTACCGGAAGATTCGAAATCGGCGGTCCTCACGGGGATACCGGTTTGACCGGCCGCAAAATCATCGTCGATACCTACGGCGGTGTCGGTTCTCACGGCGGCGGCGCATTTTCCGGCAAAGACCCCTCAAAAGTTGACCGTTCAGCGGCCTATTTCTGCCGTTATATCGCCAAAAACCTGGTGGCGGCAAAACTGGCGAAAAAATGTGAGATCCAGGTCGCTTACGCAATCGGAGTCGCCCAGCCGTTGAGCATCAATGTCGATACTTACGGCACCGGCAAACTGGCTTCCGATGCCGATCTGGAAAAAGTCGTCCGCAAGGTTTTCGACCTGCGACCGGCAAAAATCGTGGAAACGCTCGATTTGAAGCATCCCGGCAACGGTTGGTGCTACGCCGATACTGCCGCTTACGGTCACTTCGGCAGGGATATTTTCCCGTGGGAAAAATGTGATAAAACTGCGGAATTGCTTCAGGCGGCCGCAGAATTCCCGGTCGGCTGATCCATGGCGTTTCATCTGCTGGGAACCGGTTCTCCGCTGGTCGATTATTCGCTGGCGGTGACCGAGGAATTTTTGCAAAAATATTCCCCTTGTGCCAAGGGAGCAACAGTTCACATATCCAACGCAGAAAAAAATATCATTACCGACGCCTGCAACGGCTCATTTCTGCGCACGCCCGGCGGCAGTGCCGCCAATACTCTGCGCACTTTTACCGCTTTGGGCGGCAAAGGTGCGCATTTTGGTAAAACCGGCAATGATGCTGATGGCGATTTTTTCTGCCGCGCCATGCGGCAAGCCGGATGTGACGATTCCCTGCTGCTCAAAGATGAAAATTTTTCCACCGGATATTGTCTTTCGCTGGTCACGCCCGATGGTGAACGCACCATGCTTTCCGATTTGGGTGCATCGTTGAAAGTAACCGCTGATGATGTAAAAAAAATCGATTTTTCCCGCTATGATTTTCTGCTGTTGGAAGGTTATCTCATCCGGGAAAAGTGGCTGACAGTCATGCTGACTGCAGCCAGGGCGGGCGGTTGCAAAATCGCCCTCGACCTCAATAACTTTGCCATGGTGGAGCAATACCGGGAAATCTTTACGGAAATCATAAATTCCGGAATTGACCTGCTGTTCGCCAATGAAGCGGAAATGCAGGCGCTTTTCCCCGGCAAAGAACGGCAGGAAATCGTGAAATTACTGCCGGAAAAAGTGCCGATGGCAATATTCAAACTGGGAAAAGATGGCGCATTGATTGTGGAAAAAGATTCTGTAACTGCCATTCCGGCAATACCGACAGTGGTAAAAGATACCACCGGAGCCGGAGATTTTTTTGCCGCCGGGTTCTTTTACGGCTTGAGTTTGGGCTTGCCGCACCACCTTTGCGGCCAAATCGGCACGCTGTGCGCCTCTGCCATCATTGCCGGAAGCGGCACGGTTTTAAGTAAGGAAAATTGGAATTCATTAAAAAATAAGATACGAGGTGTAAAATGAGTTACAAAGTAAAAGATATCACACTGGCCGACTTCGGCCGCAAAGAGATCGCCATTGCCGAACACGAAATGCCCGGCCTGATCGCCACCAGAAAGAAATACGGCCCGGAAAAACCTTTGGCCGGAGTAAAAATTTCCGGCAGTCTGCACATGACCATCCAAACTGCAGTTCTGATCGAAACCCTCGTCGAACTCGGCGCCGATGTCCGCTGGGCAAGCTGCAATATCTTCTCCACCCAGGATCATGCCGCCGCCGCTATCGCAGCTGCCGGAGTGCCGGTTTTCGCCTGGAAAGGCGAAACTCTGGAAGAGTATTGGCAATGCACCCTCGATGCTCTGACCTGGGATGACGGTTCCGGCCCGGATCAGATCGTCGATGACGGCGGCGATGCCACTTTACTTATCCACCGGGGCGTGGCCGCTGAAAAAAATCCCGCTATCCTCGATGAACCGACCGAGGTCGCCGAATTGCAGATCATCAATGCCCTGCTCAAACGTGAATTACAACTCCACCCCGGCCGCTGGAGTAAAATCGCCGCTAATATCAAAGGCGTTTCCGAAGAAACCACTACCGGAGTCCACCGCCTCGAACAGATGACCAAACGCGGCGAATTGCTTTTCCCCGCGGTCAACGTCAACGACTCCGTCACCAAAAGCAAATTCGACAATATCTACGGCTGCCGTCACAGTTTGACCGACGGTATCAAACGGGCGTTGGATGTGATGCTTTCCGGGAAAACCGTCATGGTCTGCGGCTACGGTGATGTCGGCAAAGGTTGTGCCGAAGCGATGCGCAACGAAAGAGCCAGAGTATTGGTCAGTGAAGTCGATCCCATCTGCGCATTGCAGGCCTGCATGGCAGGTTTTCAGGTCTGTACCGTCGAAGACGCCCTGCCCCAGGCCGACGTTTATGTCACCTGTACCGGCAACTGCCACATCATCACCATCGATCAGATGGCCAAGATGAAAGATCAGGCGATCGTTTGCAATATCGGTCACTTTGACAATGAGATCGAGGTCGCCCAACTGGAAAACTTCCCCGGAATCAGAAAAACCGTTATCAAAGACAGTTCCTGCCCGGTTTCCGCCTATACTTTCCCCGATGGTCACACCATCTACCTTTTGGCTGAAGGCCGTCTGGTCAACCTCGGATGTGCCACCGGTCACCCCTCTTTCGTGATGTCCAACAGTTTCACCAATCAGGTGCTTGCCCAGATCGATATCACCCGCAATCCGGGGCGTGCCGCCGGGGTTTATCTGATCGACAAAAAACTCGATGAAGAAGTCGCCCGGCTGCACCTCGACAAATTGGGAGCCAAACTTACCACTCTCACCAGGGAACAGGCCGATTATATCGGCGTTGATGTCAACGGTCCATTCAAAAACGATACCTACCGTTACTGATATGATACCGGAGAACCGCAACTGCGGCTTCTCCGGCTTTTGTTTACTTATTTTACAAACTATCACTTGCATTCACAAAAATCAGGATTATATTATAGCACGTTGAATTCAGGAGATGCCCATGAAAACCAAAGCCTTTCCGGAAGCAAATCTGCCGGATGAAATACAAATCAAAGCCGACCGGATGAATCTGGATGAAGCATCCGTGCCGCCATTTGAAGTATTGCCGCTGCCTTTTACTCCGGATATGAGTGCCGCAGAAAAGCATCATGCTGCACAAAATATGCTGGCAACATTTTCCAAAGAATTCTACGGTGAGATCCCGCCGCGATGTCAGCAACTCGAAGTCCGGGAAACAGCCAACGGCACGGCATTCAACGGTTTGGCCATCCGCAGGGAACTGGATATCATCTGTTCCAGTAACGGCATTTCAAAAACATTGCACTTACTGCTTTATCTGCCGGCGAAACACCGGGGTAAAGTACCTTGTTTTCTGGGCATGAATTTTCTTGGCAATATCGCCACGACCTTTGATCCGCAAGTGACATTTCATCCTTTCACCGCCTATCCCGATCCATCGCCTTGGCTTGATGACAACCGTTTGCAAAATGATAAAGAGCGCGGAAAAAAGGCGCACCGCTGGGAATTTGAAAAGGTGATCAAAGCCGGTTTCGCCTCGGCAACACTGGCTTTCGGCGATGTATTCCCCGATCATCCGGATGGTTTCTCCGACAGTATCATGACCCTCTTTTACACTGCGGATGAATATCATGATCACCGGCGTTCCGGGGCCATAAGTGCCTGGGCATGGGGATTGATGCGGGCGTTGGATGCATTGGAAACCATTCCGGAAATCGACAAAAACAAATTCATCGTCCACGGTTTATCCCGAATGGGTAAAACCGCCCTCTGGGCCGGGGCGAATGATCCGCGGATAGCCATGACAGTTTCATTCAATTCCGGAACCGCCGGAGCAAAAATGAGCCGACGTTACTTCGGCGAAAGCATGGAGTGGCTGGATAACTGGCGAAAATACTGGTTCGCCCCCGGTTTTGAAAGATTTTGCGGCAAAGATACCCGGATGCCATTTGACCAGCATCAACTCATGGCCCTGATCGCACCGCGAAAACTCTATGTGGCAAGTGCCGTTGATGATCCATACGCCGACCCCAAAGGGGAATTTCTGGCCACCAGAGCCGCCGCCGGAGCATGGGAAGATGATGGCATCCCGCCAGATACCCCGATGCCCGATGCCGGAGGCGGAGCCGGAGAAAATTCGGTTCGCTATTTCATCCGCTCCGGCATCCACGACTGCACTCCGGAGAATTGGGACGATCTGTTGAAGTTCGCCGCCAAACACTTCCTTTGAATGATATTCTGTAAATTTACGTATATATGGAGTTTGAACATGAATAAAAAAGCAAAAATCGCTATTATCGGTACCGGTTCACGGGGTATTCTCTGCTTCGGGAAATTGCTGGTCAGCAATCCCGGCGCAGAAATAGCCGCATTGTGTGACACCAACCTTGTCCGCGCCAAACACGCAACTGAATTGCTCGATATCAATGTACCGCTTTACGATTCGGTCGAAGCCATGGCCGCCAAAGAAAAACTCGATGGCGTGATCATCACCACCCCGGACTACACCCACTTTGAAATTTCCAGAAAATGTCTGGAAAACAACTGGAATGTCCTCGTGGATAAGCCGCTGGCTACCAAAGTAAACGATTGCCGCACTCTCATCGCTTTGGCTGAAGAGAAAAAACTGACCTTGATGATCGGATTCAATCTGCGCCACCACCCGGTGCTGAAAAAACTCAAAACCTTTATCGATCAGGGCGTGCTGGGTAAAATTTTCGTTGCGGAAAACCGGGAATTCTACGATGGCGGCAGAACTTATATGTCCCGCTGGAACCGCCTTTGCGCCAATACCGGCAGTCTGTGGATCCACAAAGGCAGTCACGACTTCGATGTATTCAACTGGCTGTTGGATTTTCCCAAAGCATTGCGGGTTTCCGCCTTTTCCACGATCAACGCCCTCTCCCCGGATAAAATACCGTTTGAAATCAAAGACGGGATCGAACCGGGCCCGCGGTGCGCCGTTTGCGCCTATCACGATCAATGCAAAGACCGTTACGATATCCACGATATGGAAAAAATCCTCTGGCAGGATGATGCCATCGCCGTTGACGGCTATATGAAAGACCGCTGTATGTATTTATCCGACAAAGATACTCACGACAACGGTATCGCCATGGTCGAATATGAAAACGGTATCAAGATCAGTCACTTTGAGTGTTTTATCGGCAGCCGCAACGACCGGCTTTTTTCCATTGTCGGCGACCGTGCCATCGCTGAAGTCAGTTTGGAAAACCGTTCAATAACCATTACCCCACGCTGGGGCAACGGCGAAGCGGTCACCCACACTATCCAGCAGATCGAGGGCGGTCACGGCGGAGCCGATCCGGCTCTGGTCGAAGCATTCGTCAAGGTCATCCACGGCGAACAGCAGGCCAATTCCACGGCACTTCACGGTATGCTCGCCAGTGCCATCGGCCAGGCCGCCGAAATTTCCCGCCGGGAACACCGTACCGTGGAAATGAGTGAATTATTCGGCGAATAAGCTGCTTCAGAAATTCTTTTATCCGGCAGAGGAAAGAAAAAACGCTCCCGGTGACTTGCATTTTTGCTCAAACGGTGTTATATTGTCCAAAATATATTTATCGTCAGAGAGTAGTAAGATAATCATGCCAGAAGTTCCGGAAGCAGTTTACGATCAGAATTCGATCCTCACCTTGTCGGCCCTTGAGCATATCCGGTTGCGGCCGGGTATGTATATCGGCCGGTTGGGCAATGGTGCGCATCCGGATGACGGTATATATGTGCTGCTCAAGGAGATCATTGACAACTCCATCGATGAATTCATCATGGGGTGCGGCAAAAAGATCGAAGTTACCGTCGATGTGGAATCCGGCAAAGTGACCGTACGGGATTACGGGCGGGGCATCCCGCTGGAAAAACTGGTTGACTGCGTTTCTCTGATGAATACCGGCGGCAAGTACAACAGCGATGCCTTCCAATACTCGATCGGCATGAATGGCGTCGGTACGAAAGCGACCAATGCCCTTTCCATCTTTTTCAAAGCCCGCAGCGTGCGTGACGGCAAGTTCCGGGAAGCAAAATTCTGTCAGGGGGTGCTGACCACCGATAATTCCGGTGAATGTGAAGAACGCAACGGCACTTACATCGAATTCATCCCCGATCCGGAAAAGTTCCCGGAATACAAGTTCAAAATGGACTATGTGGAAAAACGGATTTGGATGTATGCTTATTTGAATGTGGGTCTTTCCATACATCTCAACGGCGAAAAATACTACTCCAACAAAGGTCTTGCCGATCTGCTGGAAACCGAAACCGGAGAAGATAAACTTTACGATATCATCTATTTCCGCAGTAAACAACTGGAATTCGCTCTCACTCACAGTGATAATTACGAAACTAATTATTCCTTTGTCAATGGTCAGTACACCAGCGACGGCGGTACACACTTATCCGCATTCAAAGAGGGCGTACTCAAAGGTATCAACGAATATTCCGGCAAAAGTTTCAAAGCCGATGCCATCCGGGATGGCATGACTGGTGCCATTGCGGTAAAAGTCAAAGAGCCGGTTTTTGAATCCCAGACCAAAAATAAACTGGGCAACACCGATGTCCGCGGCCCGATAGTTGCCACCGTCAGTGCCGCAGTGGCAGATTTCCTCCACAAAAACAAGGAGATCGCCGAAACGGTCATCGAAAAAGTCACCCGCAACGAACAATTCCACAAACAGACACAGGAAGCCAAAAAGAAGTTCCGGGAAACGGCCCAGAAAACCCGCTTGCGTATCCCCAAACTCAAAGATTGCAAATTCCATGTCGGCGATAAGTGGCCGCGCAAAGTCGAACCCAAAGAAACGATGATCTTTCTGACCGAGGGCGACTCGGCCGCCGGTTCTCTGGAAAAGAAACGTGACGTGGATAATCAGGCGATTTTCGCCCTCCGGGGCAAACCCAAAAACGCTTACGGCGAAACGATCGAAATGATCTACAAAAATGAGGAACTCACCTTTCTCATGCAAGCCCTCGGAGTGGAAGATTCCACCGAAAATCTGCGCTATGAAAAAATCATCCTCGCCACCGATGCTGACGTTGACGGTCTGCATATCCGCAATTTGCTGTTGACCTTTTTCCTCTCCTTTTTCAGCGATCTGGTGCTTTCCGGTCACCTCTACGTTTTGGAAACACCGCTTTTCCGGGTCAAAAAAGGCAAAGATATCATCTATTGCTACAATGAATCTGAAAGAGATAAAGCCGCCGCCGAACTTGGCAAGTGTGAAATCACCCGCTTCAAAGGTCTCGGTGAAATCTCTCCGGATGATTTCGGCGAATTCATCGGCGAAAATATGCGGCTCTCTCCGGTAATGCTGGATAATATGCACGGGGTAAATGAGGTGTTGAAGTTCTACATGGGCGACAACACCCCGGAAAGAAAAGAATACATTATGAACAATTTGGAGGTCATGGATTATGAGTGATGAATTCGACCCCAAATTTGTCGATATCAATGAGCCGGTAGAGGAGGAAAACGATTCTGCGGTGCCGGCCAAACACAAACAGGGTACCAATGATTATTTCCGCAAAATGATCGACCGCAACTTTCTGGATTATGCCAGTTATGTTATCGGTTCGCGTGCCATTCCGGATGTGGATGACGGTTTGAAGCCGGTTCAGCGGCGTATCCTCTGGGCTCTCTACAAAGTTTATGACGGCCGCACCCAGAAAGTTGCCAATATCGTCGGCAACACTATGCACTATCACCCTCACGGCGATGCTTCCATCGGCGATGCGCTGGTCGTGCTTGCCAACAAAGGCGGTGTCATCGAAAATCACTACCGGGAACGGAAAACCGGTCAGGAAAAAGTGGAATTTCTGAATATCCCGTATTTCATCATGAAACAGGGTAACTTCGGAAATATCCTCACCGGCAGCCCTGCCGCCGCCGGACGTTACACCGAATGCGGTCTGACCAAACTCGCTTACGAAACGATGTTCAACAATGACATCACCGCATTCGTTCCCAACTATGACGGCAGAGAGGTCGAACCGGTGATCCTGCCCGCCAAACTGCCAAGTTTGCTGATGCTGGGCAGCGACGGTATCGCTGTAGGTATGTCCACTTGCGTCCTGCCGCACAACTTCAATGAGTTGCTCGATGCCGAAATCGCCATTTTACAGGGCAGACCTTTTGAACTTTACCCCGACTTCCAGCAGGGCGCACTGATGGATGTGCGGGAATATGATGACGGCAACGGCAGGATCATTCTGCGGGCCAAAATCGACATTGAGGGCCGCGATCTGATCATCCGGGAAATACCGGCAACGTGTACTTCCGAATCACTGGTCGCTTCCATCGAAAAAGCCGCCGAAAAAAACAAGATCCGCATTTCCAGCGTGGATGATTTCACCACCGACCATGTGGAAATCAGAGTGACCCCCACCCGCGGTTATACCCCGGAACAAACGCTGCAAGGGTTGTATATGTATACGGATTGCTCCATATCCATTTCATCCCGCATCGTCGTCATCTGTGACCGCAAACCGGTTCAGATGACCGTAAGTGAAGTTCTGCGGCGCAATACCGCCAAACTGGTCGGCTATTTGAAACAGGAGTTGGAAATCGATCTCGATAAACAAAATGAGTTGCGCCACGCCAAAACGCTCGCTCAACTTTTCTTTGAAAACCGTATCTACAAAAAGATCGAAGAGTGCCGCAGTCAGGAAGAGGAGTATCAGGAAGTCCACAGCGGCTTGCGCCCTTACCGCCACTTGCTTATGCGGGATGTCACCAATGAGGATATCGACAAACTGCTCGCCCTGCCGGTGCGCCGCATCGCCCGTTTCGATATTGAGAAAAACCAGCAGGAACTCCGGGAAATCGATAAAAAAATCAAGGATATCCGCCATAAACTGGCCCATCTGATCGATTACACCATCGATGTCATTACAGATATCAAAAAGAAATACGGTGCCAATTTCCCGCGCCGCACCGAAATCGAGAAGATCGAACAGATCGACCGTAAGGCCGCCGCATTGAACAATATCAAAGTCGGCTGGGATCGCAAAAACGGATATGTCGGCACCGGCATCAAAAGCGATGATACCATTGTCTGCAATGAATATGACCGTCTGCTGTGTGTGGAAAAGAATGGTAAATACAAAGTTATTCCGATGGTACCGGATAAACTTTTTGTCGGCAAATTGTATGATTTCCGCAAATACGATTCTGAAACTCAATTCGGTGTGATCTACAAAGAGACCAAAAGCGGCAAATATTACGGCAAACGCACCAGCATCGGCGGATTCATTCTGGAAAAAGAGTATATGCTCTGCCCGCCGGGATGCAAACTGGAATTGCTCACCCCCAGAGCCGATGCCATTTATCTGTGGAGCGAGGAAGATGCCAGAGGCAAAGTGACCACCAAAGAGATCAACTTGATGGAATTCCCGGTGCGTTCCCCCAAAGCCAGAGGTTTTCTGATCGGCAGTAAAAATATGACCAAAGTAGTCCACAGCCGCTATCTGACCGAAGACGAGATCGCCGCTCTGGTCGTGCCGGATGATCCCGAAGCGGACAATGCGGATGACGAAAACACCGAACCGGAAAACGACATTCCGGAAATGACGGAAAATCTTGATTCTGTAGAAGAAAAGAAGATACCTGTTCCACAGGAGATCATGGCGATAGTAGCGGCGGCCAGAGAATCTGCCAAAAAAGCACTATTCAAACCGTTGGAAGATAAACCAGTGGTGGAAGATAAACCTGTGGTGGAAGATAAACCAGTGGTGGAAGATAAACCAGTGGCAGAAGATGAACCAGTGGTGGAAGATGAAACCGTGGTGGAAGATGAAACCGTGGTGGAAGATGAAACCGTGGTGGAAGATAAACCAGTGGCAGAAGATGAAACCGTGGCAGAAGATGAAACCGTGGTGGAAGATGCCCCTGTGGTAGAGGAAGAGCCGGAAACAGAAGAAAAATGGGAGTTATCCGGCGAACCGGATGAACCACCCAAACGGCGGCGTACCAAACCGCAAATCCCGGTTTACCAAATCAACAAGCCGGAAGTACAGGATGATGACCTCGGAATAATCCAGCCCGAATTCGGCTTCTGAAGTTTTGCAACATAAAGGAAAAAAGGCAATGAAACTTTCCAAAGCACAAAAAGCATGGTTGCTTTATGATCCGGCAGTTTCCGCTTATGCGATGATCGTGCGAACCGTTGTTGCTCCGATATTTCTGGCATATTTTGCCGCCGGGATCCTCGATGAAGCCAAAAGCACGGAATACTGGGGGTATGCCTGCAGTATCGCCGGATTGGTCGCCGGAGCGATTTCAGTATTTTTCGGTCCGAAAATCGATGCCGGACATAAAAAAATTCAGGCGGTCGGTGTTTTTACCGCCATCGGGGTCTTATCCACGCTGGCATATTTGATCATCCCCTGGGTCAATGCCCCCCGGATGGTGCCGTTTTTCATTCTGGTCATCAGTTTTTTCGGCATTTTAGGTTTCATGGGAGCCAACAGTTTTTACGATTCCCTGCTGATCAATGTCACCGGCCAAACGGAAAGAGATAAAGTTTCCAGTATCGGTTTTGCCCTCGGTTACGCCGGTGCGCTGGTCTCATTTCTGCTCTGTATGCCGTTGATGAGCATTGCGGACGGCAAATACTTTTTTACCGGAGCATTTCTCATCGCCGCTTTATGGTGGGCGTTGTTCTCTTTCCCCTTATTCAAAAATGTCCGTGAAAAACAGGAGGATAAACAACCACCTGCGGTAAAACTGCGCGATACATTGAAATTCATCTGGTCACAGAAAAATATCCTGATCTTTCTGATCGCATATTTTCTCTATATCGACGGAGTAGGCACGATCATGATGCAGGCCACTTTGATCGCCAGTGCATTGAAAATCGACACCGCCTATATCATGATAACCATTCTGGCATTGCAGGTGATCGGATTGCCGTTCACGTTGCTTTTCGGTTATCTCGCCGAAAAATTCACCGCCAGAAAAATGATCTACACCGCCATTGCCATTTACATAACTATCGCTGTGATCGTTACCGTAATGTCCTTTTCCGGCGATCTGGCCCTGCGGCAGACACTCTTTTTCATCGCCGCCGGACTCATCGGCACGGCACAGGGCGGCATCCAATCTTTGAGCCGGTCGCTTTTCAGCCGGATCATCCCCCAGCACCGGGCGGCGGAACTCTTTGCCGTTTACAATATTTTCGGCCGTTTCACCACCATCGTCGGCCCGCTGCTGATGATCCCGGTGGCAGTTCACCTGTGGGGCAAAGCAGAATTGGGCATTTCGCTGATGATCCTGCCCTTTATCTGCGGCGCGATCATGCTGTCTAAAGTGAAAGTTCCGGAAAATTGATCCTCACTTACATTCTCAAACGCCTCGCGCTGGCACTTTTTACTCTGCTGATAATCCTTTTTGTCAGTTATACATTGTTGCGCCTCGCACCGGGCGATCCCACCCAAAGCGATATGCTCGCCGGTGAATCCGGTACCCTCGGCGAAAATGACGGTGCATTGAGAAAAAATAATGCCATGCGGGAAAAACTCGATCTGGATAAACCGATCATTACCGGATTTGCTTTGTGGCTGAAAAGAATCGTGCTGCACGGGGATTTCGGACAATCCGCCGCCGTCGAACCGGGCCGGGATGTAACCGATTTGATCTTGGAAAGAGTGCCGGTCACGCTGACGTTGAATATCTGGGCAATTTTACTGACCTATCTGCTGGCCGTACCCATCGGAGTTCTGACCGCCGCCAAAGCCGGAACATACCTCGACCGCACGATCGAAGTGATCCTTTTCACCCTCTATTCCCTGCCGGTGATGTGGGTAGGTCTCTTGCTGCAGTCACTGTTTTGCGAGGGCGGATACTTTTCCCTGCTGCCGATCTCCGGCACGGAACCGGATAATGCCCTGACACTGTCTGTCTGGCAATACCACTGGGAAAAGGCCCGGCATCTGCTGTTGCCGGTGATCTGTCTGACTTACGGCGGACTGGCCGGATTATCCCGCTACACCAGAGTAAGTGTTTTGCAGAATATCCGGGCCGACTACATCCGTACCGCCCGTTCCAAAGGTCTGACGGAAACGGTCATCCTCTGGAAACACGCATTCGGCAATGCATTGATCACGATGATCACACTTTTCAGCGGCTTACTGCCATCACTGATTTCCGGCAGTGTGCTGGTGGAATACATATTCAACATCCGGGGCATGGGTTCGCTCTCACTGCTGGCACTTTCCAGCCGGGACTACCCGTTGCAAATGGCACTGTTTTCCATCACCGGAGTATTGACTCTGGCGGGAATTTTGCTCTGCGACCTGTTATATATGGCCGCCGACCCCCGAATCAGGTTGACAAAGTAATAAAATGATGATAGATTATATCCATGTTGATTTTGTTTGACACATTAAGTTGGAGTGAATCGTTATGAAATTTTTCCGTTTTTTCGCCGTAATTCTGGCCTTGTTTGCTTCCACGGCACTCTTTGGTGCCGATGAATTGCCCGCTGATCCCAAACCGATGGATATGATCAATTTTCTCCGGCAGGCGGCAATAAAGAATGATGCCAGCATGGCTTTGCAGGTCATGCATGGTCCGATGGCGGAACAGATGATCCGCACCGGTAAAATGCCTAAAGAATTGCGCCAGATGATGCTCGATCTGACCGCCGCTTTTGAGGATACCTACATCCGGGCAACCGGTGACAAGGCTCTGGTCTACATCTTTGTCATGCAGGATAATAAAGAAAAATGTTTCAAAGTCAGATTCGACCCGATCGCCGGTGGAGTTTTGCGGATCGTGGAATTTGCCCCCGGCACCATCCCCGGAGCAAGAGTTTATCTCGACCGCTTCATCGCCGCTTGCAAAGATGGAAAACAAAATTTGTTCCACGCGTACTTATCCGATGCGTTGAAAACTCAATTTCCGGCGATCCCGCAAAGTTTGCAGTTGGATGGTCAGGTAAATATTTCCCAAGTCAAAAACAGTGCAAATGAAGCAATTTTCGCCGTAAAATATCTCGGCATTACCGGCAATATAAAACTTACCAGAGTTGCCGACAGTTTGTTCTGGGAAATCACTGAAATCGACCCCATATTGACCGCTCCCCTGCCCAGAGAGATACTTGCCCGTCTGGCGGCATATACCGGAGTTTATGCCAGACAGCGCGATGCGGTCCTCGACGGGTTGCGGCAGAAAGCCACGGCGGAAACCAACGCAAAAAGAGCCGCCAAATTGAGATTTTATGAAGAAGCCAAAACCAGAGCGCAAAATGACGAAGCATTGAAAAATGAGGTCGGCAAACCGGAACAGGTAATGCGGGATTTTATAGAAAAAATATACACTCCCAGAATGTTAAGCGACTTTAAAAATTTTGTTGCGGAGGAAATCAATTATTTTGAAAATATTATTTCTGCCACGGAAGCTGAAGTTGAAGTTGAATTTAAAGAAATAATTGACGGCAGGAAAAGTCACAGTTTTTATAAATATAAATTGCGAAAAAATGGTGACACATGGCAAATAGTCACTCAGGAAAATGACAGCAGCAAATATGATTTGCAGAACACTGGAGCAGAGTGGATTTCAGAAGTCAGCACCGAAGAATGGGTGGCATTAATGACTGAAATACTCGAAGTTGCCGTTGAAAGCACCGGTCAATTCTTTATCGACGGATTTTTCAATCAGGAAATGTTTTCCGATACCAATGTGACTTATTTACTCTTTCAATTACTCTGCGAATGCTCACAGTGGCAATCGCAGACCGGGCAAAACGGAGAATTGGTCGTAACGGTCAAAAATCCGGAAAATGATGAAACGACACAAATCATTTTTGCCAGAGTTGGCAATGAGTGGAAAATAAAAGCAGTTCCGGCTGTCAAACCAAAAGAAAAACAACCGGAAAGCAATGCCGAAGAACCGCAGAGCAATGCCGAATAAGTTTACAGGATAACACCGAATACATTGCCTTCCGGGTCGATCCCCCGGAAGGCTTTTTTGCCGTAACGGGTAAATTCTTCAGTAAGCGGAGTGCCGTTTTTCTGCATCCGGTGCTTCAGAACTTCAAAATCGGAAATATTCAACGCAAAACGGCAGGCACTTGAGGAGTGTTCAAGATATTTGGCATCACACTGCTCCAGCACCAGCACTGTCGATTCATTCAAACGGAATATCACCTCGAAATTACTGTCCATTTCCGGTTCGCCCAAGCCGAGCGTTTCCCGGTAAAAGTAGCGGCAGATATCAATATTTTCCACCAGAAGCACGATCTCACAATCCATAAAAATCCCTCCGTGAGAGGCAATATAAACCTTTTTACAGAAATTGTCAAGCAAAAATCCGCTTTTTTGCCGCTTTTTGCTTGCGAAAAACCATTTAACAGCGTAAATTATATGAGGTGCAGAATAAACTGTTATTTTAATACAGAGGTTTTTTATGATCAATGATCCCGCTAATTGCGTCTACCGCAATCCTTTGACCGACCGCTATGCCGGTAAGGAAATGAGTTTTATCTGGTCTCCGCAACACAAACACTCCACCTGGAGAAAGTTGTGGCTCACCCTCGCCACTTGCGAAAAAGCCCTCGGTCTGCCCATCACCGATGAACAGATCGCCGGACTCGCCGCCCATCAGGAAGACATCGACTTCGACCGGGTCGCCGAATTGGAAAAAGAGTTGCGCCATGACGTTATGAGCCATATCCGAGCCCTTTCCGAACTCTGTCCGGAATCCGCCCCCATCATCCACCTCGGCGCAACCAGCTGCTTTGTCACTGACAATACCGAATTGCTCCAGATCAAAGAGGCTTTCGCCGTCGTCCGGGGCAAATTGCTCAAACTGATCGCCAATCTCGCCGATTTCTGCGAAGAAAACCGCGCCGTACCCATGTTGGGCTTCACCCACTTCCAACCCGCCCAGTTGACCACGCTGGGCAAACGCTTCGCCCTCTATCTGCAGGATTTCGTCCTCGATTTTGAGCGGTTGGAAAATGAAGTTGCCAATCTGCCTTTCCGCAGTGTCAAAGGCACCACCGGCACCCAGGCAAGTTTCCTCGAACTCTTTGACGGCGATCATGAAAAATGCCGCCAGTTGGAAAAAGATGTCGCCAAAGCCATGGGATTTGATAAAGTTATCGCCCTTTCCGGCCAGACCTACACCAGAAAAGTGGATTACTTCGTGCTTTCCACCCTTTCCGGCATCGCCCAGAGTGCGGCCAAAATGGCCACCGATATCCGTCTGCTGGCCAGCATGAAAGAGGTCGAAGAACCTTTCGGCAAAAAACAGGTCGGCTCCAGTGCCATGGCTTACAAACGCAACCCCATGCGCAGTGAACGTGTCACTTCCCTCGCCCGTTACGTTATGAATCTGCCCGGCAACGCCGCCATGACCCACGCGACCCAATGGTTTGAGCGTACCCTCGATGATTCCGCCAACCGCCGGGTCGTTCTGCCCGAAGCATTCCTCGCCACCGACGTTATCCTTTCCATCCTCATCAACGTCACCGACGGTTTGCAGGTCTGGAAGAAAGTTATCGAAAAACATATCAAAGCCGAATTGCCCTTCATGGCGACCGAAAACCTCCTTATGGAAGCAGTCAAACACGGCGGCGACCGGCAGGAACTGCACGAAGTCATCCGTGAACACTCCATGGCCGCCAGCAGAAAAGTCAAGGAAGAAGGCATGGATAACGACCTGATCGACCGTCTGCGCAACGATCCGGCTTTCGCCGCCATCAAAGACGATTTTGATTCCATCATCAATCCGGCCGCATTCATCGGCCGCGCCCCGCAACAGGTCGAAACCTTCCTCGCTGAAGTCGTCCGCCCGATCCTCGATGCCAACAAAGATGCGATCAAAAGCGGCGACAGCGTCAATGTATAAACTTTTCAAGGAGAATATATATCATGGCTTTCATGGACAAAAATTATCTGATCGGCAATGCCGCCGGATTGCAGATTTTTGACACCGTCAAATCCCTGCCCGTGGTCGATCCCCACAACCACGCCAACGTCAAAGAGATCGCCGACAACAACTGTTATGCCGATGCATGGCAGCTTTTTGCCGCCACCGATCACTACGTCTGGGAAATGATGCGCAAACGCAACGTGCCGGAAACTCTCATCACCGGAAAAAATGCTTCCGGTGAAGAAAAATTCCTCGCCCTTGCCAAGGTTTTCCCCGAAATCGCCGGCAATCCGGTCTACGAATGGATCCACCTCGACTTGAAACGGTACTTCGGCATTGAAGAACTCCTTTCCGGAAAAACCGGTAAAAAAATCTACGATACCGTTACCGCCAAACTGGCCACCGATGCCTACCGCCCGCAGGCTCTGCTTACCGGACCGCTGAATGTGGAAGTAATGAGTTCCACCGACGATCTGATCGATACGCTGGAAGATCACGCCAGAGCCAATGCCGCATTCGGCAGAGTCCTCATCCGCCCGACATGGCGGCCGGATAAAGCAATGAAAATCTTTGCCCCCGCATGGCGGCCGTATATGAATCAGGTCGCTGAAAGATTCAATATCAAACTCAATGGCGTGCGCGATCTGGTCGATGCATTCAAAATGAGTCATGACTATTTCGCCGAACGCAACTGCCGCGCCAGCGATCACGGCCTGGAATATCCGGTTTTCGCCGATGTGGATGAAAAAGAAGCCGACCGTATTTTCCGTAAAGCCATGGCCGAAGAAGCCCTGACCAAAGAAGAAACCGACCGCTTCATGGGTTATATCCTCGCTGAAGCCGCTGAATTGAACAGCCAGACCGACTGGGTCACCCAGTTACACCTCGGCGCAGTGCGGGATGTAAGAAATACCCTTTTCGATGCGCTCGGCCCGGATGTCGGCGGCGATATCAGCGATCATTATCTGGATTACGCCCCGGCTCTCTGCAGTTTCCTCAACCGTTTCGACGACCGCCTCAAAGTGGTTCTCTACTGCCTCGAAGCATCTCATCAGGGCACGCTGGCAACCATTTCCCGTGCCTTCGGAGCAAAAGTCGCCCTCGGTTCGGCATGGTGGCTGCTGGATACCCCGATCGGTATGCGCCGCCAGCTGGAGTATATCGGTTCAGCAGATACTTTGAGCAATTTCGCCGGTATGGTTTCCGACTCACGCAAACTTTTGAGTTACGGCTCCCGGTTTGAAATGTTCCGCAGAGTGATGTCTGACGTGCTGGGCAATATGGTCGAACGCGGACAACTGCCCGATGAGATCGCCTTTGACCTCGCGGAACGCATGGCTTACAGCGGCACTAAAAAATTCTGGAATTTGTAATTTGTAATCAACTTATACATAAGGAACTGTTATTCTATGGCAAAAAGCGAACTTTACAAGGCAGCCGGAGTCGATATCGATTTGGCAACCACTCTGCTCGACCGGGTCAAAGCCGATCTCGGCAGTACCCGCCGCCCGGAAATGCTCACCCCGATCGGCGGATTCGGCGGACTCTTTCAGATCGATCTGACCAAATACAAAGAACCGGTCATGGTCGCCAGTATCGACGGTGTCGGTACCAAATTGATGGTCGCCGCAATGATGGAAAAATATGACACAGTCGGTATGGATATCGTCAACCACTGCATCAACGATATTTCTGTGCAGGGTGCCGAACCGGTCTACTTCCTCGATTACATCGGCATCGGCAAATTGCGTTCCCCGCTTTATGAGGAAGTCCTCGGCGGCATCGCCAAAGCCTGTAAAGCCGCCGGTTGCGCCGTTCTCGGTGGCGAAACCGCCGAAATGCCCGGTATGTACGGTAACGACTTCGACCTGGTCGGTGTCATCACCGGTATCGTGGAAAAAAGCAAGATCATCACCGGCGAAAAGATCCGTCCGGGTCATGTCGCCATCGGTATTGCTTCCAATGGGCCGCATACCAACGGCTTCAGTCTCGCCCGCAAAATCCTCTTTGACAGCGGCAAATATACCGCTCAAACCTATGTGGAAAGCCTCGGCGAAACCGTCGGTGAAGCATTGCTCCACCCCCATATCTGTTACTATCCCGCCATCCGTCAGGCGATGAATGAAGGTCTGGCTCTCGATGGTATCGCCCACATCACCGGCGGCGGTCTCTATGATAATGTACCGCGTATCCTGCCCGCTGATGTGTCGGTCAAATTCGATCCCTCCGCATTGCCGGTGCCGCCGATTTTCAAACTGATGGTCGAAGAAGGCAACGTCAGCCATACCGAAGCATACCGGGTTTTCAACATGGGCGTCGGCATGGTCTGGTTCGTTCCGGCCGAAGCGGAAGCCCGCGCGCTGGAAATCATCCGTGCCAACGGTTACACCGCTGAACACATCGGCGAAGTCGTTGCCGGAAACAAAACTGTCGAAGTTGCGGAATAATCAACAATGCTGCATCTGGAGCGGGTAAAACAATTTTTCGGATTCCGGCAGAATCCCAGCCGGAACCTCCGGGAAAGATTTGCGGCCATTACGGAGTTAATCTTCGGTAATCAGGAACATGGAAAAGTCGAACGTTTCCGTCAGGCTTTCCGGTCTCTGGTTTATCCGTTGCTGGTCAAAAACGGCCGGATCGACGAAAATGGTAAAGGTGTTTACCGGAGATTGCTGGAAGAATATTTCAATCTCCAAATCGCCGAAACCCATATCGCCGAATTGACCGGCCTTACTCCGCTGGATAAAGATTCCGCCGTAAAAACAGTATTGGAAACCGCTCCGGATAAGGCGATCCGCACCGCAGAATTTCTGATCGCATTGACCGCCGCCCTCGGCGGCAGCACCGACAATATCCGTTTTGTCAGAGATGTCGCTTTGCAACTCGGCATGGAACCTGCCGATTTTTCGGATCTGCTCCGCAAAATGACCGAAGAGGAAATGCGCAAACAGCGGGTGAATAACTCCCGCCGGGGGATCATTGCCGCACTGATCATCATCATCGTATTTTTCCTGACCGCCAAATATTTGCAGTCGGTAATATTCGGTCTGCTTCTGGCCTGCATCCTGCTGCCGATGGAGCGTTTTTACGAAAAACGTCTGCGCAGTAAAAAAAGTTTGGCATTTCTGCTCATCAAATTGATTTCCGGCTTGACGTTCCCGTTGAAAAAACTTTCGCAACTGCTGACCAGAAAGAGTGATGATCAACCGGAAAACAAAGCCAGCGAAGCGAAAAAACAGGAGATGCAAACCGTAAGACAGGCAGTTATCCTCACCTCGATTACGGCATTGATAATCGCCGGAGCGGCAATTTTCGGCCTTTCCAAACTGACCGGTCACTACATGAACGATCTGCAACTATCCATCAAGCAATGGGAAGCAGAAAGGTTGACAAGCAACAACGGTGACGGACAAACCCGTACCGGATATGTGTTGAATAAATTGCGGGATAATTTTGAATCCATCCCGTTTATCCAATATGGTCTTGACCGCCTGGGACAAGTTCTGAAAAATCCGGAATTCCGTCAACAGATGGTCAATAAGATCTATGAAAACGGACAAAGTATTTTCGGGGTGACCAGCAATGTGCTTTCCTCGCTGGTGTCGTTTCTGTGCGATATTTTACTAACCATATTTTTCGCCTTGCTCTTCCTTTTCAAATTTGCCGAATTCAGGGCGCAAAAAGATGGTACATTATCCGGCAGTGAGTACATCGTCCGCAACTTTTTCAACGGTATCTGGCTGCCCGGAGCAGATGAATCGCTCATCAGAGACACCTGCCGGATCATCCAAAGTATACTGAACCGGCTGCGCATCTGGTTGAAAGGCTACATCACTTTGATCATGGTCGATTCCACGGTGTATACCACCTGCTTTTTCTTCCTCGGTGTGCCATTCTTCCTGCCGCTGGGCCTGATCGCCGGTTGCGGGATCGCCCTGCCCTACCTCGGCCCGGTGATCTCATGCGGCCTTACCTTGCTCGTTACGATCGCAGTCGGCGGAGCCACCGGAGAAATGCTGGTCGCCATCATCATCTGTTATCTCATATACAACGGGATCGTTGAACAATTCATCCTTTATCCCGCCGTGATCGGTGATTCTCTGGGATTAAGCACCCTGGAAACCATCATCGTCGTTATCCTCGGCGCGATCATCGCCGGTATCCCCGGCATGATCTTCTCTCTGCCGGCGGCATCGGTCGCCAAATATATCATTCCACAGATATATCACGGCTTTTCTGCGAAGCAAAGCGGTTCGACAGGAGATTCCCCGAAATGAGAAGTCTGACCGGGTGGATCTTTCTGGTTGCCTCCTGTATGCTGCTCTGCGGATGTCAGCATGGGGTCGGCTTGCAGAACGTCGGCCCGGATGGCCGGATCAGTTATGAGGATGCCTTCATTTTCAATGGAGCATTGAGTGCCGAAACGGTCAATTTGCTGGGCAATCATCTGCTTTATTCCAAAATAGAAGCCTCGCCGCAGCAATTTATCAACGAGCTGGAAAGATTGTGCGAGATGGAACCCACCCCGCGCTTTTTCATCGCCATTGCCGAAACTTCCCAACTGCTGGCAGCCAGAATGCAGGACGATCCGGATACGGCGATCAAATATAATCTGACCACGTTGATCTACACCCAGAAATATTTTCAATACGCCATCGATAACCGTTCATCATTGCTTTTTGATCCGGAAGCCATCGTCGCAGTAAGATGTTACAATCTGGCTTTGACCGAATTATTTTCCTACCTCAAACAACGCAATATGCACCGCGCCGGAGCATTTGAATTGACCGCCGCCGGAGGACAGAAGATCCACTTTGAATTGCCGAAGTTTTCCCTGCCCGTAAAGGAGGATCACATCATCGCTTTTGAGTTGTGTGCCGACTACCGCCCGGTAAATCTGACCCACAACAGCCGCCGATTCGGGATCGGGGTGCCGCTGGTATGCGAATTGGCAGATCACGCCATACCGGAAACCAACTTCGCCGAAGGTCAGGTCATTCCCGCCACTTTGGCCATGCGTATAGAAAACGATCCCGATGATGCTTCCCGGCGGACCGCCAGATTGTATTTTCTGGATTCCCGGTCGGTCGATGAGGTCACGGTCGGCGAAGTTACCGTGCCGCTGGCACAGGACTTTTCCACCCCGCTGGCATATATGGTGAAAAATCCGCCGCCATTTGACTTTTTGCAGAGAACTTTTCAAATCGAATTGACCAGCGGACAGGTCGGGCTGTATCATCTGGAACCACATAATGACAACCGGATCCCTGTGGTGCTGGTTCACGGTCTGCTTTCCGACATCCGCACCTGGCTGCAATTGATCAATACTCTGCAAAGCGATCCGGAATTACGCAGAAATTACCGCTTCATGGGTTTTTCCTACTCCAGCGGCAACCCGATTTTCGTCTCTGCCATGCATCTGCGGCAAGCCCTGCTCGCAGAAAGAGCCAGACTGGAACACGATGGCCGGGATCTGACCAAATTTGATCAGATGATCCTGATCGGTCACTCCATGGGCGGACTGATCTCCCGGTTGATGATCTCCCGGTCTGATGACAAACTTTTAGCCGGATTCATCGGTGAAGACATCTATCAGCAGGCCGTGGACAGTGCTTCGGAAGAATTCCGTAACATGATGATCTTTGAACCGGTGCTGTCAGTCAAACGGGTGATATTCATCGCAGTGCCGCACCGCGGCTCGGAATTGGCCCAGAGCTGGTTTGCCCAAGCGGCATCATCCATGATCGAAGTACCATCTTATCTGCTGGAATTCAACCGCAAGTTGATTTCCGGCCTGATCGATATGCCGGAGGCGCAAAAATACCGGATGATGGGAACATTCACCGGCATCGACAACCTTTCGCCGACCGGTTCAGCTTTGAGATTGCTCAATCTGATGCCGATCTGCGCCATTCCTTATCACTCGATCATCGGCAATACAGAACAGCGCGGCATCCCCGGCGGCAGTGACGGCGTAGTACCTTATTCCAGCAGTCATCTGGATGGCGCAGTCAGTGAAATCGTCGTTCAATCCGGTCACAGCGTACAACAAAACCCGCTGGCGATCCAGGAAATAAAACGTATCTTAAAAGAACATCTCAGGACACTTGATCATGAATAAATTCTGGAATCGGGAAAATCCCGGCAAATTCCGGCATAAAGTAATTGCCGGTACCGTAAAATGTCTTTGCAACATTCTTTGGTTCATCTTGAGAACAGCGGTGCTGCTGATCGCATTGTGGATGCTGGCCGCCATGCCGGTCGTGTTGCGTCTGCCGGCATGGGCGATGCTGATATTCACCCTGTGTACCCTGCTTTTGCTAATCACCGGATTCAAACGCAAAACTCCGGTCGCCGCCCTGATGATCATGGAAGCCGCCTTTATCGCATATTTCGTCACCCTCACCCCGGAAGAACAATTCAAAAATGTGGAATTCCGCCGGGTTTTCGCCGTCAAACCGGAAATCAGGTATCTGGATGACAACCGCTTTGAAGTCATCAATCTGCGCCAAAACCGTTATCCGGAAAATTACGATGAAGATGCCCCTTATGAGGATATTTTCGTCAATGAGATCTTTGATCTTTCCCAGGTTGAATCCATGCAATTTGTCAGCGTCTACTGGGATGGGATGTGTTATGCCGCCCATAATATGCTCAATTTCAAATTTTCCGACGGCAGAGAATTGACCGTTTCGGTCGAGCCGCGCACCCCGCTCGGCGTTGACCGTCAACCATTTACCTGTTTATGTAAACAACAGGAATTGCTCTTTATTTTGAGCGACCCCGGCGATCTGCTGGATTTGAGAAGCCGGGTGAGAGGTGAAGATATGTATGTCTTTGATACCAATTTCACCCCGGAGGAGTGCCGGGCGGCATTGAGCAGTATCATCCGTAAAGTGCATGACCTTTATCACCAGCCGGAATTTTACGATTTGATCAAAGCCAACTGCATCACCGCGTTACTGCCCGCATTGCGCAGTGCCAGACCGGAACTGCAATGGGATGCCAGATGTCTGCTCAACGGATTTTTTGACCGGTTGCTTTTTGATCAGAACGTTCTCTGTCACCGGCCGGGAGAAAGTTTTGAATCATTGAAATCCCGTTCATTCATTCAAGGAAAATCTCAAGGCAAGTTGTAAAATCCGCTTTGACGGATTATATTATATGATAAGCGGATAAATAATACAAGCATATTTGAATAAATTTATGAAAAAGACCTCTCAAACCCTGCTGAAGCAGACTAAATTGATCAAAAGTATTCCCA
The DNA here is from genome assembly GCA_015061625.1 of Lentisphaerota bacterium. GTDB lineage: Bacteria > Verrucomicrobiota > Lentisphaeria > Victivallales > Victivallaceae > UBA1784. Next base: position 65,588 of record SUWG01000010.1, on the reverse strand, counting down.
ATTTTCTGACCATTTGTAATTCGTTGTGCGGTTTTGCGGCGATTTTGCTGTTACTGCCCATCAGTGAAACTACTCCGGTGGAAAGTTCCATCCGGATATTTGTCATCTGTTCGGCAATGATCTTTTCGGCAATGATCTTCGATGTTTTTGACGGCTTTGCCGCCAGATTGCTCAATGCCGTAAGTCTTCACGGAATCCAGATGGATTCCCTTTCCGACATGGTCACATTCGGAGTGACTCCGGCGGTGATGGTCGCGGCGGCCTCCAAATGCTTTTTCAACTGGGATATGAATTTGTGGCAGCATATTTACGTCTATCTGTTCTGTTCAGTATATATCGGCGGAGCGGCATTGCGGCTGGCAACTTACAATGTCAATGCCACGACTAAAGTAAAAAGTTCCGATAACTTTTCCGGACTGCCCTCCCCCGGCGGTGCTGCAGCGATCTGCGTGGCGGTATTCTTCCTGGATGCCAACAGCGGATTATCTGCCAAAGCGTTGTATATTGCGGCATGGGTACTGCCCGCTTATGCGGCGATCCTCGGACTGTTGATGAATAGCACCATCCCCTATATCCATGCCGGCAAGTGGCTGATGTCGATTCGCCGCAACCGCAAAAAACTGCCGCTGGTCGTGCTTATGCTGGCGGTAATCGTCTGTTTCCGGGTCAACGGATTGACGTTCCTGACTCTGGCATATATCTGCTCCGGCCCGGTAATGTTGCTTTTTGAAAAAATCTACCGTAAAAAACAACCGGCGGAGGTCGAAAGCAAATGAAAATACTGATTACCGGCGGAGCCGGATTCATTGGCGGTCATCTGACCGAAGCCTTGCTCAAACGGGGCGACGAAGTGGTGGTGGCCGATAACTTTTCCACCGGTTCACGGGATAACCTGTTTCCGGTAAATGGCAAATCTGCCACCGTCGTCGAAATGGATATCGCCGGAGAACCGGAAAAACTCCGGGAACTTATCCGCAATGCCGATGTGGTATTCCATCTGGCCGCCGCTGTCGGCGTGGAACTGGTCGTCAATGATCCTGTTCACACGATCCAGACCAATATCGATGGCTCGGCCCATGTGGTCAAGGCGGCATCTGAATTTGACAAACGGTTGTTTATCGCTTCAACCAGCGAAGTTTACGGCAAATCTGACAATGAATTTTTCTGTGAAAGCGACGATCTGCTGATCGGTTCCCCCTATCACTCCCGCTGGAGTTACGCCTGCAGTAAACTTTTAGATGAATTCTATCTGATGGCCTACCATCAAGCCACCGGTTTGCGAGGTACAGTAGTGCGCTTTTTCAATACGGTCGGTCCCAGACAAACCGGTAAATACGGCATGGTCGTACCCCGTTTCGTGGCCAATGCGCTGGAAAACAAACCTTTGCGCATCTACGGCGACGGCGGCCAATCCCGCTGTTTCTGCCATGTTGCCGACGTGGTGCGTGCGCTGCTGCTGCTTTTGGATGACGACCGCAGTATCGGCAATATTTACAATATCGGCAGTGACCGTCTGATCACGATCACCGAATTGGCAAAATTGGTCATCAGCCGTCTCAACAGTGCTTCCACGCTGGAATACATCCCTTATGACAAGGCTTATTCCAAAGGATTCGAGGATATGCGCCGCCGCAAACCTTCCACCGAAAAACTCTGTTCTCTGGTAAATTGGCATCCGGAACACCCGCTTGAGCAGATCATTGACGATGTCGCTCAAGAAATATTAAGAAAAAAGTGCTGATGCGCTTGAAAATATAAAAAAGTGGTGTATATTCTTATCTTGACATATTGACAAACAATTTTTTTAACATAAAGAGAGATAAACAATGAAAAAAGACATCCATCCCGCTTACGGCGATGCCGTCGTGACTTGCGCTTGCGGTGCGACTTGGACCATCAAATCCACCCGTAAAGAGTACAAAGTCGGTATCTGCGCCAAATGCCACCCGTTTTTCACCGGCAAACAGAAATTCGTCGATACCGCCGGTCGTATCGATAAATTCAACCGTCGCTACAAAAAAGCGTAATACGGCTTATACAAATCATCGGCTTGCCGGAATCCGGCAAGCCTTTTTTTGACCGTTTATCATGACTCCGGCTGATATTGCAAACCATATAGATAAACTCCGTTCCCGGGCAAAGGAATTGGAGGATCTGCTCGCATCCCCGGAAATTTTCAACGATATGAATAATTTCCGCAAATTGAGTCAGGAGTTGAGTAAATTGACTGCGCTTTTCAGCGATTTTGACCGTTGGGAAAATAATCTGGATACCATCGCCGCCGATAAAGAACTGCTCTTACAGGAAGCCGATGCCGAAATGCGCGCTTTGCTGGATGATGAAATAACTTCTCTGCAGGCAGAGTGCGGCACATTGGCAAACCGGGTGCAACTTTCTCTGCTGCCGCCGGATCCCAACGATGCAAAAAATATCATCGTCGGCATCAAACCGGCCGCCGGAGGAGATGAAGCGGCTCTTTTTGCCGGAGAACTTTTCCGGGCATATATGCACTTCGCCGAATCCCAGAATTGGAAAGTAGAGATCCTTGATCAGACCGATACCGACCTCGGCGGCGTGAAAGATGTCTCCTTTTCGCTTTCCGGATGTGATGTTTACAGCAAAATGAAATTTGAAAGCGGAGTTCACCGGGTACAGCGGGTCCCCACCACCGAGGCCGGCGGCAGAATCCACACATCCACCGTTACCGTTGCTGTCATGCCGGAAGCCGAAGCGGTGGAGTTGAATATCAAACCGGAAGAACTGCGTTTCGATGTGTTCCGCTCCAGCGGCCCCGGAGGTCAGTGCGTTAACACCACCGATTCAGCAGTCCGGGTGACCCATATCCCCAGCGGCTTATCAGTTGCCAGTCAGCAGGAAAAATCCCAGCACCGCAACAAAGAGATCGCATTGCGCATCCTCTATGCCCGACTGTTGGAACACAAACAACAGCAGGAACAGGAAAAACTTGCCGCCGACAAACGTTCTCAAGTCGGCACCGGCGACCGCAGTGAAAGAATCCGCACTTACAACTTCCCCCAAAACCGGGTCACAGATCACCGCTACAATGTTTCATCCTTTGATCTGCCCAAAGTAATGCAAGGGGAATTCGGATTGATCCTCGATCAGATATTGCAGATAAACTGCGAACAGCAGTTGGAAGCACTCCGGCAGCAGTAAAATCAATTTTCACCCAATAACTGCCGCTTCACATCGGTAAATGATTCACGCATCTTGTTTTCACTGCCGTTGGCTCGGCGGATAAAATGGTCATCCAATATCCGGAATTTGCCGGAATAAATATTTTTCTGCAGTTTCCAGCCGCCGAAACTCTCCACCGTTTCCCAGAAAAGTTCATCGCCGGGGTGACGTTCAACATTTTCCTCATCCTGAATAACGACAACTTCCCTGAACTCCGGCAACCGGCTGTAAAGCCGCGCCAATTCATACAGATACAAATAAGCATAGTGGTTGAATGGCCCGAACCTTTCATTGGGCGCACGGGATTCAAACACCCGCGAATCCCACTCCGACCAACCGGTCAATCCCAGCGGCGTATGACCGAGAACTTCTCCCATCGGATAGAGATACTTCAATACCCAGTCATCCGGATTGTAAACGATGCAACAGGTAAAACGTATGGCATCCAGTGAACGGCGTATGCGCGGATCATCATCACCGATCGCTCCGCCCAGAAATACCGATGAATGAACTTTCATATTGCGCCGGGCCAATTCACACAATACCTCAATGGCGATCCGCGCTCCGATCGAATGACCGACAACGACCAATTCCCGGCGTTGATCTTCCGGCATCGCCAGAATTCTTTCCAGAACTTTCCGGGTATGTGCTTCAGCTTTGGCTTTCACATAAGACCATTGCAGATCCATCCCATCCCATGACTGCACCGAAATCGTTTCATCCGGAAAAATATCCCGGAGAATCCGTACACAACCATCCCGGCTGGAATCCACCCCGGTCTGCCAGCCGGGAATAAAGAATACTTCCGCGGCCAGTGGCAGTGTTGTAAACATCAGCAACAGAATAAAAAAACGCATAAAAACCCCTTTCTTTAATACTATAAAGCATTTTCCGGCAAATGTCAAGTGTTTATTAATTGAAAAATGTTGAATTGCAGGTTATATTATAAGTTAAACTGTCTAACATGGAGTGTCTTAAAATCGAAACGCAAACTGTAAATGAACCGGTTTTCATCACCACACCGCAGGATTTCCGCTTGCCGGAACCTCTGCAGCTGGATTGCGGCCGGATCCTCAAAGATGTCAATATCCGTTATGAAACCGCCGGCACCCTCAATGCTGATAAATCCAATGCGGTGCTGGTCAATCATGCCCTGACCGGCGATGCCCACGTCTGCGGCCGCCATACCCCGGAAGATAAGAAACCGGGATGGTGGGATGAGATGATCGGACCGGGCAAAATGGTGGATACCAATAAATATTTTGTGATCTGTTCCAATGTGATCGGCGGCTGTTCCGGCTCGACCGGACCGCAGTCGATCGATCCGGATACCGGCAAACCTTACAATATGAGTTTTCCGGTGATCACCGTCGCCGACATGGTTCGCGCGCAGAAACAGTTGATCGACCACCTCGGCATTGAAAAACTGCTGGCGGTGCTGGGCGGTTCCATGGGCGGAATGCAGGTGTTGCAATGGGCGGTAAGTTATCCGGAAATGATGCAGGCAGTGATCCCCATTGCCACGGCGTGTCAATATTCTCCGCAGAATATCGCCTTTGACTGGGTCGCCCGTGAAGCGATCAAAGCCGACCCGAATTGGAAAGGCGGCGAATATGATGCGGAAAATGTTCCGGCACGGGGACTGGCAGCGGCAAGAATGCTGGCGCATATCACCTATCTGTCGGAAGAATCCATCAGCCGCAAATTCGGCCGGTCATTGCAGGACAAATCAGATAATTACGACTACGATTTTGACTTCGACTTTGCCGTGGAAAGTTATTTGCAGTATCAGGGGCGGCGTTTTGTGGAAAGATTCGATGCCAACAGTTACTTCTATATCACCCGTTCCACGGACTACTTCGATCTGACTGCCAATACCGGCGGCGATCTGGCCAAGGCCTTTGAAAAGGTCAAAGCGGCATTTCTGGTGGTTTCCTTTTCCAGCGACTGGCTCTTTCCGACCAGTCAATCCCGGCGGATCGTCGATGCGTTGCTGACCAACGGCAACGAAGTGAGTTTCTGTGAAATCAAATCCGGCTACGGCCACGACGCATTCCTGCTCGAAGTTGATACTCTGGGGCGGATGGTGAGAGATTTCCTCCATTATCAGCAGGAGGCATATTCAAGATGAATAACAAAGCAAATTTTGACGCGAACCGCAGACGGGATCTGGAAATCATCGCCGAATTGGTTTCTCCGGGAATGAAAGTGCTGGATCTCGGTTGCGGAGACGGAATATTTCTGAAGCAGTTGAAAAAAGATAAAGGGGCATCGATCCTCGGTTTGGAAATCGATCAGGATTCGATCGTCCACTGCATCGGCAACGGGGTGCCGGTCATTCAGGGTGATCTCAATGATGATTTGAATTATCTGCCGGCACAATCTTTTGATCTGGCAGTCTTGAGCCACACCTTACAGGAGACCCGGCGGCCCGACCGGTTGTTGAAAGATATTGTGCGTATCGGCAAAAGGGCGGCAGTGAGCGTGATCAATTTCGGTCACTGGCGGTGCCGTTTGCAGGTGGCATTCAAAGGTAAAATGCCGCGCAGTTCCCATATGCCGTTTCAGTGGTATGACACGCCAAACATCCACTTTTGCACATTGAAAGATTTTCGTAATTTATGCTCTGACCTCGGAATCCGGATCGTTGCTGAATATCCGGTTTCCGGCCGCTATCCGCGGATGACCAGACGCAAACCGAATTTATTCGCTATCGGCGGAGTCTTTGTTTTGGAGGACGCCGGTAAATAATCAAAACAAGCCAAAATCATGTGGGGTGAAATAATGGCAGAAGAAAACAATTTTTCAATTCCGGCGCAGATCAATCCGCTGCTGCAACAAGCGATCACGTTGATCGAAGCCGGCGACTTCCAGAATGGCGGCATGGCGTGTTTGCAGCTGCTCAATGCGGAGCCGCAGAATGCCTTGGGGTATCTCTATTTATCCATGGCGGAAAATGCGGTTGCCAACCGGGATATGTTAGTCAATATTCCCGGAATATCGCAACAGCGGAATTTTGCGATCGCTTTACAACTTGCCGATCCGGCACTGGCGGCTTATCTGAATGGTATCCTTGCCAGACAGCAACAGGCCATGCAGCAATTACAGGCGGCCCAAAATCTCAACAACCAACTGCGTACCGAAATCGGACTCCGCATTCAACTTCTGGAACGTTTCAGCAAAATAAAAAATTTGAAACAACTGCTGAATGGTCAGGAAGAAAACCTCAAACTGCTTGAAGAATCGCTTACAAAAGAAAAAGAGCTGCTCAACAGTCAAATCCTCCTGACCGCCGAGATGGTCAATCCGGTCAAAGAAGCCACCGAAAAACTCTTTTCCATGCTGCCCAACGTGGACGATTTGGAAAAAACTGCCAAAAAAGGTGCCAAAAAACGCAAACTTCTGGTGTTTTTGATCCTTGCGGTCATTATTCTGTTGGGCGGCGGTGGTTATGCCGGTTGGTATTTCTGGCAGGAATCGCGCTATGAACAGGGCTTGGATATGTGTATTGTGAGCAGTGACGGCAAAACGGTTACTGAAGTGATATACCGCCCGGTTCCCAAATGTATAGTGCCTAATGGAGTGACCACCATTGCGGCCAATGCCTTTCAACACCGGAGTTTTCAGGAAATAATCCTGCCGGAAAGTTTGACCACCATCAACGCCGGAGCATTTGACGGGTGTTCCCGTTTGACCGCCATCAATATTCCGGATAGTGTGACAACGATCGGAGCAAGGGCATTTTATGAATGTTCCAGTTTGACTGAAATCACTCTGCCGCAGGGCATAACAGTCATTGATGCCAATACTTTTTACAACTGCAGCAGTCTGACCGGCATCACCATTCCGGATGGAGTGACCACGATCGGAATCAGCGCATTTGAGAATTGTTCCGGATTAACTGAAGTGATCATTCCTGACAGTGTGACCTCTATTGCCGACAATGCCTTCAAAGGTTGCAACAACTTGACCAGCATCACTATTCCTGCCAGCGTTAAAACCATCGGCGATAACGCTTTTGACGGCTGCAGCAATTTGACCACCATCATCATTCCCGAAGGAGTCACCTCCATCGGGAAACAAGCCTTCCGCAATACCGGATTGCAGGAAGTTATCCTGCCTGGAAGTCTGGAATCTCTCGGAGAACAGGCTTTTCAGAGTTGCAGAAATTTATCCAAGTTGGTGCTTTCCATCGATTTTTCAACGGTCAATCTGGGAACTATCGGACTGCGTCCGCGATACCGGGAACTTCTCGGTTATGATCTGTGTATTTTAAGTTCTGACGGCAAAACCGTTACCGGTGTCGCCTCTGAAGTAAAAAACCGCGAATACCGTACCTGTATCATCCCGGATGGTGTCACCACCATCGGACGAGGCGCATTTTCCGAATGGACGACCTTATACAGTATCACCATTCCGGATAGTGTTACATACATTGATGCTGAAGCATTCAAAGGCTGTACTGGTTTGGAGGAAATAAATCTCCCGGCCGGATTGACCCACATCGGCGAGCAAGCATTTTCAGGATGTGACAAACTGACTGAAATCATTATTCCTCAGGGAGTAAGTGCTATTTTTAATAACACTTTCACAAGTTGCGACAATTTAACCAAAGTCACGATTTCACGCGGAGTACGCAGCATCGGAGCAAGTGCATTTTCCTACTGCTCACGTTTAACCACGGTCATCATTGCGGATAGTGTGACCAGCATCGGAGAAAGAGCATTTGACCAATGCACCGGTTTGTCTGAAATCACCATCCCCGACAGTGTGACCAGCATCGGGGAAAGAGCATTTATTGGATGTGAAAATCTGACAAAAGTCAGACTGTCAAATGCACTGACTGTCCTTAATTCATTTTTATTTTGCGGATGCAAAAGTCTGAGTACAATCAATATTCCGGACACTGTAACAACTATCAAACCTCATGTATTTTCCGGTTGCACCTCGTTGAATGAAATCACCATCCCGGCAAGTGTAACCACGATTGGCAGCGGAGCCTTGACCGGAATAAAATCGGTAAAAGTCGCTTCCGGCAACCAGATTTTTCAAAATGACGCATCGGGAGCATTGATTGACGTCAATCAAAAAAAATTGCTCTATTTCCCGATAGAATTCAGCGGCAACTATACAGTCCCGGCAAGTGTAACTTCAATTGATGACAGTGTATTTGCCGGATGCAGCAATTTGACCGGAATTACATTTCACGATAATATAACATCTATTGGTAATTGGGCTTTTACCAATTGCACTGCGTTAACCGAAATCAATATTCCCAAAGGTGTAACCTCCATTAATTTCCTTAACGGATGCTCAAGTTTAAAAAGAGTAATTCTCCATAATGGAGTCACTGAGATTTCCGGGTATGCATTCCTGGATTGTTCAAGTTTGACCGCTATTGAAATTCCGGCCAGTGTAACCACGATTGACGGCTATGCATTTAAGGGATGTACAGGTTTAGACACTATTGTTATTCCGGATGGGATAAAAGGCATCCAACGGGGTACATTCAGTGGATGCACAAATTTGAAAGAAGTTGTTTTGCCGGCAGATTTGGAATTTATTGAATCCCATGCCTTTTTCGGCTGTACAAGTTTAGGCACGGTCACTGTACCTCAAGGATGCAGACTTGAAAACGAAACCGGTATTCGCTACATAAACTGGAAAGGACGTGAGGAAATCCGCCAACAGCGGCAGGAAGAAGTCCGCAGACGGCAGGAAGAAGCACGCAGACAGGAAATTGCCCGCAGACAGGCTCAAGGATATGACTTGTGTGTGTTAAGTGCCGATGGCAAAACCGTTGTCGGAGTGGTTAATAAAAATATTACCAGATGTATCATTCCCGATGGAGTAACTGCCATCGGCAATGACGCATTTGCCCAATGCCTGAATCTGACCAGTGTGACCATTCCGGAAGGGGTCGTTATTATCGGAGAAAGAGCATTCAAAGAGTGCAAAAGTTTGCAGAGTATCACCATTCCATCAAGTGTTAGAGATATTCAGTGGGATGCTTTTATTTTCTGCGAAAATTTATCCTCGGTCACCATTAATAATGGAGTTGAAAATATCGGTCGCGGAGTTTTCGGCTGGTGCAAAAGTCTGACTCAAATCACCATTCCCGGAAGTGTAAAATATATCGGAATGGATGCATTTATCTGGTGTGATAAACTTGCAAGGGTCGATCTTTCCCATGGCTTGCTCACCATCGGTGACGGTGCATTCAAGAATTGCAGCAGTCTGACTCATATCACCATCCCAGCCAGCGTAACCGATATCGGGCGGGAAGCATTTTTAGAATGTTTTGCCCTTACTGCTATCACCATTCCCGGAAGTGTGAAAACGATCAAATTCAATACATTCAACCGTTGCCGCAGTTTGTCTCAAGTTGCCATTGAGCATGGTGTAACAACTCTCGAACAGGGGGCATTTCATCAATGTCATAATTTGGCTCAAATCAGCCTCCCGGAGAGTGTAACCAATATAGGTTCTTATGCTTTTGTACAGTGTTACAAATTGACCGAAATCAAACTTCCCAGCCAGTTGGTCAGCATTGAAGTTGCAACATTTGCAGATTGTACCGGCTTGACCAATATCACCCTCCCGGATAAAGTCACAACTATCGGCGATTATGCTTTTACCAGATGTTACAAATTGGCTGATGTGACTCTATCTGACAGTGTCGTCACCATCAGAACAGGAGCATTCAAAGATTGCACAGGTTTGAGAAATATCAATATCCCCTCAAATGTGACAACCATTGGTGAAGAAGCATTTGCCTCATGTACAAGTTTGCCCACCATCTCCATTCCCGGAAGTGTGAAAGAATTCGGTATCAATGTCTTTTCGTACTGCAAAAAATTAGAGACTGCGAATATAGGACACGGTATAACATATTTGCCACAGGGATTATTTTATGAATGCACAGCATTAACCACCGTTTCCATTCCGGCCAGTGTCACCCATTTCGGCCCCGGAGTATTTCATAAATGCTCAAGTTTGCAAAATGTCACCATTCCCGACGGCACAATATCATTTGACCGAGATGTATTCAATGGTTGTGCCAGTTTAAGGCAAATCAACATCCCGGATAGTGTAACACACATCGGAGATACTGCTTTTGCCGGATGTTCAGGTTTAACAGACATCACAATCCCCGGAAGTGTGAGAGAATTCGGTATCAATGTCTTTTCATATTGCAACAAATTAACAACTGTAAATATAAAGCATGGTCTAACATATTTACCCCAAGGATTATTTTATTACTGTTCAGCATTAACCACCGTTTCCATTCCAGATAGTGTTACTCTATTAAGACCCGGAGTATTTGAAGGATGCTCAAGTTTACAAAGTATCCATATTCCAGATGGAGTAAAATTCTTTGACAGACATGTATTCGCAGCTTGTACAAGTTTAAGACATATCAACATCCCTGATAGTGTACGAATGATCGGACCTTGGGCTTTTGCCGACTGTAAAAATTTAAGCAGTATAACTATCCCACCGTATTGCCGGGTAACAAATGAAACATTTCCCAGTAATTGCCAAGTGATCCGGCGGTAATAACCGGACAAAGTCAACTGGGGCTGCTGCAAAACGTTTGTTTTGCAGCAGTCTTTTTTTGGCATCTGCTAACAATAGATATGAAAAAACAAAACGGACACTGCGGATGATCTTTCCACAATGTCCGTTATTTTGTTAAATACCGTATTACTTTTTCAGCAACTTTTCCAGCGTGTCGATCGTGCGGTCTGCCGCGCCACGGTGCGGAGCAATGGCATTATAGGCTTTTATACCGGCCTCTTTCCGCAAATCTGCCGAGGCGATCAGTTGTGACAACACCCCGGTCAATTCCGCATCATTGCAGCAATAAACCGCATTGCTGTCTTCCAACACCTTGAGAATATAACGGAAGTTGCGCAACAACTGCCCGGTAACGATCGGTTTGCCCAGCAATGCCGGTTCAATCAGATTATGCCCCTCATCATGGCCGGCAAAACTTTTGCCCATCACCACCACATCGGCACTATTCATCAGCAACAGCATCTCTCCGGTCGTGTCAGCCAACAATACATCCACCACTTTTTCCGGTAACGCATCATCACTGCGCCGGCAAAACGCGACTTTACTGTTTTCCAGCATCGCCGCCACATCATTGCCCCTTTCAGCATGGCGCGGCACCAGCACCAGTTTCAATCCGGGAAAACTTTTCTGCAACTGCAAAAAACTCTGCGTCAGCAAATCTTCTTCCCCCGGATGCGTGCTGGCTCCCAAAACCACCACCCTTTCCGGATCTTTGCCGAAATAAACATCAAAAACATTATCTTCCGGCAATTCCGGGATCTGCTGATCAAACTTCATATTTCCGCCGACTTCCACCGTCGCCCGCGGCGAAACCGACAGAAAGCGTTTGGCATCGATTTCCGACTGGGTCAGGATCATGGAAAATTTACGCAATAACGGCGAGAAAAACAACTTCCCGAACCGCCGGTAGCCTTTGGCTGAATGATCCGACATCCGGGCATTGACCAGACACACCGGAATTCCTTTATTCGCCGCTATCGAAATCAGATTGGGCCAGATCTCCGTTTCAAATATCACCAGTTCCGCCGGACGGAAAAGACGCAACGCTTTGCGCACCATCCACGGAAAATCGATCGGACAAAAGATCACTGCCGTATTTTCCGGACACTTCGCCCGCGCCACATCCTGCCCCGTAGTCGTAGTGGTTGAAAGAATAAACTTCCTTTCCGGATAACGCTGCAAATAACGGCGGATAAGAGAAAGCGCAACCACCGTTTCACCCACACTTACCGCATGGATCCAGATCGCCCCGCGAAATGACTTCAACTCCTCTTTACGCTTGCCGAAACGGGCAAATCGTTCACCGAAAGTGCTTTTCCAACCGCCGCGGCGACGGTACTTCAAAATCAATTCCGGCAGGAAAAAAATAAAGCCCAAAGGCAAAAATAAATTATATATGAATCTTCCCATTTTACCTACTGTACTCTCAAATATCCAGCAATTCCGGCGCACAACGGCTGATCATTTCCTGTGACAAAAGTGTTACATCCGCCGAATTGTCACACAACAACGCCTTACCTACCAATTCGCCGCATTCATGCATCGACAAACTCCGGATCAATCTTTTTACCAGCGGCATCGCTCCGGAGGACATACTCAATTCATTGATCCCCAAACCAAGCAGAAACGGCACCATCGACATATCTTCGGCGATTTGACCGCAAACCGCCACCGGAATATTCTGCTTGACCGCTTCTTCAACGGTGAACTTGATCAAACGCAACACCGCCGGATGCGCCGGACGGTACAAATGAGCCACTCTTTCATTGCTCCGGTCGGAAGCGATCGTATACTGGATCAAATCGTTGCTCCCGATACTGAAAAAATCCGCTTCACGGGCAAAACGATCCGCCGTCATCGCCGCCGCCGGGGTTTCGATCATCACCCCCAGCGGGATCGAATCGGCAAAGGGTACTCCCCGCCGGGATAATTCCACTTTCTGCCGGGCAATGATCTCTTTGGTTTCCAGCAACTCATCCATGCAACTGACCATCGGCAGCATGATCTGCATATTGCCATGCACACCGGCCCGTATCAACGCACGCAACTGCATTTCAAAAAGATCACGTCTTTCACGCAAACACAGCCGGATGCCACGCAGACCGAGAAACGGATTCTGCTCCGCAGAACGGACTATGCCACTATTTAGTTTATCTCCGCCGATATCCATCGTGCGGATCGTCACCGGATCATTTCCGGCTGAAATCATCAGTTTCTTATAAATTTCAAACTGTTCATCCTCATCCGGCAGATGTTTTTCATCCATGAAGATAAATTCCGTGCGGAATAAACCGATGCCACCGGCACCGTTTTTCCGGATCTCACTGTAATCTTCCTGAAACTCCACATTGGCGGCGATCTCCACCGAAAATCCATCCGTCGTCACCGCCCGCAGATCACTTTCGCCACGCAACTGCCGGTAAATTTCTTCGGCTTCACGGCTTTTCAACCGGTACGCTTCTTCCGTGCCGGCATCCGGATTGATGATAACTTTGCCGCTGAAACCATCAATGATCATCTTATCCGCAACCGTCAGCGTGTCAAGCAACTGCCGGGGCAAACCAACCACTGCCGGAAGTTTCAGAGAACGCGCCAGGATCGCCGTATGACTGGTCGTACTGCCGGTTTCCACCGCAAAACCCAATACCTTTTCCCGGTTCATCCCCACCGTTTCCGACGGGGTCAGCGTGGAAGCGATCACAATGCGCGGTTCATCATAAACCAGATTCTGGGGACCGACCTCGGAAATATTTACCGCGATCCGGTGGCCGACATCACGGACATCCACCGCTCTTTCCTGCAAATAGGCATCTTCGACCGCTGAAAAGGCGGCGGCAAATTTATCCACCGCCCGGTAAACTGCTGATTCAGCATCAAATAATTCTTCGGAAATACTGCGCTCAACTTCAGCAACCATCGTCCGGTCATCGACCAGCAGCAAATGCGCTTCAAAAATATCCGCTTCACTGTCGTTGAGTTTGATCCGGAGTTTTTCCTGAAGTTCCTGAAGTTCTTTTTTGGTAATCGCCAATGCGGTGTGGAAACGCTCCAATTCCGCCGGAACCATTTCCGGGGTGATCGTAACATTTTTCGTTTCCTGTGCCTCGCTGTGGATCAGCATCACCCGGCCGATAGCAATACCGGCAGCAACCGGAGTAGCCTGAACAGTACAACTCGGAACCCGCATCTGTTACCCCTGTGATATTACTTGTCGTCGAAATTACGCTCGAAATATTCTGCGACAGAATTGACCGCCTCGGCAGCATCAATGCCGCACCCGCGCAATTCCAGCTCGGTATCCTTGCCGGCGGCAAGCATCAACATCGCCAGCACACTGCGGCAATCAGCATCACTGCCCTTGCCGTCAGTACGACGGAGTTTCAACTCGGAATTATATTTACCGGCAATATGCACGATTTGAGCCGCCGGACGGGCGTGCAATCCCATCGCGCTGCCGACTATCACCTTTCTGCATACACTTGCACCAGTTGCCATCATCGAAACTCCATTTCCTCTCTATCTAAAAAAAACCTTTCCGGCACCTCTCTTGAAATAACCGGAAACTTAACATTTCCTTAATATATCACCATTTTCACATTTTTTCAACCCTCTTTTCCTTGAGTTGCCATGATTTCCGCTTATATTTATTTTCAGAGGAGAAAGGAGTTTATGAAAATGAAAAAGGTTATTCTCACTTCCACAGTCGTAATGATCATCATTCTTATCCTGCTGTCACTGATGATCCCGTTATGCAATGCTCAAGTCGGCAACAGTCAGGAATACTCCCCCAGCCGTTATGTGATCGTCGCCGCCCAGGTCAATGTCATTTCTCCGGGAATAAACGGCAGCCACGACACCCAGTATGTGCTGGTCAAACTCGATACACTGACCGGGAAATCATGGATTTTGCAACTGGATGTCGCCGGAGGCGATGCTCCGAGAGTAAGGCAATCGGCCTGGAAAGAATTGGGGCATCCGCACTGATAAATCACCGCTTCTGCAATACGCAAAGCACTTCAAAATGCGCCGTCCGGGGGAACATATCCAGCATTTGCGCACTTCTGACCTCATAGCCCGCCGGAACAAGTATTTGCAGATCCCGCACCAGTGTATCTGCCGCACAGGAAATGTAAATGATCTGCCGGGCATCAACTTCAAGCAGTTTCTGCAATGCCGGTTTTTCCATGCCGCCCCGGGGCGGATCGACCAGCACCGCCCAATCCGGATGATTCCGGAAGCGTTTCAATGCCTTGAGTGCGTCCATGGCGTAAAAGCGGCAACGGTCAGATACCTGATGCTCCGCCGCATTCTGCTTGGCAAACCGGATCGCCTGACTGTTGACCTCCACACCGGTACAGCATAATTCAGGGAAACTTTCCGCCAATGCTATGGAAAAAACTCCGACCCCGCAGTAAAGTTCCAGCAAATGCCGGCAACCGGAAAGTTTCACCGCCGTTTTCACCTGACGCACCAATTCGGAGGCCACCGCCATATTCGTTTGGAAAAATCCATTCCCAGCAACCGAAAAATTTCCGGCTCCATCAATGTTTTCCCGGATGATTCCCGGCGTTTCCGGAGATATGATCTGCGCCGCTTCCTGCGTGCTGCTCTTGCGAAACAGCGTTTCCCCTCCCCCCGCCTGACCGAGAATATCATTGATCTTTTCATCGGCCAGAAAACACTTTTTCACCGGAATAATACTCCGGTTGTCAGATGCCACATAACCGGCATGATGCAAAACCAGTTTGTTTCGGTAGAATAATTCAGACGGAGAAGCAAAAGGGGATTTTATCACTTCCGGAGAAGCTACTTTGCCGCGCACCAGAAAATCACGCAACTGGCAGGATTTGATTTCCACTTCACAAGCGTAATCCATGTGCATATACGCACACCCCGGACAATGACCGTAAAGCGGACACGGCGCATCCTGACGATGGTCAGACTTGCGGAAAATTTCCACCACTTCACCCCGGCAGAAACGCTTCTTTTCCGCAATGATCTTCACCCCGGCGATCTCTCCGGGGGTCACCCCCGGCACGAAACAGATCCGGCCGTCGCTCAAACGCCCGACACCATCACCGCCGTAAGCACACGACGTGATCTCAATAACTTCACTCTGCATCATCTACCTGGGTCGGCATCACACCGTCACCGAGATCAACCACTCCGCTGTCACGACGCGGTGCCGCCGGAGTGCCGCCCATCAAATCCGATGCCGTCACCTGACCGCTGGACGGGTCAACATAATCCACCCCCGCTCTCGCCGGAACGCCCCCCATCCGGGTAACAGTGCCAGTAGATGCATCCCGATGCAGCATGGGAACAGTGCCGCTGGTTTTCCAATAAGAATTTTCCAGAATCATGCCGTCACCATTGAAGGACATATAATGGAATACCCGCGGGCCGACCGGCATAAGCAGATGGATCCGGCTGAGCATATCCACCTGAACTTCATAACGGGTATGCGCCAAAACCTGACCGATACGGGTAACAGCATAGATCAGTCCGTTATCTTCCACGCGCAGATAGTAAAATTTTTCGGTATTATTTTCCATTTTTACGATCGAATACACCCGGGTTACCACCGGTTCATCATCGCTGCCGGTGCGGCTGGGCAACCCCACCGTTTTGCGCCACACCACCGCCCCGTCGGAAACCCGGATGGAAACATTGCGGCTGCGGAACTCCTGACGCAGAGCATTGTGGGAAACATAGGCGTGAATCCGGTATGTCCCGGCCCGGCGCAAATTATAATACCGGTGCAGAGGCACTACGATATTTTTGGTTTCTCCGGGGGCAAGATACAACCCTTTGGTTTGGAACTCCATATCCGGCAAACGCTGGATCAAACGGTTATTCTGATCGCGGATGTCAAAGAGTATGAACCCCTGAAGTTCCGGGCGTTCACCGAAAATCAACGGACGGCCGGAATCATTGCGGATCGTCACACAGGCATACACCTGCTCATGAACCATATAATGAGTGCGGTTGAATCGCAACGTCACTGACAACTGCCCGGAAACCGGCATCACTGACAACATCAGCAACAACATCACGGCGGCTTTTATCATTTTTTTCATATTCCCTCTCCCCTGTTGCACACCTGACTTACTTCATCGGCGATCATCTGTGTATCCATCTGCCAGCAGCGGTAACTGCCATCCGGACAAATCCGCTTCAGACAACCGGCACAGGAACAATCCGCAAAAAAGAACCGGCAATTATCCCCCCACGGCCCGGTAAGCACCGGATCTGTCGGCCCGTAAAAACCGAAAACCGGCCGCTTCAATGCCGCCGCCGCGTGCAACGGCCCGGAATCATTACCGATCACCGCTTCCGCCCGGCGCAAAAGTTCAAACAATTGCGGCAAAGAAGTCTTGCCAGCCATATTTATCACTTCATCCCAAATCGTACCGGCGTGTTCACGTTCACCGGCACTTCCGGCGGCAATAAAAGCCATATCCGGATGCTTTTCCCGGATATTCCGGCAGATACTGCCGAAAAACTCCGCCGGAAAACGTTTGCTTTCCCAACGGGTCCCCGGCAGCAAAACGATATATTTTTCCGGTAATTCCGGCAAACTCTGCCGGGCTTTTTCATTCACCGGCAGATCCGGCTGCTCAAGCTCGTAACCGATCTCAAAAAGTTCTTTCGCCAATGCCGCGTAACGCTCGACCGCATGGGCCGGTGAAACCGCTATTTTCCGGTTGTAAAAAATTTCAGCACTGCTTTCACGCGCTCCGGAAAAACCGGCTTTCACCTTGCTCCGGCTCAAATGCGCCACATAACCACTGCGAAACAATCCCTGAAAATCGATCGTTATATCGTAATGCACTTTGCGCAAATTGCGGCGCAACGCCAGCAACTCCGGCAGAAAACGGAGCGATGACAACTTCTTGCGCTCAAATATGATCTTACGCCGCACCGGGAACGGTGAAAAATCCAGCAACGATGCAAATTCAGGATTGACCACAAAATCCAGTTCGGCTTCCGGAAACTTCTTCCGCATCAGTGCCAACGCCGGGAAAAGATGCACGATATCCCCGAAACTGCTCGGTTTGATCACTAATATCTGCAAAATAATCTCCTTAACGGCCCCATTCAAGGCGCAACGCCAATCTTTCCGGCAAACCGGCTTCCCGCACCCGGGCCTGCGCCGCAGCGATATCATACGGCACCCGGTAACGGGTCACACTCTGCGCTTCCGTATCATAAACCGCAAATGAAGCCCGGTTGTCGCCATTGCGCGGCTGGCCGATACTGCCGATATTGAACAGGTATTTATGACCTTTTTCCAACTTGACTTCCAACTCATCTGAAATGGTAAAATCATCATCGGCAAGCGGATAAGCCGCACTATGCTCCCACGCATCGATCACTTCGACCAGTTTTCTGCCGCTGGCAAATGGCGCTTTGTCAAACGCCACCGGCACATGAGAGTGTCCGCAGAAACACACTTGCGAAAGTTGATACGAAAAATTCCCCACCGCATGATGGGTGTCAAACACATACCCCCAAGTCTCCGGAGAATCCAACGTGGCATGAACCAGAGTCACCGGAATTCCCGGCACCGTGCGTTTAAGCGGCATCGACTCCAGAAACTCCCGGTCTTCGTCGGTGATCATGCTCCTTGTCCAACCGATAGCGATCGCCGCATTGGTGTTGAATCCGCTGGGTATCTCATCTTTTTTTATGGCAAAATCGTCATGATTGCCACGCACCGCCGCCACGAAATTCAATTCTCTGGCCAACTCAAGACAACGTTTGACATCGGCATTGTAACCGACCAGATCACCCAGAAACAAAAACTGATCCGCGCCAACCGACCGGCACTTCGCCAAAACCGCTTCCAATGCCTCGGCGTTAGCATGAATATCGCTTAAAACAGCATACTTCGCCATGAAAAAAATCCTCAATTTATCAAAATCTGCGGCAATCTGCGCCGCTCCTGAAATCTTCAAAAACAAGAACATCACGACCGCTGTAAGCCGGATTCTGTACCGCCTTGCGGCGGCGGCAATCATCTGTCTGTGCGACCAGAACCCGGAGTTCATAACGCCGCGAGCCACGGCTCACTCCCTATTTGGTCTTGCTGCGGGAGGAGTTTACCATGCGGTGAAGCTCTCACTGTCACCCGGTGGGCTCTTACCCCACCCTTTCACCCTTACCGCCTTGCGGCGGCGGTCTGCTCTCTGTTGCACTGGTCTTTCCGTGGAATATAGTCCACAGCACCCTTCTTTTCAAAAGGGCTCCCCGCTCTATGCAGTCCGGACTTTCCTCAACGGGGGGAATACCCCCCGCCGCGATTGCCCGCGATCAAGATGTTCTTCTTATTTAATATAATCATATTCCAAAAATATGCAAGAAAAATTCTGCAAATCTTCACGAGATAATTTTTTTCACTTGTTTTCAACCCCTTTTGGTGATATATTTCTCTAAAATATACAGTAAGAAGGAAAAATTATCATGTTGACCAGAAAAAAAATTCTGATATCCGTTGCCCTTGCCGCTTTATTCATCCGCATTATTTTTGCACTCCAGTTTTTCAACTCGTTTTTTGCCGCTTATCACCTCGTGCCGGGGCTGGATATGCAAACTTTACTGCGCTACTCAGAATGGAGCGGCAGTGAC
Organism: Lentisphaerota bacterium; assembly: GCA_015061625.1. Taxonomy (GTDB): domain Bacteria; phylum Verrucomicrobiota; class Lentisphaeria; order Victivallales; family Victivallaceae; genus UBA1784. The sequence continues at coordinate 46,178 of SUWG01000010.1, read as the reverse complement.
CCGTATCCGGCATTTTTCACCTTTCACCGTCTGGTGATTTATCTGTGCTATCTGTGCAACCGGCAAATTCATGCTGTATGGGCAGTATTTGCCATCCAGACGGCTGTCGGTATTGCCGGCTGCACATGCCTGACCGATATCATTTTGAAATTTACCGGCAAACGGCGGACAGCTCTGATCTGCGGATTTATTTCCGCCTCGTATCTGCCATTTCTGGTTTACGAATTTTCCATTCTGAAAGAAACCTTTGCCGTCAATTTTGCTCTTTTCACATTCTGGTGTATGCTCAATGCTTTACGCAAACGTTTCAACTGGTCAAGTTCACTGCTCTTCGGCTTTGCCGCATTCGCCACGATCGAGGGGCGGCTGGCGGTCATGCCGTATCTGGGAGCTTTGGCACTGTACTGTGCTTACAAAATGTATAAACGCAAACAATTCTGTAAAATTTTCCGGGCTGCGCTCCTGCCGCTGCTTCTGCTGCCGGCCGCCTCGGCATTCAACAAAGCCAACGGTTGGAAATTTTCTCCGTTTTTCGACATTGTCAGCTACACGGTTTCTTATAACACCGGCACTCCGGAAAGCAGTGCCGCGGCCCCGGCATCTTCGGTAACAACGGGCCTGTTGACAACCGTCAAACAGGCCGCTTCCAGAATACCGGCTATGTTCAAATACGGCGAATTACCCGAAAATCAAAACATCTATTTCTGGTGCGAGAAACTCCCGCTGCTGGATTATTTTCCCGCACCCGGTCTGATAATTCCGCTTGCCGTGGCCGGAATTATGATCGTCATCTTTTCCGGTTCATGGAAAAAACGTTACGGACTGCTCCTGTTACCTTTGATAACTATGGTACTGCCGCTTTGCGCCAGAGAACCCATCGGCCGATACCGCCTGATGCTGGTGCCATATCTGTTCATCATCGCCGCCAGTGCCGTCGTGATCTTTTTCCGGATAAAAGATGCCCGAATGCGCGGTGCAATGCTTTTCGCCGCCGCCATCGGAGTTTTTTTCAGCATCCATAATGGCGATGTGCCGCAAAAAATCCGCCCGCATGACTACTCGGCGTGGGCTATGGCTATGGAAAACTCTGAACAGGCAAACGACAGCGAAGTCCTCGCAGCATATTTCGACCACTGGAAAGCCTGCAATTTCCGTTCCGAAACCGCCTTCTTTATGTTCATGGATAAGTGTCTGGAAAAAGGACGTATCGATCCGGCCGCCGGTGCCGCAAAAAAAGCATGGGAAGAAGAATTGATAAATCCGGATTATATCCACTACTACATGGCATGGTGTTTCGCACTCCGGGAAGATCCGCACAAAGTCTATTCACACCTCCTCCATGTACTCCACCCCGAAGATCTGCCGCCGGATATGTATCAGAAATACACTATGCTCTTAAATGATACCCACCGGATATTGACGATTATGGAAAATTGAAGTATATTATATAAATGAACGATTTTTTGCTGTTTTTTAAGGAGATTTACATACTATGAGCAAATTTTACGTCACCACCCCCATCTACTACGTCAATGACCGCCCCCATATCGGTCACGCTTACACCACCGTGCTTGCCGATGTGCTGGCCCGCAGTCACCGCTCACTTTCCGATGCAACATTCTTCCTCACCGGTACCGATGAACACGGACAGAAAGTTCAACAGGCCGCCGAAAAACGCGGCGTCGCCCCCCTCGCCCACTGCGACGAAACTGTGGTCAGATTTCAGGAACTCTGGAACCGGCTCGGCATCACCAATGACTATTTCATCCGTACCACCCAGGAAAATCACAAGAAAATCGTTGCTAAAATCATGCAGGATCTTTATGACCGCGACGAAATCTACAAAGCCGATTACACCGGTTGGTACTGCGTCGGATGTGAACGCTTTTTTACCGAAAAAGATCTCGTTGACGGCAAATGCCCCGACTGCGGCCGCGATGTCAACGCCATCACCGAAAGCAACTACTTTTTCCGTATGAGCAAATATCAGGATTGGCTCATCGAATACATCCAGACCCATCCTGATTTCATTCTCCCCGCTTTCCGCGCCAATGAAACTCTCGGCTTCCTGAAAAAACCTTTGGGCGACCTCTGCATCAGCCGTCCCAAATCACGACTCTCATGGGGTATCGAACTGCCTTTCGACCCCGATTACGTCTGCTACGTCTGGTTCGATGCACTGATCAACTACATTTCCGGTGTCGGGTACGGTTCTGATGACGAAAAATTCAACGCCTGGTGGCCCGCAAGTTGTCACCTGATCGGTAAAGATATCCTTACCACTCACAGCGTTTACTGGCCCACCATGCTCAAAGCTATCGGACTGCCCATGCCGCAAACCATCTTCGCCCACGGCTGGTGGCTTACCGGAAACAGCAAAATGAGCAAATCGCTCGGCAATGTCGTCAATCCGATGGATATGATCGACCGCGCCGGAGTGGATGCTTTCCGCTACTTCCTCCTCGCCGAAATGAGTCCGGGCAACGATGCCAACTTCAGCGAAGATTCATTCATCTCACGTTACAACAGCGACTTGGCTAACGATCTTGGCAACCTCCTTTCCCGCGTCAGCAAACTCACCATCCGCGCCACCGGCGGCGAAATCCCCGCCCCCAATGAACTCAATGAAGACGATGCCGAACTCGCCAACGCCGTCAATAATGCCATTTCTTCCATGGAATGCTGCCTGAACTCCTACAAACTTGATCAGGGTATCGATGCCGCAATGAATGCCGTCCGCGCCGGAAACCGCTATCTGGAAAAATGCGCCCCGTGGACCCTCGCCAAAAACGGCGATCCCGCACGACTCCATACCGTCTTGCATAACGCCGCCGAAGCACTCTGCAAAGTCGCCGTCCTGCTCGCTCCCGTCATGCCGGAAAAAATGGCGGAATTGCTCAACGTCCTCGGTGCCGGTCAAGCCAATATCAACGGCATCGCCGATCTCAAAAATCTGAAATCCGTCGCCGGTTTCGTCATGAAAGAAGCCTCCCCGCTCTTCCCCCGTATCATCGTGGAAGAAGATGCCGCCGCCAAAGCCGCCCCTGCCCCAAAAGCAGAGAAAAAAGCCAAAGCAGAGAAATCTGCCCCCGCTGAAGCAGAAACTCCGGTCAATGTCGTCGTCACTATCGATGAATTTTTCAAAACCCAGTTGAAAACTGCAAAAGTCCTCTCCGCCGAAAAAGTCGAGGGCGCAGATAAACTTCTGAAACTTTCCATCGAAGTCGGCAGCGAAATCCGGCAACTCGTCGCCGGTGTCGCCCAATTCTACTCCCCGGAACAAATCACCGGCAAAACTATCGTCATCGTCGCCAACCTTAAACCGGCAAAAATCCGCGGTATCGAATCTCAAGGTATGCTCCTCGCCGCCAAAGACGGCAACAACCTGAAACTCGTTACCATCGACGGCGATATGCCCTCCGGCATCTCCATCGGCTAACTTACTTTTCTTTTCACGGTTACTTTTCTTTTTACGGAAAAAGAAAAGTAACCAAAAGAAAAACGGGAAGTCGCGGCACTCCGTTGTCGTGCCTTGATCGGACGGGCGGTTGACACCGCCCTTTACAGGGGCTGCGCCCCCGTACCCCCGGCACGGACAATACGGACATTACAGACGCTAACGGCAATCCGGTGGGGTATTACCTCTGCTTGTGTTGCTCCGTACTTCTCCGTACAACTCCGTACCCATCCGTACCGGGCGAATATCGAGCGTAAGCGAGCCACTGACCTGCTCCGGTGGGGTATTACCTCCGCTTGTGTTGCTCCGTACTTCTCCGTACAACTCCGTACTCATCCGTACCGGGCGAATATCGAGCGTAAGCGAGCCGCTGACCTGTACTATGTACTCGACCAAGCCGGTGTCCGATAGTTTGACGAGAGATTGCCCGCAATGCAAAGTAAAAAACGGGGGTACGGGGGCAACGCCCCTGTCAAGGGCGGTGCAACCGCCCGCAAGAGTCGAAACAAACTGCGGCCTTTTTTGCGAAGCAGTGCGAGGCAATGTCGAAGTCAAACAGAGGCAACGGCGAGGGAGCATACTGTGTATGTGACCGAGCCGGTGTCCGACAGTTTGACAAGAGATTGCCCGCAATGCAAAGCAAAAAGATCATCGCTGATAATCGGCAACCGGAACAAGTATCCGCAAAACCCGGTCAAAATAAAGCGCTTCCATCGCCACTGCATATCCGGGCGGCACTACCTCATGATCGGTCAGAACAACCGGATGTTCACTCATGATGTGTTGAAAAACTTTCATATCGTACCCCGGATACTGCTCCGCATCAAACCGGTAAAACTGCAAATCCTGAAATCCGCTCCCCGGTATCATCGCCGAATAAAGGGAATCTTCACTCCAATTCATCACCCCTCTCTGACGGATATTTTCCGGCAGACGGTTGGTCAGCAACAACATATCAACTATTCCGCATTCCATCTGGTTCAGTTTGATCCCCCGGATACCCGCCACATTGCGGCTGCCCCACGAATCTACGGACGACAAGCGCATCATACCACCGGCCACACGCACTGCCACCGCTCCGATCAGCACGATTCCCAAAAACACCATAAGAAGTTTTTTCAACATCGTTTTGCCTTGCCACAACCGGCACAGCATCAGCAAATACGCTCCAAACAGCGGCGCACCGCCCCAGAAAAGATGGCGCACACACGGCACCGGATAATATTGATGCCAACTGCCCAAACCCAGCACCAGCAATGCTATAAACGGCAACTCCTTTTTCATAACTTCTTTGCCGTCAAGAACCCCTTTGCGGCAGGCAAAATACAGCATAACCATTGCCCCCAACGGCATCAGCGCAAAAAATGAGTTGAAAAAATAATACTCTTCCTGATAAAAAGGAAACATACTTTCACTGAAATATGTCCAATTACCACCGCCGCCACGCCGGGCAACGAAACTGCTGACAAAACCGAAATTCTGCTTGATAAAATCTTCCCACGCTCCGGTGAAAATAATATAGGATAATGCCGGCACTGCCACTGCCAATGCTCCGGCGGCATAACTCCCCGCCTCTTTCATGATCTGACACCGATCCTTTCCGGTGAACCAATTCGCCCCCAGCAACACCAGCACTGCGGCAAAAACCGTCACCACCCCGCAAGGAGTGCGACACCCCCAAGTCAATCCGGCGGCAACACCGGCAAAACACAATTCACGCCTTTTACTGCCGTCAGATTCCAGATAACGGAGCAGAAAAAATCCGGATAAAAGCATGAAAAACAGTGCGTATACGCTATTCCAACTGTGAAATGTCACCATCGTACACGAGGCAAGCAGACAAAATACCACCGCCGTAAAACAGGATAATTTCGCCGGCAGATATCTGCGCCATAGAAGATCGAGCAACACTGCACTTCCGGCGTAAAATAATACCGTCAGCATCCGGATAACCAGCAATTCCCCGCCGAATAATTTCACCGCCAGCCCTTGAATCAGAGGAACCAGTAATCCATACTGGCAGAAAACATCACGGAAAACGACCGCACCATCCGCCACCCGCATCGCAGGTATCAGCATAACGCCGTCATGGTGGGGATCAATGCCCAGACGGGCAAACAGGGTAAAAAATATAAATGTGCCGATAAAGATGATCGCCTCACGCCAAATCAAATCTTTATTTTTTTGCACGGCAACTTTATGACGTACTTTTTCAGCAGCAGATTCAGAGGAGTTTTTTTTAACAGATTTGCGGCTCACTTTTCAGCCTTTTCCGGTTTGGCCAGGTTTCCGGCCTCCTCAATGGCTTCGATAATGCGCTGATTCAATTCAAATTCAACACATTCCGCCGAAACACGGATCGCATTGCGTACTGCAACCGGATTGGATCCGCCATGACCGATAATGCAAATGCCATTCACCCCCAACAGCGGCGCACCGCCGATAACATCGGATGAACCATGGGCTTTGAGTTCAGCAAAAGCATTTTTCGCCAGCACCGCACCGACCAGACGGGCTGCACTCTTATTCAACGCCTGCTTCAGCCAATAACCGGTCGCCTTGGCTAAACCTTCGGCACTCTTGAGCAGTACATTCCCGGCAAATCCATCACTGACCAGAACATCACAAGCCCCCTTGAATGCGGTATTGGCCTCCACATTGCCGACAAAGTTGATCGGCAACTGCTCCAACCTTTTAAAGGTCTCTTTGGTCAAATCACAACCTTTGATATCTTCGCCGCCCACACTCAACAAACCGACCCGCGGACGTTCCTTGTGGTAAAGGTAACGGGCATATACTTCACCCATCAGGGCAAACTGCACCATATTATGCACGGCACAATCAGGATTCGCCCCGGCATCCATCAGCAGGAAACGGTCTTCCTGCGCCGGCATACTCGCACCCAATGCCGGACGGTCAACCCCCGGCAAGGTACGCGCCAAAACCGTCGTCGCCGCCACTGTCGCTCCGGTATGACCGGGCGTGGCCATGGCATCGATCTCTTTGGCTTTCATCATTTTAGCCAAAACGGTGATGGATGAATCCCGCTTTGAACGCAAAGACACCGCCGAGGGCTCCGACATCTCGCACACACTCGGTGCATGGATCAATTCCAGATGCGGATTTCCAGCGATGCCGTACTTTTCCAGATAAAAAGCGACCCGGTCGCGATGACCGACCAGAACAATGTCCAAATCGGGAAAATCGACCAGTGCCTGTGCGACACCCTCTACAACGACACCGGGAGCAAAATCTCCCCCCATTGCATCAACGCCGATCCTCATATCTCTCGCGTCCGGGTTTACACGGTCAGAGTGACCGCTTATTATGCTTCAACCGTAATGACCTGTTTGCCATCGTACTGGCCGCAGGCGGCGCAGACACGGTGCGGCATCACCGGGGCTCCGCAACCGGGACAATAGGTAGCGGCAACGCCTTCGTAACGGTTGGCGGCTTTGCGCTGACGACGCTGCATACGGGAAGTTTTTCTTTTCGGAACTGCCATTTTTCAAACTCCTTATTTAAACAATAAATTCTTGTGCGTTCTCATAAAAACAACTTTCAATCTACATAATATACCCCACTTTATCAGATTTGCAAGCCGCCGATGACTTTTTCAACAGAAATTTTCTCATTCCATTTGCTTTTTTTACTTTTTAAGTTACATTAAGCGAAATAACTTTTACCGGATTTATTATTATGACCAGAAAACGAATCTTTTATCAGGCGTTCTCCGCCTCGCTGCCCGTACTCATGGGCTATACCGCAATGGGCATGGCCGCCGGGATACTGCTGGCCGGAAAAATCGAACGCCCGGATATCGTATTCTGGGCTTTTTTAAGCAGTCTGACCAGCATTTCCGGAGCATTGCAATTTGCCATCGTTAACTGGATAGACAACAATATGCCGCTGATCGATGTGGCTCTGCTCACACTCTTTCTCAACATCCGCTATGCCATGTACGGCTTATCTTTGCTGGAAAAATTCAAAAATACCGGTTTCTGGCGCAAATCCTATCTGATCTGGAGCCTGACCGATGAAACCTTTGCTCTCGAAGCAGAAAGTGCCATTCCCGATAAAAAACTCAACACCTTTTACTGCCTCTGCGTGGCAGCTCTCGACCACCTTTACTGGGTTTCCGGAGTTACCATCGGTGCCATGGCGGGCCGTTTTCTGCCCTTTTCCACCGAAGGGATCGACTTCGCCATGACCGCATTGTTTCTGGTGGTGCTTACCGATCAATGCCGGGAAAAACGCAACCGGCTGCCGGCGGCGATCGGCATTATCTGTGCGATTGCCGGCAGAGTATTTTTCAGCGTGGATAATATGCTCATTCCCGCAATGGTCATGATGACCGCCACATTCATCATTTTCCGCAAGACACTGGAAAAACAATTTGAACCGGCGGAGGTGGTCAAATGAGCGGGCAAACCATCACCATCATCTCCGTAATTGCGGTTACTGCCACGATCACCGTACTGTTGCGGGCGTTCCCCTTTCTGCTCTTTTCCTCCGGCAGAAAATGTCCGCCGGTGATCACTTACATCGGCAAAGTCCTCTCGCCGGCGGCGATTGCCATGCTGGTCGTTTACTGTCTTTGTTCAGAGTACCGCGGCCGCTCACTGGCCGACGGCGGCTGGGGACTGCCGGAATTGATCGCTTCAGTCACGGTGATCGCTCTGCACTGGTGGAAAAAGAATCCCCTGCTCTCGATCATCACCGGTACGGCGGTCTATATGCTGCTGGTGCAATGCATTTTCTCTTGAAACGGCTTGATTTAATCGCTATTCGATAGTATATTATACTGATTGAACAGTGTTTTCAGTTCTTGTTATATATTTTTATGGAAAAAGAAAAAATCAACCTTATGCCGTGGGCCGGAACATTTCTGGCAATACTGCTTTATGTCGTTTCCTTGAAATTCCGGGGTATGCTGACCTCCGGAGAATATGAATTTGCCCTGATGCTCAAAGGGATTTTCCCCGGATTATCCGGGGCATTTCTGCCGAAATTACCGGCGGCAGCTGCCACGCTGCTTACCGGCGGTCTGCTCTGGCTGACCGCCGCAAAACTCAAACTGCTCCACCCGGGAAGCACGGCCGGATTTTACCTCTGTTTTCCGCCGGTATGGTGGATCGGCACATCTGCCTCGGCGGCACCGTTGCTGGCGTTATCCATCACCCTTGCCGTTTCCGGATTATTCATTACCCGGCGCAGTACAAACAAGGCGGAAAAGATCGCAAGTTTCATCACCGGAGTTGCCGGAGCAATAATTGCGGCCCTTATCGCCCGGAGCAGATTTTTCACCTGGGCCGGTGTCGTGATGGCATTTCTGCCGGTGATATTCCTGACCTTCGGCGTGTATCTGGAAAAATTGGATATGCGTCAGGTCGCTCTGCGCCGCCTCAACCGTATGGCGATCATGACCGCCATGCTCTTTGCGCTGTTGCTGATATATTTTCTTCTGCCGTCATTTGCCAAAATCTGCAACGTGGAATTGCCCGCCGATTTATCCACCCTCAGCCGCGGACTGCAGCTTTACCGCCCGGCAGTGGCTCTGCTGATACCATTTCTCTGGCTTTACATTGCCCTCAAGGCGGAAAAGTTCTCTGAAAAAAGTTTTTTCATCTGCTTTGCCGCCGGTTTTGTCATGCTTACTCTGCCGCCGTCAGTGCCGTGGAACAGACTTTCCACGATTCCCGCCAAAGATGAGTTGGAACAGATGGTACCGGAAATCAATCAACCCGATACAGCGATTTTTGCGGACGACTCCACTTGGGCTGCCCTCACTTATACGCTGGATATCCCGGTAAGCAAAGTCGGCAGAAATCCCGATGATCTGCCGCCGGATCAGCTCGCTGGTAAGATCAGAAATGCCTTGCTCAACGGCGATGTGATCGTAGTTTCCGCCAAAGGTGAATTGGATTCTTTTTTGCCGGAAGATTTGATTCCGGTGCGATATACATCCAGACAAAATTGTAAAATATTCCGCTTCACAGGAGAGTAAAAATGAAGTATTTCGGATGGATTTTTCTGTTTTTTATCATGCTGTATATTCTGCCGCTCAATAACCGCCCGATATTGAGCGACACCGAAATCCGCCACTGGGAAACAACCTGTGAAATGTTTGCCGGAGATGCGATACTGCCGGTTTACGGCGGGGAAGTGCAATTCCACAAAATGCCAATGGCGAACTGGCTCACGATCGGAAGTTACAAACTTTTCGGTATCAACCGTTTCAGCAACCGGCTCCCCGGCGCACTGGCGATCGGCATAACCGCCTTGCTGGTGGCATTGATGATTCAACAAACTATGCGGGATGAAAAACTTGCCGCATTGTCGGCTACGGTCTGTTTGAGTTTCTCTCTGGCATTATTCCTGAGTAATTCGGATCAAACCATGGCGATATTCACCATGTTTGTTTCCGGAGCATCCGGAGCATTGTTCCTTGCCACCCAGGAGCAGAAAATCAACCGCCGCAAATTTTTCATGATCATTGTCAGCGGATTATTCACAGCGGCAGCCTTTTTGACCGCCGGATCATACGCTTTCCTGCTTCCGGCAGCGGCGATCATTCTCTTTGTCATCAGCGAAAGCCGCATCAAAGAACTGTTTTTCATCGCGCCGTTTTATCTGTTCTTTTCCCTCCTGCCGATAGTACCCTGGGCAATAACAGTTGAATCGGTCTATCCGGGATACTGGCAGGAATTTGTCTCATTCAGCAACTTCACCGCCACACTGGGTACAGCGGCCAACTGGTACGCTTATCCGGCAGTGCTGCTGATCGGCTTTTTCCCGGTCATCATTCTGCTGCCGACCGTCATTATGGCGGGCAGAGAATCATGGAGCAGACTGATGCGCCAGCCGCTCTGCCGTTTCGCCCTGATTGCGATGATCACTGCCGCGGTGGCAGTAACTGCTTTGCGCAATGCTCCTTTGGGAATGATTTTTGCGGTCTTCCCCGCATTGAGTTTGCTGATCAGCATGGGAATACAGGCATATTTCAACAACGGCGGCCACCACCGATCATTCAACTGGATGCTGAATGTCTGGGGATTGTTTCTGGTCATTTCCGGAATCATTGAGGTCATCTGCTGGTATATGAGTGACAATATTCTTGCCGGATATGCCGAAACTCTGCCGATCACCCCGCTTTTCCTGATCAATCTGGGAATAACTTCTCTGTTGGGCGGAGGTATTCTGCTTTACAGTCTGCGCGGCAACTGGCGCAGTCGGCTCTATCTCTACTTTTTCTCCATTGCCATCCTGCCGTTGGCGATATCATGGTGTTTCAACAGTGAGGCAAAGATCCAAGATCCGAACTTGCGCCGGATATTCTGCAATGAGAACCAAACTGAAGTTGTAAAAAGCGAATAATTCCTATGTTATATGAACTTTTTCTGGCATTCCGCTATCTCAAGCCGCGCCGCAATGCCGTTTCATTGATTACCCTGACCAGTATACTCGGAGTTACTCTGGGGGTGATGGTACTGTTGGTAGTGATGGCGGTCATGAGCGGTTTTTCCGGAGAAATGAAAGAAAAACTGATCGAAACCCAGGCCCATTTTCAAATATACGGCCCGCGCGGCCCGATCTATGATACCGATTTTCAGCGTATTCAGGAGGCACTTGCCCGTCACGATGCCACCGGTACGCCGGTCATTCAAAGTTCAGTTCTCGTGCAGTATGCGGCGACCAACCGTCTCGGCCGCAAAACCCAGCAATTAGATACCCAGTGTATGCTTTTTGCCGCTTCTTCTGAAGCATTGATCGAACATCTGCACCTTGACCAATATATCAAAGCCGGGTCACTGCGTTTGGATTATGACTTTGACACCGATGCTCATTATGCGGTGATCAGTACCTACATGGCCCGCCGGTGGCAACTGGAAGTGGGAGACACATTTCTGGTACATTCAGCCAAAAATCTTACCGATCTGGTAAAATTCAATGCTGAAGGCGGTATTGAGTTGAATGACGACAGCACCGCTTATCTGCCGGCGGAATTCACCGTGGCCGGTATCTATGAACTGGGTAAATCCGACTTTGACCAGATGGTGTTCTTTGCCGGGCCCGGCGATGCGGCAGATCTGCTTTTTGAGCCTGACCGGATCACCGGAGTTTATCCGTGCGCCACTGCCGTTTACGGTTGGGGCCCGGATCCATTTGACCAGCAAACCATGCTCAATGAATTGGCCGTGGAATTGAATGGATTCCGGATCGTCGGCTGGGAAGATGCCAACCGCAACTTCCTCGAAGTGCTGGAAGTGGAAAAACTTATGATGTTCTTTCTGCTCATTTTCATCGTGCTGGTAGCGGCATTCAGCATTACCAATACCTTGATAACTTCAGTCTATCAGAAAACCAGAGAGATCGGTTTGCTCAAGGCTCTCGGTTGTACTGACCGGGCAGTGATGCGGATTTTTGTATTGCAGGGATTTCTGGTCGGTTTGATCGGCAGTGTTTCCGGTACGATCCTCGGCTGTCTGGTCATCCGTTTCCGGCAGAATATTCTGGATTTTGCTTCCATGGTCAGCGGTCAGGAACTTTTCCCGCGCAAATTCTACTTTTTCGACCATCTGCCCGCACAGATCGTCGTTTCAGATGTGGCATTTATCGTGATCAGCAGTATTCTGCTCTGCACTCTGGGGGCATTGATCCCGGCGTTGCGTGCATCACGGCTGCAACCCTCGGAGGCTTTGCGTTATGAGTAAGAAGATCCTTGAATTACGCGATGTCCGTCATTCATACCAGATGGGCTCCAAGCGCCTCGATATTCTCAAAGGCGTGAATTTCACCCTCGATCAAGGCGAATGGTGCTGCATTTACGGTGCTTCCGGCAGTGGAAAAACCACTTTGCTCAATCTGATCGGCGGTCTGGAAAACCCTGTTTCCGGTAAAATCGCCGTCTGCGGCGAGATCCCGGCGGAAATGTCCCGCAACAAAGCGGCGGCATTCCGGGCGGAGATGATCGGTTTTATTTTCCAGTCTTACCATCTGCTTCCCGAATTGACCATTCTGGAAAATGTGGCTCTTGCCGGAGCTGTCGCCGGGAAAAAATTTGCCGCCGCCAGAAAAAAAGCGGAAGAACTGCTGAAAATGGTCGGACTTGCCCAGCGCATCACCCACCGCCCCGCCGAATTATCCGGCGGTGAACAGCAACGCGCCGCCATTGCCCGCAGTCTGATCAATGATCCGGCTCTGCTTTTGGCCGATGAACCGACCGGAAACCTTGACCCGGAAACCGGAAATGAGATCTTGAAACTCTTTCAACTGCTCCGCAAAAATGATCCGTCACGCACGATCCTGATGATTACCCACAATCACGATATCGCCTCATTAGCCACCCGGACGGTCGAATTGAAAAACGGTACTTTAACCAAACGCTGATCGTTGTAAATCATGAATACCGCCAAAGTGAAAGGGAGTTTTTTTGCCATTTGCGCCGCAATATCGTACGGATTGAATCCGTTTTTCGGTATTCCGCTCTATGCTGAAGGTATGTTGCCGCTTTCAGTTCTCTTTTACCGTTTTGCCTTTGCGGCCGTTTTGACCGGCCTCGTTCTGCCGCTGACCGGTAATACATTCCGTCTGCCGGTGAAGTATCTCCTGCCGACCATCGTCGCCGGAATATTGATGGCTCTGACCTGTCTGCTGTGGTTCTTGAGTTTCCGGATCATGGATACCGGCATTGCGGCGACCATGCTTTTTGTTTATCCGGCTCTGGTAGCCGTGATCATGTGGGGAGTTTTCCGTGAAAAACTCAATACTTTCACCCTTGCCGGTATTGTTACTGCCTTTGGCGGAGTGATCCTGCTCTGTCAATCCGGCGGCAACAACATATCCATCGCCGGAATCGCCCTGATCATGGGGTCGGCATTGGCCTATGCGGTTTACATCGTTTTGGTGAAAGTTTCCCCTCTGAAAGAATTTTCGCCATTTACCATGACTTTTTATGCCATGCTGATATCAGTGATCATTCTGCTTATCCCCTTGAGAATGGGGTTCGATCTGCAAATGCTTCCCTCGTGGCGCGCATTCGGCTACGCGACCGGACTTGCCCTGTTTCCCTCTTTGTGTGCATTTCTATTCACCGCCATTGCGGTAAAACATATCGGAGCTACTCAAACTGCGGTACTCGGTGCTTTGGAACCGGTAACCGCAGTCACCGTCGGCATACTGGTTTTCCATGAAACATTGACCGTCAAAACGGTTTGCGGTATCGTAATGATCATTATGGCGACCGTCACTGTTATCTGCGGAACTCAAAAAAAACAAGAGCATGAAATTTCAACTGATTATGAAAAGTAACTTTATTCAATCTTTCAAAGGCCGCGGCGGCATTGCTGATGTGTCAAAAGTAGCCTTTCCGCTGGTGATCGCTTCCATCGGCCACGGAGTAAACCTCTTTACTGACCGCGTGATGCTGGCGAATTACAATCCGGCGGCGATGGCGGCGGCATTCCCGGCAGGGTTGACCAGTTTCACCATGTCCTGTATTTTTCTGGGTATCGTCGGCTATGCCGGAGTTTTTGTTGCCCAGTACAGCGGAGCAAAACAAAATCACCATGTCGGTAAAGCAGTCTGGCAAGCCATTTTCCTCGCCCTTGCCGGGGGAATGCTAATGGCGGCAACCACTTTGTTTTCCCAACAGCTTTTTGATCTTTTCGGCCATGCAGAAACCCTGCGACCGATGGAAATAACATACTATGATCTGCTCTCCTGGTTCGGATTTGTGCCGTTGACCACGGCGGCACTTTCCACCTTTTGGAGCGGACGGGCAAAAACCGGAATGATCATGCTGGTCAACTTATTGATCACCTTGTTCAATATTCCTCTCAATGCCCTGCTGATTTTCGGTTGGGATTTCGGTTCATTTGCCGTACCTGAATTAGGCATTGCCGGGGCGGCATGGGGTACGATCGGGGCCGGGGCAAGCGGCATGATGGTCTATCTCATCTGTTTTTTCCTGCCGTCGCCCCGGAAAATTTACGGCACTTGCCGCAATCCATACGCGCCGGATATATTTAAAAGGCTCATCCGTTACGGTACACCCAATGGAGTTCAGTTGGTTCTTGATCTGGCGACATTCAATATTTTCGTGGTTCTGCTCGGCAAAATAAGTGAAAACGTCCTCACCGCCAGCACCGTGGCGATGTCGGCTTACAGTCTGGCCTTCAATCCGATGATCGGTTTCGGTCAGGCGGCATCGATCCTTGTCGGTCAGGGAGTCGGAGCCAAAGATATTCCTTTCGCTGAAAAATCGGTACGCAACTGCTTCATGCTGGTATTGGGCTATGCGGCTTTGATGCTGGTGGTATTCATCATCTTTCCGGAATTGATCTGCCGGATGTTCGACCTGAAAGATGAAGAAGTGTTGCGGTTATCCAGAATCATGCTGATCTTCACCAGCGGTTACCTCTTTTTTGATGCCATAAATATTCTTTTCGGCAACGCAGTCAAAGGTGCCGGAGATACCAGATTTGTCATGTGGGCTGGAATCATTCTCGGCTGGGTACTGTTTGCCATACCGTGTCTGGCGGTATATTACACCTTTTCCAGTTCGTGGGCGATCGACAAATTCTCCGATGCCACCGCACAGGAGATCAACGTCTGGAGTTTGTGGAGTATATGCAACTTATATATCGCCATGCTCGCCGCCACATTTTACTGGCGTTACCGCAAAGGCAAATGGAAGTCAATGAGCGTGATCAGTTGATGTGGCAAAGATCCGGTCGATCACCGCTCTGGCAACCGATCCCGGAGCGGGTAATTCCGGGTGATCATCGGCGGTGAACCACCCCAAACCGGTCAACTCCACGCCATCGGGCCGGGCTTCGCCGCTATCATATTCGGCAATGAATGCCAGCATGAGCGAATTGGGGAACGGCCAGAATTGACTGGTGACATATTGCAGATTTTTCACCTTGATCGAACATTCTTCCAGAATTTCCCGGCCAACAGCCGCTTCCAGAGATTCACCGCACTCGACAAATCCGGCGATCAGACTGTGAATATTACCGGAAAAATTACGGTTGTGAGCCAAAAGCAATTCTCTGCCCCCGTTGCGGGTGATCGCAACGATCACCGCCGGAGCAAGTTGCGGATAATAAACACTTTTACACGCCGGACAAAACAAGCCTGAATCATGTTCCGAAGCTCGTAATTCACTCCGGCAACATCCGCAAAAACGATGCTGTTTACGCCAGGAAAGCAAACCGCGCGCCCGGCAGAGTGCCGCAGTTTCGCTTTCAGGAAATTCAAAGAGGAATTGCCGGATCGGCCACTGTTTCAAAGTTTCCGGCAATACCGGCGGCAATCCACTTTCCAAAGCAAAACAGTTTTGACCATCCAAATTACCGACCCGGAACAAAGCATCAGCACCGGCGACAAACGTTTTCACTTCCACCCATACCGGCAAACGCCTCGTTTCGCCATTATCAAAAATCACGGTTTCTTTACCGCATAAAATTATGACCGGATCATTATCTGCCGGATTACCCTCCCCGGTCAGGGCAAGTTGCTGGATGAATTCAAACACTTTCGATCTCCCCGCCGCCAGCCAGGATATCCCCGTGATAAAAAACCGCCGCCTGACCGGGAGTGACCGCCCGCTGGGGTGGCGCAGTATATACGCGCCACCTGTTATCTGCCAGTTTTTCCAGACGGCAGGCAACTCCCGGTGAACGGTAACGCACCCTGACAGTCAAATCCGGTTCCGGCATCTGACCGCTTTGCCACGAAATATTTTTCACGGTGAAAGAACCGGTAAGCAACTCATCCTGACAAGTGGTCAATTCAATATTGCCGCTGTCCGCCGAAATGCTTTTGATATATGCCGGCACCCCCAAAGCCACATTCAACCCCTGACGCTGACCAAGCGTATAACGGTGGATCCCCTCATGGCGGCCGACAACTTTGCCCTGATGGATGAATCGCCCCTTCTTTACCGGCAAACCGCAACGGCGGCGCAACGTTTCACCGCAACACTCTCCGGGTATCTGAAAACAGGCATCCTGACTGTCTTTGCGTACCGCACAGGGCAAATGCACTTCAGCGGCAATCTGACGCACTTCACATTTGGTCAAACTGCCCAGCGGAAAACCGACCCTCGACAACTCATTTTGGGTCAAACGGTAAAGAAAATAACTCTGATCCTTGGTCAAATCGACCCCTTTGGTCAGGCGGTATATGCCGTTTTCACAACTCAAACGCACATAGTGTCCGGTAAAAACTTTGTTTATCCCCGCCATATCCGCCGCCCGGAGCAATTCGGCAAATTTCAAAACTTTGTTGCAACGGCAACACGGATTCGGCGTTCTGCCGCAAGCATATTCCATGGCAGAAGCATACAATACCCGGTCGTAAAACTCCGCCGAACAATCATGTTCGATCAATTCGATCCCCAGCATCCGGCAACTTGCATACAGTTGTTGATCTGCCGGCGCATCCGGTTCCATTTTAAGATGGATACCGGTAACCTGAAACCCATCCCGCACCGCCAGATACGCGGCAACTGCCGAATCCACTCCGCCGGACATTGCCACGGCGATTTTTTCCTTACTCATCAATGACCATCCAGTTATCTTTGCGGCGCACTCCACGCCAAACTGATACCGGCACATCCCGGCAGACGTAATCATCCGGCAAAAGCGCAGTCCACACCCGCCCCGGATCAAGCGGCAAACCGGAAGAAATCACATAAACGGTATCTTCCAGATCATTCAACTCATCCAGCGATTGCAACTGGTAGATCGGTTTGCCGACATAGAATAATCCGCAATACATACCATCGATATCGTATTTGTAAAGTTTTGATGTTTCTTCCGGCAATACCGCCCGCACATCATCTCCCAAAGTCCGCCAACCTTTATCCATCATCCGGTAAGGAAGAAATTCCACCGCAGCAACAATACTGATACCGCAACAAAGCAACGACAACTGCACCCAGATCGGGAAACGGCGGTGACCGGTGCTGAAAAATACATTCAATCCCAACAGACAGATGATCGCCACCAGTGAATAATATAAATAACCGGGAACAGCCTGCCGGAACTGCATTTTTTCGCTTTCTCCGAACAATGACAGGAAACTTTCCGGCAGAAAATTCACCGCCAGAACTGCCACCGCCGCCAACGGAAAGAAAAATCCGCCAGCCAGCAACGCCTTGCGCAGAAAGACTCCGTAACGGCGCACCCCCAATTCATAGGTCAGACCGGTCAGAATACTCAACGGCCCAAGCAGAAAGAAAATCAATTTGCTCGATGCTCCGGGAATCAGCCACGCCAGAGCCAGCATCGAAAAGAACAACGTCCGCAGATAACGGCTGAAAACCGGCAACGGCGAAATCGCCTGCAACGCTACACAAAACGGCATCCACATCAGCAATGACCACGGCAGCATACGCAACGGAAACAACAACGGGAAAAGCAGAACTTCTTCCCAATATTTTCCGGTGGAGATCATCATCAAATTACCACTGACCGCATAATGACGCAAACTGAATCCGAAAGGGAATGCCCACATCAACACCACCATCAGCAACAAAACCATCCCCACCAGAAATCCCGGTGTCCGGAATTTACCGGCAAAAGAAAGCGGACGCCGCAAAAAGAACAACGGCACCACAAAAAACAGCAATACCACCGGACCGCAAGTCAGAAATCCCAATGACAGCAATACCGCAGAAGCGATCCACGCCGAATTCCAATCCGCCAGACGGCTGCCGTAATGAAAAAACAGCAGTTGCGCCGCAAGCAAAAAACACGCCGCCATCGTTTCCGGCCCGCCGTATACGCTCTTTTCCAGTGAAAATAATGTTCCGAAACAACAGCACGCCGCCACCAGACCGGCCCTTTTTCCACAGCGGAGCCCGGCGGCAAGACCACTTAACAATGAAAGCACTCCCAGCAGCAGCACCGAAATTATCCGCAACGCATTTTCCATCGGCACTCCGCAACGGTAAAACAGTGATACGACCGCCGGATAAAGCGGCCACAAGTCACTGTGCGGCATATTATGCGCCTGCGCAGTGATACCGACCTCCGGATTCCACGGATGATCCACATAATCAGCCGCCACCGCCGCAAAGATACCTTCCTGACGGTAAAGTTCATGGCCGCTGATCAACCACGGCAGATACATCAACAAAAACAAGACCGTGATCAGCAGCATTCCGCGCCGGAACAACACCGCATTTTCCAACCGCAATGAGAGCGGCAATTTTTCATTATTTATCATATTCCACCATTAACGGCAACATTTTATCTATACTTCACTATAATTTAGTGCCTCTTGAAAATTTTTCAACTTTTTACGGTATATTTTCTGAATATTCCCCGTTTTTCAGGGCTTCAAGAATGACATCTCTTTCAATTTCATTGAAAATCTCTGCCGGAAAACCATGCAGAAAATCAACTGACGTCAGAATATAATCATTCACCGCCAGACGGATCTCTCTGCCGGAAAAATCCCCCGCACCGAAATAGCGGGTATGCCGTCTGCGCCGCCGTAACAAATTTCCTGCCGCATCTCCACGAACTGTGACCACCGAGATCCGGTTGCCGTAGGGAAACAACTCATAAAATTGACGGATACTCATATTCTCCCGGAATTTGGCCGGATCAAAAGCGATGATCGCCGCATCCGCACCGGCCGCACGACGGATGATTTCCGCCCCGATCCGGCCGAATGACGCCACATCCCGGAATCGTGCCAACACCGTGTTGCCATCAGCCGTCACCGACGATTCCGCCCGTTGCGCGATCGCCAGCACCGCCGCATCTCCCTCCGCCTCCGGACGGAGCAATACAGATGAGGCAAAACGCAAACGTTTTTTATCGTCAAAGTGCAGTTTCAACAAAACCGCCGATTCTGCATGGGAACCGGGTTGACAAAACAATACCCGGCTCATGATACCGCCGGGCATTTCCCGGTGGGAATGCGCCCCGATGACGGCATCTATTTCCGGAAAATCATTCAGAATCCGGCTGAAAACCGGATAATTGGAAGTGCTGATGTGAGCGATCAAAATGATCGCATGGCAATTTTCCCGCCGCAAATTCCGCATTTCTGCTGCCACGGCAGCAGCTTCATCAGCGTAATGCAACTCCGCCCAGAATGGCGCACGTTTACTCAACCCGGTTTCACCGAGGGCAATGATCCCGATCCGCAAGCCACTGCGTTCAACGACCACACTGCCGGGCATCCGGAAATCCCCCAGAAACCACTGCGCCCCCATTATTTTGCCCCGGAAATATTCATGCCAGCTTTGCATTACCGCTATGGGAAACTCCAAATCATGATTCCCCGGAACCAGAATGTCATAACTCAATTCATTGAATGCCTCTATGACCGGAAAACCATTCTGTCTCACCACCGGGAAGCTGCTTTGAGCAAAATCGCCGAGATCGATCTTCACCGCCTGCGGATAACGCCTGATCTGCGGCGCGAGACGGGCAAATGCCGCCAGATCACCATGCAGATCCGCAGTAATAATAAAACTCACCTCGCCGCCGCAGAGCAATATGCTCCACAGCGCGAGGATGAATAATATTGATTTTTTCAGCAGTAGTCCCACTTACGCCTGCGCCAGAGCCTGATCGAAATCAGCCTTGATATCGTCGATATTTTCCAAACCGACCGACACCCGGATCAAATCCGGAGAAACTCCGGCGGCCACCAATTCGGCTTCGGAAAGCTGCCGGTGAGTCATGCTCGCCGGATGCAACACACCGGTTCTGGCATCGGCAACGTGAACGACGATCGCCGCCAGTTTAAGGGAATTCATCACCTTTTCACCGGCATCACGGCCGCCTTTGACCCCGAAACACAACACTCCGGAGGCCATGCCGTTTTTGAAATACTTCTGCACTCTGCCATATTCCGGATTATCACTCATTCCCGGATAATTCACCCAACTGACTTTGGGATGGTTGCGCAGAAATTCCGCCAGTGCCAGAGCATTGCTGCTGTGTCTTTCCATCCGCAAATGCAATGTTTCCGTTCCCAGATTGGCGAGAAATGCATTGAATGGCATCATCGGAATACCATAATCCCGCACCAACTGCACCCGCAATTTCACCGAAAACGGAGCCGCGGCAAAATCTTTGGTGTAAATCAGACCGTGATAACTTTCATCCGGTTCAGTAAATTCCGGAAATTTGCCGTTGCACCAGTTGAATCCGCCCTTTTCCACAATGATACCGCCGACCGCCGTGGCATGACCGTCGATATATTTCGTTGTGGAATGGGTCACGATATCCGCGCCGAAATCAAACGGACGGCACAACACCGGCGTCGGGAACGTATTATCCACGATCAACGGTACTCCGTGCTTATGCGCCACTTTGGCGTACATCTCAAAATCAGCCACCACCAGTGCCGGATTGGCCAATGATTCAATAAATACCGCCTTGGTATTCTCTTTCATTGCGGCATCGACTGCGGCTTCATCCATATCCGGTGTAACAAAAGTGATCTCAATACCGGTCTTTTTCAGCGTATTCGTAAACAGAGACACCGTGCCGCCATACAAGCTGGATAATGCCAGCACATGATCGCCCGCTTTGGCAATATTCATCAGCGCAAAAGCATTGGCCGTCTGACCGCTGCTGACCGCCACTGCCGCCACGCCGTTTTCCATGGCAGCAATTTTTTTCTCAAACGCATCGACCGTGGGATTGGCCAGACGGGTGTAGAAAAAACCTTCCCGTTTCAGGTCAAAAAGGTCTGCCACACTCTGCACATCATCATATTTGTAGGTGGTACTCTGTACGATAGGTACCACTCTGGCCTCACCATTGCCCGGTTCATATCCGGCTTGCACTGCCAGAGTTTCGATTTTCCAGTTTTTATCCATTTTTCATCCTTTCATACTTCATGTATTTTGGCATTATACTTACTGTTTTCAATCAAATTTTCCAAATCCCGGAAAAGTTTTTCAAAACAAGCCAATTCCGGACTTTCATCATCTCCGATACCATTGATATCACGCAAAAAGTCGATCAATGTCAATCTTTCCGCCGGTCTGGAGGGCAACAAAACTATTTCGCCATCCTCCCGCATACTGCGGCAAACCATGCCGCAATCGATCAATTCATCGATCTCGGAACGCAATACCGATTCCGGCACCCGCAACGCCAGAGCAACATCATCCGCCGATACCGCCCCGGAACCATTCTCAAAATTGGCATAAACATAACGCAGCACCGCCAACTGATGCACCCGGCGCAAACGCACACTGATCTTGCGGCGGTCTTCATTGAATATACCGCTTTTCAAATGCTGATGCACAAAACTTATTTCCGCACCGAAAAGAACCAGCTGCCACGACCAGTTTGACCAGATCAGGAACAAGGGCAGTAAAGCAAAGCCGCCATACAACCGGTTGTAGGAAAATACACTGGTCTGCAACCACAGAAATAACGACTGCAATACCTGAAAAGATATACCGATCACCACCGCCGCCATCAGCGCACTTGTCCATCTGACTCTGGTATTGGGAACCAGCCAGTAGATGAAAAATATCAGCAATATCGTGATACATACCGGCAGAACTTCTGCCGCACTTTCCCACAAAAATCCCTCAAAATGATCATCCGGGAATTGTTCCGTGTGTTCAATAACTTTGGTACGCACCATCACCCCCAAAGTGGAAATCGCAATCATCATCACCGGAGTAAGCATAACCAGAGAAAAATAGTTGCTGAATTTGCGGATCACATTGCGTTTGGGCGACAACCCCCAAATCACATTGAATGACTTTTCAATACTGTGGATCAGCCACACCACCGACCACAGCAATGTGATGATACCGACTCCGGCGACCACCCCGCCGGAAGATTCTTTCAAAGTCCACTCCGCCAATTCACATACATAAAGCAACATTTCCCGGTGGGCGGAAAAACGTTCAAGCAGAATATCCCGGAGCGGGAAATTCAAACCGAACCCTCTGGATATACCGAAGATCAATGCAATAAACGGCACGATCGAAAACAAGGTATAATAAGTCAGCACGATCGCCTGTTGTCCCAGCTGATCACGCCCGTAACGACGGGAACTGAATCTGATTATCCGCCAGATATTTCTCACCCACAACATCAAATTTCGTCTGAATTTCATAACATTTCCCCCGGATTACTGCAAAAACATCGGTCTGAAAGTCGATTCACCGGCTTCACCGGTCGGCATCGGCAATGCATCATGACGGTCTACCCAACCGGTACGCCGGCTGAATGGATAAAATACGAACCACGCCCTGCCCACCAGATTTTTCCGGGGAACCGGCCCGAAATAGCGGCTGTCCATACTGAAATTGGAGTTGTCACCCAGCATCAGATAATGATCCGGTGCAATGGTATATTCTTCACCGGAAGCAAAACCGTATTCGCCCATGTTGCCCAGGTGGCCCTGATAACCGCCTTGCATGGAATACACTTTGGCAAAACGCGGATCCAAATCCTGTATCCTTTGAAATTCACTCTCCCCCGCCGGACGGACATATAACTGGTTATCCACGATCTTTACCGTATCCCCCGGTAAAGCCGCCAGACGTTTGATGTAATAATATCCGCCGATATCAGTCAATTTCTGACCGCTTACCATCAATCCTTCAGTATTGAAAACGATTATGTCTCCCCGCTCCGGTTCGGAAATATACATGGAAACCCGTTCCACAAAAAGATGATCGCCCACAGTCATATAGCCGTCGCAGATGACCTCATCCGGCGAAAATGATTCCCGATCCAATACTCCGGTGTAATCTGCCACCTGCCGGGGATTGCCCGGTAAACGGTAACGGTTGTTGCCGATTATCAATTCAGAATATTCAAATATTCTGCCGGCATACGATTCAATAATATGTTGAAAATATCCCTCGCTCCCGCGGTGTGTTTCGTAAACTCTGGTCGTGCCGTAAATCAGATTGTGCAATATTCCCGGCACTTTCCCGAATCCGCCGTTGACATTGCCCTCACTTTGCTGATAATGGATGCCGAATAACGTCGGCTGCATGGAACCGGTCGGAATTTGAAACGGTTGAAAAAATAAACCGCGCAGACCGAATGCGACTGCGCCTACCACGGCAACCAAATCCAGAAAAGTGTAAAGTTTTCCCCGTTTGGGCAGTGGCAGAGCTGCGAAATCAGTTTGCGCTTTTTTGATCGCTTCATCCACGGCATCCAAAGGAGCCTGTTGAAGTTCGCAAATAACTTCCTCAATACGCGAATGCAACGCCGGGGAGAGCAAGTCATCCTCGGCGCGGCAGCGTGATCTCATTGCGGAAAGTTGTTTTTTTCTCTTTCTTTCCTTAAAAAATTTCATCCTCGATTCTTTCCAATATTAACGGTGCCGCGGCGGGCGGCGGCCGTGATGCGGTGCCGGACGGTGGTGCGGAGCCGGACGGTGATGATACCGCGGAGCCGGGCGGTAATGATGCCGCGGCGGCGGAGTTACAACCACCGGACGCTGATGATAGTAAACCGGCGGCGGAGTAACTACCACCGGAGCCGGGGCAACTACCACCGGGGCCGGAGCAACCACGCTCATTACCAGATTCACAATGCCGGTGGCCAGATCCAGACCGTCACGGTGGTGACGGTGATGGCGGCCGCCATGCGGACCGGCAAATGCGGCACATCCCATTACCATAACGGCGGCAAGCATCGTAACTTTGACTGTCTTTTTCATAATCGGATCCTTTCTTTTAAGTTTTGATGTTTTTTGCACCATATTCCAAGTGCTTCCAATCTTAAAACGATAAAGAAAGCCTAATTATTTTAGTAACTTCAATATTTTTTTACTTTTTTTTATTTTCCCAATTCGATCACCAGACTGCGCCGGATAAAAGTCGGCACATCCAGATCTTCGCCATCCAGCATGACCGGCGTGGTATTTTCCATAATGCCTTTTTCCACCACATCCAGATTCGGCAATGCCAACTGCTCACCATCATCACCACCGGCCGCAACGGGACGGCGGCGGAATGAATGTTTCACCGCCGGAGCATCTTCCTGCACCTGATTATCCAAATATCTTACCGTCAAAACTGTCAACTGGATCTTACCGGTAAAATCCTCATCGGTGGCCGCCCCCATAAGCAGTTTTTTCTCAAAATCCGGATTCACCTGCCTGGCGCACAAATCCAGCACCGCCCGCGCACTGCCCATAGATAACTCCGGCCCGCCGATCAACGAAAATGCCACGGCATCAGCATTATCCAGCGTTTCCGGTCCCCCAAGCAACGGGGAAGAAAGCAACTCATCCATCGCATTTGAAGCGGCATTCTCATTATTTTCGACCAGAGCAGTTCCCAAAGCGCACAACGAGTGACGCCGTTTCAACACTCCGGTAAAAGCCGCAAAATCCGCATTGAAAAGATTCGCTCCGCCCAACACGGAAACCACCGCAAAAAGCGTGCGGGAAATCTCTTCATCCGATCTTTGGAACGCTTCTGAAATCGGCGTTTCCGCTTCCATCGTGGAAAACAGCAGGTCATTGGGCAATGCGATCACCGCATCCGCGATCGGCAGAAGATCATTTCTGATCTTCTCTTCAGCGATGTGCCGCCGCTGGAATCCTTCCATGGCAAACGGCAATGTGACCAATACCGTCGTGGTAATATGCAATTTGGCCGCCACACCCAAAATTACCGGCAGTCCGCCGGTAGCCAAACCGCCGCCCAAACCGGCAACCACGACCAGTATATCCGTTGAAGCCAGAACCGAATTGAGCAATTTTCTTTCATTTGCCAATGCCTGTTGACCGGCAATGATATCTCCGCCGCATCCGCGCCCGGAACGTAACAACCGCCCCGCCTGTATCCAGTTTTCTTCACTTACTCCGGAATTCTGCAATGAATTACTGTCGCTATCCAAAGCCAGCAAACGGAATTTATCCGCCGCTTCCAACGCAGTAAATTTTTGCATGATCCGGCATCCGGCACCGCCAACTGCCATGATGGTAATTCTGTTTTCCGCCATACTTATCTGCTCCTGCGTCCGAACATCTTGCCAAGGCGTTTGAAAACGTTATCCCCGGCACCGGTCGGTGCAATGAAATTATGCTGAAAATATGCCGCAACTTTCAATGCTCCCCAAATCGCACTGAAACGGGGGGAATCCAAATCAAATCCGGCTCCGGGCGCATTCGCCGGAATACCGATACGGCAATTCATATCAAATATGTCACAAAATAACTCACGGCTGCGGAAATATTCCGCACCGCCGCCGGTAAGAATACCGCCGGCCCCCAACGCCCGCGGCGCATTCTTTTCCCGCAGTTGACGGCGGATCAATTCAAAAATCTCCCGTATCCGGGCATCAACAATGACTTCAAACGATGTCAATGGTATCGTCATCATCCTGCCGGTGCTTCCGGGCAACTCCAGAGAACTTTTCTTTTCCTGTATCGCCTTGGCCAATGTGCCGTTTTCCAACAATCTGCGACAGGCGTCGATATGCAGTTTCAAACCGATGCTCAAATCATTGGCAACGTGTTCCATGCCCAGAGGAATAACTCCGGATGCACAGACCCCGCGATCAAAATAAACCAGATATTCAGTTGTTCCGGCTCCGATATCCACCAGCAGTGAACCATTTTCCTTTTCCAGCTCACTGCAAATCCCCTCACCGGTGGCCAGCGGCGAAAACACCGCCTCGATCCGGGCATCTTCCACCCCGGAATTGATCACCACTGAACGGAAATTATCCACTCTGCCGGCCACGGCGTGAATAATATGTACCCACGCTTCAAGTTGAGTGCCGGATTGCCCCAGCGGATTGCTCACCCGGCGGTTATCGACCAGATAGTGCGATACTGATGTATTGATGATCTCCCTGCCGTTGCCGGACGCGGTGAATTTGGCATTTTCTCTGGCTTCCTGCTGCTCAACTTCAGTAATTATCCGGTCAGGATTTTTTACCGTGACGATCCCTTTGGAAAGTTTGGATTCAATACCGCAACCGGAAACCAGCATCGTCATCAGACGGCAGTTGACCAATTCACCGCCGGATGCCCGATCGGCTTCCTCCAACGCCTGACGGAATGCCTCTGCGGCACGCTTGACATCGGCAACCTCTCCTTTGACCACCGCCCCCGGAGCATGAGCCGCCCCGTAACCGATAACGGAACTCACTCCGCCATGGTCATCGACTTCGCCGACAAGCACCACGATTTTGGATGTGCCGAATTCTACGGCGCAAGTTACATTTCGTTTACGAAACATTATAAATAAATCCCTTTTCCAAATCAAAAAAATATACCGGAAAAGAATATAACTCCATCCCGGCAAATATTCAAGTCATTTCAGAGAAAAACCTCTCATCACCTGACGGTTCCCAGACTGATTATCCGCACCGGCAGTAAAATCACCTGATAAACCAACTCAAACGGCGCACAGATGCCTTTGATAAAATTATCCACTCCGGCATCAAACATTCCGAATGGCGCACCGAGAGTACACTGCAATATCCCGGCTGGCAACAGCAGAATCGAAACCGTCGATTCCCCGATCTTCATCAAACCGATCCCCGTGGATTGCAGCGTACTGGCGGCATGAGGACTCCAGATCGTGGCCAATTCCAATGCCTTGGGTGCCGCCGCAGTCACGGTCGCCGGATCGACCGCTTGAGCAGAATAACACGCCATAAACAGCATAAATACCACCGCAAACTTTTTCATTTTCATTCTCCGATCCGGTAAATTTTTACCCGCCACGGCAATTCTGCCGGAGTTTCACAACGCAATACGATCAAATTCACTCCGCTTGTAAACCATACATTAAGATACAACACTTCGCCGTACCGGTCAAAAGTTTCCAACGCCCGATCCTGCCGGGGAACGATCAGCAAATAGCATTTGCCCGCTTCCACCGAATCCACTTCCGTCAAATCATATATCACACACGGCAATCCGTCAACCGCACTCTCTACACCCCGGCAATCAGTGACGATGACCGCTTCACTCTGATTGGCATCCAATCCGTTGAATTCCCCCTGCCCGGCCTCAAAAAAAGCGATCTGCCGGAAATTGCCGCTGGAAACCACGGAATTGTAACTTGCCAACGCTTCCGGCAGAGCATTAGCCATCGGGAACCCCGCCGATGCCCGGTAGACCGGCAGCACTTCCGCCGGACAACTGTAACGGTGTTTTTCAAAAATTTCCGTATAATCCAATATCCGCCATGAATCAAGTTGTAAAAATATTCCCGGCACCGCCAGAATCAATGCCGCCGCACCACTTATCCACAACTGCTTTCCCGGCCATTTCCCGGCTGTTTCCCCGATGCCGATACCACCGGCGATCGCCACGGCGGCAGATAAATATAAATAGGTGCGCGCCGGCCCGCCATTGCTCGCCAGTGCCAGCAATAACGGCACCGTCAGCAATCCCAATGCCCAAAGCCGTTTCGGTTCACGCCATGCCGGAAACGTGGCCAACAATGCCGGGATCATCAGCAATGAAAAAAAGATCAGCCGCAGAAAATCACCGTAAGCCCCGACAGAATCGATCTCCACGCCCCAGGATCGGGCGCTGCGCAAGGCAGAAAAATTCACCGCATAAAAGATGCCGCCGATCAAAGCAATGATTCCGGCCGCGATCCACATCCGGTAATCGCGGCGCACCTCTTTGCCGCTGTAAATCAGAAAACCGATCCCCGCCGGCAACAGAAACAATGCTCCGGTCGGCACACATAAAATCGTACCGATACCGCCGATGGCAGTCAACACCGCTGAACGTTTGGGATTTTCCTTTACCGTACTCATTGCCGAGAGACACAACAGTAAAAAGAATAACTGCATGGCATAGCCTCTGGCCAGACCGGAATACACCGCCAGCGGAATGGAAAACATCGCCAGCACCGCGGCGGCAATCATCGCCCCCAAACGGTTGTTTCTGCTCCAGCGGTAAGCCAGTTTACCGCACAATAAAGGAATAAATGCCCCGCAAATCAGCGACGGCAAACGCAAAAATACGGTATTCAGAGAAAACAGAGAAAGAATCTTGAGAGAAAAAGTATTCAACGGGTGATTGTTCGGCAGTGCCAGATCGGTCAATATTTTCAGCACCGGCAGATCGGTGAAATATATCAAACTCCACAACTCATCGTAAACCGGATTGGCCGTCATCAACAACACCGGCAACAGCAGTGATACCGGTACGATGATCCGGGAAATCTTTTCTTTCAACCCTGCCTCATCCATGATTTATCCTTTGACTTCCCATGCTTTGCGCCGGGCTTCCGCATCGGCCTGTAAAACCTGTTCCAAAGATTTCTGCGGCTCAACCACGCTGTTTTCCATCACCCGGCCCACGATCTTCCAGATACCGCCGAAAGGAATTTCACCATTGCAGAAACGCTCCACGGCGACCTCATTGGCGGCATTCATCACCGCCGGGAGCGTGCCGCCGGCACGCAATGCCGCATCAGCGAACTCCAATGACGGAAATTTTTTCTTATCCGGAGCATAAAATTTCAACTCGGATAATTTTGCCAGATCAAGATGACTCCCCGGTTTTTCCAACCTTTCCGGATAACTCAAACCATAAGCGATCGCCATACGCATATCCGGCACCGACATCTGGGCGATCATGGAACCATCACTCAACTCCGCCAGCGCATGAACTACCGATTGCGGATTTATCACCACATCCAACTGATCGGCATTCAAAGCAAAAAGATGTTTGGCTTCGATCAATTCCAGTGCCTTATTCATCATTGATGCCGAATCGATCGTAACCTTGCGCCCCATATTCCAGGTCGGATGGGCCAAAGCTTCGGATAAAGAGGCATTGTTGATCTTTTCCGCTTCCCAAGTGCGGAAAGGCCCGCCGGAAGCAGTCAGCCACACCTTTTTGATCTCATCACCTCTGCGGCCGGCAAGACATTGGAATACTCCGGAGTGTTCACTGTCAACCGGCACGATACTGCCGGATTCTGCAGCGGCCCGCATCACCAATTCACCGGCCAGAACCAGCACTTCCTTACTTGCCAACGCCACTTTTTTACCGGCTTTCAATGCCGCCAGCACCGGCATTATCCCCGCCGTGCCGACGATCGCACACAGAACCGTATCGACATCCGGCTGTTGAACCGCTTCGATCATCGCTTCCATACCGCATTTCACTGCGGTTTTACCGGCAAGCAATGATTGCAACTCCGGAAATCTCTTTTCTGAAGCGGTGATCACATTTTCAGGAGCAAGCAAATCTGTTTGACGGCACAATTCAGTCAGATTCTCTTTCGCCGCCAGCGTATGAACAGTATAGCGATCTTTGTTGGCCGCCAGAACATCTGCCGCACTGCGACCGATCGAACCGCTGGCACCGAGAACTACCACTTTTTCCATATTTTACCTGTAACTAATTGCGGTATAAATACCACGCCACATAGGCCGACACTCCGGATATCACCAATAATATAACGATAATGACCAGATAAATATTGCGTCGCAAAAAAAGAAAAAAATTCCGTCCGGCAGAAGCCTTTTCCGCCGTGGCGGCATAACCGGATAAGACCGCATTGACATCCTTGCGCAACTCCATCGGATTCTGATAACGGTCGGCAGGATCCAATGCCATCGCTTTCATACAGATCGCTTCCAGACCGGTCGGCAACTGACTGCCGGAAATCGTCGGCACCGGGATCCGCCCGGAAACTGTCCGCCGCAAAATTTCCGGCTGGGGCAGCCCCGCCAAAGGAGAATCCAGTGTCAGTATAGCATACAGAATACCGCCCAGAGCATAGATATCAGCCGCTTTACCCGGTGATGCAGTGCCGCTGATCAATTCCGGAGCCATATAGCCGGGAGTACCCTTGATCTGTCCGGCAGTGCCGGTGGAAATATCACCCGCCAGGCCCCAGTCAATGACCTGAACTTCACCGAAGTCCCCACAGTGGATATTGCCCGGTTTCAAATCGTAGTGACAAATATCCATTGAATGAGCAAAAGCCACCGCATTGCATACCCGGATAAAAAGTTGAAGCAAACGGCTCTGCGGAAATTTTTCCATGGTTTCCTCATCCCCGGAACGCAGACGTTTAAGCACCACTGCCAACGTCGAACCACGCAGATACTTCATGGTAAAAAACGGTGACCCCGATGCATCTATACCGATATCATATACCGGCACGATGTTGGGATGTTCCAGTTTGGCAGTGATTTTTGCCTCCCGGACAAAACGATTCAAATCATGACGCGGACGATCCCGGAAATCCGGCATGATCGCCATTGCCACATCGCGCCCGGTATCCCGGTCATGCACCAAAAGCACACCTTTCATGCCGCCGAATCCGATACTGCGGATGAATTTATAACGATCCTGGGGTTTCAGCGGCAAAGTGGATATGAGATCTTCAGTTTCTGTTTCCCGCTGCTCATCCTCAAGGATGATCGTTGCTTCGGCATCAGGATCAGGCACGTTTAAGTTCAGGCTCGGCTTCTCCACGCACGACCTCGGCAGAAATTATACAGCGTTGTTTTTTGCCCTTGCATCCGGGAGCGGCAAACATCACATCCAGCATCAGTTTTTCCATCAGCGCACGCAATCCGCGCGCACCGGTTCCCCGCTTAACTGTGCGGTCGGCAAGTTCCTCAAGCGCATCGGCAGTAAATTGCAGATCCACACCCTGCATCGCCATCAATCGGCGATACTGCTTGACCAGAGCATTTTTCGGCTCTTGCAACACCCGCACCAATGCCGCCTTATCCAGCGGCTCAAGCGCAGTCAATACCGGCAGACGGCCGATAAGTTCCGGGATCAAACCGAAGTGAACCAGATCTTCCGGTTCACATTCAGCAAAAAGTTTGCCGATATTTTCATTTTCCTCAACTTCCGGCAGGTTTTTCTGCGGAGCGTTATCTCCGAAGCCAAGCACCCGGCGGCCGCGGCGGCGTTTGACCACCTTATCCAAACCGACAAATGCCCCGCCGCAAATAAAGAGGATATTGGTTGTATCTATGTGCAAAAACTCCTGATTGGGGTGTTTGCGCCCGCCCTGCGGCGGCACATTGGCAACAGTTCCCTCAAGTATCTTGAGCAGAGCCTGCTGCACACCTTCACCGGAAACATCACGGGTGATGGAAGCATTCTCACCTTTGCGGGAAATTTTATCCAATTCATCGATATAAATAATACCGATCTGGGTCTTTTCAATATCGTTGCCCGATGCCTGATAGAGGCGCAACAGGATATTTTCCACATCCTCGCCGACATAACCGGCTTCGGTCAGGGTCGTGGCATCAGTAATGGCAAAAGGAACATCGAGCATTTTGGCCAGCGTTTGCGCCAGAAGAGTTTTGCCGCAACCGGTGGGGCCCAGCAACAGGACATTGCTTTTGTCCAGTTCGACATCGGCAAGATCTTCAGGCAGAGCGGCATCGTGACCGTCAAATCTGGCTTTCAACCGGGAATAGTGGTTGTAAACTGCCACGGACAACACTTTTTTTGCCTGTTCCTGACCGATGACAAAACGGTCAAGTTCCGCTTTGATATCCCTGGGGGAAGGAACGTGCAAATCTTTGATCGGAGAAGTTTTACTCTCTTTTTTACCGGCACGCTCATCCCGGACATCGCTGATGATCTCGTAACCTTTGGTCACACACTCCGAACAGATGCACAATCCCTCATACATACTGGGGATGAAAAAAACACCTTTACGCTCTCCGGCTTCACTGCCGCAAAAGGCGCAACACTGTTTGTCTTTGGATTTTGCCATTTACTTGCTCTTTTTCTTGGGAAGCAACACTTTGTCGATCAAATGATAGTCGCAGGCCTCCTGCGCACTCATAAAGAAGTCACGCTCGGTATCCTTGTAAAGTTTTTTCAACGGCTGACCGGAATGACCCGCAAGAATCTTATTGAGCATCTCTTTCAGGCGGAGGATCTCTTTGGCCTGAATATCAATATCCGCCGCCGTACCCTCGGCTCCGCCCCACGGCTGATGGATCATGATCCGGCTGTTGGGCAGCGCAAAACGTTTTCCCGGAGCTCCGGCGGCCAGCAACACAGCCCCCATGCTGGCGCACTGACCGATACAGTAAGTGCGCACATCGCATGAAATAAGCTGCATGGTATCGTAGATCGCCAGTCCGGCGGTAACCGATCCACCGGGACTGTTGATATACAATTCAATATCCTTTTTGGGATCTTCGGCTTGCAAAAAGAGCAACTGGGCCACGATCAAACCGGCAACCTGATCATCGATCGGAGTGCCGAGCAAAATGATCCGGTCTTTAAGCAAACGGCTGTAAATGTCAAATGCCCGCTCTCCCTGACCGGTCTGCTCGACCACGGTCGGAACCAGATAAGAATTGGTCTTTTTCATTATATCTTCCTTTTCTCCCCCGCAAACCACCTGTTCACGATCCCCGGACCAAATCAGTCGATCGCCGCCTGGGTAAGTTTCTCAAGGGCTTTGCCGTTGATGATATCCATGCGCAACTCATCGATGGAACCGGATTTTTCCAGCATCTCACGCAGTTCGCGCGGTTTGCAGCCATAGTAACGGCTCATCATGGTCAACTGATCGTCAAGTTCTTTGTCATCCAGAGAGATTTCCTCAAGTTTGGCGACCTGACGCAGAATCAAAGAACGGCGAACCATCTTTTTGGCTTCCTCTTCCACCGCGGCACGGTGATCGGCCAATTCGGCTTTGAATTTCTCGGCATCCTCGTCGCTCTTGACAATTTCACGGGCTTTCTGCTGGAGCAGTTTCTGAACTTCGTTTTCGATCAGGGCTTCGGGCAGATCGAAAGCACCGGCCTGCTCGTCAAGTTTGGCGAAAACGGCTTCAGAAGCGTTGCGACGCTGCTGATTTTTGGCGTCAAGTTCCAGACCTTTGCGGATGTTTTCACGCAGAGCATCGATATCTTTGCTGCCGGTGCGCTCGATCAATTCGGCATCGGTCAATTTTTTACGGCGCTGGATGGCGGAAACCTTGACCGTGTAATTGACACTTTTGCCCGCCAGAGCGGCTTCACGGTAGTCGGCCGGATATTCAGCGGTGAAAGCATACTCTTTGCCGACTTCCGCACCGGTCAGAGCCTTGATACAGCCGGGGATGTTTTCCGGCTCGTTGAGCCACATGAAAGCATCGGTCGCTTCGATCTGACGTTTCAGTGAAGCGGAGGCATCTTCGGGCAGTTCAAAATCGCCTTTGTAATCGACTTTGAGCATATCTTCGGCGACAGCAGCACCCTCGGCATCGGCGTAAGTGCCATACATGGCGCGGTACATATCCAGACGCTCATCGATGGCTTTTTCCTCGACGGCATCCATCGGCACATCGACTTTGAGATTTTTGTAATCGCCCAGATCGATAGCCGGAGCGGTCACGCCTTCCATGGTAAAGGAGAATTCTTCACCGGCTTTGATATTGCCGAATTCTTTGAAACGCAAGCTCAAGAGATCCAGAGATTTGTCTTCTTCGATCTTCTCCACGGCGGCACCGACGAAACGGTTGCGCAACTCTTCATTGATTTCCGCTTCATATTTTTTGCTGACCATACCGAGGGGGGCTTTACCGGGACGGAAACCGGGGATGCTCGCCACTCCGGCGATGTAGGAAACCACTTTGTTCTGTTCGCTTTTGGCCACTCCGGCCTCGATTTTGACCGCAAATTCTTTGGTACAAACACCGCTGTCTTTGACCTCAAGCACGATGGAATCGCTCAACTTCTTTGCCATTTTCAGACACACCTTTCATGTAAGATTGATTATGTTAATAAAAAAATATTTTGCTTCCAGTCTACACTGTCATTCCATAATATACTTCAACACTGACTTTTTTACAAACTTTTTTATCACTTTTCTGTGAGAAAAAGCGGAGTTATTCAAAAAAAAGTTGGAATCCGGTTGATTTCGGTGATATATTATCCGTATGATTGAAATCTGTAATTTTAATATCTTGAAGGAGCGTATATGAAAAGAGTGCTGTTGCCGGTGATACTGATGTTGCTTGCGCTGACATTTTCCGGTTGTATCGACATCGACTACACGGGCAGAAAATTCACGGCGCAGGATCATGTGCAATATACTGAATCTGCGGCAGATGTCGATTTGGATAACTACACTTTGATCGGCCGTTTTTCCGTAACTTCCCGGATGAGTATCCACCCTTACGATGTGGAAGAAGCCGTACTGGAGCGCGCCGGAGAATATGGCGGAGATATCCTGCTGCTTACCGGAGTGGAAACCATCCGCACCGGGGTATACACGCCCGATGAACATGAGTTCGGTGCGCCGACCGCTGCCGACCGGCAGCGGCATCCGGCAGAAGAGGCCCGCTTCGGCCGCCAACAGCCGCTGACCAGCAATCCGGCGACCGGCAAACGCCGCTCCTTTGAATATCTGCTTTACAAGAGAACTTCGGAAGTCAACCGCCAACTCGGCTACTGACACCGGAACAAAAAAACGGGGCAAACGGATCGTACCTGATCTGTCTGCCCCGCTTTTTTTATTTCATTCAATTACCGAACCGGCACAACGCCGTCTGTGCTTCAGCACAGTCAATGCCCGGCAAAGCACTGAAAATTTTTTCATTTACCCCACACTTTTTTGGCCGTCACTCTTTAACGGCAAACTGCGGACACTCGCCCATCGGATCGGCTTCCTTATCCGTCAAAGCACAGACACTTTTGAATGGATGCACCAGAAAATGCTGACAATTCCGGCAGAATTTGCGGTCAAATGTGCCGGTCAACTCCACCTTTACCGAAAAATCCCCGCCCAGCAAAGTTGCCAGACGGTTGCGGGATGCTCCGGAATCATCCTTTTTTTCCGCACCGGGATCACTTTTTTTCAATTCGGCTCCGCAAAGCGCACAAACTTCGATCGTGCCGGTGATCTTCCACCCATCCGTCAGATTTTTCTTTTTGGCAAAACTTTCCTCATGGCAAAATGGACAAATCATTTTTTCTCTCCGTCACTTTCCGGGAAGATCAATATTTTCTTTTTATCCAGTTCCACCCGGACTCCGGTCGCTCCGGAAAATGAACCGCGCAAAATTTCTTCCGCCATGGGGTCTTCGATCCAATGTTCCACCGCACGGCGCACCGGACGGGCTCCGTACTCCGGTTCAAAATCCCGTTCCAAAAGGAATTTTTTAACTGCGGAAGCGACAAAGAGAGTCAAACCTCTTTCCGCTAATTTGGCCCGCAGTTTATCCAATTCCAGATCAATGATCCTGATCAATGCATCCTTATCCAGCTGATGAAACACCACCACATCATCCAGACGGTTGATGAATTCCGGTTTGAAATATTTTTTGGCGATGTTGAGCAGTTTTTCTTCCATCTTGACCGATTCGGCAGATGGTTCGGAAGCAAACCCCAGAGTTCCCGTGCCGGCGATCTCGGCGGCTCCGACATTGCTGGTCATGATCACTATGGTATTGCGGAAGTCGATCTTGCGCCCCAAGGTGTCGGTGATACGGCCTTCTTCCAAAATCTGCAACAACATATTTATTACATCCGGATGAGCCTTTTCGATCTCATCAAACAATACCACACTGTACGGACGGCGGCGCACCTTTTCCGTCAATTCCCCGCCGTCGCCGTGGCCGACATACCCCGGAGGAGAACCGACCAGACGGGAAACATTGAATTTTTCCATATATTCAGACATATCGATCTGAATAAGAGAATCGGCATCACCGAACATAAATTCAGCCAACGCTTTGGCCAGCAAAGTTTTACCTACCCCGGTCGGCCCGAGGAAAATAAATGAGCCGATCGGCCGCAACGGATTTTTCAACTCTGCCCGTGAACGGCGCAACGCTTTGGAAATCATCGAAACAGCCTGATCCTGACCGATCACGACCTTTTTCAATTCGCTTTCCATGCGCAGAAGTTTGGCACTTTCGCCCTCCTCGATCTGCTGAACCGGCACCCCGGTAAGTTTGGCAACCACCGTGGCAATATCTGCCGCCGATACCGGCGTGACCGTATCCCGTTTGGCTTCACGCCATCTGGTCATCAATTCATCCAGTTTCCGGCGTACTTTGCGCTCATCGTCACGCAATTTGGCGGCAACTTCAAAATTCTGCTCCGCCACGGCTTTGAGTTTGCTTTCAGAAAGGTTCTCCAATTCGGCATCCAGCTTTTCCGTATCCGGCGGAGGGATCACCTGACTGATCCTCGCTCTGGAACCGGCTTCATCCATCACATCGATCGCTTTATCCGGCAGAAAACGGCCGGAAATATAACGGTCGGAAAGTTTCACGGCACTTTCCAATGCTCCCGGCAGATAGCGGACATGATGGTGCTTTTCGTAAGTTTCTTTCAAACCATCCAGGATTTTTATGGAGTCTTCCACCGATGGCGGATTGACGATCACCGGCTGGAAACGGCGTTCCAGAGCGGCATCTTTCTCAATACCTTTGCGGTATTCATCCAGCGTGGTCGCTCCCACGCATTGCAATTCGCCACGGGAAAGTGCCGGTTTGATGATGTTGGCGGCATCCATCGCACCTTCTGCACCACCGGCACCGACAATGGTATGCAATTCGTCGATGAATAAAATGACATTCCCGGAGTTGCGGACTTCGTCGATGACCCCTTTGATTCGCTCCTCAAACTGACCGCGGTACTTTGTACCGGCAACCATCAGCGGCAGGTCGATGGAATAAATAAGTTTATCCGCCAGCAGATCGGGAACTTTTTTGGCGGCGATCGCCAGCGCAAGACCTTCAATGATCGCCGTTTTTCCCACTCCGGCTTCACCGATAAGCACCGGATTGTTTTTGGTGCGGCGGCAGAGTATCTGGATGACTCTCTCGATCTCTTCACTGCGGCCGACCACCGGATCAAGCGAACCATTGAGGGCCAGAGCAGTCAGATTGCGGCCGAATGCTTCCAAAGCAGTATAACTGCCGCCGGATGATGCTCCGGGTGTACCTGATGCTGAATTTTCCGGAGAATATTCCTCCCCGGAATTTTCCGGCAGATAATCCGGATCAAGTGCTTTGAGTACCGCTTTACGCACATCATTGACATCCACGCCCAGATTGCGCATAACTCTGGCAGCCTGACTTGCCCCCTCGCGCAAAATCCCCAGCAACAGATGTTCCGTGCCGATAAAGTTGTAATTCATGGAACTCGCTTCGCTGGCAGCCAATTCAAAGACTTTACTCAAGCCGCTGGTGATCGCCAGTTCCCCGGCGAGCATGGTCGCTTCCCCCTGCCCGCAACTTTTTTCCACTTCCAGACGCAACGCTTCCAGATTCAATCCGCGCTCCTGCAATACGCTCATTGCCACGCCCTCACCGAGCGCAAGCAGACCGAGCAGAAGATGCTCCGTGCCGACGTAACCGTGATTGAAACGCATGGATTCCCGTTTGGCCAACAGCAACGCCTGTCTGGCCCGCGGGGTGAATCTTTCAAATCCGCCGGGATGGGGTTTATCACTCATAAAAATTTATTCTCCTCAAAAAAACTTATTCTCTCTGTCACAAGTAATATAATGCACCCGACAGAAACTTTCAACTCCGAATCACTTTTTCGGCTCATAATAATCGTCATGCGCCGGAATGAATGAAGGCAGGGTCGGCAGTAAAAAGAGCAGAACCAGCAACATCACCCCGCTGAAAAGAAAGAAGGTCTGATAACGGCTGATCTCACGCCCACCTGATTCCCAGACCGGAGCAAGCAGCGAAGTGCCCAGAATCAACGATGACCCCAAACGGCCGATGGCCACCCCCGCACTGCTGTATGTCTGCACAAACGCCATCGCCACAGTCTTGTTGCCCGGCCGGGCAAGTGCCAGCAACTCTGCCGAGTTGTTGCACATATATACACTGTAAGCCAGCGATGCAAGGAAGATCACCGCTCCGGCAAAAACCGGGAAACCCGGCAGTGATCTATCCACAAAAAACAGCGATAACGCCACGATTATATAGGCACAATGAGTGAATAATTCCAGATATTTCAGTTTCAATTTCCCCAATTTACCGCTGTAAAGCAGATATCCGGTGACCAATCCGCCGATACCGACTGATGAAATGATCTGCACCGTGCCGTCATCCAATCCGGCAAATTGTTTGAAATAAAGATATGCCAGCGGAATGAGCGACGTATAGGCGATCGTAAATAAACCGAGATAGACCGAATATGCCGTCAACGGCCCGTTTTTCATCGATATAGACAATCCCTTTTTCACATCCGGAGTTTCCGGAGCATCACGGAGATTATCCGGAAATTTGGCAATGTAAAAATACCGCCCCAACAACAGCAGACCGGAAGCCGCCA
This sequence comes from Lentisphaerota bacterium, assembly GCA_015061625.1. Classification (GTDB taxonomy): domain Bacteria; phylum Verrucomicrobiota; class Lentisphaeria; order Victivallales; family Victivallaceae; genus UBA1784. Next base: position 7,475 of record SUWG01000010.1, on the reverse strand, counting down.
GCACCGACTGCATGAAGATCAATGGCGGATCATACTTCAAAATCACTCCGAGAATGAAGAACAGTATTCCGGTAAAACCGGTGTAGAAAAAGCGCATCATGCCAAAAAATCCGGCCCGGTCCTGCGGCCGGAGAAATACATCCAGCATCGGATACCATGTCGCCCCGTAACAACATCTCTGGATACAGAAAATAAAACAGCCGATCAGCGCAATATATTTGGCCAGCATCGTGCCGAACCACGGAGCGGCGGCCATCAGCAGAAATCCGGCACAACCGGTACAGCAGGCATAACGCACCATCGGTTTCAAACCGGTACGGGCAATGATTATGCTGCTGGGAATATAGAGCAATGCGCCCATAAGTCCGGTGAAACTGGTTCCCATCATGGTCAGCATATCGCCGCCGTCAAGCATGGTGAAATAGATGATAATCAGCGCACTGTTGTCGAGCATTACTTCCGATATACAACCGAAAATACACGCCAGATAAGCATGAATTCTCGCTTTTTTACGCACACTTTCACTCAATGTTTCAGCATAAGTCATAGTAATTTCCCCTTATATGCCAACCTTGAAGTCCAGTTTTTTCAAACTTTCAACCGCATCCTCCGGAGCGTTGATCACCGTATATGCCGAAAATTCCCGGCGCACCCAATAGGTTCCGCGCAACTTTTCAAATTGCGCCGGATCTCCGGCCAGCGCAGTTGTATCACGCCGGATATCGTAGGCATGAAGCACCGCTTTTTTCACGGCTTCTGATGCCGAATCGCATCCGGCGAGGTCGATCACCGCCGGATAGACCGGTTCAGGCAATCCGCCCGGCCGCCAATCCGCCAACTCCTCAATGCCCAGTTTGCCGGCGATATACCTTACCGAAGCGGTCGTACCATTAGCTTTGCCGTCAGCCGAATATCCTGCGATATGCGGAGTACCGAAAGTAACTGAATCCAGCAATTTTCTGCTCATATCCGGTTCCCCCGGCCACACATCCATAAGCACTCCGGCCAATTTACCGGAATCCACGGCCGCGATCAGCGCATTTTCCTGTACCGCTTCACCGCGGCAACTGTTGAAAAACCACGCTCCGGAACGCATTTTGCGGAAAAATGCCTCATCTGCCATATTTACCGTCGGATATTTGCCGCCGGATTCCAGAGGCACATGGAGCGTAACGATATCGGATTTGGCAAGCAATTCATCCAGTTCCACGAATTTTTCCCGCCCTTCACGATCGGCGCGCGGCGGATCATTGAGCAGAACATTCATCCCGAAAGCCCCGGCAACGACCGCAACTTTACTGCCGACATGGCCGACCCCGACAATGCCCATCGTCTTGCCGGATAAAGGGATATCCATTGCCGCCAGCGCACTGGCGATATAATTTTTCACACTGACCGCATTACATCCCGGAGCATTGCTCCACTGAATACCGCATTGAGTTAATTCATCCGCATTGATATGGTCAAAACCGATCGTCGCCGTCGCCACAAAACGCACTTTGGAATTTCCCAGCAACGCCTTGTCGCATCTGGTGCGGGTGCGCACGATCAAAGCATCGGCATCTGCCACATCTGCCGGAGCAATACTTTTCCCCGGCAGATATACCACCGAGGCAAACGGTTCAAAAACTCCCCGGATAAAAGGTATCCGGTCATCGATCACGATTTTCATAAATCCCCTCAATCACCCAGCAAAATCTGATCCCGCATCATCATCGCCGCCGCACGGGCGGTATCTGAAGCACTCAAAGACGATATCTCTATTTTCAATTCTTTGACCGCATCCGGGAAACAGCGCAATTCCAGTTCCCGCCTCAAACCTTCAGTCAAAAAGTTCCCCATACCGGCAAATTTGCCGGAAATAACGATCATTTCCGGATTGAGCAGCATGACCACCACACTCAAAGCATGAGACAGATCCCGGCACAACTCCCCGGCAATGATCCTGCCGCTGCGATTGTTGGAAGCGAATTCCACGAATGTTTCCATCGTGAATTTTTCCGGCAAACCGCCCAGATCGACTCCGGCATCACGCAATTCAGTGATCTTGCCCGCCAGAGCAGCCGGACTTGCCACCGATTCCAGACAGCCGCAGTTGCCGCACTGACAACGCGCACCGTCAGGGCGGACGACCAGATGACCGATCTCCATCGCCCGGCCGGAACTGCCGACAAACAATTCGCCTTTTTTGATGAATCCGCCGCCGATACCGTCATCAGTGACCAGATTGAAAATACTTTCCGGGGCATCAGGCAGACGCTGTAAATACTCCATGTGGGTCTTGACCATCGCTTCCGGCCAGACCCTTGCCGGCAAACCGGAGGCACTGGAAAGCATTTTTCCGGTTTCGACCATCTGCCACGGCGGTATATTCACCGCACGGGTAGATATACTGCCCCGGATGTCCACCAACCCCGGATCGGCAAAGCCGATGCCGCGGATCAGATGCCAGCGGTCATCCGCCAGATCCCGCAAATGTTGAAGCACCTCAAAAATCTCGGCTTTCACTTCCAGAAGTGATGAGCGGTCACCGGCGGGATGTTCCACACAGTGAATAACTTCGCCGGAAGCATCGGCAATCACCCCGGTACAGCCGGATAAGTGCAATTCCATGCCGATCGCATGACAGCAATCGGGCATACAGCACAACACCGGAGCGCGGCGGCCGGTCTTTTTGGTGCGCCTTTCCGGTTCACCGACGATACCGGTACTTTTCAATTCGTCGATCGCTTCAAAAACGGTAGCCGCCCGGACTTTGGTCATGGCAACCAATTCCGGACGGGTGGCTTGTCCGCAGAGCAGCAAATGGCGCAGAAGAATATTTTTGAGTTCTTTACGGCGGCTCATTTCAGATTCAACACATCCTGCATATCGTAAAGTCCGGCGGGGGCAGTCAAAAGATATTCCACCGCCAGCAAAGCTCCGCGGGCAAACATATCCCGGCTGGATGCCTTATGGGAAAGTTCAAGCCTTTCACCCTCGGCAGAGAAGATCACCGTGTGATCGCCGACCACATCGCCGCCGCGCAGAGCGTGCATACCGATCTCTTCCGCCGGACGGCGGCCGACCATACCGGCACGGCCGTTTTTCACCGCTTCGTCATACTTCCACTGCCGGGCTTCGCAAACCACTTCACCCAGACGCACCGCCGTACCGCTGGGAGCATCCAACTTTTTATTGTGGTGCATTTCCACGATTTCCACATTGTAATCGATCCCCAGAAAAGCGGCGGCCTCTTTGACCAGTTTGAAAAGCAGATTAACTCCGACACTCATATTGTTCGCCGCGACGATCCGGCCGTTTTCCTCTGCTCCCAGCCGTTTCAATTCCGCCCGGTCGTCTGCGGTCAGAGCCGTGGTACCGATGACCATGGCGCAATTATTTTTCACGGCAAGTCTGGCATCGTCGATCACTCCGCCGGTGGCGAAATCGATCACGGCGGCGGCCTTGCCGGAAGCAAGGATTTTTTCCAGAGAATCGCTGATCAGAATGCCGGATTGACCGCATCCGGCAACGATGCCGGCATCCTGACCGATAAAGGGTGAACCGGCAAATTCCACGGCACCGGCCAGAGTCAACGTTTCACTGGCCATCACATTGGCGACCAGACGGCGGCCCATGCGGCCGGCCGCACCGATAATTACAACACCATTCATAAGACAAAAACCTTCCTTTAAACAGAATTCTGTAACATCAAGCATTATACTCTTATAATAATATAACCAGAAACTGCACGCAATTCAAGCGTGAAATGCTTGAAAAAAACGATTCCCGGTGCTATGGTATAAAATATTAACATTTTTTGAATCGAAAGCAGGTAAACAATGCGCTGTTTGAATTGGTATGTAACTAAATCATTTCTGGTCACCTTCGGCATGGCGATCCTGATTCTGACCTTTGCCATGACCGGGGCCAATCTGATCAAAGTTCTGGATTTTGTTTCCAGAGGTATCCCGTTGGCGGTATTCGGCAAATATATGCTCTATATTCTGCCGAGGATTCTGACCTTTACCGTGCCGTGGGCAGTGATGGTGTCGGTGGTGCTGATCTTCGGCAGAATGTCCGCCGACAGCGAAATAACTGCCATGCGGGCTTGCGGAGTAAGTATTTTTCAGGTCATCAGCCCGATTCTGATGATCACCTTTCTCATGACGTTGATCTGCCTCTATCTGCAAGTGGAGATCGGCCCGCCGCTGCTGTGGAAATCCCGCAGCATGATGGCCAATGAAGCGGCAATGCGGCCGATGGCTCTCTTTGAACCTGGCAATCCATTCAGTTATCAGGAAGGCGACAACAATATCGTCATTTCCATCGATGACCGGATCAGCGATAATGAATTGCAGGGCGTGCTTTTCTGCAAAACCGACCAAGACGGCAACGTGCTTCAGGAAGTCAGTGCGGCCAGAGGTATCATCCACACCGATACCGAAGAGATGATTCTGCATTTCACCTTGTATGATTGCATGATCACCAACCGGGATCCCGGTTCTCTTGAAGGAGTTTCACGGATTTTTTCCGATGAGTGGAAATTTCAATTCAACTACGGTCAGGAAGCCAACGCCCAGAAATTGAGCGAAAGAGCCAAATATCTGCCCTTGAGAGAGTTGCTCGGCGACATCCGCCGCACCAAACTCAATGGCGAGGATACTACAAAACTGGAAATCGAATTGAATAAGCGCATCGCTTTTGCCCTTTCCCCCATCGCCTTTCTGCTTCTGGGAATGCCGCTGGCCATCCGCACCAGCCGCCGGGAAACTTCCATCGGGCTGTTTATCAGTGTCATCCTCGCTTCGGTCTACTTCTTTTCCATCATCATCTTTGAATCGCTGGACAACTACACCTGGCTCTACCCCCAATATCTGCTGTGGCTGCCCAATATCATATTCCAGTTGCTCGGTGCCGGTATGACCTACCGCATTTCCCAGAGGTAAGTTATGCGCACGGCAGTAAATACCGCTATCGTACTGCTTTTGATCGCAACAACGGTGCTGCTGCTGTTGCTGATTTCCAGTTTCGACCGGGCAAGGGAAGCATCGGTAAAACTCGAAGCGCGGCTCACGGCACTTTCCATCCGCCGTATGGGCGGCTCACAACACCGGGGAGTCGGCGACTTTGCCAATATGAATTTCTTTTCTCCGGAAGCGGTTGACGGCGGGGTGCTGATACAGGCGATCGCCAGTGAACCGCCGGGCCTCAATCCCCTGCTTCACAATGAAGCTACCGCCATGGATATTTTTGCCCTTTGCAGCATGACACTGGCAGAAAGAGATTGGGAAAATCCGGAAACTTTCCGTCCCGCTCTGGCGGAAAGTTACACCATATCCCCCGATCACAAAACCTACCGCATAAAATTGCGCCGGGGTGTGATGTGGCACCCATTCACCGATCCGGAAACCGGCGTTGCCCATCCGGCAAAAGAGGTCACGGCGCACGATATAAAATTCACCATCGACATCATCCGCAATCCGCAGACCAACTGCGAAGTCATGCGGGTATATTACCGGGATCTGCAAAGCGTGGAAGTGATCAACGATTACGAATTGGTCATCACCTGGAGCAAAGCATATTACGGCTCTCTGGCACAAACTCTGGGGTTGTTCCCCATGCCGCGGCACTTCTATATGCCCGATGGCGAATTTGATCCGGCACGTTTCAATGACGACCACAAACGCAACCGGATGATCGTCGGTTGCGGCCCGTATATGTTCCACAGCTGGGAAAGTTCCAAACGCATCCGTCTGGAGCGCAACCCCGATTACATCGGCTTTGCTTACGGAGCCGCCCCTCCGATCGAAACGAGGATTTTTGAAGTCATCGCACTGCCCAATACCAGATTGCAATCGCTTCTGGCCGGAAAAATCAGCATGCTCGGCTTGAGTGCAGAACAGTGGATGAACCGCACCCATTCCCCGGAATTCACTTCCGGAGCGATTGCAAAATTGCGCTATCCGGACTACTTTTCATACAGTTATATCGGCTACAACAATAAAATCCATTGCTTCCGGGATGCCGCCACCCGCCGGGCATTGACCATGCTCATCAACCGGCAGGAGATACTCGACCGGCTGCTTTACGGATGCGGCACGATCTCCAAAGGCCCGATCATACCTACTTCATCCTACTCCGATCAGAATTTACAGCCGTGGCCCTACGATCCGGAAAAAGCCAAAGCGTTGCTCGCCCAAGCCGGTTGGTTTGACCGCGACGGGGACGGTATTCTGGAGCGTGACGGGCAGAAATTCTCTTTTACTATGCTGATGATCTCCGGCAGTACCACCCAGCAACGGATGCTGTTGATGATCCAGAATGACCTTGCCGCCGCCGGTATCGAAATGAAATTGCAGACCGTCGAATGGAGCGTTTTACTGCAACGCTTGAAAAATCAGGAATTTGAAGCCTGCAATCTGGGCTGGCGAACCGGATTCGATCCGGATCTTTATCAATTATTTCATTCCAGTCAGAGTGAGATCGGCGGGGATAACTTCATTTCCTACCGCAATCCGGAAGTTGACCGCCTGATCGAAGAATTGCGCCAGGAATTCGACATGAGTAAAAGGATCGCCATGTTTCATCAACTGGAAAGGATAATCCACGAAGATCAGCCTTATACTTTCCTCTTTTGTTCCGATGCTTTGCTCGCTTACCACTCGAATATCGACAACATCCGGGTCTTTGCCACCGGGATCGAATCATTGAGTTTCTACATCAATCCGGGAGAATAACGATGAGTGCCGAACTGCCTGAAGTGTGGCAGAAATTTTTGACCGATGCCGGAGTCTCTCCGGAAACATGGGAAATCCCATTGGCAAAATCGATCGCCAGACGGCATGAGTGTACCGTTTTTCCACCCGCTGAAAAGGTTTTCAATGCCTTTGCCCTGACCCAGCCGGAAAATGTCAGAGTCGTATTACTCGGTCAAGACCCCTATCATGATGACGGACAGGCGGAAGGTTTGGCGTTTTCCGTACCCGATGGCGTGCCATTACCGCCCTCTCTGCGCAACATTTATAAGGAATTTGCCGATGATCTGCAACGCCCTGCCCCGGCTTCCGGTCATTTGAGTTGCTGGGCGGAAAAAGGCGTGCTGCTGATCAATGCCGTGCTGACCGTCGATGCCCATACCCCCGGCAGTCACGCAAAATACGGATGGGAAAAATTCACCGATGCAGTAATAAAAAGTTTGAGCGAAAAAAAATCCGGCATCGCCTTTATGCTCTGGGGCGGATTTGCCCGGAAAAAATCAGCATTGATCGACCGGAAAAAACACTTTGTGCTGGAAAATGCCCACCCATCGCCGCTCTCGGCATACCGGGGATTTTTCGGCAGTAAACCCTTTTCCCAAGTGGAAAAAATCCTAAACTGCCGTTTCTGGTAAAGGGATTCTTTTGGGAGAGGGGAAAAACTTCTTTTCACGGGAAAAGAGGTTTTTCCCCTCTCCCAAACCCTCTCCCCTTTTCAAGAAAAGCGGAATATCG
>SUWG01000001.1:112219-258208 GCA_015061625.1 Lentisphaerota bacterium | reverse complement strand
TCACGGGAAACCGCGCAGACCGCAGTCGAATGCACTTTTACTTTGCATTGTGAGGCAAGGTCGAAGCCAAGTCAAGGCGGCAACGAGGGAGTGTACGACCGTACTCGACCGAGTTGACGACCGATGACTTGGCAAGAGATTGCCAACAAGGTAAAGTAAAAGCCGACGCAACAATAGTTGCGAGGATGAGCCAGCGGGCGAGCAATAGCCGGCATGCGCAGTGGAAAGGCCGCCCAGGCGAGCCGTAAGGCGAAGCCGTTTGACGACCGGCTTTGCCGGTCTGGCGGCCGCCCCACGGAGTCGACGGCGTTACTTCCGAGGGGAAATCACGCCCGGAGCATCTCTTTGTCACGGGAAATCTCCGGCAAAAGGTGGGGAGTGGGGAGGGAAAGGCGAAGCGTGTCCCTCCCCACTACGCACAAGAGCATATAAACGCTCCACCGGCTAATTAACGGCAACAATATGCACCTCGCTTACGCTCGATGTATGCCCGGTACGGATAAGTACGGATGAGTACGGATGAGTACGGAGCAACGCCAGCCGGGGAAAGACACTACCAAATCACTGCCGGAGCAATTCATCGGCCAAGGCAGTGCGGCTGAAAAATCCGGTGACGTGTTTGACCAGTTGACCGTTGCGGAAAAAGAAGATCGACGGTATCGTGGAAACATCAAAAGTGGCGGCAAGTTCTTTATTTTCCTCACTTTCGATATTCACTTTGCCGATGGCGATTTCCGGATGATCTGCCGCAAACTTTTCCAGTTCCCGTGCCATATTGCGGCATGGGCCGCACCACGGAGCGTAAAAATCGATCAACGCGGCGGGTTTGAGCAGTATCGCTTTGAAACTTTCAGGGTTGAGTTCGATGATATCCATAGAGAATTCTCCTTTCCGTTTATCAATATAATCTTCTTTATTACAAAAATCAAGTTGCATTGCCCGGCAAATGGTGATATAGTATGCCGGATACGTTCACCAGAGTCATAACATGAAAGGTATTTTGACTTATGAATTGGCAGGCATATTGTGAAAAGTATGAAAACGAACTGGTCAACTCCGTGATCCCTTTCTGGGAGAAAAACTGTGTCGATAAAGAATTCGGCGGTTACTTCACCAGTCTTGACCGTGACGGTTCGGTCTACGATACGACCAAATATATGTGGATGCAGTGGCGCATCGTCTATATGTTCGCTGAAATCTATCTGGCCGGTTACAAAAAAGATTCCTATATCGACATCGCCAAACAGGGTTTCGACTTCCTCTACAAAAACGGCCGGGATGAAAAAGGCAGATATTACTTCGCTCTCAACCGTCAGGGCGTGCCGGCGATGGCTCCTTACAGCCTCTTTTCCGACTGCTTTGCCGCTATGGGCGGGGCCAAACTCTATCAGGTCACCGGCGAAAAAATCTATGCCGATGCCGCCGTCGAAGCGATGAATAACTATCTGGAACGCGCCAAAAGTACCAATGCCGCTTTGCAGTGGAATAAGTCGCTTGCCGGTAAGACCGCCTACCTCTCACTGGGCCAGTATATGATGATGGCCAATCTGGGGCTTATCATGAAAGAAAGTCTGGGCAGCAACGAATTTGATTCTGCCATGGATATCGCTGTGGATATGGTGCTTAACAAATTCTACAGCAAAGATTTCGGTCTGGTCTTTGAAAATATGCCCGTCGATGGCGATAAGCCGGATCTGGAAAGCAGTATCGGCCGCCAGATGAATCCCGGCCATGTGCTTGAAGCAATGTGGTTTCTGCTCAATTATCTCAAAGATGTCCCCGGTTCGGAAGAAAAAATCGCTGCGATCACCAAGATCATTTCCAATACGCTTGACTTCGGCTGGGATAAGGAATACGGCGGCATTTTCTACTTCATGGATGCGCTGGGCAAACCCCATTTGGAACTTCAGCACGATATGAAACTCTGGTGGGTGCATAACGAAGCCACTCTGGCCTGTCTGCACGCTTACAAAGCCACCGGAGATGCCAAATTCGCCGACTGGTTCCAAAAGGTCGATGAATATACCTGGAACCACTTCCCCGATCCGGAATACGGTGAATGGTTCGCCTACTGCAACCGCCGCGGCGAAGTCACCCACACTCTTAAAGGCGGCAAGTGGAAAACTTTCTTCCATGTGCCGCGCGGCGTACTCTTTGCTGCACAGCTGCTCAAGGATATGAAGTAATTACGGTGGCGCATTGCGGGCAATCTCTTGTCAAACTATCGGACACCGGCTCGGTCACATACATAGTATGCTCCCTCGCCGTTGCCTCTGTTTGACTTCGACCTTGCCACGCACTGCATCCGCCGTCAGCCGCGTGGTGTTTCGGCTCAACGGTAACAAACGGTAATTAACGGTAATTAACGGATAGCTGGCAGGGGCATTTCCCGGCTGGCGTTGCTCCGTACTTATCCGTACAACTCCGTACCTATCCGTACCGGGCGCATATCGAGCGCAAGCGAGCCGCGAGCCTGCACCGGTATTGTTGCCGCTTATAAGCCGGTGGAGCGGTTATATGCTCTTGTTCGCTTGAGGGGAGGCAAACGCTAACGCCTTTTCCTCCCCTCAAACTCCCCACCTTTTGCCGGAGATTTCCCGTGACAAAGAGATGCTCCGGGCGTGAATTCCTTTATGAAGTAACGCCGTCGATTCCGTGGGGCGGCCGCCAGACCGGCTTTGCCGGTCGTCAAGCGGCTTCGCCTTACGGCTTGCCTGGGCGGCCTTTCCACTGCACATGCCGGCTATTGCTCGACCGCTTGCTCATCCTTGCAACTATTGTTGCGGCGGCTTTTGCTCCGCAAAAGTGCATTCGACTGCGGTCTGCGCGGTTTCCCGTGACAAAGACGACCTTATGCGGCTTGCTGTTAGTATCCGTATTGTCCGTATTGTCCGTACAGGGGGGTACGGGGGCGCAGCCCCTGTCAAGGCCGTCAGGCCGCTCACCGGCCCGCTCCACCACACCCGGCGGATGGATTGCGAGGCAATGTCGGGTTTTGCAAGGAGCGATATGAGGGATCCGCCTTCGCCAAGGCTCCGGCGGACAAGGTGTACTGTGTACTCGACCGAATTTGAGTCCGACGGTTTGACAAGAGATCGGCCACGAATCGCCGCCGGAGTTTTTTTTGCAGTATTCTTTTCTCTAAAGAGAAAAAGGGCTTGAATTTTACCCCGGAAAGGTGTATTGTAAGGGCGAGTAAAAATTTTTAAAAGGAACCCCTTTCAGAAAGAGAAAAATTCATGAACGAAAATACTCCTGTTACCCCCCCGGATAAGGCCGAAGAGTACAGCGCAAGTAAGATCACTGTGCTTGAGGGTCTGGAAGCCGTCCGGGTCCGTCCTTCCATGTACATCGGTGACATCGGTGAACGCGGATTGCATCATCTGGTTTACGAAGTGGTGGATAACTCCATCGACGAAGCGTTGGCAGGTTATGCCAACGACATCCGGGTCACCATCCACGAAGATAATTCGATCACCGTCGAGGATGACGGCCGCGGTATTCCTGTGGATATGCACGAGGGCGAAGGCAAACCCGCCGTGGAAGTGGTGCTGACGGTGTTGCACGCCGGCGGTAAATTCGACCACAGCAACTACAAAGTTTCCGGCGGTCTGCACGGTGTCGGCGTTTCCTGTGTGAATGCATTGAGCGACTGGCTCAATGTGGAAGTCCACCGCAACGGCCGCAAATATCTCATCGGTTTCCAGCGTGGCATCACCACCAAACCGCTGGTCGATCTGGGCCCCACGGATAAACGCGGCACGAAAGTCAGTTTCAAGCCCGATGGTTCAATTTTCCAGACGACCACCTATGTCCGTCAGACGCTGGCCAAACGCCTCCGGGAACTGGCATTCCTCAACCGGGGTATCCACATCACGCTCTGTGATGAGCGCGAAGCGGCGGACAGCGATACCAGAGAAGAACTTTTCTACTTTGAGGGCGGTATCAAAGAATTTGTTTCCCTTTTGAATACCGACCGGGAAGTATTGAATCCGGAAGTGTTGTATTTCCACCGGGAAAAAGATGGTATCGATGTGGAAGTGGCCATGCAGTATATCGATGGCATCACCTCGCAGATCATGGCGTATACCAACAATATCAATACGGTTGACGGCGGTACGCACCTTTCCGGTTTCCTCTCATCCCTGACCCGCACGGTCAACAACTACGGCCACGAATTCATGGCCAAGGAACTGGGCAAGGAAAATGTCAAACAATCCGACGTCTGCGAAGGACTTTCCGCAGTTATCAGCGTCAAAGTGCCCGATCCGCAGTTTGAGGGGCAGACCAAAACCAAACTGGGCAACCCCGAAGTCAGCGGCATTGTCGGTTCGGTGATCAATGAGGAATTAGGTTCATATCTTGAGGAGCATCCGGATGTTGCCAAACGTATCGTGGGCAACGTTATTCTCGCTTCCCGCGCCCGTGAGGCCGCCCGCAAGGCCCGTGAGGCCGCCCGCAAAAAAGGTGCAACACTGATCAAAGGCAAATTGACCGACTGCTCCAGCCGTGATCCGGAAAAGTGCGAACTTTACATCGTTGAGGGTGACTCGGCCGGCGGTTCTGCCAAACAGGGGCGTGACAGCCGTTTTCAGGCGATTCTGCCCATCCGCGGTAAACTGCTCAATGTGGAAAAGGTGCGTATCGACCGCATTTTTGACAACAAGGAGATCCAGTCACTTTTCTATGCCATCGGTTGCGGAACCGGTGAGGAATTCGATGTGAGCAAGGCCCGTTATCACCGGGTGGTGATCATGACAGATGCTGATGTGGATGGATCGCATATTCGTACATTGCTGCTTACCTTCTTTTTCCGTCAGATGAAACCGCTGATCGAAGCCGGTTACATCTACATTGCCAAACCGCCGTTGTACCGGGTCAGCAAAGGTAAAAAATTCAGTTATATCGACACCGATGACCAGTTGAACCGCTATCTGGTGGAATTGGGTCTGGAAGATATGACCGTGACCATGGGCGACCGGGAATTGAGCATCGAGGAGACCAAAGAGATCATTGCGATCTACAACCGGGCGGCGCAAGCCGGAAACGGTTTGGCCAGATGCGGTCTGGAAGCGGCGGATTATTTTGATGTGATCCGGGAAGACGGCCGTTGTCCGGTGGCGCATATCACGGTGCGTGAGCATGACGGCAGTTCCACGGCGGTTTTCGCTTATACCGGAGATGAGGAACAGCAGATCATCGCCGATGCCGAGGCCCGGCTGCGTGCCATCGGCACGCTGGATGAAGCCAACATTGCCAGCCGTATCGACAGTGTGAATATCTTTGAAGCGGAAAATTGCGTGGGTATCGTCGCTGATCTGGCGAAATTCAATATCACCGCCAAACAGGTGTTTTCCGCCGGTGAAACGGAAATCTGCCGCATTGCCGGCAAGGGCGGCAAAGAGGCCAAACCGATATTTTCACTCAAGGAACTTTTCCAGACCATCCGTTCCAGCGGTCAATCCGGCGGCGGTTTGCGTATCAACCGCTACAAAGGTCTCGGTGAAATGAATTCTGAACAGCTCTGGGAAACCACCATGGATCCCAACACCCGTACCATGATTCGGGTCACGATGGAAGATGCCGTCGAAGCCGACCGTATTTTCAATCTGCTCATGGGCGATGTGGTCGAGCCGCGGCGTGAATATATTGAAAAACACGCCGCCAAAGTCAAAGATCTGGATATTTAATGAAAATTTAAGGATAAAATATTATGGCAGAAAAAGATATTCCCGCAGTGGATAAGGAAAAGAGTCTTTCACTGGTTATCAGCCAGATCGAAAAGGAGTTCGGTAAAGGTTCGATCATGCGCCTCGGCGAGGATGCCGCCGTTACCGACGTGCCGGTGATCAGCACCGGCAGTATGGCACTGGATCTGGCACTGGGCATCTACGGTTTGCCCAAGGGCAGGATCGTGGAAATTTTCGGTCCGGAATCCAGCGGTAAGACCACCTTGTGTCTGCACGTCATCGCCAATGCCCAGGCCGCCGGCGGCCATGCGGCGATCATCGACGTTGAACACGCCCTTGATCCGGCTTATGCGCAGAAGATCGGGGTGAATGTGGATAAACTGGTCGTTTCCCAGCCCGACTGCGGCGAAGATGCGCTCAATATCGTCGATGCCCTGATCCGCAGTAATGCTTTGGATGTGCTGGTGGTGGATTCGGTGGCGGCTCTGGTTCCCAGAGCGGAGATCGAGGGCCAGATGGGTGATTCCCACGTCGGTTTGCAGGCGCGTTTGATGTCCCAGGCGTTGCGCAAGATCACCGGTGCGGCCAGCCGGAGCAAGACCTGTGTGATTTTCACCAACCAGATCCGGGAAAAGATCGGGGTGATGTACGGCAATCCGGAAACGACTCCCGGCGGTAATGCATTGAAGTTCTATGCGTCAGTGCGTATGGATATCCGCAAATCCACGGCGATCAAAGTCGGCGATACGGTCACCGGCAACCGGGCGAGAGTCAAGGTCATCAAGAACAAGATGGCACCGCCATTCAAAGTGGCGGAATTCGATATCATGTATAATGAGGGTATCAGCAAGACCGGTTCAGTGCTGGATGTGGCCACGGATATGGGCATCATCGAGAAGCGCGGTTCCTGGTTCAGTTTTGATGGCGAGCAGCTCGGTCAGGGCCGGGATCAGACCAAACAGGTGTTGGCGGATAACCCGGAATTGCAGCAGAAGATCTCTGACCGCATCAAGGAAAAAATTGCCGCCGACAAAGCGGCTGCCGCTCCGAAAAAAGATAGTGCCGCAGTTGAAACTCCGGCTCAATGAGGATATTTAAGTGAAAAATACACTGCACCGGATCATCCTGGGAACGGTTCTGGTTTCCGGCTGTTGGACGGTTGCCGGTGAATCTGCCGGCCGCCGTCTGGGTGATGCCGCTTTTTATGCGGGGGATTACACCAATGCGATCTCCTGTTATGAGAGTGTCATGGCCGAAGCGTTGCGCAACGACCGGCTTGAGGTTTGGGCGGATTGTGCATTGAATCTCGGTGCGGCATATTTGCGCAGTGGTGAATTGGCGAAAGCCAAGGCGTTGCTGGCGGAGTTCCGCCGCCGTTGCCCGTTGCGCTCCACCGGCACTTTGGAAGGCGATCTGCTGGCGGCAGAGGGCAAGACCGAAGCGGCGGAAAATATGTTGAAAGATATGCGCACGACCGATCCGGTGATGGAAGATGCGCGGCTTTTCAGTCTGGGTATGCTCTATATGGATACGGGGCGTCCGGCGGAGGCGTATGATCTGTTTATCCGGATCGCCGGACGTATCGGCGAACAGTGGCACGGAGTGGAAACCGGGGCGTTGCGTGATGCGATGCTGGCGGGGCAGGCGGTGGAAGTCTGCCGGATCGCAGGGCGGTTGACCATCCGGCCGGATTCACCGTGGCGGCGTTATGCGGTCAGAGAGGCGGTTTACGCCCTCATTCAACTTGACCGGATCGGCGAAGCGCAGGAAATTCTGAAAAATCTGCCTGCCGACTGGCGGGATACGGATGTGGAACTGCTCACCTATTTAGCCGATGCCAAATCGGGTGAAATCGCCGGATTCAAGCGCAATTTTACTGCATTTGTGGAAAAATTGCCGCAAACTCCGCACGCCAGACTGCTGGAATTGTTTTCCGTGGCCGCCAAAGTCGCCGGGGAAAAGAGTGACCACCGTTTTGCGGCGGATCTGTTGGGCAAGGCGATGGATTTTGCCGGGGAAGCGGAGTTGAAACAGGAGCTGCACCGGCAGTTGCTGGTCAGATTGCTGTCTTTTGCTCCGGATCAGGCGGTGGCTGCGGCACAGAGTTATTGCCGGAGTTATCCGCAGGCGGATGACCGGTTGCCGGTGGTTTTCAACACGGCGTGGTCATTGTATCGCGGTGAATATTATTTGCAGGCGTTGCAGCTTTATGTGTTTCTGATGGATAATACTGCCGGGAGCAAGGGTGAAGTTGCCGCCATGCGGCTGGAAGCGGCCGCCAATGCGGTGGTTTGCGCCGAAAAACTCAAAGATTTCGCCTCGCTGGAAAAATTCACCCGGCTGTTGATCAATGAATCGGATAGGGGTAATTGGTGGCAGTGCCGTTATGCGGCATTTTTGGAAACGAACAACCGTTTGGAAGATGCCCTCAATGAGTTGCGCAATGCTCACAGTGCCGCAGTGGCGGCCAAGCGCACCGGGGAAGCGGAAAAGACGGCATATCTGATCCTGGAATTTGCCATCCGCCGCGATCAGCCGGTATTGATCCGGGAATTTGCCCTGATGCTCAACAACTCCCAAACGGCGGAATATGCCGCCAGAGCCAAATTGGAACTGGGACAACTGATGGCCAATGCGATGCTTTACCGTCAGGCCCGTCAGTATTTTCAGGAAGCGGCGGCGTTGCCGGTGGCGGAATATGCAGTGCCGGCGGCATTTAATGCGGTGTTGATGGCGTATAAAGACAATGGTTTTCCGGCGGCGGATACGGCGGCGGAATTCATGGCATTTGCAGTGAGATATCCGGAATATGAGAAATCTCCGGAAGCGTTATTCGTGGCGGTGGAACTTTTTGAGTTGGCCGACATGAAAGACAAAGCGGCTGAAGCCGCCGGGATATTGCGGGAAAAATATCCTGTCCACCCGGCATTTGCGGTGCTGGTTCTGCGGGAAGCGGGCAGGAGCCGGGAAAACAGCGGCAGTAATGAGGCATTGATCGCCGATCTGCTTAAAGTGGAGCGCAACTTTACCGGCACGGCTTATGCCCGTGAAGCGGCGTTGTTCCGGGCGGTATTCATTGACCGGGCGGGCAAAGCGGATGAAGCGTTGCGGATATTGAGTTCACTGCATGAGGTGCAGGATAAGTTTCTGGCGATGGAAAGTTTCATCCGCAGTGGTGAAATACTTTTCCGTCAGGGCAAATTGACGGAAGCCAAAGCGGCATTTCTGCAAGCGGCGGCGATCGAACCGGGTACGTTGCAGTCGGATATCGCCGCGGTGCGTGCCGGGGATTGTGAATTGGCGGGCAAGGCCCCGATCGATCCGGCGGTGCTGACGGAGTGTATCGCCCGTTTTGCCCGGTTGGCCAATTCGAGTAAATTCATGCAGATCCGGCTGGAAGCGTTTTACAAATATGGCGTTGCCCTGGAACACGCCGGGAAACCGGCAGAGGCCCGCAGTTGTTATGAAAGAGCGGTTTATACTGCGGTGGATATGAGATCACAGAATATATATCCGGATGAAATATGGTGTTTGAGAAGTTGTGATGCGGCGTTGCGGCTGATGGTGGATACCGGCATGGAAGGAGCATTTCAGCGTGGAATGCGCCTGATCGATCAACTGGCATCGGTGTTGCAGAATAATGAACCGCTGACGGTGATGCGGGAAAATTACCGCAGGCAGTTTACTCAGAAATAGGGACAGGAGAGAGCGAGATGTTTTTTTTCAAGTTGATGAATGATGGCGGACCTGTAATGTGGGTCATTCTGGTCTGTGCGGTATTGGCGTTGTTTATTTTTCTGGTCAAGGTGTTTCAGTTTCACCGGGACGAAATCAGTGTAAGGGAGTTGATGCGTGGACTTTTCAACGTGCTTAAACGCGATGGTATCGTCGAGGCGTTGACTTTGTGCGACAATACGCCGGGGCCGGTGGCAAGATTGCTGACGGCCGGGATATTGGCGCATCAGCGCGGTGACAGCAATATCCGCGTGGCGATCGACGATGCCGCCATGGATGAGTTGCCGAAACTGGAAAGACACATCGCTCTGATCGGCACGTTGAGTTATGTATTTCTGCTGCTGGGTCTGCTGGGTACGGTGCTGGGGATGCTTGAAGCATTTGAAGCGATCCAGGCCAGTGAATATTTTTCGGCCGGAGACATCGGCGGCCCGCTGGCACAGGCGTTGCTGACCACGGCGGCGGGTTTGACTGCTTCCATTCCCTGCCATCTGGCATATTCTTATCTGACGGTGCGCGTGGGCGTGCTGACGCTGGATATGGAAAAGGCCGCACTGGAACTGACCGGATTTTTTGAACGGCAGAATAATGGTGAGGAAGCCGTCGGCAGTGATGAAGCAGAGACGGAGGAGAAAAAATGAATTATTCCGGACAATCCGGTGAGGGGCGTTATTACAGAACCAGGTTGCGTCCGTTATGGCGCATCGGTCAGTATATCGCTCTGGCGGATCTGTTTTTTCTGCTGGTATTTTTTCTGTTGCTGGCATCATCCGTGGTGCGTATTTCCGGTATCAAAGTGAATTTGCCGCAGGCCGATCAGGTGCCGCAGGCGGTGGGGCTGGGGCGTTCTATCGTGACGGTGACTGCGCCGGAAGTACCGGGGCAGCCGTGCCGGATATATTACCGTGACCGCCATATCGATGCCGGTCAGTTGCGCCGGGAATTGCTCACTGACCGCAACCGGGAAAAGGTGTTGGTCATCCGGGCGGATAAGGATGTGCCGTCGGGCGTATTGTATGAAATCATGAATATTGCCGAATCGGCGCAGATGGAAAGTTTCATTGCCGTTCAGCCATTGGCTAATGATCCGGAGACCCATTTTGTTGAATAATAGTAAAAAACGCCGCAAATGGTCATTTGAAAAGGGCCGCAACTCCTGCAGTGTGCTGTTGGCAGCTGTGGTTACAGCGGTGATTTTTGCTTTGGTTCTGACCGGTTTCAAATATGAATTTCATTCACCGGCAGAAAAGCGGCAAAGCACAGAAGTTTCCCTGATTTTGAGCCGGGATAGTGAAACGCTGGCTTTGCTCGGCCGTTATGATTCCTCGCATACCTACCGGATCAACACGGGGGGATTGCCGTTTTGCGGTAATTGCCGCCGCACCCATGCGGGGGATTGTCTGGAAAGTTCCGGTGACGGCATTGATTTGGAGCATAATATCGGCCGGGAAACGCAAATCCCGGTGTATGAATATGAGGTATCGGGCGAAAATGTGAGTGCCGGGGATATTCCGGCTTCGGGGCAGTATGCGCCGGTTTTGCCGCATCCGCAGGGAGTTCCGGCGGTCAGACCGTCGGTGGTGGTGGCGGAAAACGGCGAAACGCTGGAAGTTGCCGGTTTGGTAAATTTACCGGTGGATAAGGCGCAGCGGCCCAGTGTGATCCGTTTTACCGGCAGCGGTTTGCTGATACAGTCGCAGGTCATTCAATCCAGCGGTGACGGTGTATTGGATGAACAGGCGGCAAAACTGCTGAAAGCCGCCGGGATCAAGCCGGGCATTTACACGGTGAATTGGCAGAGAGGTGAAAAGTGATCGGGATAGGTTTTGCCGGATTTTTTGAATTACTGCTGATATTTCTGCTGGCCTATATCGGTTGGCTGTGGTGCCGGGAGATCAGCCGTTTGCGGCGCAACGAGTGGCAGTTGAGCAACCGTCAGTTGTTTCACTGCAACACCTGTCACAACTCTTTTGTGCCGAAACAGCCGGTTTCGCTGTGCCGTTGTCCGCGGTGCAATACGGTGTGTATCCGCCGGCGTGACGGAGCGGTGCCGATCGTCAAGAAAGGGCGGAACAAATGAGAATGAAATTTTTATCGTCACTGTTATTGGCGGTGATTTTGAGCGGCTGCTGCTGGCTGCTCCCGGAAGGTGAACCGCCGCAGGGAAATATTCTGGATAATCCGCAGAATAGTGGAGATAAAGTTTACACCGTGCGTGAAGCGGTGGATTATATGGTTTCCGCGCTGACACTGGCGATGCTGGAGCGTTGTCCGGGGGAGAAGATCATACTGGTTGGCACTGCTGATGAGGCGGCGGATGCGCTGGCGCAGTTTGTATTGCGTGAAAGCGGCAAGATCACCGGCAATCAGCGGGTCACGGCCGGTTCGCAGTGGGAGTTGCGTCCGGAAGTTACCGGGGAGAAACTGACTTTGAAACTTTTTTGTCAGGGCCGGGAGGTTTGGCAGGAAAGCGTAACTTACCGGACACAAAATTGAGAGAGCGGTGGTGCATTGCGGGCAATCTCTTGCCAAATCGGCGGACTCAAGCTCGGTCGAGTACATAGTACACTCCCTCGCTTTCGCCTTGATTTGGCGGCGACCTTGCCTCACACTGCATCCACCGGGTGCGGGGGCGGTGGCGCATTGCGGGCAATCTCTTGCCAAATCGGCGGATAACGGTTCAGTCGAGTACATAGTACACTCCTTCACCGTTACCTTGATTTGACGGCGACCTTGTCTCGCACTGCATCCACCGCTGGGTGGGCGGCGGTGCCTGATTGGAAAAATCAAATAAAAAATCAAATAAAAATCTGCCACCGGGTGCTTACCCGGACGTGGTCAAGCGGCGGAACGCTTGTCGCCGCCATTGGCGGCGAAAATAAGCGTCCGGTGGTGCATTGCGGTCAATCTCTTGTCAAATCGGCGGATAACGGTTCAGTCGAGTACATAGTACACTCCTTCACCGTTACCTTGATTTGACGGCGACCTTGTCTCGCACTGCATCCACCGGGAGCGGGTGCGGTGGCGCATTGCGCCGGTGAAATAAAAATCAAATAAAAATCTGCCACCGGGTGCGGTGGCGCATTGCGGGCGGATTCTCCCAAAAATCAGGATAGCAATTATTTTTTATAAATCAACACATCCTTACTCGCAAAGCGAGTGCTTCACTTTCGCCATAAGGCGAAAAGCTTCACATTGCGGAGCAATGCTTCACGCCGGGAAGAATTCCCGGCACTTCACGTTGATTTGCGGCACGCAAATCAACACCCCGGCGGCGGCTCGTGATTGATCTCTCGTCAAACTGTCGGACTCAAGTTCGGTTGAGTACATAGTACACGCCCTCACTTTCGCCTTGGTTTGACTTCGCCCTCAACTCACGATCCATCCGCCGTACGGATTTTCCCAAAAATCAGGATATCAAATTTCCAGATAATTACCTAAAAACGTGAAGCGGCCGTTATCGGCGAGCAATTCGGCGAGCAGTTGTCTGACCTGTGCATCGGCCAGAGAGGCCTCAAAGTCGAAGTAGAACATATATTCAAAGTTCTCGTTGCGTTTGGGGCGGCTTTCGAGTTTGGTCAGATTTACTCCGAGTACGGCGAAGCGGGCGAGCAGACTGTATAATGCGCCGGGTTTATGCGGCAGTACGCCCATGATGCTGATTTTCGATGCACCGGGATAGATTTCCGGCTGGCGTGAAATGCAGATGAATCTGGTATAATTTGAATCCCGATCCTGAATATTTTCAGCACCGATATGCAAAGAATAGATCCCGGCACATTCACTGCTGGCGATGGCGGCGATATCCTTGCGGCCGGATTCGCTGACGATTTTGGCGGCCAGAGCGGTGCTTCCGGCAGTGGTGCGTTTGATATTGCCGAGGGATTTCAGGAAACCGGCGCACTGTTTCAAGCCCTGTTCATGGGAAATGACCTCTTTGATATCGGAAATTTCCGCGCCCGGCGGCAGTAAGAGACTGTGGCGCACCTGCAGACGGCAACTGCGCACGATGTGAAATTTGTGATCGAGCATCAGGTCGTAAACCTGATCGATAGTTCCGGAAGTGGAATTTTCGATCGGCAGGACCCCGTACTGGCAGAGACCTTTTTCCACCGCCTGAAAGACGGCATTGAAGTCGTTGAAGTAGGTGATATCCGCCAGTTGAAAGAGGCGGTCGGCGGCGAGTTGGGCGTAAGCACCCGGCACGCCGCAACAGCCGACTTTGGCCATGGCGGGGAAAAGTTTCGGGGTATTATTCAGCGAATCGAGGATCATCCGGGAAAAATCACTGAATTCACTGCTCTGGCGGCGTTGATATGATTTGCTCAATTCAAAGAGGGTGGAAAAGAGTATTCTGGCGCAACTTTGCAGACTTTCTCCGGATTCTTTGGTGATTTTGAGCAGAATTTCCCGTTCTCTTTCGCTGTTTTCGATGGGCAGATGACCGGCCTGTTTGATTTTGCCCAGTTCGCCGCCGATACGCATACGTTCGGAAAAAAGTTTCAGTATCTCATCGTCGATACGATCGATTTTTTTACGCGCGGATTGAATATCCATAATCACTTTACCTTACCAAATTATTAAAAAGCATTACAGGCGGTTTGGGCCTCTTTCATAATATTGATTTTTTTCATCAACTTATCGAAATCCGGCATGGTCAGGCTCTGCATACCGTCACATTTGGCACACGCCGGATTGTTGTGAACTTCGATGATCAATCCGTCGGCCCCGGCGGCGACAGCGGCAAGTGACAGCGGCGCAACGAATTTTGCCATACCGGCGGCATGACTGGGATCGATGATGACCGGCAGGTGGGAAAGGATTTTCAGCGCAGGCACGGCGGAAATATCCAGCGTGTTGCGGGTGTAAGTTTCAAAAGTGCGGATGCCGCGCTCACAGAGAATGACATTTTCATTGCCGAAAGCCATGATGTATTCGGCACTCATGAGCAACTCCTGATAGGTATTGGCCAAGCCGCGTTTGAGCAGAATGGGTTTATTGGTGTGGCCGAGTTGCTTGAGCAATTCAAAATTCTGCATATTTCTGGCCCCGACCTGGATAACATCCACATCAGCAAAAAGATCCAGCTGGGAAAGATCCATGATTTCAGTGACGATGGGTAATCCGGTATCTTTTTTGGCTTCCAGCAGCAAGCGTATGCCCTCCTCGCGCAACCCCTGAAATGCGTAAGGTGAAGTGCGCGGTTTGAATGCGCCGCCGCGGAGCAGTTTTGCTCCGGAAGTTTTGACACTGCGGGCGACGGTGATGATCTGCTCTTCACTTTCCACGGAACACGGTCCGGCGATCACCGCCATGCCCCCGCCGCCGATAACGGCATCTTTTACCTTGACCACCGTATCCAGCGGATGAAATTTACGATTGGCGTTTTTGAATGGTTCCTGCACCCGTCTGACCGCTTCGACGATCTCCATCTGCTGCAGCAATTCGATATCGATCCGGGCGGTATCGCCGACCAGACCCATGATCGTCTGGTGCATACCCTGGGTGATATGGGGGGTGACGCCCTGGGCTTTGATCCATGAAATAAGATTTTCCAGTTGACTGGTTTCCGGATTTTCCTTGAGAATAATGACCATTTTTTCTTTCCTTTTGTTTATATGATCAAACCGTAATTTTTACCAATAAAAAAACCCCGCCATGACTAATTCACAGCGGGGTATCGGAATATCTTTGATTAATT
This sequence comes from Lentisphaerota bacterium, assembly GCA_015061625.1. Classification (GTDB taxonomy): domain Bacteria; phylum Verrucomicrobiota; class Lentisphaeria; order Victivallales; family Victivallaceae; genus UBA1784. Next base: position 243,082 of record SUWG01000001.1, on the reverse strand, counting down.
TGTCGGAAAACTCAAGCGATCACGGCAACAGACATCCCGCCCCGCTTTCTAAAGTCGAAAGCGAAGCCGTTGCTAAAGTAAAATCGGATGCTGTAATCAAAAGTTTTCATTAATTTACCACACAAAAACCGGTGTTTCTCTGTTTAAAATAGTTGTGATTCTGATTTTTTCAAGGCTGGTTTTTTAAATATTTACAAAAAAATCTGCCGCCGGTTTCCGTCAAAAGTTTTGGGAAAAATGGGATGCGAAAGAAGACAACCTTTTTTCAGGAAGGTCTCTTCTTTCGCAAAACAAATCAAAATTTGCCGTTGGAACCGAAAAGTCCGATTTTTTCCCGGATCACCGCCCGCATTGCCGCATCCGGATTTTTCCGCAGTACTCCCGGCCACGCCGCCATGTGCGGCAACTTCTGCAACTCGTTGAGCATTGCAGTATTCCAGGCGGTGAGCATTTCAGAATATATGTTGATCTTGCAAATGCCGTTAGCGATCGCCGCCCGCAGTTGATCTTCCGGCGTACCGGAACCGCCATGCAGAACCAACGGGATATCCGACGCTTCCGTGATCTTCTGCAACCGGGCAATATCCAGTTCCGGAGCCTTGATATAAACTCCATGCGCCGTACCGATGGAAACTGCCAGCGCATCAACTTGAGTTCTTTCCACAAATTCAGCGACTTTTTCCGGTTCCGTGAGCATATCCGGGCCGGATTCACTGCCTTCTCCGGAACCGACCCAGCCGTTACCGACATGACCGAGTTCCGCTTCGACCGTGATATCCCGTCCGCTCAACGCCTGAACCACCTCTTTTGAACGGCGGATGTTTTCCTCAAACGGCGATGCCGATGCATCCAGCATCACCGAGGAAAAACCGATATCCGCCGCCCGCATGACCTCGTCAAGCGTATTGGCATGATCCAGATGGATGCACACCGGCACTTTGGCCTTTTTCGCCGCCAGTGAGGCCAGAGCGAACCAGTATTCCAGCCGGTCGCCCTGTAAATCCGGAGCCAAAGCACCGAGAATGACCGGGGAGCGGAGCGATTCGGCCTCCTGAACGACGGCACGGATCATTTCCAGATCAGAGACATCAAACATACCGACAGCATACTTTTTCGCTGATGCATCGGCGAGCATTTCACGCAGATTTACCAACATGATCTTTCTCCACAAGTTTTTACAATACTTTAAAGTGTTCCAGAAGCATCTTTTCCGCTTCCACATTCCACAAACCGCCGAATTTGTCACAGCACTCTGCCAGAGCGGCAAAGAATGGATCACTTTTGCCGAGTTCAGCAAAGTCGGAAATCGCCGTCAGCGGCATCCGGATACCCGGATAGATGATCTTTTTGCCGCCGGGTATCTGCGGCAGACGCATGGTGGTATCCGCCACGGCATCCAGACCGCCGATGTGCGTAAGCATGACTTCCGGATGGATGCGCTTTGCCGCCATAAATTCCAGAGCCATGCGCAGATCAGTCACCGTGCCGCCGGAAGTGCCGACCACATGGGTCGAGGCATAATGGACATCGTAAAAATTCAACTGCGCCGAAAAACCGGAATCCATCGGCCCGGCAAAAAAGTTCAGACAGCCGTCTTTGGCCAGCAGTTTTCCGGAAAGTTCCACCGCACTGCACACCGGAGCCATACAGAATATATCATCGTAACCGGCGGGCGTTATTTCCCGCATCATCGCCAGTGCATCGCCATCGGCAGTGTTGAGAAAATGCAATTCAATGCCGTTTTCAGCGGCTTTGGCTGCCGGGAAAATTTTTTCCGCCCGTGCCAGTCTTTCCGGATTGATATCTGTGACCACCAGCACCGAGGGGCGCACCGGCCCATTCAACGCATAATCCACACAGCCCAGCCCCATCGGCCCGGTGCCGCCGATGACCGCCATTTTGCCGCCGGAGCGGATCCCCATTTGGTGAGTGTATTCCTCTTTGCCGCTGTGATAGGAGGCACGGAAACCGCCGATGATGCAACTCATCGGTTCCGCCAGACTGCCGCCGAAGTAACCTTCGCCGCTGTAAGGCAGCAGACACCCTTTTTCCACGATACGTTCCGGAATAAGCACCACTTCCGCATCGCCGCCGACCGAGGCAAAAGAGTAGCCGATGGTATCGTAACTGTTGGCCAGATCGACCACCGGCTGAACGGCGAATTTATCTCCCGGCTGATACTTATCCGCCCATTTGGCACCGACTTCGATGATCTCGCCGCAAAGTTCGTGGCCGATGATCACCGGATTGGCCGCCACATCATCCGGCACCCGCTTATGTGCCGCACCCTGTTCGACGGTTTTGTAGGTGGACATACAGACCGTATCCGAGATGATCCGGGCCAGAATATCCCCATCGGTCAACTGCGGCAATTCAAAGGTTTCCAAACGCAAATCACGTTTGCCATACAGGCGTACTGCTGTTGTCTGCATAAATTTCTCCATTTGGTTGCATATATTGCATACTGTTGTATAACATAGTGTCAAATTCCGTTCAAACGAAAGCTTTGACCGGAGGTTGTACACCGGAAAAATCAGTCGATTTTCGCACCGAGCCGCCGGAAGTCGGCGGCGAAATCCGGATAAGTTACCTGACAGCAATCGCCGTCGATGATTTCAGTTGTGCCGTCGGCAGTCATGGCGGCGACAGTCAGAGCCATGGCGATCCGGTGGTCATGGTAACTGTTTACCTGACAGCCGTGCAGTTTTTTGCCGCCGTAAATCACCATGCCGTCGGGCAATTCGGTGATCTTGGCACCCATTTTACGCAGTTCGGCGGTCATGGCGGCGATCCGGTCACACTCTTTAAGTCTGGCTTGCGGCACATTGAGCAACTTGGTAACTCCTTGGGCATAACATCCCAATACCGCCATCAGCGGCAGGGCATCCGGAGTGGCATTGAGGTCGAAGTCACCTCCGGTCAATGCCGAGCGGCGCACGACCACATCGCCGTTATCCATGGAAATATCACCATTCATCTGCCGGGCATAATCGAAAACCCGTTTGTCGCCCTGCAGATCATCAAAATCCAGATTGGCGATCCGCACTTCCTTACCGGCGACCAATCCTGCCCCCAGCGGGAATGCCGCCGTGGAAAAATCCGCCGGGATCACCCGGTCAAAGGCGGCATATTCCTGATTGCCGGGAATTTCACAATGCAGCAGATCACCGGAAACTTTGACAGTGATACCGCACCGCTGAAGCCAATCCAGAGTTATGCGCACATAGTCGGCTTCGTTGAGGAAATCCAGAACAAGTTCCGAATCACCCTGTGCCAGCGGCAGGGCCATCAGCAATGCGGTAAGATATTGGCTGGTCGTGCCATCGACTTTGGCTTTACCGCCGGTCAATGGGCCGCATACCGAAAGCGGCGCAAAGCCGTTACTGCTTTGACACTTGGCTCCCAGAGTTGCCAACGAGGCCAATTCACCCGCCATGATCCGGGTGCGCAGAGATTCATCGCCGTCAAAAGTGACCGGTTTGGTTCCCAGTGCGGCGGCGGCGGTGATTATCCGCATGGTGGTTCCGGAATTGCCCAGATCGATCGGGCCGTCGGGGGTGGTGAAAGATTTGCCGCATCCGGTGATTTGCCACAATTCCGGAGTTTCAGAAATTTTTGCGCCCAATTTACCGGCGGCATTGAGGGCACTGCGGGTATCGGCACTGTAAAGCGGCGCATGGATGTATGAAGTGCCCTTGCCGAGCAAAGCGGCGATCACCGCCCTTATGGTGTGGCTTTTGGAACCGGGAACGGCGATTTTGCCGGTCAGGTCATCTACCGGTGAAACGAGCCAATTCATCTTATTTTTCCTCCTGCCGGATGAGCCGTTCTTCTCTTTCGCAACTGGCGCGGAATATTGCGCGGAATATCTTTTCGACTTCCGGAGCAAATTCACTGCCGCATTGCGAACAGACTTTTTCAATGATCGCCTCTTCTCTTTCCGGCACGGAAACCGGCATATTATTTTCCCGTTTCCATTGGGCGACGATATCGACCTGTTTCATTCTTTCGACCAGTAAACCGGTCAACCGGGCATTGATAGCATCGATCTCTTTTCTGGCATCGGCCAATTTGGTTTCGTCCATATTTCAATCCTCGGTCAAGGCGGCCTTAAGGCGGTTCAATTTTTTTACAGTTTTGTCAAAGGCTTCCGGCGTAAGGCTTTGCATACCGTCGCACCGGGCGCATGATGGATTGTTGTGAACTTCGATGATCAATCCGTCGGCCCCGGCGGCGATGGCGGCAAGTGACAGCGGCATGACGAATTCCGCAAAACCGACCGCGTGACTGGGATCGACGATCACCGGCAGGTGGGAAAGTTTTTTCAATACCGGCACGGCGGAAATATCCAGCGTATTTCGGGTGTAATTTTCAAAAGTGCGGATGCCTCTTTCACAGAGAATGACATTTTCATTGCCGAAAGCCATGATGTATTCGGCACTCATGAGCAACTCCTGATAGGTATTGGCCAAGCCGCGTTTGAGCAGAATGGGTTTATCGGTGTGGCCGAGTTGTTTGAGCAATTCAAAATTCTGCATATTTCTGGCCCCGACCTGGATAACATCCACATCAGTAAAAAGATCCAGCTGGGAAAGATCCATGATTTCAGTGACGATGGGTAATCCGGTATCTTTTTTGGCTTCCAGCAGCAGACGGATGCCCTCCTCGCGCAACCCCTGAAATGCGTAAGGTGAAGTGCGCGGTTTGAATGCGCCGCCGCGGAGCAGTTTTGCTCCGGAAGCCTTGACACTGCGGGCGACGGTGATGATCTGCTCTTCACTTTCCACGGAACACGGTCCGGCGATCACTGTCATGCCCCCGCCGCCGATAACGGCATCTTTTACCTTGACCACCGTATCCAGCGGATGAAATTTACGGTTGGCGTTTTTGAATGGTTCCTGAATGCGCTTGACATCATCGACACACTCAAACATTTTGATCTGGTCGATATCCAGTTTGCCCGTATCGCCGATCAAGCCCAGAATGGTGTGCGTACTTCCATGGGAAATATGGACATCAAAACCGAATGATTTGAAATTGCCGACCACCTGCTCCATGGCTTGAGCAGAAGTATTTTCCTTTAATATGACTATCATGATTTACCTCTGAAAATTCAGCGTTTTTTGAAATTTCTCTGTCTTGCCGCTTCATAAAGTAAGATCGTAGCCGCGGAAGCGACATTGAGTGAATCGATTTTGCCCAGCATGGGGATATTCACTTTCAAATCGGCCTGATCCATCCAGAAATCGGTCAATCCGGTCTGTTCGGCACCGACGACGATGGCAACACCCTGTGTGAGATCGACATCGGTATATTTGAAGTCGGTATGCGGCGTGGCGGCGAGGATCCTGATATTGCGTTCCTTGAGGTAACGCATGGCGGATTCATTATCGCAAACCGCCACCGGCACGGAGAATATCGCTCCGGTGCTGGCACGGATGACGTTGGGATTGTAGAGGTCGGTTTTACGTTCACAGACGATCAGCGCATCGGCCCCGGCGGCATCGGCACTGCGGAGCATGGAACCCAGATTGCCCGGTTTTTCGATGGTTTCTGCGACCAGATAGAGCGGCGCATCGAATTCCGGCAGTTTTTCCAGCCCGTGAGAACGCATTTTTGCCACGGCCAGCAGACCTTCCGGCCGGTCGCGGTAGGTGACTTTTTCCAGCAGATGCGGAGCGAGCCGGGTCACTTTTATTCCGGAAGCGGCGATTTTTTCCAACAGCGGATATTCGTTGCTGCCGAGGAAGTGTTCCGGGGAGAAGAAACACTCGATCAACTCCATGCCGTATTCCAGAGAACGGGTCAATTCGCGGTAACCTTCCAGAATGGTCAGATTTTCTTTGTCACGGGTACGGCGGTCACGCAATTTTACCAGATGTTTCACCGCCGGATTCTGTGCGCTGGTGATCGTGATGAATTCCATAATATTTACTTCTTTCTCCTCAACGGCCGAGGTGTGTATTTATGACACGCTGCCGGGTCATAAATATACACTGACACACCATCTTTTTCAAGTTTTCTGTGCTGAAAATTACAGTCGGCACAGAAATTGCTTGTATTATAAATGGAAATATGGAAAGCAACGCCCGTCCGGTTATGAATACAGTACAGACCTTCCGGCGGACAATGACGGAGAGAAAGGCCTGTTTGCAACCGGTGCTGGTTAGATTTCTTACTGATATACTGATATTATGAAAGGAGAAAAAAAATATGAACATCGAAAAATTCACTACTAAAAGCCGCGAAGCACTTTTCAACGCCAAATCGCTCGCTGAAAGTGCCAATCACCTGGAGTTATCCCCTTTGCATCTTTTGGCCGCTTTGCTTGAGGATAAGGAAAATCTGGTCAATTCCATTTTTTCCCAGCACCACATCGATCCGGAACTTTTCAATGGCCGGATCTCCACCGCTTTGGCCTCTTTGCCGCGCGTTGAGGGGCAGAGCGATCAGGAAGTGAAATTATCAAAAGCATTCACTTCTCTGCTCAATACCGCCATGAAAAAGGCCGGAGAGATGGGTGATGAATATGTCAGCGTGGAACACCTCTTTCTGGCGTTGGCCACTGATGGCGGTCAGGCGGCCAAACTGTTGGCCAATGCCGGTTTGGATGCGGAAAAAATTCTGCAGACTTTGCAGACTTTGCGCGGCAATCAGCGGGTCACTTCCCCGGAACCCGAAGCGACCTTTGAAGCCTTGAAAAAATATTCCCGTGACCTTACCCAGATGGCGCGGATGGATAAACTTGATCCGGTCATCGGCCGGGATGAGGAGATCCGCCGGGTCATCCAGATCCTTTCCCGGCGTACCAAAAACAATCCGGTGCTGATCGGTGAACCGGGGGTGGGCAAAACTGCCATCGTCGAAGGGCTGGCGCGCCGGGTGGTTTCCGGCGACGTGCCGGAAAGTCTGAAAGACCGCACCATTGCCGCACTGGATATGGGGGCATTGATCGCCGGGGCGAAATTCCGGGGCGAATTTGAGGAAAGACTCAAAGCCGTTCTCAAAGAAGTCACCGCCGGTGAGGGCAGAATAATTCTTTTCATCGATGAACTGCATACCGTGGTCGGAGCCGGCGGCGGGGATGGTTCCATGGATGCCGGAAATCTGCTCAAACCCATGCTCGCCCGCGGCGAATTGCACTGCATCGGGGCGACCACGCTGGATGAATACCGCAAATATATTGAAAAAGATGCCGCTTTGGAGCGCAGATTCCAGTCGGTGCTGGTCGAACCGCCCAGCGTGGAAGATACCATTTCCATCTTGCGCGGTCTGAAAGAACGTTACGAATTGCACCACGGCATCCGCATCAAAGACAGTGCATTGGTGGCGGCGGCAGTGTTGTCGGATAAGTACATTTCCGAGCGGTTTCTGCCGGATAAGGCGATCGATCTGGTCGATGAAGCCGCCGCCGCCTTGCGCACCGGGATCGAAAGCAGTCCGCTGGAGTTGGATGAAAACCGCCGCAAACTTATGCAGCTGGAGATCGAATTGACCAGTTTGCGCAACGAAAAAGATGCCGCCGGTATCCGCCGCAAAGAGGCGTTGGAAAAGGAAGCCGCCGAATTGCGGGAAGCGGGCAAGGCCCTTCAGGCCCGTTACGATAGTGAAAAACAGGCTATCGGCAAGTTGCGTGACTGCCGGGAAGCACTCGATCTGGCCAAAGGTCAACTGGAAAAAGCCGAACGCTCCTACGATCTGGAAAAAGCCGCCGAATTGCGCCACGGAGTCATCCCCCGGCTGGAAAGCGACCTCGCCGCCGCCGAAGCGGCAATGCAGAAAAGTCATGGCGAAAGAATGCTCAAAGAGGAAGTCGATGAGGAGGATATCGCCCGTATCATCAGCCGTTGGACGCATATCCCGGTAACGAAACTGGTTCAGAGTGAAAAGGAAAAACTGCTCACTCTGGCAGAATCCCTGCATCGCAGCGTGATCGGTCAGAATGAGGCCGTAAATGCGGTCAGCGATGCGGTCTTGCGGGCGAGAGCCGGACTGCACGATCCGGATCGGCCGATAGCCAGTTTCATTTTCCTCGGCCCTACCGGGGTGGGTAAAACGGAGTTGGCCAGAACTCTGGCCAAACAGTTATTCGATGATGAAAGAGCCATGATCCGGATCGATATGTCTGAATATATGGAAAAATTCAGCGTTTCCCGGCTCATCGGTGCGCCTCCGGGATATGTGGGATACGAGGAAGGCGGTCAACTTACTGAAGCCGTCCGCCGCCGTCCTTATGCGGTGGTGCTGTTTGATGAGATCGAAAAGGCCCATGCGGATGTTTTCAATATCCTGTTGCAGATATTGGAAGACGGCCGGGTGACGGATTCACAGGGCAGAACGGTGAACTTCAAAAACACCATTATCATCATGACCAGCAATCTGGGCAGCAGCATGATCCTGGAAAGCGGCGGCAAAGATGAGGAGAAACTCAAAGATCTGCTCAATCTGGAATTGCGCCGTTACTTCCGGCCGGAATTCCTCAACCGGATCGATGAAACACTCATATTCCATTCGCTCACCCGTGAGGAATTGCGCCGGATCGCCAAAATCCAGATCGGTAAATTAAGTGCCAGATTGCAGGAAAACGGCATCGATTTGAGCGTGAGTGATGAAGCGTGCGACTTTATCGCCTCGGCGGGATATGATCCGGATTTCGGCGCACGGCCGCTCAAACGGGCGGTCATCCGGCTGCTGGAAACGCCCTTATCCCGCAAAATCATTGCCGGAGAGATCGCTTCCGGTATGAAAGTCGAAGCGGTCGCAGGCGGTGAGGCACTGGAATTCAGGACAACACTTCAGCAGTGACCTGCCGGAAGAGGGAACTATTCAGTTCAAATTCCGCAACGTGCTGATTTCAGCTGCCCAGAGTGACTCATCCGGAGTTTCGAGAATGAGTGGAATATTCTCAAACCGTTTGTCTTGAGCGATTTTTTCAAAGACCGCCATGCCCAGAGTTCCCTGACCGAGCGGGGCGTGGCGGTCGAGATGACCGGCAAGCACTCCTTTGGAATCATTCAGATGCATCCCGCGCAGGAACTTCATGCCGATCAGGCGGTCAAATTCCTCAAAACACTTGTCGAAACTTTCTGCAGTGGATAAATCATATCCGGCGGCGAAAGCGTGACAGGTGTCGATGCATACCCCGGTGCGTTCAGGGATGCCGACCATTTCGATCATGGCGGCAAGTTGTTCAAACTTATAGCCGAGATTACTGCCCTGACCGGCGGTATTTTCAAAAACAGCGCACACATCGGGCACTTCATTAAGGGCGGTGCGGACGCTCCGGGCGATAAGTTCACACCCTTCACTTTCAGAAACCAGTTTCAAATGACTGCCGGGGTGGAAATTGAGCATGGTCAAGCCCAGAGTGCGGCAACGCTCCAATTCGTCAATAAAGGCTTTGACGGCATTGGCACGTTTGACCGGATCGGGCTGCCCCAAATTGATCAGATAACTGTCATGGGGCAGGATCATATCGGGGGTGTAACCATGCTGACGGCAGTTGGCTTTGAATTTTTCTGCGGATTCAGCGGAGATCGGCGGTGCGCTCCACTGCCGTTGATTCTTGGTGAACATGGCAAAGCCGGAAGCATTCAATTTGGCGGCATTGACTGGGGCGTTTTCCACGCCGCCGGAAATGGAAACGTGCGGACCGATAAATTTCATTTATTTTTCCAGGGCTCCGATGGTAAGAAGTTTTTGTATTTCCGGCAGGATCGCCGCTTCCACGTCGGCAAAATCCGGCAGGTCGATGGTGCATCCCGCCGCCAGATCGTGACCGCCGCCGCCGAATTTCATCGCCACCGGACGCACCGGAAATCCGGAATCCTTACTGCGCAACGAAATCCGCCAGCCATCCGGACGGCGGTGCGCCAGCATCGCCACAGTCACTCCTTCGATCGACCGCAGAATGTCGATCAAACCCTCATCCTCACGCAGATCAAAATCATATTTCGCCAGCAATTCATCGGTGATACAGGCATAGGCAAATTGTCCGCTGCATTCGATTTTCAAGGCATTTTCCACCAGATCGGCTTCAAATCTCAACTGCTTCAAGGGCTTGTTGAAAAATACCTGATTGGCGATCTTCTCGATATCCGCCCCGTAATCCGCCGCCAACGCCGCCGCCCGCAATACGCTGCCCGACGTGTTGGAAAAACAGAAACAGCCCGTATCTGTCATCATGCCGGTAAGCAGATAGGTCGCTCCCGCCGGATTGATGGGCTGATTGAGAAAACTGATCAACTCCATCACCATCTGACAGGTACTGCCGCAACCGGCATCGATCCACGATTCATCGGCTGCAAGTGTATTGCCGCCGTGATGGTCGATACAGATAAAATTTTTCCCCCGCAGATCATCGGCGGAAAATTCTTCACCGCTGCCCAGACGGGCGGCATTGGCGCAATCCAGCGCACAGAAAAGGTCATACGAAGCTAATTCCGCCGGAAAGACCCGGTTCAAATGATCTTTGCAAAGTTCCTCGTAACGGCGGGGCAGTGCGCCGGGGATCAATACATCAGCGGCAATGCCGTTGCCCCGGAGAAATTCCCGCATACCGAAAGTACTGCCCAGCGCATCGCCATCCGGCCGCTGATGGGTCAGCAGCAGAACTTTTCCGGCCATCATCAGTCTGGCGGCGATCGCAGAACAGGCGTGGGTGTTGCTCATTATTTCTTACTCCGGATCATTCAGCAAAGCCAGCACCCGGTCGCCCATTTCCAGACGGCGGTCAGGTTTAAAGGCCAATACCGGGGTGTGTTTGAATGCCAGCGTGCGCGCCAGAACTCTCTGCATATCGCTCCGTTTGGAATTCAACTCTTTGAAAACTTCCGCCCGGTTGCTGTTTTTGCCGCCGAAAATGCTGATCGACACCGTGGCGTTGCGCAGATCCACGCTGGTATTCACTTCCGTAATGGATACCAGCATATTTTCGGCCGCTTCGACGGGGAATTTTTCCAGATAGTTGGCCAATTCCCGTTTGATCAATTCGTTGACTCTGGTCAACCGGTCTACTTTTTCTGCCATTTACAAAGTTGCTTTCCTGTATTCGATTTCGTACAATTCGATCTCATCATTTTCGATAAAGTCGGCAAAGTTATCCAGGCGGATACCGCATTCCAGACCGGCTTTGACCTCCCGGACATCATCTTTGAAGTGGCGCAGACTGACGACTTCGCCGTTGTAGATGAGTTCCCGGTTGCGCCAGACCCGCGCTTTGGAACCGACCCTGACACTGCCGGAATTGACCCGGCAACCGCAGATTTTCGGCCCTTTGCTCAATTCAAAGATCTGGAGGATTCTGGCCTCTCCGGTGATCTTCTCTTTGCGTTCCGGCTCAAGTTTACCGGCCAGAGCGTCGGTGATATCTTCCAGCAATTCATAGATGATGCTGTAAAGGCGGATCTCCACGCCCCGCTTTTTCGCCAGATCATTCACACCGGGATTGACCCTGACGTGGAAACCGACCACCAGCGAATTGGTGGCGGCGGCAAGGTCGATATCGCTTTCGCTGATGGGGCCGACCCCGTTGGCAACCACGGAAGCCTTGATCTTTTCGTTGGGAAGCTGCTCCAGCGACTGTGCAATGGCCTCACCGGAACCGCGCACGTCGGATTTGATGATGATATTGAGCGAATTGACTTCGTCCTTATTAAGTTTGCTGAAAAGGTCTTCGGCGGAACTTATCGCACTGCTGGCCAGAGTTTCCTGCCGTTTGACCGCCAGTCTTTCGGCGGCGATCTGACGGGCCTCTTTGTCGGATGAACAGATCTCCAGGTGGTCACCGGCTTCCGGAATACCGGAAAGTCCGACGATCTTCACCGGGAAACCCGGCGGCACCGATTTGACTCTTTCGCCCTTGTCGTTGATCAAAGTGCGGATGCGGCCGTAGTGTTCGCCGCAGAGAGCGATATCACCGACTTTGAGTGTGCCATCCTGAATAAGCACATGGGCGGTGGGGCCGAAGCCCTGTTCCAACTGCGCTTCCAGCACCACGCCGTCGGCAGTGCCTTTGGGGTTGGCTTTGAGTTCGAGCATCTGCGCTTCCAGCAGAATACGCTCCAGAAGATCGGGGATACCTTCACCGGTCTTGGCGGAAACCCGCACCGTGCCGACATCGCCGCCCCAGTCCTCACTGGTCAGGCCGTTCTGCTGCATATGGAGCAGGATCTTATCCGGATCGGCTTCCGGCAGATCGATCTTATTGATCGCCACGATGATGGGGACTTTGGCGCCCAGAGCATGATTCATCGCTTCGACGGTTTGCGGTTTGAAACCTTCTGCGGCGGAAACCACCAGCACCACGATATCCGTGCAGTCGGCACCGCGGGCGCGCATTTTGGAAAAGGCAGCGTGTCCCGGAGTGTCGATAAAGGTGATATCCTTGCCGTTGAATTTTACTGATGATGCGCCGATATGCTGGGTAATGGCACCGGCTTCACCGGCGGTGACGTTGGTGTGGCGCACCTTATCCTGCAACGAGGTTTTGCCGTGATCGACGTGACCCATAAAGGTCACCACCGGGGGGCGTTCCTTGAGCATTGCCGGATCGACCGGCTGGACTTTTTTCACCGGAGCGGCTTTGGCCGCCGCTTTGGGGGCGGCACCGAAAGTCAGTTCCACGCCCATTGCCGAGCAGATTTTTTTGGCATTGGCATCGCTGACAGCCTGATTGATACCGGCCAATTCGCCGAGTTTGATCAATTCGGTAATGATCTCATTGGGGCGTTTGCCGAGGGCTTCGGCCAGATCTTTAACGATCACCGGCGAGGGCAGAGTGATGCTGTCGGGGGTTTCCGACGAACTGCTCTGGCGGCGGGAATCGTTATTTTTGGGCATATTTTTTTCCTGCCCTTTACTGCGCTGATTTTTGCTGTTGCCGCCGCGTTTGCTTTTGGGAGCGGCGATCTCCTCGGTATCGTAAAGGTCATTGAAGTAGGATTCGACCAATTCGATCGAATCTTCCGGAATGATATCATTCACGTCAGCGATATCATCGAACCCCTGATCGTTGAGTTCGCGGATGATATCTCTGGCGGAAACGCCATATTTTTTAGCCAGACTTTTTACTGAAATATCCATAATTCAACCCCTCCTTATTCATCAGCCGATATTTTCCAGGGCGGTTTGCAGAGCATCGTGATCGATGCCCTCAACGGCGGCGAGCGTATCGGCATCGGCGGCTTTCAGGCCATCGACCGTAACGAATCCGCTGGCGACGAGTTTGGCGGCATCACCGGCGGAAATGCCGAGTGCTTCGCTCAATTTACCGGCGGCGATCTTCATCTGTTCCTCGATGGAAGGCGCCCGCTCCTTGCTGGTTTCATCGCAAAGTTTGACCGTCCAGCCGACCAGTTTACCGGCGAGGCGCACATTCTGCGCCTTGCGGCCGAAAGCGACTTTGGATTGATCTTCATCGACGATGACCATCAGAGCGTGGTTGGCTTCATCGACTTTCACGCTCTGCACTTTGGCCGGCAGCAGGGCATTGGAAACGTAAGTGGCCAGATCTTCGCTGTAAGGCACGATATCGATCCTTTCGTCGCCGAGTTCATCGGTGATGCGTTTGACTCTGGTGCCGCGCACGCCGACACAGGCTCCGACCGGATCGACTCTGGGATCGCTGGAAGCCACGGCGATCTTGCTGCGTTTACCGGCTTCACGGGCGATACCTTTGACGGAAACCACGCCGTCATGGATCTCGCTGACCTCTCTTTCAAAGAGGCGGGTGACGAATTCCGGCGCGGTGCGGGAAACGATCAGCGAGGGGCCGGATGAGTTGATATCGATTTTGATCAACAGGGCATTGATGCGGTCGCCGGCATGGAATTTCTCATCGCGGATCTGTTCACGCGCCGGCAGGATCGCTTTGGTGGTCTGCAGATCGACGATGATATTGTTGCCGTCGAATTTCTCCACGGTGCCGTAAATGATCTGTCCCACACGGTCAGCGAATTCCTCCTGCACGGTCTCTTTTTCGGCGCGGCGGAGCTGCTGGGTGAGATTCTGTTTGGCGGCCTGGGCGGCGATACGGCCGAAGTTGCTGGGGGTGACTTCCCACTCGATGCGGTCGCCGACTTTGGCATCCGGGAAGCGTTCCCGCACCCGGTCGATCACGATCTGATCGTTATTCTGCGGCACATGATCGACCACTTCCAGCACGGCCCAGGCCTGAATCCTGCCGGTCGGCGGATCGATTTTGATTTTGACTTCGCTGGCCGGGTGAATACTTTTTTTCGCCGCCGACATGATGGCATTTTCCAGAGCGCGGATGATGCTTTCCCGGCTGATGCTGCGGTTTTGGCTCAAGTATTCGATGACAGTCAATAATTCGTTACTCATGTTTTTGTTCCTTTCTCATTTCGTCATTTCAAGGGACTAAAAAAGCGGGCAGACCGTCCCGCTTGGTATCAAAAAAACAATTTTTGTCCGGTCTGAAACCTTCACAATCTATAATATATATGTCGAATCTGCTGTTGTCAAGCATATTATTGTAAATTTGCCGGAAACCCTGTAATTTTAACTCGTGCTGTACTCGTATAGCATACGTTAGCTGTAGGTATACTTGAAAAGTTAACTTGCTTTTTTTTGTTTTGATGGTATATTACGATTATAATATTTAGAGGTCAAGAAATGAATGCAAAAATAAAAACTATTGGTAGTATATGCTCCGGAATAGAAGCAGCTTCTGTTGCGTGGGCTAATTTAGATGTGAGCTTCCAATGGTTTTCAGAAATAGCAACTTTCCCCTGCTCTTTGTTAAGTTTAAGATACCCAACTATCCCAAATATGGGAGATATGAGGTTGTTGCCTGAAAAAATATCTTCCGGTAAAATTATTGCTCCTGACATGATTTGTGCCGGAACACCTTGTCAAGCATTTTCTCTAGCCGGATGGAAACGCGGATTAGATGACGACAGGGGCAATTTGGCACTGGCACTGATTGATATAGTCGAGGCAAACGATATTGCAAGAAAGTCAGAACAAAAACAAGAAACTATTTTATTTTGGGAAAATGTTGAGGGAGTTTTATCGGATAAGACAAATGCTTTTGGCTACTTTGTATCTTTGCTTGCCGGTTTTGAAGAAATATTAACTTTCAAGTGGGGAACAGCAGGAATTATCAGAGGTCCAAAGAGAAATATTGCATGGAGAATTCTTGATGCAAAATATTTTGGTGTTCCTCAACAGAGAAGACGTTTGTATTTGTTGGCAGGCGGAAAAGATTTTCATCCGGAAAATATTCTTTTTGAAACTGGGTTAAACAAAATACCAATTTATCCCAAACCATGTTTTATTTTTGAAAAAGCGGAACATAAATTTCAGATTTTCAGAGAATACACCGATTGTTTGTATTCTTCTTACGGAACCAAATGGAATGGTAATGCTGCTGCATATAACGGTTCATTGTATGTCGTACAAGATGAGCGTATTAGACGCTTATCTGTGTTGGAAGCTGAACGTTTAATGGGATTCCCTGATAATTACACTTCAATAGAGGGTTCCAAGAAAACAAATCAATATCAGGCTTTAGGTAACTCATGGGCCATTCCGGTTATAAAGTGGATAGGTGAGCAACTTTTTTGCGGTAAAAATAACTTTTCTTCGATTACGAATATAACTAATTGCATTTCAACAATGCGGCTAAATGTTATAAATCATCAAGGCATTTATATTGATATGAGTGGTGATTTTGTTACGTTAAACGGCGAACTTATAAATACATCGCCGTGTTCTTCCAATTTTAAATTTGGTTCGATGATTGACGTCATATCGGTAAATCGCGATGAAAGTTTGTATATTTCTCCTGTGGGATGCAGTGGAATTATTCGCAGAAAGCAAGAACGTAACCTGAAGATTAATATAGAACTGGAAAAAGTATTACTGAAACGTTCTTGTGAAATGCCATTTGAAGAAATTGAAAAAAAATCCCGTATTCAAAGGAGAGGAAGATATGCGAATGATACCTCCACTCATTCCGGTGATATCCAACTTGTTTTTCTATGAACTGTTATTTATTTTTCAATTTTTCGTTTAATGAATTTCGCCATGCGGCAATATCATACCAAGGGCATCCAACACAACCTTGTTCGGCACATTTACCTTTGCTTGGAATGTTTTTATTCCACTGTTCTTCGCCGGCGTAATAATATTTTATACCGAATAGATTCCCCCGTTTTCCGCTTTGAAAACATTCACGGCAGACTTCTCTTTTTTGTAAATTACGTTGATTTGTAAGTAATTGAAACTTGCTCTTTATTTCGCTGTCTGTCATATCATTAGAGTTATCGACTTTAGTTTGTTCATCCCATCGGATTTCAGGAAACTTGTGATCAGGAAGAAGATTGGTAGAATGGCGATTTTCATAGACATCAATATTTTGAAGAACTTGTAATATTTTATTACGTAATTTGCTAGACCACGTTTCATAACCATTACCGGCAATCCCATACCGTTTGATTGGCAAAAGTAATAAGTGAGTATTATTTTTATTACATTTTGGACAAAAGCGTTTTGTATCCGTTGCAATAGTATATCCAAATTCTTTTAAGTCTTGAATTCTGCGTGCGAAATTGGGATTTTCAGGTAACTCACAAGTGCGGCATTTCCATTGACAATCTTTTAAGCCATCAAAAAATGTTTTGGTTATATTGGCTTTGTTTTTTTCCTGATTCCAAAATTCATTTTGTGATTTTTCCCATTCGCTATATTTTTGGGGATTCATTTCGATATATATCCGGTTGAGATAAGCGTATAGTGATTTTTTATTGGAGAATTCTATATGAACACCTGTTCTCCGATATTCAATTGGAATCCATCCTTCCCAATGCATTTTCTCTTTTTCATAATCAAAACGAACATGGACATAACGTTCTGAAGCTTTGGTATGTTTTTTTTCGTTTGGAGACAATATTGTTATATTTTTATTTAAATCAGTCATTATTCAATCCTTCCATTAAACAATTTATTGAAATATCAAGAGCTACAGCTATTTTTTCAATATTAATTAAACTGATATTGCGTTCGCCACGTTCAATGCCGCCGATATAGGTTCGATGCAATCCTGATTTTTGAGCCAGCATTTCTTGAGATAATTTTTGAGCAACTCGTAATTCTTTAACTTTAACTCCAAATTTCTTACAAATACTCATAATAAAAACCTCCAATACATTATTTGAATAATATAATAGAAAGATGACTTTATGTCTACAGACTATGAGTATCAAAAATCTAATGTTGCCATACTTTCATTCCTTATTTAAGACAGAAAAGTTAACGCAGTTTAATGCGCTACAACAACTGGTATGTGTTTCTATGTTTTTTATTGAAATCTTTTGCATTTGGCGTTTTTTTGTGGTATATTATAGAGAATTTTGCAAATTTCATATCCGGTGAGTACCATGAATAATGATAATGTGCGTGTCGAACTTGCTGAACGCAGTTACGACATAATTTTTCAAGCCGTCGATGCGCCGCAAACCATCGCTGCATTTGCCGCTATGCCGCAGAAAAATGTGCTGATCGCCGCCGACAGCAACACCGCTCAATATCTGCCGCTTCTTACCGCCGCACTGGAAAAAAGCGGCAAAACCGTTTACCAATGGGTCTTTCCCGCCGGGGAGGCTTCCAAAAATATGGATAATGCCATGGCATTATGCGGTTATGCCAGTTCATTGAAACTGGGGCGCAACGCACTTTTTGCCGCTCTGGGCGGCGGTGTCACCGGGGATCTGACCGGTTTTGCCGCTTCGATGTTCATGCGTGGAGTTGATTTCATTCAGATACCCACTTCGCTTCTGGCGATGGTGGATAGTTCCGTCGGCGGCAAAACGGCGGTCGATACGCCTTACGGCAAAAATCTGGTCGGGGCATTTCATCAGCCGAAACTGGTGGTCATCGACTGTGATGTTTTGCAAACTTTGCCTGCCAGAGAGATCCGCAGCGGTCTGGCAGAGATCGTCAAAACCGCGCTGATCCTCGATGCGGATTTCGCCGGTAAACTGGCTGCTTTTTCCGGCAATATCGCCGATGATCCGGAAATGATCCGCTATGCGGTGCGCCGTTCCTGCCGGATCAAGGCGATGGTCGTTTCCAATGACGAAAAAGAATCCGGTGACAGCGGCCGGGTATTTCTCAATTACGGCCACACTTTCGGCCACGCTATCGAACACCTTTCCAATTTCCGCCTCGCCCACGGTGAAGCCGTGGCAGTTGGCATGGATATCGCCGCATTTGCCGCCGTCAAACTCGGCTTATGCAGTGAGGATGTTTTGCAATGGCAGTATGCCCTGCTCAAAAATTTCGCCATTGCCCCGGAAAATTTCCCGGTTTCAGCCGTCCGGCAGGATCCCGGAAAAATCATCGAATTGATGAAAGGCGACAAGAAAAACGGTGACGGCCGTTTCCGGGCGGTGTTGCCGCTGAAAACCGGTGAAGTCAAAACCGTATCGCTCGACCCGCAGTGGACGCAGGAATTGATCGGTGAATATTTTGCCATGCGTTTCGATGCCGCAGATATTCCACTTGATGAAAGGCCGCAAGTCGTCATTGCCGGTCTGGGTCTGCTCGGTTCTTCTCTGGCGCAGAGCATCGACCGCCGCAAATACCGGGTCGCCGTCTGGAACCGCAATTTGCAGGCGTGCAGTTACATTCTGGAAAAAGGTGCCGCTGACGGGATTTGTGATTCGGTGCAAAGTGCTTTTGCTCAAGCGGATATTCTGCTTTTGTGTCTGCCGGTGCCGGTCACGGAAAAATTCATCCGGCAATATCATTCTCTTTTGAAACCCGGTGCGGTGGCCACGGATATCGCCAGTGTCAAAAATCAGGTGATGGCGGCGGCGGAGAGTTGTCCGGGCTTCAATTTTGTCGGCAGTCACCCGATGGCGGGAACTGAAAAAAGCGGTTATCTTGCCGGCTTCAAAGGTCTGTATGACAATGCGGATGTTTTTGTCGTGCCGGGGAAATATTCCACGGCTGACGGAATTGCAACGGTGGAAAAATTCTGGGCCGACCTGAATACCCATATCCGCCGCATTTCCACTGCTGAACACGATGCGCTGGTCGCTCACACCAGCCATATGCTCCATATCATCGCTTCGGCTCTGACCCGGAGCATCCTTGACCGGCCGGATGCCGCTGAACAGCGGCGGCACTACTCCGGCTGTGCCACCGGATTCCGTGACACTTCCCGTATCGCTTCGAGTTCTCCGGAAATGTGGAAAGAGATCTGTCTGGCCAACTACCGTGCCATTCTGCCTGCGCTTGCGGAGTTTCAAACCTGTTTGAAAGATATGTGCGACTGTCTTGCCGCCGGTGACGGTGAACGTTTTGCCGCTCTTTTCCGTCACGGCCGCAACTTGCGTGATTCGTGGCTCTGCTATAAAAACTCCCACCGTCTGCCGGAAAATATGGTGCTTTGCGGCATCAAACATTGCGGCAAAACCACTGTTGGTACCGAAGTGGCCGCCATTCTGGATATTCCCCTGACCGATACCGACCGGGAAGTGGAAAAACTCGACGGCAAAAACCGCACCTGCCGGGAAATTTTCACCGCTGACGGCGAGGAACATTTCCGGAAACTTGAAGCGCAGGTATTGACCGCTCTGGCCGATGCACCGCAAAAAATGGTGATCGCGCTGGGCGGCGGTGCATTGAGCAACCCCTTTGTTCCGGAAGAGGTCAAAAAACGTATCGGTTGCAAAATCTGGCTCGATACTGACGATAAAATTGCTTTTGAACGCATTTTATCCAATGGTTTGCCGCCGTTTCTCGCCGGTGAAAAAGAGCCGCTGGAAGCCTTTATCCGGATGAATCTGGCCCGCAAAAACGTCTTTGAGCATTACGCCGATATCCGGGTCGTGCCGGAAACTTCCCCGAATGCCACCGCCTTGCATATCCTCTCACTTTACAAGGATTTATACAACCTCTGACCACTCCTGCAGACCGCAATCCATCCATCAGTCTTCGCATAAAGCTGCGCCCGGACAAGCCGGTTGGAGCTGACCCATGCAGATCTGGTTGAAAAATCACAATTCGGGACATTACCAATAAAAAAAGACCGCTGCTCACCTCATTTCAAGGTTGGCAACGGCCTCTTTTATTTTGCTTGCTTACTGCAAATAGGACGGGGTATTGGATTCGTTGTCGCGTCTGCTCAATCTTTCGATAGCGGTTTTGGCTCTGGCGTGTTCTTTGGCGGCCGCTTTGCGGTACCAATTCAGAGCCTCGACCGGGTCGGCGGCAAAACCGGCTTTACCGGTTTCGTGGAACCAGCCCAGATTATACTGTGCTTCAGCGATATCTTTGGCGGCCGCTTTTTCAAACCAACTGCGGGCAGTGACGTAATTCTGGGTCACGCCGCGACCGAAAGTATAGCACAGACCGAGGAAGCACTCCGCATTGGCATAACCCTGATCGGCAGCCCGGCGGAACCATCTGACTGCTTCCTGCAAATTGTAACGCTCCACATCCTTACCGGTAAAATAGCAGACCCCCAGATTGTACTGCGCCCGCGCATCACCGGCTTCGGCATCTTCGTAAAATTCATTGTTTTCACGGTCATAGGCAAACTGATCATCGTCAGCCATACAGAAAAATGTGCAACCGAAAAGTGCCGCAATCAACAACAATTTTGAACCGAATTTCATGATATACCTCCATTTAAGGTTGATATTTTTCACCACAATTAATGATAATATAGCATAGCCGGAAGAGTTTGTCAAGACCATAACCGCTTTTCTCCAAAAAATCTCCCTTCCGGCTTCGTTATACTACGCCGTGACAAGGCGGCCGCGGGAGAGCGGCCTCGCCGCCGGTTGGATTTGCCACAAAAAATTTTTAAAAAAATTCCAAAAATCCATTTGCATTAATTGTAAATAAATGTTATATTTAATTGAAGTTAAAATAAAACCGCGATCAGGAGGACGACAATGGAAGTTTTTCAACCGGAAAATTTCGCTCATATCTGCCGCCGTTTCAAGTGGAAATGCACTCCGCAACGTCTGGCAGTCTATGAATGTGTCCGGCATGATCATTGCCACCCTGACGTCGATTCCGTCTGGGCCGCCGTGCGCAGTAAACTGCCCACCGTGACCAGAGAAAGCGTCTACCGCATCCTCAATGAATTCGCCGCTCACAACCTTATCTGGCGGCTCGATCATGTCAGCAGTGCCAGATACGACAGCAACACCATGCCGCACGGCCATTTCATCTGCGAAAATTGCGGTTCGATCGCCGATTTCGCCCTCGATGACAACCTTGCCGCATTCGCCGGTAACGTTCCCGGTCTGGTGCGCCACATGGAGATCCGCTTCACCGGATTATGTGAAAAGTGTAAAACGGACGATCCGTCCGCAGAAAAATAAAATCCAATCAACAAAAAAGGGGAAAAAACTATGGAACTCAAAGGAAGCAAAACTGAAGCCAATCTCTGGTACGCATTCGCCGGTGAATCACAGGCCAGAAACAAGTACACCTATTTCGCCTCCAAAGCACGCAAAGAAGGCTACGAACAGATCGCCGCCATCTTTGAAGCTACCGCCAATAACGAAAAAGAACACGCCAAACTCTGGTTCAAGGCCCTCGACGGTATCGGTTCCACTCTCGATAACCTGAAAGCCGCCGCCGCCGGTGAACACGAGGAATGGACCGAAATGTACCGCGAATTTTCCGAAGTCGCCGCCGCTGAAGGTTTTGCTGAACTTTCACGTCAGCTCGCCCGCGTCGCCGAAATCGAAAAACGTCACGAAAACCGCTACAATAAATTGATCGAAAACCTCGAAAAAGGCGAAGTTTACGTCAAAACCGGTCCCCAGCGGTGGGAATGCCGCAACTGCGGGCATATTCACATCGGCGACAAAGCCCCGGAACTCTGCCCGACCTGCAAGCACCCCCAAGCTTACTTCGAAATCGAAGCCACCAACTATTGATTCGTCGCATTGCGGGCAATCTCTTGTCAAGTCGGCGGTCGTCGGTTGGGTCGAGTACAGTCGTACACTCCCCAACCTCCGCCTTGACTTGACGGCGACCTTGCCGCACACTGCGACGAATCAGGCCGCAGTGTGGATCGGCTCGGCGGGCGGTTTGCACCGCCCTTGACAGGGGGCGTTGCCCCCCGTACCCCCGGTAGATTTTTGCAGTCTGCCGGGGTTTTGTTTGTTTCGACTCTTGCGGGCTGTCGCCCTTGATGGGGCTGTCGCCCCATACCCCGATTTTGCTTTGCAAAATAGCATTGGGGAAGTCATTCCGACGGGCGGAAAAACCGCACCCCGTACCCCCGCTTGACTTTGTTACAAAAAAACGCGCTCCACAGCGGGGAGCTGTGAAGCGCAGGTGTTGGGGGGGAAAGTTTCAGTTGGTACGCAGAGTGTAAGCGTTGTAAACACTGCCGCGGTTGACGATACGGATGATGAATTTACCGGTCCATCTCGGAGTCCAGGTGCAGATGCAGTAATCAGTATTGTCATCATCTTTGGTGATCAGATTGCCGTTTTCATCGTAGATGTAGAGGTCGAGGTCGGTATCACCGTCACCGTCAACCACCACGCGGGCCTGTTCGCCGCCGTTGAAGACGATTTCGTAACGGTCGGCACCGTTGGCGTTGACTCTTTCATCAGCGGATTTGGGCCCTCCCTGGGCTCCGGCAAAAGCGGCTGATCCGATCAGGGTGAGAGCGAGAGTTGCGAGCAGTTTTTTCATTTTCTTTTTCCTTTTCTTTTTTTGTTTTTGTTTTTCTTTTTCACATCGTTTTGATGTTTCCGCTGATAATAGTGTCGGGGCAAACATATTTCTGACACCATTTTAAAATTTTTTTGCAAAAAAATCCGATCTCTTCCCGTGCACGCATAAAATAATGGAACTTTTTGCTCCGTTATGCGGGTAAAACCAACTATGTTTTCAGAATGGGGGAATGATTATGAAATATTCGTGGCTGCTGGCTGGCATTCTGTTCTTTGCCGCCGGTTGTGAGAAAAAACAGGAACGATCCGGCGAAAAAACTACCAGAGTAACTCTGGCGCAGTTGGAAAAACGCACTTTTCAGATGCGTATCCCGGTTCAGGGAACCGTACAACCGGTTGAATTTGCCACCATTTCCGCCAAGATCGGCGGCACTTTGGAATTACTCCGGGTCGATGAGGGCGATGTGGTCAAAAAAGGTGATGTCCTCTTTGAGATCGACCGGCAGGTGTTGAGAAATCAGGTGGTGGTCAAGGAAGATGAGATCAGAGTGCGTGAAGCCGCCCTCGCCAGTTCGCAAAGCGCATTGAATATCGCCAGAATTTCCAGAGATATCGCCAAAATCGCTCTGGAACAGGCCTTGCGCAACTATAACCGCGCCAAAAACCTGTTGGAAAACAAGGCGATCAGTACTGCCGACTTTGAAATCATGGAAACGGAATTCAAAAAGGCCGAAATGGATGTCGCTTCCGCCGAAGCCGCAGTCACCGCCGCCGAAGCCGAGGTCGCCAATGCCGAATCCCAGTTGCAGCAGGCGCGCAGCAATCTGGAAATCGCCCGGAAAAATCTGGCCGATTCCGTCATCACCGCCCCCTTTGACTGTGTCATTACCGATACGATGGTCGAAGAAAACGAATATGTTTCTTCCGGTCAGCCGATCTTGCGGCTGGAAAACCACAATCAGCTGGAAGTCATCTGCTTCTTGAGTGCCGTCTATTATGAGCAGGTCGTTCCCGGTGAAACTGCCGTGGACTTCACCGGCAGTGACGGTCAGGCCGTCGCCCGCAGTCAGATCACTTACAAAGCCCCGTCGATCGACCCGGAAAGCCGCACATTCAAAGTGAAAATTTCCGTGCCGCGATCCACCGGTCTGGTCAGCGGTATGCTTTGCGAATTGAATATTATTCTGGTGGAAAGAGAAGGTTACGGTCTGCCGGAATCCGCCGTGCTGCTCCGCGCCAATGACATTCTCATCGCCTACACCATCAACGGCGAAAACCGGGCGCAGAGCGTGGAGATCCGGCGCGGCATCGTTGACCGGGGCTACGCCGAGATCCTCAATGCCGGGGATTTGCTGGAACACCGTTTCGTCATTACCGGACAAACCTTTATCAACAACGGTTCACTTCTGACCGAAGCCGGAGCGGCCGCGGAGGAATAAGAGATGAATATCGCTTCACTATCTGTCCGACGCCCGATCGCCATGACCGCATTCATCATCGTGCTGGTCATGATCGGAGCCTCTCTTTATGAACGTATCAGTATCGACCTGCTGCCCAGTATGGAGATACCGACGATCCTGGTGCGCTGTGAATATCAGGGAGCCAGTCCGGAAGAGATCGAGGCGGAGATCATCCGCCGCATCGAAGATGCCGTTTCCAGTATTGACGGCATCCGCCACATCACCAGTGTCGCTATGGAAGATCAGGCGCAAATCCAGTTGGAATTCGTCATGGGTACCGACGTTGACGTTGCCGCCACGGATATCCGCGAGGCACTTAACCGCATCCGGGAAGATCTGCCGGATGGGGCCAAAGAACCCGTTATCCGCAAAATCGACACCAATGCCACGACCGTTATTCAGGCATTTCTGGTCGGTGACCGCACGCAGGATGACCTTTACGACTATGCCGAAGATGTGATCGCCGACCGTATCGCTTCCGTGCCGGGAGTCGGTGAAGTGCGGGTTTACGGTGCCAATGAAATGCAGATACACATTCTGCTTGACCGGACGAAACTTGCCGCCATGAATATCGACATCAACCACATCGTCGCCCGGCTTCAACAGAATAATATCCGCCGTCCGCTGGGCCGTATTCAGGTCGATGAGGTGGAAAAAAACGTCACTTTTGCCGGTGATTACCGCTCGCTGGATGAGATCCGCAATCTGGAGATCGGCACTTTTGACGGTAAACGGGTCTATTTGCGCGACATTGCAGAAGTGCGTCTGCAGAGCCGGGAAGTGCGCAGCAAGGCTTTTGTCAACGGCCGGCCGGCTGCGACATTCAACATCGTCAAAAAGGGCGATGCCAACGCTTTGGAAGTTATCGCCGGGGTACGCCGCAAATTTGAGGAGATGAAAAACAAAGGCGAATTGCCGACCGGTATGGAACTGGTATGGTTCAAAGATTCCGGTGAATTCATTCAGGCCTCGGTGGATGATGCGTGGAGCAGTATTCTTACCGGTATCATTCTTACGGCGGTGCTGCTCTTCCTCTTTCTGCATGATCCGCGCTCGACCTTTATCGTCATGATCTCCATGCCGATCTCGGTGGTCGTGACCTTTGCGGCAATGGCTTATCTGGATTATTCATTCAACATCATGACCCTGCTTTCGCTGGGCTGTTCCGTAGGGGTGCTGGTGACCAACTCGATCGTGGTGATCGAAAACATTTTCAACCACCTCAAACGCAAAGAGGATATCAAAACTGCCGCCGAAAAGGGGACCGGTGAAGTTATTGGCGCAGTTTCCGCCAGTGCATTGACCAACGTGGTGGTATTCGTGCCGGTGATGATGATGACCTCGCGTATCGGCAGTATGATGGTGCCGTTTGCCGGAGTGATGGTGGCGGCGACACTGGTTTCGCTTTTCATCAGTTTTACTCTGACCCCGATCCTGGCGTGCGTATTGCTCAAGGGAAAATATGACGGTGAAAAAAAGAAGAAGAGTTTACTGGAAAAATTATTCATCCCGTGGGATATCGGATATGATTGGCTCTGCCGGATATTCGGCAGAAGCATCAAATTCGTGGCCCGTCATCCGCTGAATTTCCTGCTGGTGATCGTAATAATTTCGCTGGCAGTGTGGAAATTGGTTATCCCGCAGGTCGGTTTGTCATTTCTGCCCTACTGCGATCAGGGCGAGATCCGGATCAAATTTGAATTCCCGACATCCTACAATCTGGAAACCACCGAAAGACTCATCCGGGAAGCCGCCGCCAGACTGGAAGCAAAGTACGGCAAAGAAAACGGCGGATTCATTACCGGTATGTCAGTTTCTGTCGGTACTTCCAATTCCAGCCGCGGTCAGGTCGGCACGGCAGTCTATCTGGGGCAGATCAACATCAAAACCACCGGCAAAAATGAACGCACTCAAACCATTTATGAATTGCAGGCCTTGCTCCGGGAGGAATTAAGTTACCTTGACAACTGCCTGATAACCTTATCCATACCGGCAACTTTCGGCGGCAGTGGCGCAGAAATAAGGTGTGTGATCAACGGGCCGGATCTGGAAGTGCTGGAACAGGCGGAACAGCGGGTGATGGAGATCCTGCCGGGTACCGGTATGGTGCGCGACCTCGACTCCTCACGCCGGGAACGCAAAACCAATATCAGCATCATTCCCGACCGCACGATCTTGCAGAATCTGGGGATGACTTCTGAAGAGTTGTACCGTTATCTGCTCGGTTCGCTTGACGGTATTGAAGTGGGCGACTACCGCATGGGGTCACGCACCTTTGATATCC
Source organism: Lentisphaerota bacterium (assembly GCA_015061625.1). GTDB lineage: Bacteria > Verrucomicrobiota > Lentisphaeria > Victivallales > Victivallaceae > UBA1784. The sequence continues at coordinate 216,659 of SUWG01000001.1, read as the reverse complement.
GTTTGCGCAACCGCCGGGAAACCGGAGATGTCCAGTTGCGCCAGACGGCGGCGGCAGTCAAGGACAATAATCCGCTGGGTACGGAAGTGCTGGCGGATATCGTGGAAGAGGCGCGCCCGGTGGTTATCAACCGTTACGACAAGGTGCGCACGATGTGGCTCTATGCCAATACGGCTCCGGGCTATGCGCTGGGTGATGTTTCCCGGCGCATCGAACAGGAAGTATTAAGTGTGCTGCCGCCGGGATACTCCGTCCGCATGAGCGGCAGTGTGGAAATGATGAATGAAACGGCCAAAGAATTCATCCGGGTCATCGCTCTGGCGGCGTTGCTCACCTATCTGCTGATCGCCGGGATCATGGAATCATGGATAAAACCGTTGCTGATCATGTTCACTGTGCCGCTGGGTTTTCTCGGAATGTATCTGACGCTTTACTGTTTCGGAATGTCGATGTCGATGATGGGGCTGCTGGGCGGCGTGATGATGATCGGTATCGTGGTGAATAACGCCATTCTGATCCTTGATGAATGCGGTGTGCAACAGAAAAACGGTATCGATCCGCATGAGGCGATGCTGATCGCAGTGCAGGAAAAATTCCGGCCGATCGTGATGACCAGTATTGCGGCGGTGGCGGGTATGCTGCCGATGGCATTCGGCACCGGTTTGGGGTCGGAACTGCGTTCCAGTTGCGGGGTCGGCGTGGTTGGCGGATTGACCATATCATCACTGCTTACGTTGTACGTTATTCCCGCTTTATACTTTCTCTTTGTTCCGGAAAAAGGGAAAAAGAATATTTTGCAGAAGTTAACTGCAATATTCAGAAAACAGGCTTGATTTTGTTTTTACGCAGATGTATTTTATCTGTTGTGTCACCCCGGTAAGGGCGGCACAACAGAATTTTTTTGAAGGGTGTGGATAATATGGCAAAAGTGAGCGGCTTTTCCGGCCGGGATTCTTATCAGGTCGATATGTGTCACGGGCCGCTGTTGTGGCAGATCATCCGTTTCGTTATACCGTTGATCATTTCCGGTGTACTGCAGATGCTTTTCCATTCGGCGGATTTGATCGTGGTCGGCCGCTTTTCATCCCATAAAGCATTGGCGGCAGTGGGGGCGACGGCTTCACTGACCATGCTGCTCATCAATATTTTCATCGGTTTATCGGTCGGTACCAACGTATTGGTCGCCCGTTATCTGGGCGAACAGAGCCGCAAAGATACTTCCCGCACCGTGCATACGGCGATCATGACCAGTCTGGGCGGCGGCGCATTCCTCGCCGGAGTCGGCATCGCTTTTGCCAAACCGCTGTTGCAATTAATGGGCACTCCGGAAGATATCCTGGATATGGCGGCACTTTATATGTGGATATTTTTCGGCGGAATGCCGATGGTCATGCTCTACAACTTCGGCAGTGCTGTGCTGCGGGCGATGGGAGATACCACCCGGCCGTTTTACTTTCTGCTGGTCGCCGGGATCATCAACGTGTTATTCAATTTGTTCTTTGTGATCGTCTGCCACTGGGATGTCGCCGGGGTGGCGACTGCTACGATCATATCGCAGGGTATCGCCGGTATTCTGGTTCTGCGGGTGCTTTACAAAATGCGCGGCCCATGCCGTTTCAAATGGCAGAATTTGCGTTTCAAATGGAAAAATATGCGGGAATTGCTCTGGATCGGTCTGCCGGCGGGCTTTCAGGCATCATGTTTTTCTCTTTCCAATATTCTTATCCAATCATCGATCAATAAATTCGGCAGTGTGGCGATCGCCGGAGTGACTGCCGGCGGCACGCTGGAAATGCTCAGTTTCGTTTCCCATGCCGCCATCGGTCAGGCGGTGGTAAGTTTTGTCGGTCAGAATTACGGTGCGAAAAATTTTGACCGGGTCAAACGCAGTGTGACCATCTGCAATACTCTGGTTACTTTGTGGGCGGTGACAGTCAGTATCATATTGCTGACCTGCGGCAGAAGTATGCTGGCCATATTCAATACCGATCCGGAAGTTATCGATATCGGCATGAGAAGATTTTACTGCACATTGCCACTGCTCTTTGTCTGTGCGGTCATGGAAACTCTGACCGGTGCCTTGCGGGGCATGGGGCACTCGGTATCACCGACGATATTCACGCTTTTCTGCGTTTGTGTGTTGCGGGTGGTGTGGCTTTACACGGTTTTCCTCTGGTATCCGACTCTGGAAACCATTCTCATCAGTTATCCGGTGACCTGGGTCATCAATACTGCCGGTATCCTCTGGCTCTACTGCCGTGTGTTGCGCAAGGAAAAATTCAACGTTCTTCCGCCGGAAGCAGATAACGCCTGAAAAATTCTGCCGCCAGCGGGGCGCAGGTACGTCCGCCGGAGCGGCCATCCTCGATAGTTATCGCCAGCGCATAGGTGCGGTCATGGTAAGTGGTAAAGGCGATGAAGTGGGTGATGTTGCGTATATTATCCCCGGAACCGACCTCCGCAGTACCGGTTTTGCCGTAAACTTGCAAACCGGCAACTCTGCCGTTTCTGCCGGAACCGCCGGAAGAATTGACCACTTGAAACATTCCCCGGCGCACGATATCCAGATTTTCAGGGGAAACTTCCAGATTTCCGGCAGTTTCCGGACGCACTTCAAAATGAGTGATGCCCCGGTGGTCGATGATCCGGCTGACCAGTTGCGGTTTCCAGACGGTGCCGCCGTTGGCAATGGCGGCACAATAGACCGCCAACTGCAGCGGAGTGACGGCGATGATGCCCTGACCGATGCTCAATAAGGCGGTATCGTAAACGTTCCAATGAGTTTTATAGAGGCGCATTTTCAACTCATCCGAGGGGGCAGTGCCGCTGTTTTCCGGGATCGGCAGACCGGTTTTGCGGCCGAATCCCGCTCGGCGGATCATATCGGATAATGCGGTCAGACCGATTTGAGTGGCATGGGTGATCATGTAGTTGTTGCAGGATTTTTCCAGAGCTTTGATCATATCCATATCATCCCCGTAACGGCGGTGCGCCGAACAGCCGATCGTGGCATTGCCGATGACACTTTCACCGGGGCAGTAGATCATTTCGTAAGGATCGATCCCGGCTTGCAGAAACGCCAGACACATCAGAGGTTTGATCGTCGATCCCGGCGGGTAGATCGCCTGAAATGCCCGGTTGATCAATGGTTTTTCCGGGTTATCGAGCAATTCCCGGTAGTATGCCGGATCCAGTCGCGGTGAGAATTGGGCGAGGTCGATCCGCGGTGAACTTGCCGCACAGATGATATTGCCGTTATCCGCATCGATCACCACAAATGCCCCGGTGGATGTGCCGAGCAATTCTTCGGCGAGGCGTTGGGCGCGGCTGTCGATGGTGAGAATGACATCGTTGCCGTGGATCGGGGCGGTGCGGCCGAGCAATTCGCGCTGGGCATAACCGATGTTGTTGACCTGGATCACGGAACGGCCGGGGAATGCCCGCAAACCCAGTACAGTGCCGTCGGCACCGAGGGTATCAAAGGCATTTTCAATGCCGCTGCGCCCTTCCATATCAGGGTTGTAGTAAAAGAATTCCTCCCGGTCACCGGCATTGGCGGCATCGGCTTTGCGGGCGTAGCCGATGATGTGGGAAGCGTGACTGCCGCAGGGATAAAAGCGGATCGGGGAAAACTGGATGTCGATACCCTCGGTCTGGCGTGAAGCTTCAAAGACCAGCGCGATTTCCACGGTGGAAAGATTCGTGAAAACTGTCATCGGCACACCGGGGGAAATGACCAGATGGCGGGCGAAATCTTCCACCGAAGGATATTCACTGCGGTTGAGTATCCGGGCCAGAGTTACCGCACAATTATACATATATTCCGAAGTGGCGCGGCGGCTGCCCTGATGCATTTCCGAAGGGAAAAAGAGCAGATCGTAAGCCTGCCGGTTACCGGCGAGCAATTCACCGTCAGCGGAATAGATACTCCCCCGCAAGCCGGGGATGCGCACGCGCCTTTCAGATTGTCTGGTGATCAGCATCCGGTGTTCTTCGCCCTGATGCAGCTGCAGGAAATAGAGGCGGCCGATCAGCACCATAAAGGCGATAAAAAAGCATAATCCCAGGATAAGTATCCGCAAACGGTCATCATCCAGAATGCCGCCATCCACCCCGTCACGGTAGCCGAATTTTCTCATAAGCGGCCTCCATTCAGCCGGTTTTTCTTATTTTCAGCGGTGCAGAATTTCGGCAGATTGCAGCGGAAATTTATGGCATCAAAGAGCCAGACCATGACCGTCATGAATAGTGCGCCGCCGGCAAGTTGAAAGACCAGCATACTGAAAAAGTCCGGGCCGGGCGCAGGAACACCGGAAAACAGCGCATGGAAAAAATTGTAGGTAAAGACCAGTAACGCACATAATGCCCCGCTGCCCAGCGGTGATAACGGCATTTGCCGTTGCAGATATTTGGCAAAATTGCCGGTGAGAAAGACGGCAAGCATGGCAAAAAAGGGCCACGTCAGACAGTTGCCCATATACATCACATCGAGCAACAGGGCGGAAAGAGTCGCCGAAACTGCTCCGTGAATGGGGGAAAAGGTGACGAAAAAGTAGGTGGCACCGAAAAGCGGCAGCCCCAGTGAAAGTCCGGCATTGCCGCAAAAAAGTTCCAGATTCATCAGCAAAGCGGTGACAAATATATTCAGAAAAACTTTCATCTCAACTCCTCCGGAGCGACAGGGATCAGAGCCACTGCCACGAAACGGAGTGATTCAAAACGTACCGCCGGGATCAATTCACAACTGAAATCTTCCTGGGCGTGTGAAGTGCCGGCATTGCCGGTATTCAATTCGCCGATCTTGATGCCCGGCGGTATGCCGCGCTCAAAACCGGTCGTTGTGACCATACTGCCGTGGATGTAATCTTCACGCGGCGGCAGCATACCGAAAGGGATGTTGCCGGTTTCCGGCACGACTTCCCCGGCATTGATGAAGCCCACCATGCGGTTGCAGCTCACTTCACCGGAGACCCGCAGAGAAGCATTGAGCAAGGTGGTAACTTTGCTGGTTCTGGCTCCGACTTCGGTGATGACACCGACTAAAAGCAGTTGTCCATTGATATTCACATCGACCACTGCCGCTCCCGGCACGATGCCGTCACGGCTGCCTTTGTCGATGGTGAATCCGGCGGAAAAGTGGCGGGGATCACGCAAAATTATTCCGGCCACGGTGTAGCGGGGGGAGATCCGGTCACGCAAGCCGAGCATGGTACGCAGACGGCGGTTTTCCTCCATCAGCACGGCGGCGGATTGTCCCTGCAGAGCCAGTTCCCGGTTGGCGGCGGTAAGCCGCTCGACTCTGGCGGCGAGATCATGTTTATCGGCCATCAGCAGTGACGGATCGGTAAGTTTTTCCGACGGGGTGGTCAATTTCATATACGGATAGAAAAATCCGTCGGCAAATCTGCCCAGCGCATAGCGCACCACATTGAATCCGGCAGTCAGAATGATGACGATCCCCAAAATCACCAGCGTTACGGTCAACACCAGTTGAGGACTGCGGCTGCTTCTGGAGGGAAATTTTTTCATAATGAACGCAACCTTTCCTTGAGCAGACGCTGGATATATTCTTCGCCGTAGAGTGAACGCATCAATTCGATATTGAATTCATAAAACAATTCGGCATCCGGTTTGGTGATCATGCCGCCGCCGGAAAGTTCCACGATCTGTTTGCGTTTGCGCGGATCTTTCTCATAGTTGGCCAGATGGCGCATCAAAGTACGGGGGGATAATTCCGTAAATTTTTTCTGCCCGAATTCCTCGGTGTATTCTGCGCCCATGAGCGAAACGATGTTGCGCGGCGGCTTTTTCATGCCGAATGTGGCGAGGAAATCCTCGATCATTTCCAGACATCTTTCCTCGTCGAAAACCGGATAGGATATCCGGCGGCCGCGGGAGAGGATGCTGGGGGGGAACTCATAATTTGCCGTCAGTACCGGCATGATATTTTCCGGCGGGGTAAAGGCTCCGCCGACATTGGTGCGGAAGTTGTACCAGTTGATGCTCCGGGGATCGATGTCATCGAAAAAGAGGACGAAGCGGTGATCTTTGCGTGCGCTCAAGGCGGCGATCAACTCTTCCCAGGCAAATTCCAGGGCATCCGGATCGGGCAGTATCACCACGGTACCGGGAACTGAAAGCGCAAAGGAGATCACCATACTGGTTTTGCCGTAACCGGGCAGACTGTTGATCAACAGCGGCAAACTGGTCTTTCCGGCGGCAAAATCCCGGAAATGCTCCTGCAACGCCAGCCGGACACCGGGAAAGCCGAAAAACTTATCCACACTTTTGACCGATGAGGGTTGAACCGGGAGAAAATTACGGTTGCGGAAGTTGAAAACTCTGCTGCCGCCAAAGGGATCGGCGGCAGAGAGGATACGGGCAAATTCCCTGATATCAGAAGTTTGCGGCAACCGGGAAAAGATATCCTTTGCACTGGGCAGCAGAGCCGGATCATCCTTGACAGAGCCGGATAAATTGCGCAGATAACGGCACAATGCAACGGAATTCTGCAACAGAAATGCGGTGTCGGCGGAAAAGTTTTCCGCCAGCAGATCTGCGGGCATGACCCGGAAAGTGATCAATGCGTTGAAAAGTGCCGGTAAGAATTTTTCCGGGAACTTTTCCGCACTGGTCACTTTAGCCAGCAGGTTGAGTTTTAACGGCAGATTTTGACCGTCAAGCAGATTTTCCACATGGCGCAAGAGAGTATCATCCGGCGGCAACGGCGAACCGTCTTGGCCGGAATGATAAAAAAGCAGGCGGAATGCGGAAGTGATCGGCATGATGCAAATTACATCCTCTCAACGACCGCATTGGCGAATCCGGAACAGCTCAATTCCGTGGCACCGGCGGTCAGACGGGCGAGGTCATAGGTCATCATGCGGTCGGCGATCGCGCGGCTGATGCCCTGAATGAGCAGATCAGCGGCTTCGTTCCAGCCGAGGTGGCGCAGCATCATTTCACCGGAAAGGGCCAGACTGCAGGGGTTGACCTTATCCATACCGGCATATTTGGGAGCCGTGCCGTGGGTCGCTTCAAAGACCGCATGGCCGGTGGTGTAGTTGATATTGGCTCCCGGAGCGATACCGATACCGCCGACACAGGCGGCAAGAGCATCGGAAACGTAGTCGCCATTCAAATTGAGCGTGGCGATCACATCGTACTCATCCGGACGGGTGAGGATCTGCTGCAAAAAGGCGTCACAGATGCAATCTTTGACCAGAATTTTGCCTTCCGGGGCGACGCCGTTGCAGTCGGCATAGGCCACCGCCACATCGGCATATTCGCGTTTGACCAATTCGTAACCCCAGTTTTTGAAGCCGCCCTCGGTGAATTTCATGATATTGCCTTTGTGGACGAGGGTGACGCTTTTGCGTTTGTTGGCCACGGCGTAATCCAGCGCGGCACGGATCAATCTTTCACTGCCTTCGCTGGAAACCGGTTTGATACCGATGCTGGAAGTTTCGGGGAAGCGGATCTTTTTGACGCCCATTTCGTTACGGAGAAAGGCGATGACTTTGGCGGCCTCATCGGTGCCGGCCATCCACTCGATACCGGCGTAGATATCTTCGGTATTTTCCCGGAATACGATCATATCGGTCTTTTCGGGGGCCTTGACCGGTGAGGGGACACCTTCAAAATAGCGCACCGGGCGCACGCAGGCATAGAGGTCAAGTTCCTGACGCAGAGCGACATTGAGGGAACGGAATCCGCCGCCGACCGGGGTGGTCAGAGGGCCTTTGATGGCGATAAGCGAGCGGCGGATCTCATCGATGGTTTCCTGCGGCAGCCAGATGGTTTCATTGTAGACGGTATTGGCTTTTTCACCGGCGTAGACCTCCTGCCAGGCGATCGCTTTTTTACCGTTGTAGGCTTTTTTTACGGCACTGTCCCACATATACATAGAGGCTTTCATGATATCCGGACCGATACCGTCGCCCTCGATGAAACTGATAATGGGATTATCCGGAACCTGCAAACCGTTGGCATTATTGATGACATATTCGCCGTTGGCCGGTCGGACGATGTGTGATTCGCTCATGAAAAACTCCTTCTTTTGGGAATTGTTGGAAAAAAGTATAATGTTATATATAATATAGCATGGATTCTCCGTTAAGTACAACTGTAAAAAGCGGTTTTTACGTTTTTTTGCATAAAATGGTTTCAAAATGGCTTTATTCATAAAATTGTGAAATTTGATCTTGCGTTTATTGTATTTTACATTGACAGAGGATATATTTATAGAAGATTCAATTACTCACTTTAATTTCAATATGGAGAAAGAAGATGAAAAAAATCATTTTTCTGTTGGCGGTATTCACTTTGAGTAATATGCTTTTTGCCGGAAACCGTGAGGCGGAGTTACAGGCCGCCAGAGAACAGGGCATGAGATTCAATCAGGAAGGTACGACTGTGACCTACTGTCAGGAAAGTGCCGTTTCAGCAGTCATTCCGGATGGGGTGACGCGCATCGGGCGCAGGGCATTTGCCGGTTGTAAAAATCTGACTTCGGTCACGATCCCCGGCAGTGTTACTTCGATCGAGTACGGAGCATTTCAGGGGTGTGAAAATCTGACTTCCATCGTCATTCCTGAAGGAGTGGTAACGATCGGCAACAGTGTTTTTGACGGTTGTAAAAAACTTACTTCGGCAACTTTACCGTCAAGTTTGAGAAGTATCGGAGTATGTGCATTTTACAACTGTGAAAGTTTGACTTCGATCACCATACCATCCGGAATTACGGCCCTTGCCAACGATCTGTTTTACAACTGCAAAAGTCTGACTTCGGTAACTTTGCCATCCGGCATCACTTCGATCGGGCGCAAGGCATTTGCCGGTTGTAAAAATCTGACTTCGGTCACGATCCCCGGCAGTGTTACTTCGATCGAGTACGGAGCATTTCAGGGGTGTGAAAATCTGACTTCCATCGTCATTCCTGAAGGAGTGGTAACGATCGGCAACAGTGTTTTTGACGGTTGTAAAAAACTTACTTCGGCAACTTTGCCTTCAAGTTTGAGAAGTATCGGAGTATGTGCATTTTACAACTGTGAAAGTTTGACTTCGATCACCATACCAGCCGGAATTACGGCCCTTGCCAACGATCTGTTTTACAACTGCAAAAGTCTGACTGCAGTTACGATCCCGGTCAGTGTGACTGCCATCGGGACCAGGACATTTGCGCTGTGTGCAAATTTGAATATCACGATCCCGGTTCAAATAACTGAAATCGGGGAAGCCGCATTCTATAAGGTCAAAGCAGTGGCAGTTGCATCCGGTAATCCGGTCTTCACCCTTGATGAATGCGGAGCATTGATCGACAACCGGAAAAAAGTATTATTGTATTTTCCGGTCAGCGGTTCCGGTCATTACATTGTGCCGGATGGGGTGGTGAGAATCGCAGATTATGTATTTATCGACAGCCGGGTGACCAGTGTTTTTGTGCCTGACAGTGTGACTGAAATCGGCAATCGCTCATTTGGCAATGATGCATTGTTTTTCGGTCAGATAAGCCGGGTTTCCCTGCCGGGGAATTGCCGTTTTGACCGGATCTCTTTTGATCTTTCCACCCGCATTGAAATACGTTGGCAAAGTTCGGTGGAAGCAGAAAATGCCAGAGCCCGTCAGTTGGAAATCACAAGATTGATCCGGGAAATCTTAAGATCGGGCCGGGAAGCGGAAGCACTCGATCAGGAACAGAGAGAAAAATTGGAAAAGGGAAGGATCGCTCTGGGCTTTGAGGTGTGCATTTTAAGTGACGATGGTAAAACGGTGATCGGTGTTACGGATAAAAGTATTACCGGATGTGTCATTCCGGATGGGGTGACTGCCATCGGCGACCGGGCTTTTGAGGGGTGCAGTGATCTTACGGAAGTGATAATTCCCGATGGAGTGGTTTCTATCGGGGATGGGGCGTTTTACAACTGCTCATCACTGGTCAGCGTTTTCATTCCCGACAGTGTGACGTATATCGGGGATGAGGCGTTTAATAAAGGCTGGTTCCGGTCATTTTCGCTGGAGTCGGTTTCAATAGTTAAAAATTGCCGGTTGGGTGAAGATGTTTTTTATGACGGCTGCCGGGTCATCCACCGGGAACCCGGAGAGAGTGACAATGCGGCGGCTTATGCCGAAGCCCAACGCCGTTATCTGGAAATGCAGAGAGAATATCTGGAATTTGTCAGCAATCAGCAGCAGCAAATGCAAAGATTGTATCAGCAGGCAGCAAGCCTCTGTGCTGACCGGGAAGCAGAAAATGCCCGGCTTGCAGGATTGGCCGAAGGCATCGGAGTATGCGTGTTAAGTGAGGATGGTAAAAAAGTTACCGGAGTAATAAACCATGCCGTTAGCCGTTGCGTTATTCCGGATGGGGTAACGGTTATCACTGCCGATGCGTTTTCGCATTGCCGCCGTTTGTCCGCAATAACTGTGCCTGACAGCGTTACCGTCATTGAAAAAGATGCATTTATCTACTGTGTCAGTTTGAAAGCGATTTCAATTCCACGGGATTGTCAGGTCGCAGAAGGAGCTTTCCCCGGCTGGTGTAAGGTGACAAGGCGGTAAGCAATTATTAATGTGAAGTGCCGGGAATTCTTCCCGGCATGAAGCATTGCTCCGCAATGTGAAGTTTTCCGCCTTGCGGCGAAAGTGAAGCAAAGCGAAGCAAAATTGTTTTGCGGGGAAGAAACCTTTTTGAAAAAAGTTTTCTTCCCCGCACCCCATCTTCCAAAAACTTTTGCAGGAATTGCTTTTATCGCAAACGATAAAAGCAATTCCAACTTTTTACTCACAAAATTCTGATCATTATCAAAAAATGATCCGGTTTGCGACCAACGGGAGCGCGGGGTGTTGATTTGCGTGCCGCAAATCAACGTGAAGTGCCGGGAATTCTTCCCGGCGTGAAGCATTGCTCCGCAATGTGAAGCTTTTCGCCTTGCGGCGAAAGTGAAGCGCTCGCTTCGCGAGTAAGGATGTGTTGATTATTATTCTGATTTTGGGTGAAAAATCAAACCTGCGGTGGCGCATTGCGGACAATCTCTTGCCAAATCGGCGGACTCAAGCTCGGTCGAGTATGGTTATACACTCCCTCGCTTTCGCCTTGATTTGGCTGCGACCTTGCCTCGCACTGCATCCACCGGTCGGATCGCACCTTTTGTATTCCCCTTCCCCCGATTCACCACATCATTTTACATAAGATGCTGGGCATCGACATCGACGGCGACGGAGACGCCGTTGGGCGGGGTATGATGCAGAGCCAGAATGCGTATTGCTTCGCGGATGGTTTTCAGGCCGTTGCCTCTGACGGTCATCATATAGCGGAATTGGTTACGGATTTTTTCCACCGGGGCGGGAGCCGGGGGGGTGATTCTGACTTTATCGTGTTGATAAGCGGCCAGTTTTTCGGCGAAAAATGCGGCATAATCGGCGACGGCAGATTCTTTTTCACCCTTGAAAAATATGGCGATGAGGCGGGTGAATGGCGGATAGCCGAGCATTTCGCGGAATTCGAGGTCGAATTTGGAAAATCCCTCAAAATCCAGATCGGCGGCGAAGCGCAGCACATCGCTGTCGCGGGTGGTTTGGAAGATGACTTCGCCGCGTCTTTCGCCTCTGCCGGCTCTGCCGGCGACCTGGGTGAGCATTTGAAAAGTTCTTTCCTGGGCGCGGAAATCGGGCATGGAAAGTCCCAGATCGGCATTGACCACGCCGACGAGGGTCACGCCGGGGAAGTGTAGTCCTTTGGCGATCATCTGGGTCCCCACGAGGATATCGAGTCTGCCCCGGCGGAATTTATCCAGCACCACTTCATAATCATCGGCGGAGCGCATCAGATCGGAATCCATTCTGCCGATCCTGGCACCGGGGAATACGGCTCTGGCGCAGCTTTCCAGTTTTTCGGTACCGCTGCCGAAGTAGCGGATTTCCTGAAATCCGCAATCCGGACAAGCGGATGGGGCGGGTACGACGCCGCCGCAGAGGTGGCAGCTCAAAACTTCCCGGCTGCGGCTGTAAGTGTAGTTGTAATTTATTGAACACTCCGGGCAGCGGGCTTCATAGCCGCATTGCGGACAGCACAAAGTGCGGGCATAGCCCCGGCGGTTGAGGAACAAAATGGCCTGTTCGGCCCGTTCGAGGCGTTCTTCGACGGCGTGGATGAGTATGGGGGAGAGCAGGTTGCTCATGCCTTCAGTGGGGGCGGGATCACGCCGGCGGTCAACGATATGGATGACCGGTGCGGGTTTGTTATCCACCTGCGCCGCCATGCGGCACATCAGGAATTTGCCATTTTGGGCATTGTAGAGTGATTCGGCCGACGGGGTGGCGGAACCGAGGATGACACAGGCGTTTTCCAGTTTAGCCCGCACAACTGCCACATCTCTGGCGTGGTAGCGGGGGGATTCGGATTGTTTGTAACTGCTGTCATGCTCCTCATCGACGACGATCAATCCCAGATTGTCAAAGGGGGCAAAGAGAGCCGAGCGTGCGCCGACGGCGATCTGTACTTTACCGGAATTGATCCGGTTCCACTCATCGAACCGTTCCCGGTCGCTCAAACGGCTGTGCAGAACGCTTAATTTTTTGCCGAATCTTGCCCGGAAACGGCGCACGGTCTGGGGGGTGAGGGAAATTTCCGGCACCAATACGATGGCGGATTTTCCCATATTCAATACTTTACTGATCGCCTGCAGATAGACTTCCGTTTTGCCGCTGTTGGTCGTGCCGAAAAGCAGTTGCACATGAGAAGGAGTTTTCTTTTCCAGCATATCGCTGATCTGTTGGAGTGCTTTGCGCTGATCGGCGGTCGGTTCCAGCGGGGTATCGGGCAAAGTTTCCATACCGTTATCGAAATCGTTGGCGGCGGCTTCTTCCCGCACTTTGATCAGGCCATCTTTGCAAAGAGCGTCGAATGCGGAAGCGGAAAAATCGACCTCGGTGGCGAATTCCGCTTTGGGGCCCTCGCCTTTGCGGATGAGCATTTGCAATACTTTGACCCGTTTGGCAAGTCGGGTCTCTTTAGCGTGATCGATGATATATTTTTCTGCCGCCGTCAGATCGGCAATGGAGTAGAGGCGGATTTTTTTCTCCCTGACCCTGCCGCTGCGGATGGCGGCGGGGAGCAAAGTGCGGATGGCGTGTTCACCGGAAGCGCAGTAGTATTCAGCGATCCATTTGCCCAGTTTGATCAGATTTTCCGGAATTGCCGGGCGGTCGGCGGCGATACCGGTCAGATAGCGCAGTCTGGCGGGGTCGTAAGCGGAAGTTTCCGCCAGACCCAGAACGTAACCGGTACGCACACTTCTGCCGAATGGCACCGTGACCGCACTGCCGGTGCGCACGACTTTGGTCAATGCTTCCGGCACGAGGTAATCGAATTCCCGGTCGAGGGAGATGTCGGTGATGACCTTGGCGATCATGAAACGGTCACTTCCCTTCAGCTTCACGCATCATATCGTGGAACTCCTCACGGGAAAGTTCCTGCAAATGCTTGCCTTTACGGGCGAGTTTTTCGTTGAATTTGATCACGGTTTCGGTCATGCGTTCATGAGTTTCCTCCGAACCGCCGGCCAGATAGAAGTTGTCACCTTTGGTGATGCGTTTGTGACCGTCTTTATTATCCAAACCCACGCCCAGCAGCATCGCCTGACGGATCTTGTCATCATTGTTGAGCATATATATCCCCGTGAAAGTCAGAAATTCAACCGCATCAAAGCGGCCCGGATCAGATTTTCCACCGTACACTCGTTTGGCGGCAATTCAGCGACCAGCGCATTGATGGTCTTGTTGACCGCATCTTTGCGGTAGCCTAATTGTTCCAGAGCCGCAGCGGCATCAGCGGCATCACTGTTGCCGGTCGGCGGTGCGGCGGCAGGATCGAGATTTTCCAGTTTGCCTTTAAGTTCCACGATGAGCCTTTCAGCAGTGCGCTTGCCGACTCCGTTGATCCGGGATAAACTTTTCACATCCCCGGAAGCGATCGCAGCACAGAAATTTGCTGCCGGCATCGCACTTAACACATTGAGTGCCAGTTTGCCGCCGACACCGGAAACATTGATCAACTGCTGGAAAAGTTTTTTCTCATCTCTGGAAGCAAAACCGAAAAGCGTGATCGCATCTTCCCGCACCGCCGTGTGGATGTGGAGCGTGACCTTTTCTTCATTCAACGGCAGAACATCAAAGGTGGAAAGCGGAATAAGCACCTCAAAACCGACCCCGTTGACATCGAGCAGACAACTGGAAAAATCCTTGTCGATCAATTTGCCCGAAAGCAATCCGATCATTTCACCACCTCAATATCCAGTGAGATATCCATGGAACGCACCGAATGGGTCAACGCTCCGGAAGAAACAAAATCCACCCCGATCTGACCGATGGAAGCCAGCCGTTTGATGGTGATGCCGCCGGAGGCTTCCAGTTTCGCCCGCCCGGCAACGATCGCCACAGCTTTTTTCATCTCATCATTGGACATATTATCCAGCATGATGTGTTCCACGCCGCAATTTGCCGCTTCGGCAACTTCGTCAAGCGTGTCGGCCTCAACTTCGATTTCCAGATCCGGATAAGCACTTCTGGCCCGGTTGACGGCTCTGGTGATGGCACCGTCGCCCTCCAAAGCGGCCAATTCCCGGTGGTTGTCTTTGATCATGATGCGGTCATACAATCCGATGCGGTGATTGCCCGCTCCGCCGACCGCGACGGCATATTTTTCCAGATTGCGGTAGCCGGGGGTGGTCTTGCGGGTATCCAGCACCACGCAGGAGGAATCCTGCAATTCTCTGGCGTAGAAGTGCGACATCGTCGCCACGCCGCAGAGCCGCTGGATGAAGTTCAATGCGGTGCGTTCCCCGGTGAGGATGGCTCTGGCGGAACCGGTGATGACCGCCAGTTTTTCACCTCTGACACAGAGATCGCCGTCGTGTTTCAATGCGGTGAATTCCAGTGCCGGATCGATTTTCTGAAAGACCCGCTTGGCCACGTCGATACCGGCCAGGATCATCTCATCTTCCTTGCAAAGCAGAATGGCACGCGACTGCGCCGATTCCGGTACGCACGCCAGCGTGGTGGTGTCTCCGCGGTCGCCGAGGTCTTCTTCCAAGGCCAGATCGATCAGAATATCCACTCTTTTCCAGTCAATGTTACTCATAATATTTCCTCCTGAATGTCAAAACAGTTGTTTCCCATCTCCCAACATTTCCTCACCGGCACAATACGGATACGGAAAATTGTCAAACACATTTTTTTCTTCGTTGCCGGTCAGCACTCTGGTTATGCTCATCACATAACGGTAACTGTCACTGTTTACCGCACAGGAAAGCAGTGTCACCGCAATATAGCGCAACAACTTCCCAACCGGCCAATACTCCACCGGAAAATTTTCCGGCAGACTTTCCTGCCGCCACGAACCGTGACCCAGCAATACTCTGCCGCGCTCATCCCGGATGGCAAATTGCCCCAGCACTCTGACCGCCTGATACTTTTTTTCATCATTCAACAACGCCAGACCGAGTGCCATCAGGGTCGAAGTCGCCCCCAGACGGTGAAATATCACCGTTCCCAGACAGTAACTTTCCGGGCGGATGGTGGTCTCATTTTCCGGCAGGAAACGGTTTTGCCGCATGAATATTTCCAGATCATCCAGCGAAGTCATGGGAAATGCGGCGGCCGATTCCATAAACTTTTCCACATCCCGCCGGATATCCGCCGGATTATCCTTGTCGAACCACAGCAAATGCAATGAGATCAGCGTGCCGATGATATCCGGCGGCACGGCCTCTTTGAGCATGGCACTGATCTGCCGCCGCCGTCGGCGCATGACAAAAGCATTCTGCAATGTATGTATCCTTTTGCGCACCAGCGGGTCGGGATATTCCTGCAATATCCTTGACAACTCCTCAACTTCATCTTCCCGGTTGAGCAACTGAGCAAGCACATTGAGCCCGACATCATTATCCTGATCGTCGAGCATGGAGGCCAGTTGCAAAGTTTCCGGGGAAAGGCTCATGATTTTTTACGCTCCGGGAAAATTCCGACCAGAGCCTTTTCGGCGATGGAACGCACCTCATCGGGGAAGTCGCTTTTGATGATCCAGCGCAGAAATCCCGGTTCATTTTCGGAAATATCTTTCAAGGTGCGTCCGGCATATTTGCCGAAGTTGACGACCACCTCATCGCCATTCCATTTGAAGCGGCGGTTGCGGTCAACGGCATCGGGATCGGTCATATCCGACCACTGCGCCAATTCCGCGGCGGAACGGGGCAGTTCCGGGTGTTTGGCCAACTGGCCGAGCAGCACTTCAAAGGTCGCTTCCGTATCGGCGGCGGCTCCGTGGGCCCCTTCCAGATCTTTGCCGCAGAAAAATTTGTATGCGGCAGTCAGAGTGCGCGGATAAAGTTTGCAGAAAATATTGTAGGCATCGATGATATTGCGGTCGGCAGTGTTGAATTCCAGACCGACTCTTTTGAATTCATTTTCCAACAGCGGCACATCGAAACCCTGAATGTTGTAACCGGCAAGATCACAGCCATCCAGATAAGCCAGCAATTTGTCGGCAATATCGGCAAATTGCGGACAATCAGCGACATCTGCATCGCTGATGCCGTGGATCGCCGTTGCTCCCGGCGGTATCGGCATTCCCGGATTGAGCCGCCGCACGGTGGTTCTGGAAGTGCCGTCGGGCATGACTTTCATCACGGCGATCTCCACGATACGGTCGCGCTGTGGCACGACTCCGGTGCTTTCGATATCAAAGAACGCCAGCGGGCGGGTAAGTTGTAAATTTTCCAACATCGCAAAAATGCTCCTTAACTGAATTTTTTCCCGTATGGGTATAATATACCCATGTTGCAGAATAATTGCAAGTTTTCCCTGAATTTTACTGTGCTTTAAGGGTCAAGGTGTGTTCTCCGGCGGTCAAAATGCCCTGTTCAGTTTCGGCGGTGCATCCTGACGGCACATGGATCGAAGCGAGCAACAATCCATCTTTTTTCTCCCACTGTACCCGGATCGAACCGGCCGGGGTCGGGATCACGCCTTTGGCGAAACTCAAATCCGCACATTGCGGCGCAAATTTGAAGCGGGTAAAACCCGGAGCCAGCGGCGCAACACCGAGGATGACCGTTTGCAGAAATGCCGCCGGTGAGGAACTGAAACCGTGACACAGACTGGCAGAACCGCCGAAACCGGCTTTGCCGATCTTGTGAACGCCGTTTTCCCACAGAGTCGGCGTGCCGCTATCGAGCATTTTGCCCCAGTGAGTGCGGATGTAGCGCAGAGCCGCCAGCGGTTCCTGCGCTTTTTCGTAACCGTCGAGCAGGAAAATGCCGTAGTAAAGTTCCGGAGTGAGCAGAGATTCATCGGCGAATCTGCCGCACAGAGCCGGATCGGCACCGGCGAGCAACGCCAGCGCATGAGCCAGACGGCTGCTGCGGTCGATCACGAAGCCCTTTTCCGGGGGTACGCCCAGGGCACTCAAATAGGCATCCGGAGCGGTGATATCTGCCGTGGAATTAAGGAAAAAACCGTCTTTTTCCGAGTAGAATGTTTCCACGCTGTTGCGGCAGATGCGTTCCAGTTCGTCATTGCTTTCCAGTACTTCCTCCCCGATGGCACCGGCAAGCCGGTTGAATGCTCCGGCGGCGATGATGTAGAGGAAGTTGAGCAGGGAAGTCGGTTTCCCGTTGAGTTCCATGCCGTTGAGTTCAAACGACCAATCCACGAAGTTCCAATATTTTACCGGCGGGGTGATGATACCGCGCTCATCTTTCCATGATTTGAAAGTATCGAGCATCTTTTTGAGTTGTCCGAAACACTCTCTGACCATCTCTTTGTCGCCGGTATGCAAATAGTAATCAAGCACCGAGATCGCCAGCGTGAGGTTGCCCGACAGGATCACGTGGAAGTTGGTTTTGCCTTCCGGAATCTCATCGATCATCGACGGACTGGTACTGGTGAAAAGTCCATCTTTGCGCTTCTGGGAAAAGACCATGCGCAACGCCCGTTTGTGGATCGCCGGATCGCCGAAAAGTTTGAGAGCCACCCGGTTTTCGATCACCATATCGTTGCAGTAAAAGAGTCTTTCGCGCCACGGGCAGTCGGTGAAAATATCCGTCGTGCAGGCGGAAATAGTCTCTATGGCGCACTCCCAGAGGCGGTTGAGTTGATAGTCACTGCTGAAAAATTGCGCTCTGGGGGCAAAGGGATAGCGCACATCGACCGCCCGGATGCTGTAAATTTTTGCCGGACGGCTCAAATTGCGCAGTGTGAGCTGCACCATGCGGAAGCCGCGTTCCATGATGAGATTGCCGATGGTCTGTCTGCCTTCACGCAGAATACAGCGGTCGCAGAATTGATAAGTCGGGTTGGTATGCGTGTGATCGGCCCGCAGACGGTCGCCCTGATAGAGTTCTTCCTCATAGACGATATCAGCGACACTGCCGGCGGGGGCATCGATGACGATCTCCACCCGGCCGCTGACCTCTTTGGCAAAGTCGATGACCAGAGCGATATTTTTCACATCGGGCAAAGTGATCGCTTCCCGGCCGGGCAGAGTGAGGCGAGAGAGGATGCTTTCGCTGTTTTCCGGCAGCGGCAGGTGGGCTTCAGAAGTGTTGATCCGGGCGAATTCCATGCAGTTGAGGTCACAGGGGGGAACTTCGGCGGCGGCGGCGATATCCGCCGGAAGCACCGTTGTTTCCAGCGGCATGGGGATGTCTCTTTTGCGCAACTCTTTGGCGACCAATGGCGAAGTTTCGGCAATGGCGATAGTCACGGCTCTTTCCGGCAGGGCAAGATGAAAGTCAAAATTCATATCGCGGTACTGGGCGAAACCGGATTGACCGGTATACATCGGGCCGCCGACCGGGAATTCGTGATCGCAGACATAGGTTGCCCACGATTCATCGCTCAAATAAGTGCTGCCGATCGCCGCGCGGAGTGCCGGAGTGATCGGCCAGGTGGCTTGAGCGTTGATATTCATGCAGTTGACCAGAATGGCGACCTGATTTCTGCCGCGGTGCAGGAAGCCGGAAATATCGTATTCATCGTAGAATGCCACGCTCCGGGTGCCGCGGGCGGGGCCGCGGCCGACGGTCTGACGGTTGACTTCCAGCAGATAGTTGCCGTCGCAGGTGAGTTGCAGGAGCAATTCTTCCGGAACTTCGTTGATATCAAATTCTTTGATGGCAAGAAAATGACATGGTTTCATATCCTCCACCCCGGCGGGGGCGATCCAGCGGGCTTGTTTTATCATAAGATGTATCCTTTACGTTGATTTTTGTGCATCCAACGGTAAAATATAACCCGTAAAGGAGTTTTTTGCAATGATTGCCGCTTTTATTTGCGGATAATGTGCCGGAAATTACCACATTTATCCGGCTGCCGGAGTTATTTTTCCAGAAACTTTACCGCATCGGGCAATTCGCGGAAGTTGTAAATGATGTAATCCGCTTCGGCACCGCAGAATTCCTGATTCCCCTGATTGGAACGGAAAAATACACTTTTCATACCGGCCTGCTTCGCTCCGTAAATATCGTGGAACATATCGTTGCCCACATAGATCGCTTCATCCGGTCTGATCTGCAGCTTTTTCAACGCCATATCGAACATCCGCCGGTCAGGTTTGCGGAAACCGTGATCGCTGGAAATGATTACTTCCCGGAAAAATCCGCCCAGGCCGACGGATTCGATTTCCGGCAGTGCCCAGATCTTCTGCCCGTCGGAAACTGCCGCGAGCAGGTATTTTTTCTGCAACATATCCAGCACCTCTTTCACCCCGTCGTAAAGTTGCAGTTTGTATCTGCCCGCCGCCCGGAAAAGCAACGCCGTATTGCGGGATAATTCCGGATCTTCCCCGCCGGAGTGATCGGCAATGATCGAGGCGAAAAGGGCGACCACATCAAATTCCGGGAATGGTTCATTGCGTTCCTCTTTCTGCCTTTTGAGGCGGAAAAAATATTCCTGCTTCAACTTTTCCGGGGCGATTTTTATGCCGTGATAATCCAGAAAATTGGCGGTCGTGCGCCAGATGTGGTCGTCACTTTCGCTGGTATAAATATCGGTCACAGTGCCGTTGATGTCGAAAATAATGGCTTTAATCATCGTGAAAATCTCCTGTATCATGCCAAAGTCAATTTGGCCTCGTCGATCAATTTTCTGCGGTAAGAGCGGTCGAAATAGTTGTTTCTGGCGATCCGCAGCAGGGTCATAGCCATATAAAACGGCACTCTGGCGGTGATGCTGGCAAAGGCCCGGTCACGATCCGGGAAGTGGGTGCAGTATTCCCAGAGGAAGTGGCCGATGAATGGTTCGGCGGCATATTTGTTGCCGGTATGCTGTAAAAAGAAGTGCTGCAATTCTCCGGCGATGCGGCCGGTATCAAAGAGCCGGTCACTGCGCTGCATACGCTCCAGATCAAAGGTTATCACATACATTCCGTCACCGAAAAAGAAGTTGGCCGGTGTCGCATCACCGTGGGTGGTCACTTCCTGATCCTGATACATCAACGGATCGTGGCGGTAACGGGTGATCCGATGGTAAAAATATTCCGCTTCTCCGGGGTGAAGGATGCCGGATAACTGGCGGATGATATTTTCCGCATAGTTGCATATCCGGTGAAAATCCACCATCACCGGCCGGGCGGAACGGTTGTGTACCGTGGCAAGGAAGTTGGCCAGAGCTTTAAGTTTGTCAAAGAGCAGAGCATCATTTTTTTCCGTGATCGCCCGGCGGATGATCGAATCGAGGGCTTCGCCGTAACAATATTCGACCACCAGCAGACAGTCGAGATTTTCATTGCAGCCCAAGGCTCTGGCAACGTAGTGGGATTCTCCGGTCAGAGTGCGGAATTCATTGATATTGTGAAATTCCCGGTACATTTTACGTTTGGCACGTTCCCGATCCGGTTCACCGGCGGCGAAAAATTTGCCGACCACTTTGACATTGCTGGCGCGGTCTTCATAGATGTAAACGGCGTGAGAGGATTTGCTGGCAAAGACCCGGAAGCCCTCTGCGCCGGAACAGCCGACTTGCGGCATGATATCATATTTGAGAAAGTCGTAAAGCGGATCGCATGATGGTAAATGTCCGATATATTCCATAAAAATAACTCCTTGGGTCAGCAGACAAAATACATCATTCCGGTGATAAAATCAACTGCCGGGGAAAATTTTTCCGGAAATTTTTTGGGGAAGATATTGCATTTTATCTGCCGCCGGAGTATATTCCGGCAGAAGGCTGATAACCGATAAGGAGGTGTCATGATGAAAAAAAACGGTTCCCTTTGGTGTGCGATGATTTTCAGTGCTGCTTTATTGACCGGATGCGGCAAAGATGAGGAGAAAGCCGGAGCCGCCCCGGCAGAAAATTCTCCGGCAGTTCCGGCGGTTCAGGCCCGCAATCAGGCCAGTCAGGTCAATTATGAGATGGAACTCAAACAGATCGGCACCGGTATAGCAATGTATATTCTTGACCATAATGACAATATGCCTGCTACGCTCGCTGATATCGCACCATACTGTGCCGGAATGGATTTTTCATCCTTTGTCTACATCGGCAATATCGGCAGAATGCCGGGCAATGCGGCCGATGTGCCGGTGGTATTCGTCAAACCGGAATTCTGCACCGGCGACCGGCTGCCGGTGATGATGGCTGACGGACACGTTACCACGGTCACGATTCCCGGTTTATCCGGCAAAAGTATGCGGCAGATCACAGAAATACTGGTTCGGGATATCGCCGATCAGACTTTGAAAAACAAATTGTTATCCAACGCCCGGTGATCACATCACCAGTTTTTCACCCAACGCCATCAACCGCACCGGTGACGGTTTGGCGGCAAATACGGTCTGCACCCCGGCGGCATTGGCTCCCGCCGTCTTGCCGCTGGCCATGGCATCCATATACAAATTGAAACATTTTCCATTGGCTTCCGCTGTATCACCGCAGGCAAAAATATCCGCATTACTGCTCTGCATGAATTCATTGACGATCACGCCCCGGTTGCACTCTACTGCGGCACTTTGCGCCAGAGCCGTATCCGGCCGGCTTCCGGTGGCAAGAATGACGATATCCGCCGGGAATTCCGTGCCGTCGGTCAGTGTCACGCCGTTATCGGTGATTTTCGCAGCACATTTGCCGCAAAACACCTGCAAATTTTTCAAGGCATTGACTCTGGCGAGCAGAGCGGCGGCATCACTTGCGGATAATCTGCCGGGGAAAAGTTGATTTGCCGCTTCCAGCACCACAGTATTTATCTCTCTGGTAAGCAGACTGTCGGCAATTTCCAGCCCCAGCACTCCGCCGCCGATGATGACCGCATTTTTTACTCCGGCATCCAGCCGGGCAACGATCATTTCCATATCGGATAAGTTGCGCAGAGTGAAGCCGTTTTCCGCCCCCGGAATACCCGGACGCACCGCATTGCCGCCATTGGCGAAAATAAGTTTGTCAAACGGCACTTTTTCTCCGGAGGCAAAGACGATATTTTTTCCCTGAATACTTTTTGCCGTATATCCGGGGTGAAAGCCGATCTTTTCCGCCGCAAAGAAGTCGGCACTTTTGATGTAAAAGGTTTTGGCATCGATCTTTCTGTCTTTGGCCAGCAAACCGGAAAGGGCCGGGCGGCGGTAGGGCAGAGTATTTTCCGCACTGTAAATATCCACCACCGCTTCCGGAGCATTTTTTCTGGCGGATACGGCACTTTCCACCGCTGCCGGTCCGCCGCCGATAATGACGATTTTCATAATGTTCAAATTTCCAGTTTGCCGTTTTCCTTGAGGTAGTTCATGGCGGCGGCGATACCGGCGTAACTGCCGATCTCCCGTTTGAGTTCACTGCAGACGATCTGACAGTTTTTCCGGGGTTCTTCCCAGCAGAATTTATCCAGATGCTCCAGGATCGGGTCGATGTAAATGTCGCCGATCGCCCACGCCAGAGTGCCGAGAACGAGTTTTTCCGGATTGAATGCATTGATGTAGAGGCCGAATGCCTGCGCACTGCGCAAACTCATTTCCTGCCAGAGAGATACCGCATAGGCATCATTGGCCCGGTACGCTTTTTCCAGCAGATGCATATCCAGTTTGGCCGGATCGTTGCCGGATAATTCATTGAGCAGTGAATCCGGGTGTCCGGCGATCTCCTCACGCATTCTTTTAGCCAGTGCCACGCCGCCGCAATAAGCTTCATAGCATCCCTTGATGCCGCAGGAACACTCCCGGCCATCCAGCTGGATGCAGATATGGCCCAATTCACCGGCACTCAAAGCCTTGCCGCCGCGCACCAGACGCCCGGCGGCAATGATCCCGCCGCCGATGCCGCTGCTCATGGTCAGATAGATGAAGTCCTTGCATCCTCTGCCCGCACCGAAAAACCACTCTGCCAATGCTCCGCAGTTGGCATCATTCTCAAAACAGCCGGGGATGCCCAGATTCTCTTTGAGGTAATCGAGGATCGGCACATCCCGCCACAAGGGGTTGTTGGTCGGTTTGGTCATGATACCTCTGGCGGCATCCGCCGGGAACGGGGCGGAAATGCCGAATGCATCGACCTTATCCATGGTCAACCCCGCTTCGCTGACCAGCCTTTGGGCTTCAGAAACCATCCACGGCAGCACCTCTGCCGGGTCGGTGTTGCGGTTGTCGCGGCGGCAGGTGCCGTAAAGTTTACCGGTCTGATCGCCCAGCCCGATGCCGATTTTGGTGCCGCCGATATCGAATCCCAATAAAAGAGCCATGATAAATTTTCCTTTTTTTCATTTTTTGTGAGAATATCTCCTTGTAGAATATAATACCTGTATTATATTTTATAAAGGGCAGAATCCTATTTTTTTAACAAAATTTTATCCTGGAGACCATAATGACCGCTTTTTTCTTTGCATCCGTTGCCAACACCCCCGGAGTTTATTACGCCTATGAAAACAGTGACTCGGTCGGCAAAGCGATCGTCGTATTGCTGCTTATCGGCAGTATTCTCACCTGGACCGTGATGCTGGATAAGGCGTGGTCGCTCTATCGTGCCAAACGGCTGGCCGCGCGCTTTGTTTCGCTGTTTCAGCACTACGGCGAAGATAATATGCTCACTTCCGCTTTGCTCCGGGAAGCGGAAATGAATCCCGGTCCCGCCGCCGCCATCTACCGGGCCGGAGTGGAAAAACTGCTCGACTTTTACTCTGCCAACGGTACCAATGCCAAAGGGGTTCCTGCGCCCTGCAAACTTTCTGAAGCGCAGTACAATGCGGTCGAAGCGGTATTGGAAAGAGAAATTTCTTCCCAGTTGAAAGAGTTGGAAACCCGTATCGGTGTATTGGCCACTTTGGTCAGTTTGAGTCCTTTCTGCGGACTTTTCGGTACGGTCTGGGGGGTGATGATGGCATTTTGCGGTATTGCGGCGGCCGGTAAAAGTGACTTCACCGCTCTGGCTCCGGGGGTGGCCGGTGCATTGCTTACCACCGTGGCCGGTCTGGTCGTGGCGATCCCGTCGCTGGTCGGCTACAATTTGCTCACCGGAACTATCCGCCATCTGACCGTGACGATGGATAACTTCGCCGAGGAATTCATGGTCTGTGTGAAACTTTCCCAGTTGAAATTTGCTTCCAAAGACGATGCCGGAAAGGATCTCTGAATCATGCGCCGCAGAAGAAACCGTACCCCGATGGCGGCGATCGACCAGATCAACATCACGCCGCTGCTCGACCTGACATTTCTGTTGCTGATCGCCTTTATGATCACCATGCCGCTGATGGAATACGGCACCAATGTTTCGCCGCCGGAAATGGATGGCGAGGCTTTGCCGGAAGAAAATTTCATCACCGTCGAAGTGGATAAAGAGGGCAAATATTTCCTCGACCGTCAGGAAATCAGCGCAGAAGATCTCGCCGCAAGGCTCCGGGAATTGTCGGCGCAAAATCCCCAGCCCGATCTGCTGGTGCGCGGCGACAACGAACAGGAATATGGCGGAGTATTGGAGCTGCTCCGTCTGGCGCGCAGTTGCGGTTTCCGGAATGCTTCACTGGTCACCCAGGCGGAGGGCAATTAAGTCATGGTGCGCCGTTCCTCGATTTTCATTATCATCTTACTGGTCCATATCCTTGCGATATTCGGGCCCGTGGGCTGGTATTGGCTGATGCATGATGAGGAAAAACAGCGGGAGATCGTATTCAAAGTGGAACTTGGCGGTCTTGACCCCTCCCATGCTCCGGAGATCGGGCCGCCGGAAAGACGTCCGGTGACCGGCACTGCCGGTGAAACTCCGCCGCCCGCCCCCCCGCCGGAACCGCCCGCTCCGGATAACACTGCCGAACAACGCCGTCAGGAGCAGGAGCGTCAACGTCAGCAGCGCGAAGCCGAACAGCGCAGACAACAGGAACAGCAGCGGCAGCAGCGTGAAGCCGAACAGCGCAGACAACAGGAGCAGCAGCGGCAGCGTCAGCAGGCTGAACAACGCCGCCGTCAGGAGCAGGAGCGACAACGCCAACAGCGTGAAGCCGAACAGCGCAGACAACAGGAGCAACAGCGGCAGCGTCAACAGGCTGAACAACGCCGCCGTCAGGAGCAGGAGCGTCAACGTCAACAGCGTGCCGCCGAGCAACGCCGCCGTCAGGAGCAGGAGCGTCAACGCCGGGAAAGGGAAAGTGTCCACACCGACCCCAATGCCGGAAATTTCGACCCCAACAAGCGTTACGGCGGCGGCACCAATACCAATCAGAATACCCGCACCGGCAACCGTGATGCCGGGCAGGCCAGAGGTGAAGTTGACAGCCGTACTCCCGCCGGTGGAGCCACGCGTGATATGGAGGCAAGGCGCAATGCTTATATCCGGCAGGTCATTCCGATCATTCAAAACCGCTGGCAGCCGCCTGCCGGAGTTTTCATCACCCGTGAAACTGCCGTGCAGATTTCTGTGGAGATCGACACCAGAGGCAATTTTACCGGCAGGATCATCCGGCGCAGTCCCAATGCGGCGGTCAACCGTTCTGTGGAAGAGATGCTGCGTACTTTCAGCCGTCTGCCGGTGCCGCCGGAAAGAATATACTTCACCGTGACATTGATCCACGAAAATTAAAACCGGCGGCGGTTCGCGGGCAATCTCTTGTCAAGTCATCGGACACCGGTTCGGTCGAGTACACAGTACACTCCCTCACCTCCGCCTTGACTTGACGTCGACCTTGCCTCACGATCCATCCGCCGGATATAGTGGTTGTTACGGCTGGCTGGCCATATCCCGGCAGCATTAAATTTTCCGGAAAACTAAAACCGGCGGCGGTTCGCGGGCTTTTCTCTTGTCAAGTCATCGGACACCGGTTCGGTCGAGTACACGGTACACTCCCTCACCTCCGCCTTGACTTGACGTCGACCTTGCCTCACGATCCATCCGCCGGATATAGTGGTTGTTACGGCTGGCTGGCCATATCCCGGCAGCATTAAATTTTCCGGAAAATTAAAACCGGCGGCGGTTCGCGGGCTTTTTTCTTGTCAAGTCATCGGACACCGGTTCGGTCGAGTACACAGTACACCTTGTCCGCCGGAGCCAGTGGGTGTTACTTCCCGGCGGGCGGTTGCTGTCAAACTTTGTTTATCGGTTGACAAATCCAACCAGCCATGGTATATTCTGTTTATGACGGAAATCTTCGCATACAACTTGATATACCAGTTTCACAACATTTTGGACATTGCCGGTTAAAAAGTTGTAAATCAGGTATTTTTGTGCTATATTATAGAAAGTTGCAACTAAAAAAGGTAATATGATGAAAAAACTCCTGTTTTTCGCCGCCGGTATCATTTCGGTACTTTTCTGCGGCTGCGGTCATACCCCGGTCAGGGAAAATCTGCCCGCCGCCACTCCGCCGTATACTGCCGATGCCGAAACGGTCGCCGCCCGTTCCGCCGGATTCAAAAATATCATCGCTCCGGCAGAGATCCGGGGCATCGGACTTTTTCCGGCATCATTTGCCGGCAGATATGCCAATGAAGATATTCTCGATGTTGTTGAGGCTCTCGGATTCAACCGCATCTACTGCCAGTTGACCAGCGAACAGGAACTTGACGATACGCTCACCGCCTTTCTTACCGCCGCAAGTCAGCGCAATATCCCCGTGGAGATCGTCTTGAGCCAGCAGGATTTCTACCACCGTTACCGGGGCAACCGGTTGATCCGCAATCTTTTCATCCAGTACCCCGATCTGGCGGAAGCGGTTTCCGACGTGGTCGAATACAATTTGGAATTGCCCGAAAATATCCGCATTGCCGGGGTGACGGTCATACTCACTCCGCACCTTTTCAACGGCGACAATACCGAAAGGATCCGGGGGTCGCTTTACCGCTGGGATGAAAAACGTTACGGCACCGGCTGTGACAATGATATGCTCATGCGGCAATCTCTGGAATATCTCCGGCAGATTTCCGAGATCCCCTTCCTGCCGCCTCTGACGGTGGCGATCGCAGACTTCTATCACGAAAAAGCGCAATCCGGTGAATTATCCTGCGGCAAAATTTCCGACTTCGCCCGTTACGCTTCCAGAGTGATCGTCATTTCTTCGGCCAATCTGCCCAGCCGGGTGCCGGAAAATTCCCGTCAGGAACTGGCCGATGCCGGAAACGGTGCCAAAGTCATCATCGCTGTACCGCTGGCCACGCATACTGCGCTGGATAGCGGCTCTCTGCGCCGCCGCAACTGGCAGGATTTTCAGCGGGCCATCGACTTTCTGATCAAACGTGCCGCCCCCCATCCGGCGTTTCAGGGAATTGTGATCTCCCCGCTGGCGGTCGTCGAATATTTACGTCAGGAGAGGTGATCTATGCGTTGTCCCAAATGCGGATGCAGTGATGATAAAGTGATCGATTCACGCAGTGTCAAAGATGGTTTCGGTGTGCGCCGCCGCCGGGAATGTATCCAATGCAGTTACCGTTTTACCACGCTGGAAAGTGTCAGTCCGGAAGAGTTGAAAGTGATCAAACTTGACGGTACCCGTGAGGAATTCGATATTGCCAAATTGCGCCGGGGCATCGACCGGGCGTGTTACAAACGCAACGTTTCTTCGGCGGAAATCGACCGCATGGCGGGCGAGATCGCCTCATCGATCCAGCAGGATTTTGACAAGGAAGTTCCCAGTGCCGAGATCGGCAGCCGGGTGATGACGGTTTTGCGTAAAGTCGATGAAGTGGCCTTTGTGCGTTTCGCTTCAGTATACCGGAAATTCACCGATGCCGCCGACTTCATCCAGGAGATCAAGGAGTTGAAAAAGTGACCCGGATCCACCTGTTGCCCGGCAGGGAGAAATCTCTGCTCCGCCGTCATCCGTGGATATTCGACGGGGCGGTAAAAGAGAAAAATGCTCCGGTAAAACCCGGCGAAACGGTATTGGTTTGCGATGCCAAAGATATTCCGCTGGCTCTGGGGGCATGGTCACCGGCTTCCCAGTTGCGCATCCGGATCTGGAGTTTCGATCCGTCGGAAACGGTCGATGCCGCATTTTTCCGCCGCCGGATCGCTCAAGCGGTCGCTTTGCGGGAAAAACTCGGCGTTCTTGACCCGGATGGCGGCTGCCGTCTGATCTATTCTGAAAGCGATCAACTGCCGGGGGTCATCGTTGACCGTTACGCCGACTTTGCCGCCGTGCAGTTTTTGAGTGCCGGGGCGGAACTGCACCGCCAAACCATTGCCGATGCTCTTTTGGAACTGCCCTTTATCAACGGTGTTTATGAGCGTTCCGATGCCACGGTGCGCCGCAAAGAGAATTTACCGGAGCGGTGCGGCTGTCTCGCCGGAAAAAACATCCCCGGCAAAATCATCATCAAAGAAAACGACTTATCTTTTGAAGTCGATCTGCTCAACGGGCAGAAGACCGGATTCTACTTCGATCTGCGCAGTGC
Source organism: Lentisphaerota bacterium (assembly GCA_015061625.1). Classification (GTDB taxonomy): domain Bacteria; phylum Verrucomicrobiota; class Lentisphaeria; order Victivallales; family Victivallaceae; genus UBA1784. The sequence goes on along the minus strand of SUWG01000001.1, from coordinate 187,803 downwards.
CAGAGCGGAAGTGCGCCGCCTTGCCCACGGCAAAAGAGTGTTGAATATGTTTTCCTATACCGGCGGATTCGCCTGTGCCGCCTTATCCGGCGGAGCAGTGTCGGTAACTTCGGCGGATTCTTCCGCCCCCGCTTTGGAACAGAGCAAAAGAAATTTGCAGTTGAATGGTTTTACCGGCGATCATCAGCATATTTGCGCCGATGTTTTCAATTTGTTGCGGCAGTTGGAAGCCGGAAAAGAAAAATTCGATCTGGTCATCCTCGATCCGCCGAAACTTATTCCCCATAAAGGAGCGATGATGCGCGGCTGCCGGGCCTATCAGGATCTGGCGAGACTGGGTTACAAACTGCTTGCTCCCGGCGGCATATTGTGCAACTTTTCCTGTTCCGGGGCGATGGAAAGTGCGCTTTTCCAGAAAATAACTGCCGATGCCGCCGTTGAAGCCGGAGTCAATGCCCGGCTGGTCAGGCATCTGGAGCAATCGCCCGATCACCCGACATTGCTCAGTGTGCCGGAAACATTCTACCTTAAAGGTCTGATAACAGTAATTGATTGAAATCAAGGATATAACCTCATGAACCGTACTGCGATATTTCTTATCACCACCGCCGACCGCAAAGGTCTGGTCGCCCGCATTACCGGATTTTTTGCCGGAATGAATCTCAATATCCTCACCTGCCGCCAGTATACCGATATTCTGGAAAAGGTCTACTATATGCGGGTCGCCGTGGAACTCCCGCCGGAATTGACCAGAGCCGCCATCGAAGCGGAATTCAAAAAACTCGCCGACGAATTGGAGTTGCACTTTTCCATCCACTACTCCGGGGAAACGCAGAATGTCGCGGTGATGGTTTCCAAAACCACCCACTGCCTTTACGATCTGCTCACCAATTCCGAGGAAAATCTGCTCGGTCCCGGCAAGGTCAAACTGGTCATCGGCAACCACCCGGAACTGGAAGAGGCCGCCGAAAAATTCCGCATCCCCTTTTACTGTTTCCCCGTCGAGCGCAGCGGTGATCCGGAACAGGAACGCCAAATCATCGGATTGCTGGAAAAACAGAAGATCGATCTGGTCGTGCTGGCCCGCTATATGCGGATCTTATCCAATGACTTCATCAACCGTTTCCCGGCGCGCATCATCAATATCCACCACGCCTTCCTCCCCGCATTCATGGGCGGAAATCCCTACCAGCGAGCGTGGGAAAGAGGCGTGAAAATGATCGGTGCCACGGCCCATTACGCCACTGCCGATCTGGATGAAGGGCCGATCATCGAACAGGATGTCGAGCGTATCACCCACGAAAGTCTGCCGGAAGATCTCCGTGACCGGGGCCGGGATATCGAGCGGCGGGTGCTGACCAGAGCCGTCCGCGCCCATCTGGAACACCGGGTGATCATTTCCGGTCACCGCACCATCGTATTTTCCAAATAATTTGCCGGGCTGACTATGAAAAAAATTACCGGATATCTTGCCGCATTGCTTCTGTTTCTGCTGCCGTTGAAATTCGGCGCACTGGCAGTCATGCCGGAATCCGGCGGTTACTATCCGGAATATTTCATCGACTGGCTTTTCATCCCCAACTGGCATCCTCATGCTCTGGCGTATTTCGGCGCATTTCTGCTGGCGTTGGCGATGATCGTCAACCGGGAAAAACTTGCCCGCCGGACTTTGCTGTTTCTGCTGTGCTGGTGCATTCTGCCGCCATTGGCGGTGCTGCCGGGTATGATCCGGGGCGACTGGCTCATCGCTCAAGGGGAATTATCTTTGCTTTTCGGTTGCGGCAGTGTCGTTGCCGCCGTCGTTCTGCTTTTGGATAAGGAGCCGGAGAAAAAAGATTTCTACATCAGTGCCGTTTTGCTCGGTTGTGCGGCAACTGCCGCTTACGGCTGGTATCAGCATCTGGTCACGCTGGATGAGTTGCGCCAATCGGTCGCCGCCCAAGAGGCCGCCGGAATACCGGTTTCTGAAGGTATGAAACTCAAACTTACCGATCCGCGTATCTATTCGACCATGGCATCGAGCAACATTCTGGCTTCACTGCTGATGATCGCCGTGCCGATAGCAGTCTACTGTGCGGCAAAATGGAGCAGATTCATCAATCCGCCGCGCAGCGGCAAAATATTTTTCCTCGTATTTTTCGGTCTGCTTTTCCTGTCGGTGCTGATCCTCACCCGTTCCCGCAGTGTCGTTGCCTGTCCGGTGGCGGCGGGGCTGATTGCCATATTTTCCACTTCAAAAATCAAATTGCGCTGGAAGATCGCCGGTCTGGCAACCGGTATCGCCGTGGTCGTTGCCGGGATCATTTTCTTTGCCCGCACCGGCCGGGGGGTGGAATCCATCGGCGAAAGGGCCGACTACTGGCGCACCTGTGCCATTTTATGCAAAGAATATCCCCTTGCCGGAGCGGGTTGGGGGGAATTTTTCCATACCCATATGCAGATAAAAGTTTCCAATGTCGATGAATCGGCCCGTGATCCGCATAATATCGTGGCCGCTTTTGCCGCCCAATGCGGTATTCCCATGGGGTTGGTCATGCTGGCGGTATTGCTTTATCCATTGGTATTGTTGTGGAAACACCGCTTTGAGCAAAATCTGCCATGTGCCGTTTTCTGGAGCGGAGTGATCTTCACTTTGCACAGTCTGATCGACTGCGACTGGCAAAGTCCGGCGATGATCGCCGTTATGGGGGTGCTTTACGCCTGCGCCCTGATCCGGCCGGATATGGAAAATGAAAATGTCAAACCTCTGCCCGCTTATATCCATAATGGTATTCTCGCTCTTTGTGCCGCTTGCGGCGTGGTGATCTCATACTTTTACCTTGCCGGTGATTATGCGTTGTCGCAACTTCAGGATAAGGTCAATCCGCCCTCCGTTGAGATCCATGCGGCTATGGGACGTTATACGGTGGAGGAATTAGTGGCCAATGCCGCTGAATACCGCCCCGGTTCGGCAGTTATATATATGTATGCCGGAGACTGGTATTTGCAGCACCGGAATCTGTTTCAGGCAGAGAAATATTTTTTACAGGCTCTGGAAGTTGACCCCCGCCGTCCGGGGGCATACGCCAGACTGGCGCAGATAGAATTGCTCCGGGGCAACCGGGAAAAGGCCGAAGCATTGCAGCTTGAGGCGCACCGGCTATTCCCCAAAAGTCCGGATTACACCATAGAAAGTCTTTACAGAAAACCATGAATAGAAAATATGTTTTCGGCCCGATCGCTTCCCGGCGGCTGGGCGTTTCGCTCGGTGTGGATTTAGTTCCCGCCAAAACCTGCTGTCAGGATTGCATTTATTGCGAGGCCAAAGCGACCACCTGTCACACGATCGAACGCAGATCATACGTCGATATCCACCGGGTCTTGAAAGAATTGGATGAAACATTGAAAACGATTCCGCGCCCGGATTTCATCACCTTTTCCGGGGCGGGGGAACCCACGCTCAATGCCGACATCGGCCGGGTGATCGCCTTTATCAAGAGCCATTATCCGGAATGTAAAGTATGCCTGTTGACCAATGGTATGCTGCTGGGCGATGCTCAAGTGCAGAAAGATGTGGCTGATGCGGATATGGTCATACCCTCATTGGATGCATCCAATGAGGAGGAGTATCAGGCGGTGAATCATCCGGTGGCAGGTGAAACATTGGCGAAACTGGTTTCCGGACTGGTTGCTTTCCGGCAGAATTCAGTTATGAAGATCGCGCTGGAAATTTTCGTTGCTCCCGGCATCAATGATTCTCCGGCCAGTATTGACCGCTTTGCGGAATTGGTAAAAAGAATTGCTCCGGATGCGATCCAACTTAATACACTTGACCGGCCGGGGGTGGTGAAAGATTTGCTGCCGGCCCCGCCGGAAACGCTGGAAAAATTCCGGAAAGCGTTGGAAAATATCGCTCCGGTGGCCATTTTCGGCCCCCGGTGATGCATGGCCTTGCTCCGGCGCCAAATCCGGTTTTTCAACCGGCAAATTACCCCCGGAATATTCCCAAAAATCCTGAAAACGTGCAAAATACCCCGTTGAAAAATCTTGAAAACGTGCAAAATACCCCGTTAAAAAATCCTGAAAACGTGCAAAACGCCCTCTTGAAAAATCCTGAAAACGTGCAATATTATAGATATTGAATATGTTATGCAAGCAACATGAGGCAGTGTATGAAACGGAAAATTTATGATAAACTTTTACAGTGGAAAGAAAATGATGCACGGCGAACTGCTCTTTTGCTGGATGGGGCCAGGCGTGTCGGAAAAAGTTATATTGTTGAGGAATTTGCCAAAAATGAATATGATTCTTATATCCTGATAGATTTCAACCGGGTGACAAATGATGTAAAGTCTCTTTTTGAAAATCATTTGAACGATTTGAATACCTTTTTTTCCTATTTGAGTGTTTTTTTCAATGTCCGGTTGATTCCGGGAAAATCTCTGATCATTTTTGACGAAGTTCAATTATATCCCAAAGCGCGGTCTGCAATCAAATATCTTGTCGCAGACGGCCGTTATCATTTTATTGAAACCGGTTCTCTGATGTCAATCAAAGCCAATACCGAGAATATCGTAATTCCATCTGAAGAACATCATATATCGATGCATCCTTTTGATTTTGAGGAGTTTTTATGGGCAGTCGGCTATGAAACACTCTTCCCTTTGATCCGGGAATCTTTTATTGATCAAAGGCCTATGGGGCAGGCAATGCATCGCAAAGCAATGGATTATTTCAGAAAGTATTTGCTGGTCGGCGGTATGCCGCAGGCAGTTGCTGAATATGTCAATGAGCAGGATTTTATGAAAGTCGATACGGTAAAAAGAGATATTTTGACCCTTTACCGTTCAGATATCATAAAACACGCCAAAGGATATGAACGTAAAGTGGAAGCGGTTTTTGATGAAATTCCTTCCCAGCTTCAACGGCATGAAAAAATTTTCCGGTTGGCTTCCATCGACAAAAAAGCACGGTTCAGGGATTATGAAGATGCCATATTCTGGCTTGATGATGCAATGATCATTAATCCGGCATACAATGCCACTGCTCCAACGGTCGGCTTGAAAATGAATACGGATAGAACCACGCTCAAGTGTTATATGGCAGATACCGGATTGCTGATCAGTCATGCTTTCGATGAATACACGATGACAGGCGGAGAGATCTACCGGAAACTGTTATCCGGCACATTGGAATTCAATGAAGGTATGATAATAGAAAATATTGTGGCTCAAATGTTGACCGCCGCCGGTCATAAACTTTACTTTTATTCCAATTCAGACCGGGAAAATTCTGAAAATAATATGGAAATAGACTTTTTGATCGCCAAAAATAAAATTACCAACCGGCATAATATTTCTCCGTTGGAAGTGAAATCCGGCAAAAACTATACATTTTCATCCCTGAAAAAATTTTGCAGGAAATATGATCAGCAGTTGTATAAACCGTATTTGCTTCACACCGGGGATGTTATGGAAAAAGATGGCTTCACTTGCCTGCCGCTTTATATGGTTCCGGTATTGTAAGGCAGAGGGGTGTCGCCCGGTGGTCACTCGTCAAGCAAAGTGGCACATTCGTCGTTGCCGAGTTCCTGCACGGTGCGCAGTTTGCGCTCCAATGCTCTGGAACGGGTACCGATCTTTTCCATGTGATTTACCACGCTTTCCAGACTTTTTCTGGTGGCATCCATCTCATTGCCGAATTTGTTGAATTCCGTTTTGACTGCGCCGAGGATCTGCCACACTTCGTTGGAGCGTTGTTCGATCGCCAGCGTTTTGAAGCCCATTTGCAATGAATTCAAAAACGCCACTAAATTGGATGGGCCGACCACGGTGATCTGGTATTCGCTCTGCAACTTTTCAAAGAGTCCGGGAATGCGCAGAATTTCCGCATAGATCCCCTCGCTCGGCACGAACATCAGACCGAATGCCGTCGTGTTGGGCGGATAAATGTACTTTTCTTTGATATCCGAAGCACTCTTTTTCACCGTGCGGGCAAAGGCATCCTGCGCTTTTTTGACCTCCGGCGACATCCGGGAAAATTGTTCATAACACTCGATCAGCCGCTGGTAATCTTCCACCGGGAATTTGCTGTCTACCGGCAGATAGACCGGTTCATCATCTTTACTGCCGGGCAGTTTGATGGCGAATTCCACGATCTCACTGCTGTTGGGTACGGTCGCCACATTGACTGCATACTGGTCGGCGGCAAGGTACTGCTCCAGAATGGCGGATAGCTGGATCTCCCCGATATTGCCTCTGGTTTTGACATTGGTCAGCACCTTTTTCAGATCGCCTACTCCGGTGGCAAGGCTCTGCATTTCGCCCAGCCCCTTATGCACCTCTTCCAGCCGTTGACTGATGAGTTTGAATGATTCGTTGAAGTGTTTTTCCATCGACTCCTGCAATTTGTCATCGACGGTTTTTTTCATCTCATCGAGTTTGGAGCGGTTCTCATCCTGAATATTTTTCAACCGCTCATCGAGCATTTCCCGGTTGTTTTTCAGTTGAATGGCGGTACTTTCCTCAAAAAGCCGGATCTTTTCATCCAGAGTTTTGATCAATTCGGCACTTTTCTTTTCGGTGCGGTCGCCGTAATTCTGCAAAGCACCGGCCAGTTTTTCGGCACTTTGGGCATCGGCCTGCCGCACTGCATCCCGGAATTCCTGCAGGAACTTCATAAATTCCGCAAAGGAACTTTTGACCATCTCCTGCTGCATATTGAAGTATTGCTGCAACTCCAGACGGCTGCGGGAGAAGTTCTCATTGAGATCACTGCGGCTGGCAGCAAAACCCTTTTCACACACTTCGGCACTGTCGTCGCTGTTCTTGCGGAGCAGAAGCACTGCCAGCAATGCCAGAATGAGGATCAGCAGAATAACGATCAGCCATTCAACCATCTTTACCGCCTCAAATGATCAGAGCCGGAGGTTCAAAATCTGCCACTTCCGCACTGACTTCCGAGAGTGTGCGGCCGGTATAGATCTGCCGGGGACGGACGATTTTGGTCTCATCACCGATCATTTCGCGCCAGTGCGCCACCCAGCCGGGCAGACGTGCCAGCGCGAACATCACCGTGAACATATTTTCCGGAATGCCCATCGCCCGGTAGAGGATACCGGTGTAAAAATCTACATTGGGATAAAGGCCGCGATCGACAAAATAACTGTCGTTCTTGGCGATATCTTCGATCTTGTGGGCGATATCCAGCAAAGGATCATTGATGCCGGAATTTTTGAGAAAGTTCTCACACTCCCTGCGCACGATTTCAGCTCTGGGGTCGTAGGTCTTGTAGACCCGGTGGCCGAAGCCCATCAACCGGAACGGATCACTCTTGTCTTTCGCCTTTTTGATGAATTTTTCCACATCGCCGTCGGCCTGGATCATCCGCAGCTGTTCGATGACCGCCTGATTGGCTCCGCCGTGAAGCGGACCGGAAAGGGCGGAAACACCGGCGGCGATCGTGGAATACAAATTCGCCTGTGCGCTGCCGATGGCACGCACTGCCGTGGTGGAACAATTCTGCTCGTGGTCGGCGTGGATGATGAAAAGCACGTTGAGCAGCCGGACTGCTTCCGGACTGATCCGGTAGGGTTTCACCGGAGAATCGAACATCATATTCAGGAAGTTCGCGCAGTAGGAGAGATCGTGACGGGGATAGACGATCGGTTCACCGATGGATTTTTTATAGGCAAATGCGGCGATCGTACGCACGATGGAGATCACCCGTGCGCAGGAGCGTTCAATGTTGCGGGCCGTGGTGGTCACATCCACCGTCGGGTAGAATGCCGCCATCGCATTGACCATCGTCGAAAGGATGTGCATCGGGTGCGCACCTTTGGGGAAGTGGTCGAAAAAGTGACGCATATCCTCGTGGAGCAGTGAGTTGTAGTTGAGCAGATTGGAAAAGTCGATCCGCTCACTTTCCGTGGGCAGAGTGCCATGCACCAGCAAATACGCCACATCCACAAAGGATACTTTGGCGGCCAATTCGGTTATCGGGATCCCCCGGTAACGCAGAATGCCCTTTTCTCCGTCGATGTAAGTGATCTGACTGCAGCAATTCGCCGTGTTGGCAAAGCCCGGATCGATCGTGATCAAACCGGTGGATTTACGCAGTGAGGAAATATCCACAGCCTTTTCGCCTTCCGTGCCGCAGATCACCGGCAGTACGACCTCTTTGCCCTCTACTTTGAGGATCGCTTCTGATGTTTTCTTTGCTTTTTTCATCATATTGTTACTTGATACCTTATTGTCAAATTTGATTTATGCTCTTGAAAATCCGGCATTCAACTCCAGAAAGTTGCCCGCCAATTCCGGCCATTGGGCAAGGTCATGTTCGCCCATTCCCAATCCCCGGCCGTGCGGCCCTTTGGGGAAAATGTGCAATTCACAGATGTTGCCGCATTGCCACATTTTTTTAGCGAACTCCACGGAATTGGCCACATCTACGGTCTGATCGGTCGCCGTATGCCACAGAAAGGCCGGCGGAGTATTTTCACTGACCGCTTCATGCATATCCAGTGTGCGGCGCAATTCCACGGCGGAATCCTGACCGCAAAGGTTGTATCCGCTGCCCAGGTGACCGAATTCACCGGTCAGGGCGATCACCGGATAGCAGAGGATCATCGCATCAACTTTCGCCGGCACAGCATCGATCTTATCATTTTCGGCGGCGTCGATCTTATCTGCCAGCATCGCCGAGGAGGCCGCCAGATGTCCTCCGGCGGAAAAGCCCAGCACCGCCAGTTTATCCAGATACCAATCCTGTTTGTGGGAAAGGATCAGTTTTATCGCCCGGACGACATCTTTTTGCGGTGCCGGATAACGGTAGGGGGCCACCCGGTACTGCAATACGAATGCATGATAACCCATGGCGTTGAATTTTTCCGCCACCGGATCGCCCTCGTGATGCGCCCGGTGACTGTAGCCGCCGCCCGGCAGGATCAGCACCGCTCCGAGCGGACAGCGGGATGCATCAAGCAGAAATGTGTCGATATAGGGCTGGAAATCATCCGCCGGACAACCGCCGGGAGCAGCTTCCGGATGGTTACGCAAATATATCCGCATAAAAATTTCTCCTGAAAAAATTACAAAAAATACCTTATACGCGTATTAATGTAGCACGCGCGAATGGATTTTTCCATCCCAAAATGCAAAAAGGCGCAATAAACTATTGCAACTATTGCTTTTCTGCCCAATAAAAAAGATTGCAATTATCAAACAACGGGGTTATATTATAAAATCGAAGTGTATTTTTCAATTTGAAAATTCAGGAAATAAGAGAAAATGAAGACAGTAGAAGAACTTTTCGCCGAGTTGAAAGCCAAAGCCGCCGCTGCCGATCCCGATTCGGGTACGGTCAAAGAGTTGGCCAAAGGAACCCACTTCATCGGCAAAAAGATCGTCGAGGAGGCCGCCGAAGTGTGGATGGCCAGCGAATATGAGGGCAATGACCGCACTTCCGAGGAGATCAGTCAGTTGATCTATCACCTGCTGGTCATGATGATCGACCGCAAACTGGAACTTGAGGATATTTACAAGTACTTATGAATGACTTCAGCGGAAATTTGAAGTTGGCACTGCCCAACAAAGGTGCGCTCAGCGAGGGCGCAGTGAATCTTTTGAGCAAAGCCGGTTACCGTTGCAAAAGAAGCGGCAGGGAACTGGTCATTCAGGATCCGGAAAACAAGATCGACTTTGTCTTTCTGCGTCCGCGGGATATCGCGCTTTATGTCGGCAGCGGTATCATCGATGCCGGTATCACCGGTATCGACCTGACTGTGGATAGCGGTGCGGAAGTCGAAACCATTTTCAAACTCGGTTTCGGCAAATCCCGTTTCTGTTTTGCCGCGCCCAAAGAGAAGAAAATGAGTGTGGAACAATTCAATAATCTGCGTATCGCCACGAGTTATCCCAATTTGCTCAAAGGCGAATTGGCCAAACGCAATCTGGATTGCAAGGTCGTCAAACTTGACGGAGCCGTGGAAATTTCCATCGCTCTCGGCGTCGCCGATGCCATCGCCGATGTCGTCGAATCCGGCGCAACCATGAAAGAAGCCGGTCTGGAGATCGTCGGTGAACCCATGCTTTACAGCGAAGCGGTCGTCATCGGTACCAAAGCCGTGGCAGACCGCCCGGAAATGGCTCTGCTGATCGCCCGTTTGCGGGGGATCATGCGCGCCGCCGAATATGTGATGGTCGAATACGATATCGAACGCAGTAAACTTGACGTTGCCTGTAAGATCACTCCGGGTATCGAATCGCCCACCATCGCTCCGTTGAGCAATCCCGACTGGGTCGCAGTCAAATCCATGGTAAAACGCAAAGAAGCCAATGCCGTCATGGATCAGCTTTACGAATTGGGCGGCCGGGGAATAATCATCATGGAAATCAGTGCGTGCCGTCTGTGACACGCCGGAAAGGATCATATTATGAGCAGTACCTTGGATATCGCCCGTGAAGTTTTCGATATTGAGATCGAGGGTGTGACCACGTTGCGCAACAATCTGGGCAGCAGTTTTGAAACTCTCGTTGACCGTTGTGCCGCAGCGATCAATGCCGGGGGCAAAATCGTGCTTACCGGAGTTGGCAAATCCGGTTATATCGGCAAAAAAATTGCCGCGACGCTTTCCAGTGTCGGCAATCCGGCAGTATTCATGCATCCGGTGGAGGCCCGCCACGGCGATTTGGGGCTGCTGCAGAAAAATGATCTGCTCATCGCCTTGAGTTACAGCGGCGAAACCGAAGAATTGCTGGTCGTGCTGACCCCCGCCAAACGGCTCGGCGTGGAACTGGCCGCCATTACCGGCAACAAGGAATCCACGCTGGCCCAAATGAGTGATTTTGTTGTGGAAATGCCGGTTCCCAGAGAGGCTTGTCCTTTCAATCTGGCTCCGACGACGACCACCACGGCATTGCTGGTACTCGGTGATGCTCTGGCGATGGTATTGCTCAACAAAAACGGATTCACCAAAAGTGATTACGGCCGCCGTCACCCCGGCGGTGCCATCGGCCGGATGGTCACGATGAAAGCCGCCGATGTGATGCGCAAAGCTGCTGATACGGCGGTCGTGCCGCCGGATTTCACGGTGCGGGAGACCCTTTATGCCATGAGCCATGCCCGCAGCGGAGCGGCAGTGATCGCCGACAGTGAGGGCAAATTGCTCGGTATTTTCACCGATGGTGATTTCCGCCGTACTGCGGCGCAGGATGATGCGGTCTTGACCCGCAGAATGAGTGAAGTAATGACTCCGTCACCGATTTCGGTCAATGTCGAAAGCATGGTGGTCGAAGTTATCAAATTGGTCGAAAAACGCCGGGTGGATGATCTGGTGGTGGTCGATGATGCCAATAAAGTGGTTGGTTTGATCGACATTCAGGATCTTCCCGGACTCAAAATCATGTGACAACTATGAAAAATCCGGTCTTGAAAAGTTTGTTTCTCCTCGGAATCGTGTCGCTGGCTTTACTGCTCAAAGCGGATGATGAAACGGCGGTGGCAGTTTATGCTCAAGGGCGTGAACTTTATCTTGCCGGTTCCTATTATGATGCCGCTGAAAAATTTGAAGAGTGCCGTTATCACTCCTCGAATCCTACGATCCGCGCCAACAGTCTCAAAGCGCAGTTGGCGGCATTCCGGATGTGCAAACTTTACTACCGGGAATTTCTGCTGATCGAGGAACTCTTGGAACGCTACCCTGACCGGGTGGATTGCAACGAATTGATCGCCAGAGAGTTTGAAATCGCCCAACTCTTTCTCAACGGCTACCGGGAACCGGCATTCTGGATTTTCCGCTGGATACCTTATCTGCTGGATGTTGACCGCACTGAAGAGATCTACAATACTGCTCTGGCCCGCGCGCCTTATTCGGAATTCGCTCCGGCGGCGCGGATGCAGTTGGCGATTTATCACAACCGCCAGGGCGATCAGGCCAAAGCGATCGTCCAGTTGCGGGAGATTTTGGATAAACACCCGCAGAGCAATGAGCGCAAATATGCGCTGCTGGCTCTGGCCGACGGTCTGTTTGCGCTTTCGGGGCGGGGTGACGGTGACAGCCGGTGCATCAATGAAGCGGTGGAACTTTTTACGCAATTCTGCCGGGAATATCCCGATGCGACAGAGGTCGAATTTGCCCGCAACCGTCTGGCGCAAGCCAAAGATGTGCAGGCGGGAAAACTTTTTGAAATCGCTGAATTTTACCGCAAAAGCGGCAGAAGTGATGTGGCGGAAAGATATCTGGCACAGTTGATGAGCCGGTATCCGGATAGCGGCAGTGCCGCTGCTGCCGAACAGACATTGGTGGATATTTCCACTGATTATCTGCCGGGGCCGGGGGCGCAGAGTGTTGAAGCAAGATATCCGGATATCCGGAGTTATTCCATTCCGGATAATGCTGAATTGCTCTTGATCTCACCGCGCGATGACGGTTCACATTTTCTGCTCAATGTCCCCGATCTCAAGGGGGAAAAACTGCCGGGCAGCAATCAGGGAGGGAGATGAAAAGTGAAAAAGATCCTCTTACTTGCCAGTGTATCAACTCTGTTGATTTTTACCGGATGCGGCTATAAATTCGGTTCATTGAATCATCCGCAACTGCAGAGTATTGCCGTTGCGCCGGTGACCAATGAGACGCTGGCGTACAATGCTTCGGCGGTGTTGCGCGGGTTGCTTTGTGAGCGTTTCACCACCGACGGGAGCATGAAACTGGAATCGGATGAAGCGGCGGATTGCATCCTTTATGCCAGAGTTACGGAAGTGACTTATCAGGCTTTGGATTACGGCACTGCGCCGGATGGTGACGACTCATTTCTTGCCAATGAGTGGCGTTGCAAGGTTACAGTGGAGTATTCCGTCATTCTGCCCGGTCGCGGTAAACCTTTGATCCACAACCGGGTTGCCACGGGCAATGCGGATTTCATCACCGGCCCGGATCTGGAAACTTCCCGCCGCAACGCCATGCGTCAGGCATTGTTTGCGGCGACCAAGAGTATAGTTTCCAATATCACCGAGGGGTGGTAATATTTTTGAAAGGTAATGCTGTGCGCATTGAATTGATCAAAAAAGGCGGATTGCCGTTGTCCTTTGCGGTGTTGATCACTGCGGGGACATTGTTGCTTATGCTGCCGGGGGTATGCACCCGGGAACTGCCGCTGATCGATGCCTTTTTCACCGCCACCAGTGCGGTATGTCTGAATGGTCTGGCGACGGTACCGGCCTGTGAATTCACCTTTTTCGGGCAACTAATCATTTTGCTTCTGATCCAGTTGGGATGTTTCGGGATATTGTCATTAAGTGCGATGATCCTGTTGCTGGCGGGGCGGGGGTTGTCATTCAACAACACGCTGATCATGTATAATCTCAACGACCGGTTTTCGCTGGCCGGCACGGAATCGCTGTTGCGCACGATCATCACTTACACCTTTATCACTGAAGGAGTCGGTGTCATATTGATGCTGCCGGGATTTATTTTTCAGGGTTTCGGCATATTGAAATCGCTGTGGCTGGCGGTGTTTTATGCGGTGGGCAGTTTCTGCAATGCCGGTATCGGGCCGCTGCCCGGTGACATAGCGCAGGCGGGCAGATACATCCAATGTGTATCGCTGGCGTTGATTTTCCTCGGCGGTCTGGGGGTCTACACGATCTACGATCTGCTGATGACGGTGAAAAAAGGCAAAAAACACCGGATACGGCTCCATTCCAAGATCGTATTGACCTGCTGTGCCATATTGATCACTTTCGGCACGTTGATTTTGTACCTTTTAAGTCTGACACCGACCGGCAGTGATCTGGCGTTGTTTGATGCGTTTTATCTGTCGATAACCAGCCGTACTGCGGGATATTCCACGGTGGATCTGGTGGAATTGCCCACTGCGTGTCTGACGTTGATAATCGTGTTGATGTTGATCGGCGGATCGCCCGGTTCGACGGCCGGCGGATTGAAAACGACGACGATCGCTGTGGTATTTTCGGCATTATTGAGTTCATTCCGGGGAGACAATGCGGTGATCATCGGCGGGCGCACGATTCCTTTGCGGACGGTGTTGCGGGCGTTTACGATCACGGTGATATTCATATTATTTGCGGTTTTCGGCGGTCTGTTATTAAGTGCATTTTCACCGCAGTTGAGTGACCGGCAATGTTTTTTTGAAGTATCTTCCGCATTGGGGGGAACGGGTCTGGATGCTGGCGGTATCACGCCGCAGTTGACATCCGGATGCAAATTGCTGGTGGCATTTTTCATGTTTCTGGGCAGAGTCGGGCCGCTGACGGTGATACTGTTCTTTGTCGGCAGGGAAAAACCGGCGGTGTTGCATTACCCGGAAGAGCGTGTCATCGTGGGATAAGGTGAATGCATTGCGGACAATCTCTTGCCAAATCGTCGGATAGGTGAATGCATTGCGGGCAATCTCTTGCCAAATCGGCGGACTCAAGCTCGGTCGAGTACATAGTACACTCCCTCGCTTTCGCCTTGATTTGGCGGCGACCTTGCCTCACACTGCATTCACCTTGTGTGGATGAGATGAAAATCAAATAAAAATTAAATAAAAATCTGCCACCGGGTGCTTACCCGGACGTGGTCAAGCGGCGGAACGCTTGTCGCCGCCATAAGCGGCGAAATATAAGCGATAGCGCATGAGGTCGGCGTGAAAACGCCGACACCACCTGCCGTGAGCGAAGTCATGCGACAGCATGACATTTGAGCGTAAGGCAGTAAAGGTGAATGCATTGCGGGCTTTTTTCTTGCCAAATCGGCGGAATCAAGCTCGGTCGAGTTTGTTTATGCACTCCCTCGCTTTCGCCTTGATTGGGCGGCAGGGTGGATAAGGTGTTGACAAATCACCGATGATGTGATATATTTTTGAAGTACATAAAACGGATCGTAAAAGAGTATCCGGAAGAGGAGGAATTGAGGTGTCGAAGAACAGTTATGCAGTTTTCGGAATGGGTGCATTCGGTACGCAGCTTGCCACCGATCTCGCCCGCAGCGGCAATACCGTATTGATCTGTGACCGCAATGCCGCCAGAGTGGAGGAACTCAAAGACAAAGTGACCGATGCCGTGATCGCAGATGTCACCAGCGAAGAAGTCGTCCGCGAGTTGAATGTGGATAAATTTGATGCCGTCATCCTCGGCATGAGCAGTTACTTTGAAAGTCAGGTTCTCGCTTTGACTTTGCTCAAACAGGCCGGAGCGAAAAAGGTATTCATCAAATCCAAAAGTGCCATTCAGGAAAAGATCCTCTACCGTCTGGGGGCCGATGAGGTCATCCAACCGGAATTGGATGTCGCCAACCGTCTGGCCCGGAGATTATCCCTTTCCAATATTTCGGATATTTTTGAATTCAAAGGTTCCGCCATCGCCGACGTGATCGTGCCGCCGGCAATGGAAAATATCCCGCTGCGCGAACTTGATCTGCGCGGCAAATACAACATTACCATTTTGCTCAAATACACCCCGGATGGTCTGAATGTCTGCGCCATCGGCCCGGATACCATTCTCAAAGCGGGGGATCAACTTACCGTTTTCGGTGATCAGAAATCCATAATCGAACTTTTCAAGAGGTGAAAAATCATGAGTGACTGCATTTTTTGCAAAATCATAGCCGGTCAGATCCCCAGTGCCAAAATCTATGAAGATGAATTGGTCTATGCTTTTCTGGATATCTCCCCGATCAATTTCGGCCATACGCTGGTGATTCCCAAAGAACATCACCAGTCGGCAGCGACCATTCCGGAAGCGACCGCCGGCAGAATGTTCCACGTCGCCAGCCGGATCGGTATTCTGCTTAAACGTCTGGATGAATTCGATGCCTACAATCTGCATCTGGCTGACGGTACCGCCGCCGGACAGGTGGTCATGCACGCCCATTTGCACGTTATCCCCAGAGGCGCGGAAGATGAATTCCGCTGGAATTGGCGGCAGTTGACCTATCCCGAAGGCAAAATGGCGGAGATCGCCGCTGATATTTCCGCTAAACTCAAGGAAAAACTTGCTAACTAAACATTGAACTAAACACGGAAACGGTATATATTATATATACCGCAATGGTGCGGCAGTTTTCAGAGAGGTAAAAAAATGAGTTTCAGCAGCGAATTCATCCATCCCAAAGATCAGATCGTCGATATCATGCACCGTATTTACGGTTACGGCATGACGACGACCAGCGGCGGCAATCTTTCCATTCTTGACAGCGAGGGCAATATCTGGATCAGTCCCGGCGGAGTGGATAAAGGGTCACTGACCCGTGATGACATCGTCCGGATCAAGCCCGACGGTACGATCGAGGGCAAACACCGCCCTTCCAGTGAATACCCGTTTCACCGGGCGATCTACGGTATGCGGCCGGATATCAAGGCGATCTTGCACGCCCATCCGCCGGCTCTGGTCTCATTCAGCGTGGCCGGAAAAATTCCGGATACCACCATCCACCCCGCGGCAAAATATGTTTGCGGCACTGTCGGTTATGCGCCATACGAGATCCCCGGCAGTGAAGAACTGGGCAAAAGTGTCGCCGAAGCATTCGCCGCCGGTCACAGCACCATTCTGCTGGAAAATCACGGTGCGTGTACCGCCGGAGCAACGTTGCTTCAGGCGTTCCAGAGATTTGAAACGCTCGATTTCTGCGCCCGGCTCATCAATAACGCCATCCGGCTGGATTCGGTGAAAAGCCTTTCGGAAACGGATATCGAATTCCATGCGCTTGACCGCAATACGGAGTTCCGGCCTTTTGAAGTTTCCAAACGCACCAGTAAAGAGATCGAGTTGCGTACCCAGATGACCCAGTTGATCCGCCGCGCCTACCGTCAGCGGCTTTTCACCAGTACCGAGGGTTCATTTGCCGTGCGGCTGGATGAAGATTCATTCCTCGTCTCCCCCGGCGGCATCGACCGCGGCAATCTGGAGCCGGATGATATCGTGCTGGTCAGAGGATACCGCTATGAATCCGGTAAGAATATGAGCAAAGCGGCATGGTTTTTCAAACGGATCTTCGACACCCAGAAAGATCTGAAATCGATCATCTTTGCCCAGCCGCCCTACCTGATGGGTTATGCGGTTTCCCACTCCAAATTTGATCCGCGGGTCATTCCGGAAAGTTACATCATGCTCCGGGAAGTGCCGGTCTTCCCTTACGGTGAACACTTCCGCAATGTCGAAAAGGTGGTCGATACCATCTCTCCGCGTTATCCGGTTTGCATGATCGAAAACGATGCGATCATCTCCGTCGGCAAAACCCTCATCGAGGCATTTGACCGGCTGGAAGTCGCTGAATACAGTGCCAAAGCCACGATCAGTGCCTCGGCACTGGGCGGCATGAAGCCGATCAGCGATGCCCAGGTCGCCGATCTGGTCAAGGCTTTCAACCTCATCCCGTAAAGGAGCAATCTCAACTATGAATGATCGCTGGCAGGAAATCAGACAGGCGGCTTTGGATGTTCTGCATCCGGACGAAAAAACGCTTGCTCACGGTCTGGAACTGCATCGGAACAGTTACGTTTTTGATGCTTACGGTTTTTCACCTTCCGGTGGCGGCCGATGTCCACGGATCGATGAATTGATTTCTGCCGGAGCCGGCCGTGAGGAGATCATCCGGGCCGGCGAAGAATTCAGAATGTGCAGTTCTTACGACGACCCGGCGATGCAAAAACTCCTCAAAGAAGCATGGGAGTTTTCCGGGGTCGATTGCAATTTCCAGAATAGCGGGGTCGAGGGCAATGATGCCGTGGAAATGCTCTACCGGTTGAGCAGCTATACCAATATTGCCGACCGTCTGACCGGTATTTACGAAAGAGCCGTCTATCCGGCTCAACTGCCGGAGATCAAAAAGCGCGGCCGCCGGGCGATCTATATGACCACCAACGGCGTGCCGCTGCCCGATCATGCCGTTTCCACGGCGGAATCACTCAATCTGATCGGCGTCTTTTTCCGCCTCGGCGTGCGGATGATGCATCTGACCTACAACCGCAGAAATCTGATCGGTGACGGCTGTGCCGAAAGTGCCGATGCCGGATTGAGCAGTTTCGGTAAAGAGGTCATCGCCGAAATGAATCGTACCGGGGTGTTGGTCGATGTGGCGCACAGCGGTTTGAAAACCAGTTTTGAAGCGGCAAAAGTTTCCTCAAAACCGGTGGTCGCCAGCCATTCCGCCGCCGGAGCGTTATCCACCCATTACCGGGCCAAAAGCGATGAGGTCATTCAGGCGATCAAAGAAAGCGGCGGTTTTGTGGGCATTTGCGGACATCCGCCCTTTCTGCAAGGCACGATGGATCTCAATGCCATGCTCGATCATATCGAATATATCGCCCGCAAATTCGGCGTCGATCATGTCGCCATCGGTACCGATAACGGCGTGAGTCTGGCTCCGGTGGAAACCGCATCAAAAATGCCGCTGACCCGCCCCATCTGGGAACAATTCTGGACCGCTCCCGGTGCCGGATATGAATTGATGACCAAAGAACAATATGACTCCGTGAACTGGCTGAATTGGCCGATGTATACTGTCGGGCTGGTTCAGCGGGGATTCACCGATGAGGAAATCCAAAAGATCATCGGCGGCAACGTCTTGCGTGTAATAACTGAAATTCTGGAAAAGTAACTTTATGGCTGAATTGAAAAATATCCGTAACTTTTGTATCATCGCTCATATCGACCACGGCAAATCCACGCTGGCCGACCGGATGCTCGAAATCACCGGCACCGTCGAAAAACGTGATTTGCAGGAGCAGTTGCTCGACGGTATGGATCTGGAACGGGAACGGGGAATCACCATCAAATCCCATCCGGTGCGCATGATGTATGCCCCCGATGGTAAGGAAACTTACGAACTCAACCTCATCGACACTCCGGGACACGTTGACTTCACCTATGAAGTCAGCCGCAGTTTGAGTGCCTGTGAAGGAGCGATCCTGCTGATCGATGCCACGCAAGGGGTTCAGGCGCAGACTGTCGCCAATGTGAATCTGGCATTTCACCAGAATCTGCGGGTGATCCCGGTAATCAACAAGATCGATCTGCCCGCCGCCAATCTGCCGCTGTGTTATGAACAAATGGAAGAGATCCTCGCTCTGCCCCGTGAAGAAGCGTTGATGGTTTCCGGCAAGACCGGCGAAGGCGTGGCAGAATTGCTCAAAGCCGTTATTGAACGCATCCCGCCGCCGACTGTCGGCAGTGAAGATGGCAGTGCGGCATTGATTTTTGACTCCCGTTACGATACATTCCGGGGGGTGGTCAACTTTGTGCGGGTGCAAAGAGGCGTATTCAAACGCGGCACCCGGATCAAACTCTTTTCCAACGGCATTGAGAGCGAACTTAAAGAAGTCGGTCACTTCAGCCCCGATATGCGCCCCGATCCGGAATTGGGGCCCGGCAGTGTCGGCTACATCATCCCCAACTTGAAATCCCCCGCCGATACCCGTATCGGCGATACCATAACCGATACCCAAAATTCCGCCGCCGAACCGCTGCCCGGTTTCCGTCAGGTGCGTCCGATGGTATTCAGCGGTATTTATCCGATCGATACGGCGGATTACGATTCACTCAAAGCGAGCATGGCGAAACTGCAGCTCAATGATGCGGCATTTTTCTATCAGGCGGAAAGTTCCGCCGCACTGGGTTTCGGTTTCCGTTGCGGCTTTCTGGGGCTGCTGCACATGGAAGTTATTCAGGAGCGGTTGCGCCGGGAATACAATATGGATATCCTGGCGACCTATCCTTCGGTGATTTATCATGTCTATATGAAGTCCGGTGAAATGCTGGAGATCGACAACCCCGTGCATCTGCCCGATCCTTCCGGTATCGAACGCATCGAAGAACCGGTGATCAACTGCCATTTGATGATTCCGACCGCTTACATCGGCGATGTGATGAATCTGGTCATGAGCAAACGGGGCATTTGCACCAACACCGCCGGAGTCGATGCCGATCATGTCATCATCACCGCCGAAATGCCGATGCATGAAATTCTTATCGACTTCCACGACAAACTCAAATCCATCACCCGCGGTTACGGCAGTATGGATTATGAACCGGCCGGTTACCGGGCAGGGAAAATGGTCAAACTCGATATCATGGTCAACGGCGAAACGGTCGATGCATTCAGCAGTATCGTCCATGTGGATATGGCATACGAGCGCGGCCGTCAGGTCGCTGAAAGATTGCGCGATGCCATTCCGCCGCAGATGTTCCAGATCGCCATTCAGGCGGCCATCGGCGGCAAGGTGATCGCCCGTGAGACCATCCGCCAGTTGCGCAAGAACGTTTTGGCCAAGTGTTACGGCGGTGACATCACCCGTAAACGCAAACTGCTGGAAAAACAGAAAGAGGGTAAAAAGCGCATGAAGTTGATCGGTCAGGTCAATATTCCGCAGGAAGCCTTTGTTGCCGTTTTGAAAGCCCAGGAATTCAACCAGTAATCCAAGGAGATTTTGCTATGTTTGAAATTGTTGCCAGCTGGCTCGAACCGGTCATTTCCCATCCGGTAGTGCAAAGTATCATCACCCATTATTTCATTTGCGGTATCATTTGCGGCATCGTGCTGGTCTATTTGCTCCGGTGGCTGTTGTGGGTGCTTTTCCGCAAAAAATATCTCCGCAATGTTTCCGTTGCCGGTGACAGCGGCGAAATAACCATCAGTGCCGCGGCGATCTCCCATGTGATCGTACACGCCAGCAAATCTTTGAAGTGCCTGGATATCAGAAAAGTTTGCATATTCAACGTCAAAGGCGGTTACACAGTCGATGTCCGCGCGGTGATGAATGCCGCTTCCGGTACGGCACCGCAGTTGATGGATAAGATTTCCGGAATCGTCAGGAACCAGATGAGTACGGTTTTCGGTATCGGCAACATACAGAAAGTCACGCTCAATATCATCAACTGCAGCAGCAGTGCGCCGGAAAAAGCCCCGGAAGAGGTCAAAGAGCCTGCCGATGACAAAGAACCGGAAAAAAATCCGGAATTTTTCCACTCTGCCGGACATGGCGACCGCACGATAAGTTTGAAGTTCCACGACAATAAACCGGCGGCGGAAGAAAAACCGGCGGAACCGGCGGCCGGAAAGAAAAGTGACGGTGAATAAGTTCCCGCTGATACTGGCTTCCGCTTCACCGCGCCGCCGGGAGTTATTGCAAAGTTGCGCGGTGGATTTCACCGTGAAAGTTGCGCCGGTCAATGAACTTGACCGGGCGGAAGATTTGCGGCATCTGCCGCAGGATAATGCGTTGCTCAAGGCTCAAGCCGTGGCAGTAGACCATCCGCAAAGTCTGGTCATCGGGGCCGATACCATGATAATTTTTGACGGCAAGGCGATCGGCAAACCGGCGGATTTGGATGAAGCCGCCGCATTTCTGCGGGCGTTTTCCGGCAAGAGTCACGAAGTGGTCACCGGGGTTGCCCTGATTTGCCGGGAAAAGCAGATTTGTGAAGTGTGGAGCGAAGTAAGTGTGGTGAAATTCAAGACGCTTTCCGAAGCGGTGATAAGTGAATATCTGCGGCAGGTCAGGGTGCTGGATAAGGCCGGAGCATACGCGATCCAGGAGCATGGGGAGTTGATCGTGGAAAGTTTCACCGGGGAAGTGGAAAATATTGTCGGATTGCCATTGAAAAAATTGCAGGATTTGTTGAAAAAATATATGAATTGTCAGTTGTGATCCGAAAATCAGGATAACTGTAAGTCATGAGTACGATAAAGATAAGTGATTTGACCGTCAGTGCCGTCATCGGTACTCTGGAGCATGAAAAGATCTACCGGCAGAAATTGTTGCTGGATGTGGAATTCGATTACGATGCCACGTTGGCGGCAGTTACCGATGACCTTTTTGCTTCAGTGGATTATTCCGCCGTGGAAAGAGCCGTGGTCAAATGTGTTGCCGAAAGCCGCTTTTCTCTGCTGGAAGCCCTGGCCCGTGCCATCGGAAAAACCGTGCTGGCGTTTGATAAAGTGACCCGCTGTAAAGTGGTCATCGGCAAACCGGCGGCATCGGCATTCGGCGCACTTATCACTTATACCGCAGAATTTTTTCCGGGAGAATAAGCAACAAAATGGCTGACAATACCAAACTTACACCGATGATGATCCAGTATCGTGAGGCGAAGTCGCAGATACCCGCCGATGCGGTTCTGCTTTTCCGTCTGGGCGACTTTTATGAAGAATTTTTTGAAGATGCCGAAACTGTCAGCCGGGCATTGGATCTGACGTTGACCAAAAGACAGGGTACGCCCATGTGCGGATTTCCCTATCATGCGCTGGATAGTTACCTGCCGCGGCTGGTCGCCGCCGGTTTGAAAGTCGCCATCGCCGAACAGGTCGAAGACCCCAAACTGGTCACTAAAGGTATCGTCAAACGGCAGATCACCCGGATCATCACTCCGGGAACGATGATCGACAATGCTCTGCTCAATGATGACAGCAACAACTTTCTCGGTGCCGTTACCGCCGACAAAAACGGTATATTTTTCCTCTCGGCTCTGGATGTCAGCACCGGGGAATTCAATGTCTGCGAGATCGGCGGTATCGAGAAACTCGTCTGTGAAGTGCGCCGCCTCGGTGTCCGGGAGTTGCTCTGCACCGGGAGCATCCGCGCTCAACTGGTCGATTCCGGGGAGTTCCCGGAAGATGAAAAAGGGCCGGTATGGAGCGAACTGGATGAATATTTTTTCGATGTTGCCGACTGCGGCGAATATCTTTGTAAACACTTCAAAAGCAGTACGCTTGACGGATTCGGTCTGCGGGGCAAAGAGGCGGCAGTCGCCGCCGCCGGAGCGGTGTTGCGTTACGCCGCCGAAAATCTCCGCCACGAAGCCGGACACGTCACCTTGCTGCAGATGCGCACTTTATCTGACACTCTGGAACTTGACCCCATCACCTTGCGCAATCTGGAAATAACCGGTTCATTGTTTGAAAATTCCCGTAAGGGTTCATTGCTGGGCGTGCTGGATAAATCAGTGACTCCGATGGGCGGCAGGAAGTTGCGCAGTTTTCTGGTGCGTCCGTTGCGCAACCATGAAGCGATCGTGCGGCGGCTGGATGCTGTGGAAAATTTCGTCGTCGATCCGATGGCTCTGGCGGAATTCCGGGAATCGCTCCGGGTGATCAAAGATCTGGAAAGGATCGTCGGCCGCCTCAATGTGGGCATTGCCACGCCGCGCGATCTGCAAAATCTGGGCAGTTCGCTGGAGTCACTGCCGGCGATCAAGGTGCTGTTGGAAAGTTTGTATGCCCGGCTCTTTGCCGAGTGTGTGGCAAATATCGGGGATTTCACCGAATTGACCGGAGCTTTGACCGATGCGCTTGCGGATGAATTGCCCAATTCGATCAATGACGGCGGGGTGATCCGCGGTGGTTTTTCTGCGGAATTGGATGAGTTGCGGGCGGCGGCCGGTGACGGCAAATCGTGGTTGAGTTCCATCCAGCAGCGGGAGATCGAACGCACCGGTATCAAGTCGCTCAAAGTCAAATTCAACAACGTTTTCGGCTACTATATCGAAGTGAGCAAATCCAATTTGTCACTCGTGCCGGAAGATTACATCCGCAAACAGACTCTGGTCAATGCCGAGCGATTCATCACCCCGGAACTCAAAGAACTGGAAAACCGCATTCTCGGTGCCGAGGAAAAGGCGCGCGCTCTGGAATTGAAAATTTTTGACGAATTGCGCCGCATGGCCACCGGATGCACCGCTGATATCCAGCGCAGTGCCGAAGCATTGGCGGAATTGGATGCCATTGCCGGTTTTGCCGAGTGCGCCAGATTGCATAATTATTGCCGTCCGGCGATATTCGACGATGACCGGCTCGATATCCGTGACGGCCGCCATCCGGTGCTGGACGCCGCATTGGGTTCCGGCGGATTCGTTCCCAACGACACCATTCTGGATGGCGATTGCAAACGCATGATGCTCATCACCGGGCCGAATATGGCAGGCAAATCCACCTATATCCGGCAGACAGCGTTGCTGGTCATCATGGCCCAGGCCGGTTCATTTGTTCCGGCGCGCAGTATGGAAATCGGCATGGTTGACCGGATTTTCACCCGCATCGGAGCCGCCGATGACCTTGCCAGAGGGCAGAGTACATTTATGGTTGAAATGGTGGAAACCGCCAACATCCTGCGCCATGCAACGGAAAAAAGTCTGGTCATTCTGGATGAAGTCGGCAGGGGAACCAGCACCTTTGACGGTCTTTCGCTGGCGTGGTCGATCGCAGAATATCTGCACGATCAGGCGCGCAGCCGCACCATGTTTGCCACGCATTACCATGAATTGACCGAGTTGGCACAGACCAGACGGGGGGTGAATAACTTCAATGTCGCCGTCAGAGAATATGGCGATGATGTGATTTTTCTGCGCCAGATCATTCCCGGAGCGGCTGACCGCAGTTACGGTATCCATGTTGCCCGTCTGGCGGGTGTGCCGCCGGCGGTGCTGGAAAGAGCGCAAAGCATTCTGGAATTGCTGGAAAAGAATGCCGCCGCCCCCAGAGAGGCAATGGCGGCGATCCCCCGCCGGGCAGTCCGCAACCGCCGCCGCAACGATGATGAAAATGACAGCGACATCATCCAGTTGAGTTTGCTTTAGTTATCCTGATTTTTTGGAGAATCCGTCCGGCGGATTCAGCAGGTCAGCAGGATCATTGCTCCGGTGCCGCAGAGCAGAGCAAATATTTTCAAAGCGGTGATCTTTTCTTTGAGGAAAATCACACTTAAAATGAAGGTCGCCAGAAAACTCATTTGGGCGATCGGCAGAACCACGCTGGCATTGCCGTAACGCAGAGCCAATACCATAAAGAAGATGATCCCGGCAACCATTATACCGGAAACGATACCGTAATATACCACTTTGGCATCCGGTCGGCATTGATCTTTTTCTTTGAGGAAAAAGTAAGCCAGCCCGCTGATGATCCAGATGACTTCGATGATCAGATTGATACCGTTGGGCGATGCGCCGACCATCGGACCGTATTTGCAGGCCAACCCCAGCCCCGCCCGGAAAATACTGGCGGTAATGATCATGATCAACGGCAGTATAAAGGCTTTTTTATCGCCTGAAGCATCTGATTTTTTTCCGGGCGCAGGCAGAAATGCCAGCACCGCCGCGATCGCCAGAGCCACTCCGAAGTACTTATTCAGGGTCAGGGTTTCGCCGAAAAACAGCATACTTAACGGCACGACCAGAGCCAGATTGAGCCGGTAGATCGTCGAACACATCCCCGCACTCAAATTGGTCATGCTTTCGATCAGCAGGATATTGCCCACCGCTGAAAATATGCCGCAGATCACGCCCCAGAAAAGGGTCATCTGCCAGTTGGCCCCGACCTTGTCGGGCAGAAAGCAGAAAAGCAGAGTGCCGACAACGCCGATGATCGCCACGAATAAGCCCCGTGAACGCTCCTTGCGGGCGAAAAATTTGAAACACAGATCGTTGAATGCTGAACAACCCAGACAGCAGAAGGTGTAAAAGAGTGCCAATTCCATAAAAATTCCTTGATTTGATAAAAATGCATCTGCTTAATATACCTTGCATCCGTGCTTTTATCAAGCCGGAATGTTATTTTTGCTGATGTTGGCTGGCTATGTTTTTGCGTATCTGCAGCTTATAACGGCTTGACAAAGGCGGTTTCAACGGTTACATTATCGGCAGTCAACTTAATGCAAGGAGAATGATTATGCGTAAATTCTGGATTACATTGCTGGCGGTTACCGGAGTGATCTTTACCGGTATCGCTGAAGAACCGATCGTCTGGGAGTTCCCTGCCGCTCTGACCGAGTGGAGCCGTTTCAACAACTCCCGTATCGAGGAACTTGCCGATGCCATCAAGGTCGTGCCGCTCAAAGGCGACCACGGCATCATCAATCCGGCGGTGGATATCGATCCCAAAGTTTACAACTGTATGCTGATAACCTATCGTGCGGTCGGTTTCCGTTCCCACACTACCGGCGAGATTTTTTTCACCACTCCCAGAGCCCGCCGCTATTCTGAAGCCAACCGCATTCCCCTGCCGTCACTGGCCATCGACGGTCAGGTGCATACGCTGGTGGTGCGGCTGACCGCTCCGGCGTGGGTCAATGCCGGGCAGATCACCTCGTTGCGGCTGGATATCACCAACCAGATGCCCGGCGATGTGGAAATTCTGCGGATCGAAATGCGTTCGATAAATACCGGCATCGTTGACCCGGTCTGGAATTTTGCCGACGGAGCCGGAGCATGGGTCGAAAGCGACCGGATGCAGGTATCGGCCGACAACGGCTGGCTCAAACTGGATATCACCGGCAATGACTGCCATTTGAACAACATTTTTGAAAAGATCGACGGCAGTAAAGTGAGCAAATTGCGGATCGTCTACCGCGCCACCGGTTTCAACCGGCGCACCACCGGCGGATTATTCTTCTGCACTCCGGAATCCCGGCGCCACACGGCTGCCAATTTTGTCCGTTTCCCCTCGCTTATTTGCGACGGTGAGGAACACGAATTCACCGTGCCGGTCGATTTCAAAGGTAAAGAGATCTCCTATCTGCGTCTGGATATTGTCGATCAATTCCCCGGCACGGTCTGGATCAAAAGCATTGAATTTCTGCCCTGACCGGCAGATTTCCGACCGGGGGGCAAAGGGAAATATCCTGTTCTTTTCCGGCAAAAAAGTTTACTTGGAATTGCTTTTATCATTGACAATAAAAGCAATTCCGATTTTTTTTACCGGAATTAAAACCGGAGCGGTTTTTTATTATTCCTTGACAAAGTGTCACTCCGGCAGTATATTCTCTTGTATCAACAGCATTTACAGGAGCAACCGATGAAAAAAGTTTTGATTTTATTTTTTGTGTTCATGGCGGTCATCTTGTCTGCCGCCCCGGTACAGGTGATTTCTGCCATCACGCCGGATGCCACGGTGGTATCTTCCGGCACAGTGATCCGGTTCACCGGAAAAATCACGATGGGCGACAATGTGCCGGAAAATGCCAAAGTCGTTTATGAAGAATTCTTTAACGGCATACGCACCCGTAATGGCGATCTGGCTTTTGATGAAAATATTTCTCTGGAATATCAGGCGGATGAGCCGGGGTGGTATATGGTCAGATTATCCATTATTTCTCAAGACAACAAGCCTTTGATGGTCGGCAATCAATACATTTCCGGCGGGCGGGGAGTGATGATCGATCCGCAGAATATTCAAATATCTTATCCCCGACCGGCGGATTTCGATGAATTCTGGAACTCCCGGCGGGCGTTGCTCGATACCGTGCCGGTGCGGGAATTGGAACGGCGGCAGATCGACTACCGGGGGGATTTTGCCGACCGCGTGGTGGTTTATGATGTGAAAGTCGATTGCGCCGGAAGCAAACCGGTTTCCGGGATTTTGACCATGCCGAAAGATGCCGCCGAAAGGTCGTTGCCCGCGATCGTCCACTTTCAGGGGGCGGGAGTCCACTCGGCGACCCCGACTGCTCACTATGCGCTCGGAGCGATCTCCTTTATGATCAATGCCAACGGCAATGAGAACCTGCGGGAAAAGGCGTATTACGATGCCTTGCGCAACGGCGAATTGCGCAACTATATGCAAAAGGATAAACACGACCGGGAAAAATTCCATTTTCACGATATGTTTCTGCGGGTGATGCGGGCTTTGGATTATGTGAAAAGTCTGCCGCAGTGGAATGGCAGGATATTGGTGGTTTCCGGCGGCAGTCAGGGCGGTGCGCAGGCGATCGTGGCGGCGGCCATGGATCCGCAGGTGACACTGATGATCGCCGAAGTACCGGCGATGTGCGACCATTACGGTTATCTGATGACTCCCCGCCGGCGGCAGGGGTGGCCGTGGCTTTATTATGACAACCGGAATCCGGCGGTCATCGAAACGGCTTCATATTATGATATGGTGAATTTCGCCTCCCGCATTAGCTGTGAAAGTTTCATTACGGCGGGCATGACGGATATGATCTGTTCGCCGGTCGGGGTGGTGTGTGTATTCAATGCGATACCGGGGGCAAATAAACGTTTGCTCATCCACCCGACCGGGGATCATGTCGGCCCGCAGCGCGATGCGGTATTCCGCCGGACTTGGGTGAACCGGATGTTTGCCCACTTCAAAGAGTGACCCCCCCCGGAAAAACGGCCAAACGGATGATAACGGATGATAACGGATGATAACGGATGATAACGGATGATAACGGATGATAACGGATGATAACGGATGAGACGTTATCATCCGTTTGTCAGTTGGGTTACTGCCGGGCCAGCAGGGCTTGCAAACCGGCTTCGATATCATCCCAGGTCTGCCGGAAATCTCCGGAATACCACGGGTCGGCAACCTCGCCGGGGCGGTCGGTGAAGTCCAGCAGACGGTGCATCTTGTTTTCCGGATCACCGCCGCAGATCCGCTGCATATTGCGCATATTGGAGTTATCCATGCAAATAAGCATATCGTAATATTCATAATCTTTTACCGTCATCTGGCGGGCAAATTTTCCCCGGCAGTCGATGCCGTGGGCATTGAGGATACTTTTCGCCGGAGGATAGACCGGATTGCCCAGTTCCTCACTGCTGACTGCGGCCGAAGCGATCTCAAACCGGTCGGCGATCCCGGCATCGGCCACCATTTTTTTCATCATGAATTCTGCCATCGGACTGCGGCAGATATTGCCGTGACACACAAAAAGAATTTTGATCATAATTTATCCATTATTGATAAACTTACTGCGTCCCTGATCCGCGATCCGGTGGGGATCGGCGGCGTGACCGCGGATGTCAGCGGTATATTCACTTTTCAAAGAAGTTATTGACAAAATTGCTGATGACCAATGATTTTTCCGCTTTCAATGCTTCATAGATATCCGGCAGATCGGTATATTTGAGAATGCCTCTCAACATAACTGCCTGCGGCCACATGGTGACATATTCTCTTACCATGCTGTCAAATGATTCCGGGGCATCGGTCAACTTGACTGCCGTTATATCATCGCATAAAATGGCGGCCATCACCGCCGGGATCGCACCCAGACCGTGACCGTGGATGCTGAATTTTTTCACGCCCCGGCTTTGGGCATAAGCGATCGCCCCCAGGATCTCACCGACCCGGCGGTTGAGCATGGATGAACCGAACATGATCTCGCAACTGTTGAAGTGGTAATCACAACCGTAAGGATTGAAGAAAAGTTCTTCCGGATCCTGCAAGTCGCAGTTGCGGGAAAGAGCCGCACCGATACCTTGCATATCCACGCCGAGTACCGGGCCGTCAAAGGCGAAATCGCTGATCTCTTCCGCTGCGGAAAGGTGCGGGATATAGAGCGTGAGAGATTCCATTTCGGGGAAGTGGAAAAACTCTTTGATTTCCGGGGTGCGCAAAAGCACCGGCGTGATCAAACCGGGGGTGTTTTCCAGAGCGAAGCGGGAACCGTAAATACATTTCGGTTCAAACGTCCGCAAATATTCCGGACGCAGCGAACGGCAGTAGGGAACCGGAACTCCGGTATTGAATCCGTAATGTGTGGAGAGCAATTCTTTGAGTTGGTTCAGATCCATTTTCTGCCGTTGGGCCGCCAGATCATCCAGTTTATCTGTGAGCAGGTCATGCACACTCTTTTTATCCGGCAGATCGGCCACCTGCCCGGTGGGCGTGCAGAGCAGTTCCCCGGCTTCGGGATTCGGATATGCCGCCTCTTCGCCGGCCGGGTCGATCCCGGATAATCCGCCGAAAAATCGGTACATTTCCTGCCGGTGCAGTGCGGAATATCCGTGACTGTCCGGGCCGATGAAACATTGCAGATTGTTTTCCGCACCCAAAAGGGCATAAACTTTGCGGCATTCTTCAAATGTTTCCTGCAATCCGCGGGGATCGAAGAAGTCGTTTTTCTGACCTAAAAGCAGTACCGGCCGGGGGGCATACGCAAGAATGAAGTCGCCCATTTCGCATCCGGCGGCCAGGATCCCCGGCGGGATCTGTTCGGCATCGGCGGGCAATTCATTCTCGATATTCCGCTGCCAACTGGTCACATAGCAGCTGGGGGCCGCCATGGTGAACCGGGGATCAAGTGCCTGCGCAAAGGTGCTTAAAGTGCCGCCGCCGGATGTGCCGGTAACGCCGACTTGGGAACGATCTACTTCCGGCCGGGAAAGCAGATAATCCAAGCCGCACAGTGCATCATTGACCCGCCATGAACCGAAAAAATCACCGGTCAGCCACAACTGTTTGCCCATCATATTGTGTTCCCAGGTACACAAGCCATTGACCCGGAAAGCTCTGGGGGCTTTGGTGAATTGGTATCTTTCGCCCTGACTTACCGGATCGACCAGCAAAGTTACGAAACCTTTTTTCGCCAGGGTGCGCGCCCCGGTGTGATAAGCGGGCCAAAGTTTGCCGTTATGTGAGTGGCCGCAGAGAAAAAGCACCGCCGGGGCGGGGCCGGTCAAATTGCGCGGCACAAAAAGATGGGCCGTTACCGGAAAATCTTTGCGGCTGTCAAAAATGATTTTTTCGATTTTGCAATCACTTGTTTCGATAATTCCGGTAACTTGAGTATTGAGATCCGCCGGACGCTCCGGCAGGTCGAAGATCGCGGCGATTTTTTCCCGCACTTGAGCGACGTAGGCTTCGGCATCGGCTTTGCTCTGCAGGGCGGCGATCCTTGCTGAACGCTCGCGGTTGACCTGACGGACTCTGGCGACATTGAATTCCTGTAATAACGCACCGTAAACAGCTGTGTCAAGTGTTGGCATAATATAAAATTCCTTTCACGATATTTGAATTTGATTCAACGTTTTTTGTTCAATTTCAAGGCGGCAAAGCCGATCACCACCCCGGCGGCCAGCAGATAGACCAGCAGGTTTTCAAACCGGACGGCCCAGGTCAATTCCGGATTTTTCTCAAATTCCACGGTCACCACCCCGGCGGCAGTTTCCCGGAGCAACTCCGGGTGGTCGGCAGGCGTGCCGATATACTGGGTGAATTCACCGAAAATATTTACCACTCCGGAGCCGCCGTTGTTGCCGCAGCGCACCATGGGTAGACCGGTTTCCACGCAACGCATGACGGCATTGGCCAGATGCTGTTCCGGTTCACTGCTGGCCGGATACCACACATCGTTGGAAACTGCCGCCAGCACATTGGCTTTATTGCGGGCAAAGGCCGCACTCAAATAGGAGAATACCCCCTCGTAACAGACCGCCGTACCCGCCCGGATATCATCGCTGACCGGCAACGGTTCGATCGCGATACCCGCCGTCAGGTCGCGCCCCATGTCAAAGGCTTTGACCCACGATTCCGGCAACCAGTTGCGCAGCGGCACATATTCCCCGTAAGGTACCCGGTGATATTTATCATATTTGCCGGTGAATCTGCCCTCCGGTGAAATCAGCAATGCACTGTTGGTCATGGAACCATCCTGCGCAAAATCCAGCGAACCGATGATCATTTGCCGGTTCAGATGGAATACCATCTGCCGGTAATATTCCCCCGAAAATCCCCGGCGGCGCATGGCTACCGGTATGGCACACTCCGGCCAGATGACCGTATCGACCTCCTGCCCGGCACAGGCATCCTGCGACAAACGGCAGTAGTGGCGGATCGAATCCAATACCGCCCGGCTGGAAGCAAGCCGCTGTTGCGGCAGATTGCCCTGGATAAGAGCGCACTTCCACACCACTTTTTCTTTGAATTCCACCGGGTTATTGACCCGGTAAACGCCGTAGATCACGCACAGTAACGGGTAGATCATCAGCACCGCCGGAGCAAGAATACGCCGCCGGAAAAAGATGGCACTGAATAGTGCCGCATTGGTCATGGTGATCATGAAACTTACCCCGTAACGGCCGGATATCCGGGCGATCTGCATAAGAAACGGATAACGCCATACGGTCACACTCAAGTCGTTCCAGACGAAAAGATAGTATCTTGTCCACTCAAAAATGGTGAAAAGAGCCGCACATCCGGCGGCATAAACCATTATCCGCCACGGCTTTTCATCCATACATCCGGATTTGCCGACCGGATTTTTGGTTGTGATCGCCACCTGCCCCCATGCTCCGGCTGCCAGCATGAAAAGTGCCGGCCAGAGCGAAATCACCGGAGCGAGCATCCACGGTACTGCCGGATGGATCTCCCGGAGGAACCAGTAGGCGAAAATCGACCATCCCCATCCCCAGAGCCAGCCGCAGAGCATCCGCCAGTACCACTTCAAATGCAAGGCGAAATAAAATAGCGGCACCAGAGAGAGGCAAACGGCAAAACTCCAATTCAATGGCGGCAGGGCCGCCGCATAACAGCATCCCCCGGCAAAGGAGATCAAAGGGCATAACCATTTGATCCTCAAAGGCAGAATGGATGATTTTTCCGGAATATCCTTACGATTTTTTTTCATGCTTCCTCCACCGTCGCGCCGATAGCACGCAACTTATCCACCAGATGTTCATACCCGCGGTAGATCACATCGGCCCGGTCGATGCGGCTTTCACCATCGGCGCAGAATGCGGCAATGACCATCGCCATTCCCGCCCGGATATCCGGACTGGAAAGCGACACCCCGTGCAGTTGCGTTCTGCCGGTGATCACCACCCGGTGCGGGTCGCAGACAATGGCGTTGGCCCCCATGCTGATCAGGCGGTCAACGAAGTAAATACGGCTTTCAAACATCTTCTCAAAGAACATCACCGTGCCGGTACTCTGGGTCGCCGCCACGATCGTGCAACTCATCATATCCGAGGGGTACTGCGGCCACGGGCCGTCGGATATCTGCGGAATGTAGCCGCCGAAATCCCGTTCCACGCAAGGCTCCTGACCGCCCGGCATGATGATATGATCCTTATTCAAAGTCATCCGCCAGCCCAGTCTTTCAAAAACACGCCGGAGCATCCAGTAGTGGCGGGGGGTGGTGCCGTGAAGTGTCACCGGCGTATTGGTGGCGGCGGCCAGAGCGAGGAAACTGCCCGCTTCGATATGGTCGGCGATCACCGTGTGGTGACAGCCGTGAAGTGTTTCCACGCCCTCGATGGTGATGGTGTTGCTGCCCGCTCCGGAAATTTTTGCGCCCATGGCATTGAGCATGGCGGCCAGATCGCTGACGTGCGGTTCACAGGCGGAATTGTATAAAGTGGTCGTGCCTCTGGCGGTGACGGCGGCGATCATGATCTGCTCGGTGGCGGTGACACTGGCTTCATCGAGGAAAAGTTCCCTGCCGGTAAGACCTTTGGGGGCATTGAAACTGTAAGTATCCCACTGGGGGGCCATTTCTGCGCCGAGTTTGATCAGTCCGTAGAAGTGACCATCCAGACGGCGGCGGCCGATGACATCGCCGCCGGGGGGATATAATTCCGCCTTGCCGCAACGGGCGATCAGCGGGGCGGCAAAAAGGATACTGGTGCGGTTGCGGGAACACAATTCTCTGGAAATGATGTGGGTTTTCACATCTTTGCATCTTAAACGCAGAGTATTTTTCTCAAAGGTGTATTCTGCACCGAGATATTCTGCGATATCCAGCATGGTGTGTACGTCGAGGATATCCGGCACATTTTCCAGCACCGATTCGCCGTCACTCAACAGCAAGGCGGCGATCATCGGCAGAACGGCGTTTTTATTACCGGAAATATTTACTTCACCACCTCTGATGGTGCCGCCTTTTACGATCAATGAACTCATCTTTTTTATCCTCTGAAATTTATTATATTTATCGTGGTGATACAGTATCATTAAATCGGTAATTTTTCAAGTAAAATAATTGTATTTTTTTACAAGTGGAGTATATTTTGTTTATTATGGAAAAGTCAGCATTCAAAAAATTATGCCGCATTGCGGGGGAAACCTGTGTCAACTACCGGCTGATACGCAACGGCGACCGGATATTGACCGGATTATCCGGCGGGAAAGACAGTTTTGTGCTTCTGCATCTGCTCAAGCATCTGCAAATGCACGCCCCGGTGGATTTCACGGTGGAAGCCGCCACTTTTGATCCCGGTTTTGCGGATTTCGGAGTGGCGGAAATTGCCGCTTACTGTGAAAGTCTGACGGTGAAACATCATACCGTCAAATTGAATATTCCGGAAATCATCCGGGAAAAAAATATGGAAAATGCCCCGTGTGTGCTGTGTTCCCGTCTGCGCCGGGGCAAACTTTACGGTCTGGCCAATGAATTGCAGTGCAGCAAACTGGCTCTGGGACAACATCTGGATGATGTGATAAACAGTTTTCTGATGAGTTTGTGCCGGGGGCAGGGAATAACCTCGATGGCGCCGAAAGTTGTGCCGCAGGATCCGGCGCATCCCACGGTCATCCGGCCGCTGGCACTCGTGCCGGAAGAGTTGATCCGGCAGTGTGCAAAAGAATTCACATTTCCGGTAAAAACCGGCCGTTGCCGCTATGAAAATACGGTGAAAAACGGGGATCGGGCCGCCTTTGCCCGACTGGTGGATGAGTTGGCGGTAAAAATCCCGCATCTGCGGGAAAATATCGCTCATTCACTGACCAGAGTGGAGATCGACCATCTGCTGGTCGTGCCGCCGGAAAATTGACCGGACCAGCTTATTGCAGAATGACAAAGGCGGGGAATCCCGGAATTTCATATTCGGCGAGCAAAGCCGCGATTGCCGGTTCATCCGGATTTTCCGCCGGAAATGTGACATAGATGAAATTTTCATCGATGTATTCTTTTACTTCCGGATCGCTTAAAACCCCCCGATCCATGGCGTGACAGTTTTTGCACCACGAAGCGGTGAATTTCACCAGTACCGGTTTGCCGGTAAGGGCAGATTCCTGCCGGGCGGCTTCCAGAGCGGCAAAACCATCCTGCGTTTGAGCGGTTTCGTCATTGGGCAGCAGTTTGATGCCCAGATAAGTATAATATCCGGCGGCGGCAAAGATGATCACCGCAAAAATGTATTTGAAAACCACCATGAATTTTCCCGGTTTGGGCAATACTGACAATCCCGCCCCGGCCAGCGGCCACGGCAGAGCCATGCCGATACCCAGAGCAAATGGCACCAGACAGCCGTACCAGCTGCCGTTGGCGGCAAAGATCAATACGCTGATGACCACCGGAGCGACACACGCACCTGCCAGCAGGGCGGAAACTGCGCCCATAAGCAAGGCGGCGGCATCACGGGAAAGATTCAACTGCGCCACATTCAAACGGAAACGGGCATTCAGATCGAGGTTGAATACTCCCGCCATCGCCAGACTTAAAATCACGAAAATCGCGGCAATGGCAAAGTTGAATAGCGGGGAACTGTTCAAAGTGCCGAAACTGACTCCGGCGAATGCCGCCAGCACACCTAAAATGCCGTAAGTCAGAGCCATACCCGTACCGTAAAGCAATCCCCGGCGGAATCCCTGCGAACCGCCGCCGGAAGCCCCGATGATCGCCAGATTGACCGGCAGCATCGGCAGTACACACGGGGTGAGATTCAGGGCGATACCGCCTAACAGGGCAATGATCAACATTCCCCAGAAAGTGGCAGTCGCCGCCGGATCTTCAACTGCTTCACCCCGCAGAAAAGCGAGAAATTCCGCTTTATCGGCCGTACCGATATGGCGGCGGATAACACTCATGCCGCCGGTGGCGGTCGCATCATCTGTTGCCGGAGCATCGGTCGGATCATCAGGTTCCACAAGCGGGACGTCATCCACCAGATAACAGATCCCGGTTTCCTCATCACAGACCATTGCCGGAGCATCGGCATAAAGCAGTGATACGCAGAAGAGCAGAGCGAAAATCAGAAATTTTTTCATCGGCGTTGACTGCCCCGGTTGCCCCGGTTACCCTGATTGCCCCGGTTACCCCGGTTGCCGTTGCCCCGGTTGCCCTGATTGCCGCGGCGTTGCGGAAGATATTTTCTCAATTCGGTAAGGAATGGTTCTTCCTGACGGTAGCCGCCGATCTCGCCGACCTTGTTTCCTTCACCATCGACGATGATCACTGTGGGATATACCCGGACACCGAAACGCTGCTGCCACTGTCTTTGGATACGCATCTGGGCATCACTGGGCGGATTGCGGCGGGGGAAGTCGAAGTAAACCAGAATGAAATTATCTCTGGCGAGATTTTTGAATGCCGATTTGTTGAGTACATCATCTTTCAATCTTACACACCAACTGCACCAATCCGAACCGGTAAAGAGGATCAGCACCCGTTTGTTTTCCCGTTTGGCTCTGGCCAGAGCGGCATTGATGTCAGTCGTCCAGCCGCGCGGCGCATCACCGGCGAAAAGTGTTACCGCAAAGATGGCGGCAAAAATGGTGAGCAGAAATTTTTTCATTTTTCCATTCCTTTTTTTTACGTCCTGTATCCGGTGGTTATTTCATAACTTCCGGCAGTCGAGGACAGGTTGATAATGCTTATAAATCACGGCATACAGTACCGAAAACACAATTTGCACACTTGGCCGGATCATCCGGTATAATGTCACTCAAGTCTTTATCCATCAATTCTTTCCAGATTCCGGCTTCCAGAGTGATTTTTGCCAATCCCCCGGAAATGTCAATATCTTCACCGAAGCGGCGGATCTTGCCGCTTTCATAATCCAGTACCCACGATTCCACTTTATCCGGATCACGGCCGCAGGAATTCATTGCATAAAAACGGTGAAGCAGGGCCGTTTCACTCTCAAATCCGGCAAATTCACCGCCGCGCAACTCCACGATATGCAGTTTGCCGTGGTCGCTGAAAGCACACAATGGCGAGGCGTAACAGCGCAACTCGTTGATTTTCAATTCCAGAACTTCCGGCAAAGTGCGCCGCTTTTCCGGAGCGATCGCCAGCAGTTGCTCCCAGTCACCAAGCGTAAGCAAATTGCTGTATGCCTGAAGTTTGCCGGATAATTCCCGGCGTTTGGCCTCAAAATCAACTCCGCTTCCTCCCGGCGAAATCAGGGTGTAACCCGCCTGACCCAGCAGCATCCGGTCAAAAGCCGAATGGAAATTTTCCAGCAGCTCCGGCAATAATGCCGCTGTATTTACCGCTCCGGCAGCAAATTGACGGTGCATGACCTGCAACAACAGCTGCCGGAGAAATTTCCGGTCACTTATCCGGCAGTGCGCCGCCCAAATGCGCCGGTGAAATTCCGGAGCATCTGCCATCCGCCCCAATGGGGCTTCCCGGTAGTGCAGAAGTGCCGCTCTGCCGCAGAAACACCGCCGCAACTTGCGGCTCAATGACCACGCGATTTCCGTATTCATTGTGTACAGTGTCTCCCGGACTTGCAAACAGTACATCGTATACAATAAAAATATAATCATTTTATCTGAAATTTCAAGTGGTGAAATAAAATTTTTTTGATCATGCTTTTTCTCTTTTATTCAACTGGATACAGCCTGGATGTTATTGACACAACATAGTCCGGAAGAATTTTCAAACCATCTGCCGGTATGGAAGATTGAAACCGCAATAATACCATGCTATATTATGTAGAATCAGGAAATTATTCAAACCTATCGAAAGGATCGTCCATTATGGCCAGAGGAACACTTGTTCAGAAAATCATTGCCGCCCACCTGATTTCCGGTGATCCGGCAAAAGACAGCCAACTGCTTATCAAAATCGACCAGACGCTGACCCAGGATGCCACCGGCACGATGGCATATCTGGAACTTGAGGCGATGAAAACCGCCAAAGTCGCCACCGAATTATCGGTATCATACGTTGACCATAATATGATGCAGAATGGTCCGGAAAACCGCAATGACCATCTCTATCTGCAAACGGTTGCCGCTGAAAAAGGGGTGATTTTCTCCCCACCGGGCAATGGTATCTGTCACCAGTTGCATCTGGAGCGTTTCGGCAAACCGGGCAAAACGCTGATCGGTTCCGACAGTCACACGCCGACCGGCGGCGGTATCGGCATGATCGCCATCGGAGCCGGCGGTTTGGATGTGGCTCTCGCCATGGCGGGTCAGCCGTTCACGATTCCGACACCGAAGATCGTCGGGGTGAAACTGACGGGCAAGCTCCGTCCGTGGGTGGCGGCGAAAGATGTGATTTTGAAACTTTTGAGTATTCTTACGACCAAGGGCAATGTCGGTTCGATAGTGGAATATTTCGGTCCCGGCGTGGCGGATTTGAGTGTGCCCCAGCGGGCGACGATCACCAATATGGGTGCGGAACTGGGGGTGACGACCAGTGTGTTCCCCTCGGATGAGCGGACAAAAGAATTCCTCCGCCGCCAGAAACGGGAAAATGATTTCACTGAATTGTCGGCGGATGCGGATGCGGAATATGACCGGGTCGTGGAGATCGATCTGGATACGTTGGAGCCGATGGCGGCGTGTCCTTCCAGCCCGGATAATATCAAAACGGTCAAAGAACTTGCCGGTA
This sequence comes from Lentisphaerota bacterium, assembly GCA_015061625.1. GTDB lineage: Bacteria > Verrucomicrobiota > Lentisphaeria > Victivallales > Victivallaceae > UBA1784. The sequence goes on along the minus strand of SUWG01000001.1, from coordinate 149,545 downwards.
AAAAGGTCGGGCAGGTGCTGGTCGGCAGTTGCACCAACGGCGGTTACCGGGATCTGGCACTGGTTGCCACGGCCCTCAAAGGGCGCAAGGTGCATCCGGATGTGACGTTGGGCATTGCTCCGGGAAGCAGACCGGTGCTTGAAATGCTTTGTGCCAATGGGATGCTGGGCGATCTGGTTGCCGCCGGAGCGCGTATTCTGGAAGTCGGTTGCGGACCGTGTATCGGTCAGGGGCAGAGTCCGGCGGATGACACGATCACGGTGCGTACATTCAACCGCAACTTTGCCGGTCGCAGCGGCACCAAAGGCGATCAATCTTATCTGGTCAGTCCGGAAACGGCGGTTGCCGCCGCCATTGCCGGTGAATTTATCGATCCGCGTGAAGCCGGAGTGGAATTCCCGGAAATTGCCGAACCGGAATTTTACACTTCCGATGATGCCCACTTCCAGAAAGGTGAACCGGGCAAAGGGATCATCCGCAAACCGACCATCGGTGAACCGCCGATGAATTGTGCATTGCCGGAAAATATCGACGGCGTAGTGGTCATCAAAGTCGGTGACAAGATCACCACCGACCACATCATGCCTGCCGGGGTCCACTTGAAATTGCGCAGTAATATTCCGGCTTACAGCAAGGTGGTTTTTGAGTGTTTCACTGAAAACGGCAAGCCCAGTTTTGCGGAACGTGCCTCGGCGGTGCGTGATGCGGGCAAACACGGAGTCATCATCGGCCGTGACAGTTACGGTCAGGGTTCCAGCCGTGAACACGCCGCCATCTGCCCGATGTATCTGGGGATCAAAGTGGTTGCCGCGCTGGCGATCGAACGCATCCACCGGGCAAATCTGATCAACTTCGGTATCGTGCCGCTGATCTTTAAAAATCCGGCGGATTATGAACTTATTGAGGAAAATGATTCGCTCAAATTTGCCGGTCTGCCCGGTCAGTTGACTCCGGGCAGCGAGGTCAAAGGCACGCTTTGCAAAGCCGATGGCAGTACGGTGGAGATCACCTTTACCCATCCGCTTTCTGAAAATGACATCCGCCTGGTCAAAGCCGGCGGCAGACTCAACTGCTGAATGAGCAGAGCTGCCGATGGTAAAACGGCTTTTTCTCGGCAATCAGCACCCGTTACCGGTTTCGATCGCAGCCAAACTGGCGGCATTGAAACCGGCAACACCGCCTGATTTCGGAAAGATCCTGCTGGTTCTGCCGGGTAAAGTTGCCCGGCGCAACGTGCGTAATGAATTGCTCAAGCACTATCCCGGCGGCATATTGCTGCCGCAGTTGCTCACTCCGCATCTGCTCATGCACTATCAGCGGCAGGAATCCCCGTTGCCGGGAGCCGTAGCCGAGGAGTTGATCTGGGGCAGAGTTCTGACCAAAGCGGCGGCGCATAAAGAGGATTTTACGGAATTTTTCTTTGATGGCAACGTGCCGGCGGAAAAATTCATGGCGGCAGGCAAACTGCGGCAGTTGCGCGCTGAACTTGCCGCCGGAGGATTTTCCATTGCCGATGCCGCCTGCCATCTGGGGACCCGCGGTGGAGATCTGTGTGATCTGGAACACCTTTACTGCCGGGAATTGACCCGGTACGGCTTTGCCGATCCGCTGGCTGCCGACCGGGAAGCGGTCAGTGATAATGATGCATTTGCCGGAGTGGAAAAGATCATTCTTGCCGCTCTGCCTGACCTGCCCCGGATGCTCCGGGAAAAACTTGCCGCCATCGATGAAAAATTCCCCGGCATGATCGAAGTGTGGATCGGCGATGAGGCGGCGAACAGTGATTTTTACGATCAGTGGGGTGTTCCCATACCGGAAAAGTGGGAAAACCGTGCTTTTGAATGTGACATCGACCATATCCACGTCGCCCTTGATCCGGCCGATGCGGCGCACCGGGCGATGATGCTTGCCGCCGGAAATGGCGTTTTCGATCCGTCGGAGTGCGCCATTGTGCTGGCGGATCAATCTCTTTATGCTGATTTTGCCGGTGAATTTGAGCGTTTGAGTGATGAAAACGGCAACCGGGTCAAGGTGATCGATCCTTCCGGAGTGCCGATGGGCCGATTGCGGCTCTGCCGTCTGGCGGGTAAATTGCTGGAGTTTCTGCACAATGCCGATGATTTTCTCTATGCCGCAGAATTGCTCCGGCAGGATGATTTTCTTGCTTACGCCGCCGGGAGCAAGGAACGGGAAAAGTTTCTGCTCATGCAGTTGGATGCTTTTCAGCTGGAAATGATGGCGGATGATTTCACCCATGCCGTCCAACGGCTTGCCGGGGGCGACCGTTACGCACTGCTCCGGGAGGCGATGCAGTTGATTTCCGATTGGAAAAAACGGTTTGAAAATCTGGATGCCGCCGGATTCATCCGGGAATTTTTCACCGGAGTTTACCGCCAACGTCACGATCTGCCCCCCGTTTGCGAGGTCACTTTTGACCGGGAATGTGAATTTTTCACCGGTTTGCTTGCCGACTTCGCCGCCCTGCCGGAAAAGTTGTGCGATGCCGTGGATAAAATTCAACTGCTGGAAATATTTTTCCGCATCATCCGGGAAAGCCGGATAACCGCCCAGGTGCCGCCGGGTGCGCTCGCCTTTGAGGGGCGTCTGGAAATGCCGTTTCTCACCCGGAAAAGATTGATTTTCTGCGGTATGAATGAAAATCTTTTCCCCGACCGCATCAACCATACCACTTTTCTGACCGATTCGATCCGCAGTAAGATCGGCATCCGGAGCAACCGGGAAACGCTGGCACGTTCACTTTACCACTTGCTCAATGTCTGTCAGGTGCGTCAGCCGGGGGATGTGCATCTGATTTCTTTGCGCATGGATGGCGAACAATCCGCCTTGCGCCCCTCCGGTATATTTTTCGGCGGCGATCTGCCGGAAAAGGAACTTCTGAAGCGGTGCGCCAAACTTTTCCGGGATCCGATCCCGCTGCCGATGCCGGAAAATGCACCGGGAAATAAAGAATTTTTCCTGAAACCGGAAATCAGTTTGCAACGGGATGAGGATGGTAAACTGAATCTTTCTGTGACCACACTGGATTCCTACTTATCCTCGCCGTTTGTCTGCTGTTGGGAAAAGGTGCTGGGTATGCAAAGCGTGGATTATTCCCTTTGCGAACCTGATCCCGCTCTGGCCGGCACGCTCTGCCATGCCGCATTTGAAAAACTGCCGCCGCACCGCCGTTTCGCTTCGGCAGAGGAGATGGAAAAGTGCCTCTGTGCCGGTTTCGATGCGGAACTTGCCCGGCGTTACGGTTCGCCGCTGCCGGTGCTGCTGTCGCTCTATGCCGCCAATATGAAACAACGTTTTGTTTACGGCGCACAGGAACTTTTCCGAAGTCAGAATGACGGTTTTGAATTGCTCTGCACCGAATACAAATTCGGCGGTGAAAAAGGATATATCCCCTATAAAGGGGCGAATTTCCGCGGCAAAGTCGATCGCATCGAATACAACCGCGCCGGAAATATTTTGCGGGTGATCGACATCAAAACCGGCAAGGTCGATGATGTAATTTCCGAACATTGCCGCTTTGACCGGCAGAAAAAATTTGCCGGATTTGTCAAATTGCAACTGCCGCTTTATGTGTTGCTGTTGAAAGAAGATCAGGAATTCCGGAAGATCTGTCCGGAAATAGATTCTGCGGAAATAGAGTGTGCCTATCTGGCTCTGCCGCCGGAAGTTACTTCCAGCCGTCTGCATCTGTGGCCCGCAGACAAACTGGCGGCGATCCTGGATGATGCCGCCGATACCGTCGGCATGATCGTTGCCCGGATGGAGAGATTTGCTGACATGGAGATCACCGGCGATCCCGCCAAAGTCGGTATTCCGCTGTTACAGCCGGATATCCTGCGCACCATGCCGGATATCCGATGGCTGGATGATAAAGAAAATAAAAGCAGTGACGATAAACCGGCAAAGGGCAAAACAACCAAAAAAAGTGCCGTTCCGGAGTTGAAAAAGGAGTTCCCGAAACTGCCGGTACTCGATCAGGCCGGGGCCACCCGCTGCTGTGACTGCCCGCCGGAGATCCGGGCAAATTGCGGCTGTTGCCACGGGGATTGCAGCGATTGCAAAAATTTCAACGGCTTCAAGAGTTTCAATCTCATCACCGCTTCGGCGGGAACCGGCAAAACCTATGCGCTGGCCTCCCGTTTTATCCAGTTGCTCGATTTCGGTGCCGATCCGGAATCGATCCTGGCGATAACTTTTACCAAACCTGCCGCCGGAGAGATCTTCGACCGGGTGGTAAGGCGCATCTGCACTATGGCCACCGAACCGGAAAAAGCCGCCAACTGCTGCAGACGCATCGGCCATGACCGGATAATTTCTCTGATCCGCAAACTGCTCGGCAATCATACCAAAGAATTGCAGATCAGCACGATCGACAGTTTTTTCATGCAGATATTGCAGACTTTTGCCCCGGAATTGGGCATCTGGGGCGAAATTTCCATGACCGATGAAAATGATGACCGCCTGATGCGCAAAACTCTGCACCGCTGGATACGCTCGATCCGCAATCAGGAACAGTTGGATATCCTGCGGGAATTGCTCAAGGAAGCCGCTTCCGGCGATACCCGTTCCATCCACTTTGCGCTTTATAAGTTGATCAATGATGTTTATCACTTTTTCCAACTCAAAATCCAGAAAAACAGTGACGGCTCCATGCCGCAGTTGGCCGATTCCCCGTGGGACAGCACCGGCGGCTTGCTCAAGGGTGATGAACTTGATGCGGTCATCGACGGCTTGAAACTTGAAGCACAGGCAATGGAAGAAACGGGCAATGCCACTTCCATCCGCCGCTTTCAGGCTCTTGCCGGGCAGTTGGAAAAGTGTTCTTCCGGTGTCCTTTACGGCAAACTGGATGACGATGTGGCAGACTTGCTGGGAAAAATCAATGAGAAAAACGGCGAATACTGGCTGGAAGATGAGGACGATATGCCGTTGAATTACTGGCGTTACTGCAACCCCCGACCGACGGCGGCTCAGCTGTTGCGGAAAGCATTCCGCCATATCCGGACGGCGGCTCTGCGGCAGTGCCGGGCCAAAAATCTGGCCGTTTTCGGTCTGATCGGCGAATATGACCGCATCTATTCTGAAACGGTGCGCAGTGCCGGAAATATCACCTTTTCCGACTTGCCGACTTTGCTGGCAACCCGGGATAAGGAGAATAATGAGATCATTCTGGGGCCGTATAACCGCTCGATCGAATTCCGGCTCGACCGGCAGATCAGACATTATATGTTCGATGAATTTCAGGATACCAGCGATGTGCAGATGCGGGTATTCAATCCGTTGCTGGTGGAACTTTTCAGCCAGCTTGACCGGGATTCTTTCCGCAGTTTCTTCTGCGTGGGCGACATCAAGCAATCGATCTACCAGTGGCGCGGCGGCAATCCGGAACTTTTCAACTACATCCACAATCTGCTCCGGCCGATCGGTGAACAGCTCAACTATGATCCGGCCGATTCTCTGGTGCGTTCCTACCGCTCAAGTCAGGCGGTGCTGGATACGGTCAATGCGGTTTTCTGCACTTATGACGGTAAATTTGAGAATTTCAAACCGGCGCATAAAAAACTTGCCTATCTGCCGCATATAAGTTCCGATCCGGCCATGCCGGGGCATACCGCTTTGATCAATGTGGCGCAAAGTTCACCGCATACGGCCCAGAATTTTGCGGCAAAGAGCCGGATCATGGCGGAGATCATCCGGGAGATTTGTCCGCTGGAAAGAAATATGACCGTGGGCGTATTGGTGCCGACCAACGATGTGGCCAAGGAATTCGCCCGCATACTCCGCAGTGAATACGGTTTGCCGGTGTCGGTCGATGGCAAAATCTCTCCGGTGGACAGCATGGCATTCAACGTTTTCCGGGAATTGCTCATCCTCGCCGGACACCCCGGCGATCAGGAGGCGCAGAATTTTCTTGCCATGCTCTGTTTTGCCGCTCCGGAGGATGACCACGCTGTTTTCACCCCGGAAATTCTGGCGGAAAAACTCGGCTTTTCGCCTGCACTGCCGCTGGCTGAATCGGTCAGAGAGGAAATTTTCCTCAATGGATTATCCGGATTTGCCCGGAAATTCATGGAGGCATTTTCCCCGGAATGTACCGCTTTTGACCGGGAAAGATTGGAAATTCTGTGCAGTGCCGCCAACAAATTCAACGGTTCGACCGATGATTTTCTCCGGCAGGTCGATCGCCTCGGCAAAAATGACAGTTCACTGCAAGGCACGATCCAGCTGATGACCTGTCACAAATCCAAAGGTTTGGAATTCGATATCGTATTCATGCCCGATCCGACGATCCACAATGCCAATGGCAGCAGTTACCTGCCGGAAGCGCAAATCATCCGTTACGATGAAAATAACGATGACTGGCTGCTCGAATCGGATTGGGTATCCTATATGCCGCATAAAGCCATCGCCGCCAATGTGCCGGCCCTTGCCGCCCATCTGAAAGAAAAAGAGATCGACCGGGTGCTGGAAAAAAGTTGCGCGCTTTACGTCGCCATGACCAGAGCCAAATCCGCCCTCTATATCCTTACTTCCCGGAATAATCCGGATGGTTCTTTTGCCCCCGACCGGCTGCTTATGGAACAACTTGCCGGATTCGGCGCGCAAAATTCCGATACTTTCCTTGCCGATCTGCTCGCCGCTCCGGAATTGAGCGATGCCGCCCCGGAAATGCTCTTTTCCCACGGCAACTGGCACTGGTATATCCAACAGCATCCGGAAATTGAAACTGCCCGACCGGCAGAATCATTCACCAGTGCCGCTTTACCGGCGGTCAGGCGGGAAATTTATCGTGAATACACCGCTTCCGGCGGCAAAGATGAGTTCTTTTCCGTCAAACCGGAAAAACGCTTCGATCCGGTCAGCGGTAAAAATGTGGGCAGTGAAGTCCATGCCCTCTTTGAAAAACTCCGCTTTGCCGATGATACATTTGACCCGGCGGCATTCTGTCAGGAGTACCCCGTTTCCTCCACCGCCGGAGATATTTTCTGCTCCGCCATGGCGGCTGATTCCCCCATCCGGGCGGCATTGCAACAGCCTGACGGCGAATATGAGTTGTGGTGCGAAAGACGTTTTCTGCTGGTCAATCACCGGGGCGAAACGGTGCCGGGTGCATTCGACCGGGTGGTGATTTTCAAAGAAAACGGCGTGCCGGTAAGCGCACACATCATCGACTATAAAAGCGACCGATTTGATTCTCCGGAGGAATTTGCCATCTATTTTCCGCAGTTGACCAGTTACCGGGAGTCGCTGGCCATGCTGCTGAATATCCCCGGATCTGCGATCCGCTGTTCGATTTTCGCCCTGAAAATCCGACAGATCATCGATGTCGAACCGCAAAATCAGTAATAATGTCGAAAAAATCCGTTTTTTTTACAATAATCATTTGCGTTTTGAGGCTTTTTTGCGTATAATATGCGGCAAACAAAACAGTGAATAAATTACAGTGGTGATAAAAATGGAAAACGCTTTGCCGTGCGGCAATGAAACCATCCTGATCGTCGATGACCACGAAACGATCTGGGATTTTCTGATCGACGCCTTAAGCGAATTGGGCTACTCCGTATTGTTGGCGGAAAACGGGCTGGATGCCGTGGAAATTTATGAATCCAACCCCAATGAGATCGACCTTGTCCTCTTGGATATGATCATGCCCAAAGCCGGCGGACATCAAACCTTTTTGCGCCTCAAAGCCATCGATCCCCAGGTCAAAGTACTGCTTTCCAGCGGTTTCGTTTCCGAAAATGAGGTCGCTGATCTGTTGGAGCAGGGTGCTTGCGGATTTCTCCCCAAACCGCACCGTCTGCCCGTTGTTATCAAAGAGATCCGCCGCGTGCTGGATACCTGCGAGGCCGTCAATGGATGACTGGATCGAAATCAATAAAGATGATGCCCATATCAAACGGGAAAGAGCCAAAGCCAGAGAACTGCGCAAAACCGCACACTTTCAGGAACTTTTCCGCAAAGGTATCTGTTACTACTGCAAAGCACAATTCCCGGCGGATGAATTGACCATAGATCACATCGTGCCGCTTGCCAGAGGCGGACGCAGTACCAAAGGAAATATGGTCGTATGTTGCAAAAAATGCAACAACGACAAAAAATACCTCACCCCGGCAGAAATGATTTTACGCGACCTCTGATTTTGCTTTGCATTGCGGGCAAATTCCGGCCTTGCGGGCGTCGCTCGCCCGGTCACATACGATTTTGCTTTGCATTGCGGGCAAATTCTGGCCTTGCGGGCGTCGCTCGCTCGGTCACATACGATGGTATGCTCCCTCGCTTGCTCCTTGCAAAACCCGAATTTGCCTCGCACTGCTTCGCAAAATGGCCGCAGTGTGTTCCGGCTCGGCGGGCGGCAGAGCCGCCCTTGACAGGGGGCGTTGCCCCCCGTACCCCCCCCCCCGATACGAACAATACGCACCGGAGCAAAAAATCACCCTCCGGCTATCCGTATCGTCCGTATTGTCCGTATCGTCCGTAAAAAAACAGCACGGTCTGCCGCTTGCATCACTTTACCGTAAGCATATCTGTTGCAAAAAAATATAATACGATATTGCAAATATCGCTTTTACAGGTTATATTTGTTTTGCGCGCTTATGAATATCTGCTCCGGCATTCCAGGTTCAATGAAAAGGAAAAAATTATGCAATCTTTGATGAAACGCTATGAGGGAAATCCCATTTTGACTGTTGACGATCTGCCGGAAAAAGGCATTGCTTATTACGTTCTCAATCCCGGAGCAGTCAAATTCAATGGTGAATATCTGATCCTTGCCGATGTATTTCACCGCGAGGGCAGTATCATTTTCTGGCTGGCCCGCAGTAAGGATGGGTACAACTTCAAATTCGACCCCGAACCGGTCGATTGGCCCGCCATGCCGGAAGATACCGGCTGGATCGAAGATGGCGTTTACGACCCGCGTATCACCAGATTTGGCGATGAATACTATATCTTTTACGGCAGTCACGACAACCGCCTCGGCACCCGGATCGCCCTGGCGAAAACCAGAGATTTCGTCAAGTTTGAACACGTCGCTCTGACCAGCGAACTGAACAACCGCAACGGCGCACTTTTCCCGGAAAAGATCAATGGTATGTACTGCCGTTTCGAGCGGCCTTTCCCCGGCGATGAATTCAGTCCGTGTTATATGTGGATGTCCTTTTCCAAAGATCTGGAATTCTGGGGCAGACACCGGGAATCACTCAAGCCGCAACCGTGCCACTGGGACACCCAGAAACTCGGTGCCGGTGCGCCGCCCATCCGTATCAAAGAGGGCTGGCTGGAAATTTATCACGGCGTGAATCCTTCCTGTGACGGTTCGATCTACATGATCTGCGCCGCCATTTTGGATTACAAAGAGCCGTGGAAAGTTATCGCCCGCACCAAATACCCCATCCTTTTCCCCGAAACCGATTACGAACAGCGCGGCCGGGTGCGCAATGTGGTTTTCACCTGTAACGCCATTCTTGAGGATGACGGCATGGTGAAAATCTATTACGGTGCGGCAGATAGTTGCATCTGTGTTGCCGAAGCCCCGCTGGATGAGATCGTCAAAGCCTGTTATGAGCCGTACCGTTTCAATTTGAATAAACGCGGCAAATTCATCATCGAGGGATGAAGAAAAAGGTAATGTCCCGAATTTTGTAAAATCCAGGCAGAGGGGGGATAAATGAACATTTCTGTGATGTATAAAATATATCACAGAAGTTGTGATTTTTCAACCAGATCTGCATGGGTCAGCTCCAATCGGCTTGTCAGGGCGCAGCTTTATGCGAAGACTGATGGATGGATTGCGGAGGAAGGTCGGGTTTTGCGATGAGTACGCAACAGGAGTGTACTGTGTACTCGACTGTTGCGGCGCAAGAGCAAGGCGCGAGATTACCCGCAAGCCGCCACCGCCTTGTCACGGCGTAGTGTAAACGAAGCCGGAAGGTTATATTTTTCACAAAAATCAAGACAATAACAAGAAAAAATTTACTGTGCCGAAGCGGTGTCGATCACCAGAGAATATTGCAGGGAAATAAGTTGTGCCAATTTGGCCAGTTCCTGTGCCGTAAGTTCCTGCCGGTCGCCGAGCCGGGTGATCTCCCGGTCGATGAGTATGCCCAAGGCGGCATATTGCATGACCGGGTCATCGCTCAATATCTGCCGCTGGGCGGCAAGGGTCACGGAATTACTGCGCAGATAGAACTCCTGCCGGGCGGCGAGAAGTGCCGCCGGGATGAGCCGGTAAGTGGCAAGCAACTCCTGCGCTCCGGGGCAGCGCATGGTCAATGCGGCAATTTCCGGCACCCGGAAAGATAGCAGTTGCAGCATGATTTCCTCATGCCATAAGCCACTGTCACGCAAGACACTTTCCATGGTGGAAAGGCGCGGCCTTTCCGGTTGGTTTTCCGGAGTTTCTGCCGTTTCATAAGGTGATGGTTCAATGATCCATTCCCCGGCGGAAATTTGCGGTTTTTCCGGCCGGTAACGGAGATAAAAAATGCCGCCGATCACCAGAATAAAAGGCAGAAACATCCACCATTTGCGGCTGTTTTTTTCACTGTCACTCATGATTTTCAGTTAATTTACAGGTAATGTTTCAAATGTCGTGAAACTGGTATATCAAGTTATATGCCACCAACGAAATATACCATGGCAACTTGGATTTGTCAACCGGAAAACACGGTTTGTCAGCACCCGGTTTCCACCCGTATCAGTTGCCGGGAAAACCGGATTGAAACCAGAAAAAAACGATATGCGTACTATTTTAAAAAATATATGAAAAATACAAATAAAAACAACCCATGTATGTTAAAAAAAGGAACTTTCCGGCCGCTAAATATTGTTTTTTTCACATATTCCCCGACTGCCGACTTGTAATTTATCCGATTCGGGATTATAATAATCAGGATATTATATTAATATAATCAGGGTATATGATGAAAAATCTGACAGATGATCTGAAAATAACCATTATCGGCATGGGTTATGTCGGTTTGCCGCTGGCCGTCGAATTCGGCAAAAAATACCGCACTTGCGGATTCGATGTCAAAAAAGAACGGCTGGAAAAACTGCGTGCCGGTATCGATGTCACCTGCGAGACCTCTCCGGCGGAGTTGGCGGCGGCAGAGAAACTGTTTTTCAGCGATGAGGAAAAGGATATTGACGGCAGTGATGTTTTCATCGTCACGGTGCCGACTCCGGTGGATAAGTACAACCGGCCCGATCTCACCCCGCTTTACCGCGCCAGCGAAAGCGTCGGCAGGGCATTGAAAGTTGGCGGCGTGGTCATTTACGAAAGCACCGTCTACCCCGGATGCACCGAAGAAGAGTGCGTGCCGGTGTTGGAAAAAATCAGCGGTTTGAAGTTCAATAAAGATTTTTTCTGCGGTTATTCACCGGAAAGGATCAACCCCGGTGACAAAACCCATAATCTGCTTAAAACGGTCAAAATAACTTCCGGCTCCACTCCGGAAGCGGCCCGTTTCGTCGATGCACTTTACAACTCCATTCTGCAGAATGGCACTCATCCGGCCTCGTCGATCAAGGTCGCCGAAGCCGCCAAAGTCATCGAAAACAGTCAGCGGGATATCAATATCGCTTTCGTCAATGAATTGGCTAAAATCTTCCATCTGATCGGCATCGACACCGCCGAAGTTCTCAAAGCGGCGGCGACCAAATGGAACTTCCTCAAATTCCAGCCCGGTCTGGTCGGCGGCCACTGTATCGGCGTCGATCCCTACTATCTTACCCACAAGGCACAATCTCTGGGCTACCACCCTGAAGTGATCCTCGCCGGGCGGCGCATCAATGACGGCATGGGTGAATATGTCGCATCCGAAATCGTGAAAATGATGATCAAACGCAGTATCAAGGTGTTGGATGCAAAAGTTTTGCAACTGGGCATCACCTTTAAGGAAAATTGTCCGGATTGCCGCAACTCCCGCGCCGTAGATGTGGTGAGAAATCTGGCGGATTTCGGCTGTCAGGTCGATATTTTCGACCCGTGGGCCGAACCGGAGGAGATCAGAAAAGAGTACGGTTTGGATTCCTGTAAAGAGTTATCCGGTATCAGCGGCAAAGATTACGATGTGATCATTCTGGCCGTGGCGCATAAGGAATTCATGACGCTGGATATTGCCAACTTCAAAAAGGCGCAGTCGATCGTATTTGATATCAAATCCGCATTGCCCGACGGTGTGGCAGATGCCAGACTGTAAAATAAGGAGATGTTTCAGTGAAAAATATCAGTGATATTCCCCTGATGATCCTCTGCGGCGGCAAAGGGACCCGTTTGCGCGATGTTACGGAGTTGCTCCCCAAGCCGATGGTCGCCATCGGTGAACAGCCCATCGTCTGGCACATTATGAAAAGTTATGCCGCATTCGGTGTGCGCCGTTTCATTCTCTGTCTGGGTTACAAACGCGAAGCCTTTGTCGATTACTTTGTCAACTACCATCTGCGCACTTCCGATGCCACGATCAAATTGGGGCATACGCCGGATATCACGTTTCACGGCGAATCCGATGAAGCCGATTGGGAAGTCACTCTCGCCGGTACGGGCGAGGATTCCATGACCGGCTACCGGGTGTGGAAAGCGGCAAAGTATCTCAAGGAGGATGACGATTGTTTCTTTCTCACCTACGGCGACGGCGTGAGTGATGTGGATATCAGAAAACTTTATCAGACCCACCGGGAAAGCGGCAAACTGGTCACGGTGACCGCCGTCCATCCGGAAGCCCGTTTCGGTCAGATGCTCCTTGACGGCGATACGGTCAGGGGGTTTGAGGAAAAGCCGCCGCGGGGGGATGGTTACATCAATGGCGGATTCATGGTTCTGCAAAAGCAATTCGTTGACCGCTATGTGACGGATGACAAGAATATGTTTCTGGAGCGTGTGCCGCTGGGTTCTGCCGCCGGTGACGGCAATATGGGGGTCTACCGGCATGAGGGCTTCTGGCAGTGCATGGATAACCAGCGGGAATATCAGTTGCTCAATGACCTCTGGAAAAGCCGCAAGGCCCCGTGGACAAAATACTGGCAACGGAGCAAGTGACCATGTTCAGATCGGTTTATCAGGGCAAACGGGTGCTGATCACCGGGCATACCGGTTTCAAAGGCTCTTTTCTGGCATATTATCTGAAAAAACTCGGCAGCGAATTGTGCGGCATCGCACTGAAGCCGGAAACTTCTCCGGCGCATTGGGAATTGCTCAATATCGATATGCGTTCGGAAATCTGCGACATCCGGGATTTTGAACGGGTCAAAGCGGTATTCGACTCATTCCGGCCGGAGATCGTCTTTCATCTGGCCGCCCAGCCGATCGTGCGCACCAGTTATCTCATTCCCCGTGAAACCTTTGAAGTGAACTGCATGGGTACGGTCAATATTCTCGACCTCTGCCGTCAGAGTGATTCGGTACATTCGGTCGTGGTCGTTACCAGCGACAAATGTTACGAAAATGTGGAAAAATCCGCCGGTTATGTGGAAAGTGACCCCATGGGCGGTTACGACCCTTACAGTGCTTCCAAAGGGTGTGCGGAATTGATCGCCAACTCCTACCGCCGGGCATTTTTCAATCCGGATGATTACGGAAAAACCCATCAGATATTGCTGGCCAGTGCCAGAGCCGGCAATGTTATCGGCGGCGGCGACTGGGCGTGTGACCGGTTGGTGCCGGATCTTATGCGCTCGGCGGCATCCGGGGTTCCGGCGCGCATCCGCAATCCCCGTGCCACCCGGCCGTTTCAGCACGTTTTGGAGCCGTTGAGCGGTTATCTGCTTTTAGGTGCGGAACTTTTCTGCGGCAGCAAAACTGCCTCCGGAGCGTGGAACTTCGGCCCGGATAGCAACGGCATCATCGACGTCGGCACGGCGGCGGCAAAGTTGCAGGAAAAGTGGGAAAAGATCGATTTTATCATCGATCCGCCTGCCGGTCAGCCGCATGAAGCGACATTACTGCATCTGGATTGCACCAAAGCGGCGGAAAAACTGCATTGGCACGGAGTGCTGTCAACGGAGGAAATGTTCAACTTCACCGCCGGATGGTACAGAGCATTTTATCAGGAAAACCGGGTCGTCACCGGTGAACAACTGGATGAATATCTGCTTCTGGCGGAGAAACGGGGTCTCTCATGGATAAAATAAACGCATTGCACGATAAAATATTGGAGATGGTCGCGGAATATTACCGTCTGGCTCATGCTCCGGTTCAGCATAAAACCTTTGTTCCCGGTGAAAGCAAAGTGAATTACGCCGGCAGGGTATTCGATGAAAAGGAGATGGTCAATCTCACCGATGCCGCACTGGAATTCTGGTTGACCGGCGGCCGTTATACGGCGGAATTTGAAAAGAAACTGGCCGCTTATCTCGGTGTGCGTTTCGCTTTGATGGTCAACAGCGGTTCATCTGCCAATCTTTTGGCATTTGCCGCTCTTACTTCGCCGCTTTTAGGCGACCGGCGCATCAAAAGGGGCGATGAAGTCATCACCGTGGCGTGTGCGTTTCCGACGACTGTTGCCCCCATCATCCAGTATGGGGCAATACCGGTTTTCGTGGATGTGGCTCTGCCCGGAGCGAATATCGATGTTACGCAGTTGGAAAAGGCATATTCACCAAAAACCAAAGCGGTGATGATCGCTCATACGCTGGGCAATCCCTTTGATGTGAAAAAGGTCAAAGAATTCTGTGATAAGCACGGACTTTTTCTCATTGAGGATAACTGCGATGCTCTGGGGTCGGAATTTGAGGGCAGATTCACCGGCACCTGGGGTGATATCGGCACATCGAGTTTCTATCCGCCGCACCATTTGACCATGGGTGAGGGCGGAGCGGTGTATACCGATGATCCGCTGTTGAAAAAGATCATGCTTTCCATGCGGGATTGGGGGCGGGAGTGCTGGTGCAGTTCGGGCGTGGATAACAGTTGCGGCTGCCGTTTCAGCAAACAATTCGGTTCATTGCCGGTGGGTTATGACCACAAATACGTTTACAGCCACTTCGGTTACAATCTCAAAGGAACCGATCTGCAGGCGGCGATCGGCGTGGCGCAGTTGGATAAGGTGGCGGATTTCACCGCGAAACGCCGGGAAAATTATGCGGTGCTTTATGAGGGATTGAAAGATCTTGAGGCACTGGAAATATTTACGGCACTGCCGGAAGCCGCCCCGTCATGGTTCGGATTTTTGATGACGGTGACGGAAAAGGCAAAATTCACCCGCACTGAATTGACGGAATATCTGGAAAAGAATTTGATCCAGACCCGCAATCTTTTTGCGGGCAATATACTCCGGCATCCCTGTTTTGAAACGTTGAAAGAGGGGGTGGATTACCGGGTGACAGGTGAATTGTCAGTTACGGAAAAGATCATGAACAACAGTTTCTGGATCGGTCTTTATCCGGGTATGACAGAAGAAAAACTGGAATATATGATTGCCAGAATCAGGGAGTTTTGCGGAAAATGAGAGTAGCAGATTACATTTTCAAATTTCTTGCCGATCAAGGGGTCAAACACGTTTTCACCGTCACCGGCGGCGGTGCAATGTTTCTCAATGATGCTCTGGGAAAAGAAAAAAGGATCGATTATATTTGCAATTTGCATGAACAGGCGTGCGCCATTGCCGCTGAAGGTTACGCCAGAGTTACCGGTCGGGCCGGAGTGATTTGCGTGACCACCGGGCCGGGAGGAACCAATGCCATTACCGGTGTCACCGGAGCGTGGCTGGATTCGATCCCGATGATAATCATTTCGGGGCAGGTCAAATTTTCCACCACAGTCGCCAGTTGTCCGGAACTTAATTTGCGGCAGCTCGGAGATCAGGAATTGAATATCGTTGACATCGTCCGCCCGATCACCAAATATGCCGCCATGGTCACTGAACCGGAAAAAATCGGTGAAGAATTGCTCAAAGCCTGGGAATTATGTCACAGCGGCCGCCCCGGCCCGGTTTGGCTGGATATCCCTCATAATGTGCAAAATGCTGAATTGCCCGATGATTGTTTCATTCCGCAGGCGGTCATTCCGGAACCGGCGGAAATTCCCGGCGGTAAGATCGATGAAGCGATCGCCGCATTGAAAAAATCTCATCGTCCGGCGATCATTGCCGGTATCGGAATTCATCACGCCAAGGCGGAAAAACAACTGCTCGATTTTGCGGAAAAATACCGGATACCGGTTTTAACTGCCATTTCCGGAGCAGATTTGATCCCCTCGGATCACAGATTGTTTTTCGGCAGACCGGGCATCCTCGGTGAAAGAGCCGCCAATTTTATCATGCAGAATTGCGATTGTCTGCTGGTTCTGGGAACCAGAATGTCCATGCGCATCATCGGTTTCGCTTATGAATATATCGCCCGTGCCGCCTGCCGGATAATGGTGGATATCGACCCGGCAGAACTGGAAAAGCCCACATTCAAGCCGCATCTGAAAATTGCCGGAGACTGTGGCAAATTCCTGGCCGCACTGGCGGAAAAATCTCCGGTCATGCCGGAGCATGAGCAGTGGTTGGCATATTGCCGCAAGGTCAAAGAGCGTTATCCGGTCATCACCGCTGATCACCGGGCGGAAAAAAGATATGTTTCTTCTTATGTGTTTCCCGAAATGGTCAGCAATAATTGCCGCGGCGATGAAATCATTGTCACCGGCAACGGCATCGCTTATACCAGCACATTTCAAACGTTTCCGGTAAAAAACAATATGCGGATGTTTGCCAATGTGGCTTGTGCTTCAATGGGTTATGGATTGCCTGCCGCATTGGGGGCAACTTTTGCCGCCCCGGAAAAAAGAGTCTTCTGTTTTACCGGAGACGGCAGTATCCAGATGAATATACAGGAGTTGCAGACGGTAAGAAATCATAATCCCGATTTGAAAATATTTGTTTATAACAATGAGGGGTATCTTTCCATCAAATTGACCCAGAAAGCATTTTTCAACGGCCGCATGGTCGGTTCGGAAAAATCTTCCGGGATCGAGTTGCCCGATCTGGAAAAAATCGCCGCCGCTTACGGATTACCGTTTTTCCGGTTGAAAAATCATCAGGAAGCAGAAGAATTGTTGCCGGAAATCATGAGTACTCCCGGCGCAGTGATTATCGAAGTGATGACCGATCCGTGGGAAATACCGACCCCAAAAGCGGCATCCAAACAACTGCCGGATGGCAAAATAGTTTCCGCACCTCTGGAGGATATGTATCCATTCCTTGACCGGGAAGAGTTTTTGAGTAATATGCTGATCGAACCTTTGCCGGAGGAGTTCTGAATGAAAAAAGTTATTTCCATTGCCACGGGTTGCTGGAACGAAGTGGAGAATATCCCGCTCTTTTATGAGAGATGCAAGGCGGAACTTGCCCGGCATCCGGAATATGATTATGAATTTGTCGTTGCCGACAACTGCTCGACCGACGGCACCAGAGATGTTCTGCGCAAAATCGCCGCCAAAGACCCAAAATTCAAGGTCATTTTCAATGCCAATAACTTCGGGCATATCCGTTCACCATTCAATGCTTTACTCAATACTTCCGGGGATGTGGTGTTTTTTCTCTGTTCCGATTTGCAGGAACCGCCGGAAATGCTGTCGGAATTTCTGGAAAAATATGAAGCCGGATACAAGGTCGTCGCCGGAGTGCGTGCCGGAACCAAAGCCTCGTATTTCATGGAACTTCTGCGCCGCGGATACTATGCACTTTTAGCCAAGTCATCTTCCGAATACAAAGTTATCCGTAAATTTACCGGCTTCGGTCTGTATGACCGGTGCATTATTGAAGCATTGAAAAAATATTCCGATCCATATCCCTATTTCCGGGGACTGGTTTCGGAGATCGGCTTCAAACGTGTTGAAGTTCCTTTCGTTCAGGAGAAACGCAAATTCGGCAAGACCAAGAACAACTTTTTCACCCTCTACGATATGGCCATGACCGGATTTGTCAACCATACCAAACTTCCTCTGCGTCTGGCCGTCTTTTCCGGCTTTTTTATCGCCTTTTTAAGTCTGCTCGTTGCGCTGGGATATTTCATCTACAAACTTTGCAACTGGAATAATTTTCAGGTCGGCATGGCCCCATTGGTCATCGGGTTGTTCTTCTTTTCCGCCATCCAACTCATCTTTATCGGCATCCTCGGTGAATATATCGGTGCCATCTATACCCAAGTCAAAAATAAACCTTTAGTCATCGAGGAAGAACGCCTGAATTTTGATGAATAAGTTATGGGGATATTTCAGGGGGAGGGAAAAACTTTTTTTCACGGGAAAAAAAGTTTTTCCCTCCCCCCGAATCCCCCTCCTTTTTCAAAAAAAGCGGGATGTTTTATAAATGAAGTCATGCGAAATAGATTTTTGATACAAAAATCAGTTTCGCTTATAAAAGTTTTTGTAAAAAGATATGAGGTTTGGGGAAAAGAAAACAAACTTTTTTCAAAAAGTTTTTGTCTTTTCCCCTAAATACAGATCATGAAAAAAATTCTGCTGACCGGGGGGACCGGTTTTTTCGGTAAATCGATTCTGGATATGGTCAAAAGAGGACTTTTGACCGGATATGGTTTTACCATTCTTTCCCGCAATCCGGAAAAATTTCTGCATGATTTTCCGGAATTTGCCCATTTGACCGGGGTATCATTCATTGGTGGTGATGTGCGGGATTTTCAAATTTCCGGCATATTTGATGCGATGATCCTCGGAGCTGCTCCGGCTTCGGTGACGATCCCGGATGATGAGATGCGTTCGATCATTCTTGACGGCACAACTCATTCTCTGGCCATTGCCCGGCAATGCAAGGTGAAAAAACTGCTGTTTATAAGTTCCGGGGCGGTTTACGGGAGACAAACGGAAACTAAAGTGCCGGAAAGTGCAGAATGTAAACCATTTACGGCTTACGGGATCGCCAAACTTGAAGCGGAAAAACTCTGTTTTGCTTCGGGTATCCCGGCGGTTGCCGCCCGTTGTTTTGCTTTTACCGGCAAATATCTTGACCGCAACATCCACTTTGCCATCGGCAACTTCATCCGGGATGCATTGGCGGGAAAAGAGATCGTTATTCAGGGTGACGGCACGCCTTTGCGTTCCTATCTTTATGCTGACGATCTGGTGCGGTGGCTCTTTGGCTTGCTGGAAAGAGGTGAAAACGGCACATCTTACAATGTGGGCAGTGACCATGCCATTTCCATTGCCCTGTTGGCGCAAACGGTTGCCGGGGTGCTTGCGCCTCAAGTGCCGGTGAAAATTCTGGGTGCGGCGCGCCCCGGCAGTGTGCCGCAGCCTTATGTGCCGGATATAACTTTATCCCGGCGAAGTGGTTTGAGTTGTGAAACGGTTGATCTGGCAACTGCCATTTGCCGGTCAGCGGAAAGGGGATGACGATGGAAAAATTGTGGAATGACCGGAAAATCGACCGGGAAAGCGGTATGTTTGCCGGAACAACGCGGATAAATCTGATGTTTCCGGCAGAAAATATTGTAGAGATCTGTCAACACAGCACCGGTGTAGTATATCAGAATGGGGTGGATTATTTACATCATCCCGGCGATGATTTCATTACCCGTCCGGAAACTTCACGCATACCGTTTTTCCCGGAATCCGCCCTGCATCCGGTGGAAAATCTGCGCCTTTATCCGGCAGTTGATGCCAATGCGGTAGATAATGCCGTCGATGGCGGCAATCTGCTTTTCGACAATGCCGGATTTTTTGCCCTCAACCAGATCGACATAACTTATACAGCAACCGGAATGCCGGATTTTGTGCCGGAATTATCGGTTCAAAGCGACCGGTTGCCCCGTTTCCGGGCCAAACTTGCCGCCGGGGAAAAGTTGCGTGCGACTTTGATCGGTGACAGTATCAGTGCGGGCTTCAATGCGACCAAATTCGTCAATATCCCGCCCTTTGCGCCCGGTTATATGGAACAGGTCTGCAATGAACTTGATATCACGCTCATCAACCGGGCCGTGGAAGGCACAGGCATCCGGCACGCATTTCAAATCGAAAAAGAATATTTATCCGATGCTCCGGATCTGCTGGTGATCGCTTACGGGATGAATGATTTTGCCAGTTTGCCGGTTGCG
Source organism: Lentisphaerota bacterium (assembly GCA_015061625.1). Classification (GTDB taxonomy): domain Bacteria; phylum Verrucomicrobiota; class Lentisphaeria; order Victivallales; family Victivallaceae; genus UBA1784. The sequence goes on along the minus strand of SUWG01000001.1, from coordinate 129,493 downwards.
GATTATCTCATTCATTTAAAGAAACTTATCGACAACTGCCGTGCCGTAAATGAACACACGGAGTTTTTGATCGTTACTGCTATGAGCGGCAATCCGTTATGGAAATTCACCATTCCCGGCCCGGATGCACTTTATGCCGCCGGACTCCGGCAGGCAGTAAGTGCCATGCCGCCGTATGCCGCGTTGGCAGATGTGGCAAAAGTGTGGCAGAAATTCCTGAAACGCAAAAGTTTTTACGACCTGACCGGCAACGGTGTCAATCATCCCAACGATTACGGCCACCGGATATATGCTTCAACAATATTGCAAATTTTGAATAATAACAGATATTTTTAATTGAAAGGTTCAGTTATGTCCCGCACATTACCATGGTTGAATATCGATGAAGACCCCGGAAAATACTGGGATTTTGAAACGTTGAAAAATCCGCCGCATTATGAGATCGACCATGATCCGGCAAGTGACAGTGAAAATATGAGTTCCATCATCTATGACGGGGTGATGGAAAAGGGCAGACCGACAAAAGTTTTCGCTTATATCGCCTACCCTGATGGCGAAATGCCTGCCGGCGGCTGGCCGGGGATCGTGCTGGTTCACGGCGGCGGCGGCACGGCATTTGCCTGGGCGGTGGAGTTGTGGCGCAGTTACGGTTATGCAGTCATTGCGCCGGATTGGTACGGCCGCCGCCCGACTGCGACCGACCGGGAAAAAGAACCCGGAGAATTGGTGCGTTCCTATGTCGCTTTTGACCGACCACACCACTACGGCGACCGGACTGCCCATATCACCAATGCCGCCAATCTGGTGCTGGCTCACAGTTTGTTGCTTTCGCTGGATAAGGTCAATGCGGCAAAAACTGCCTACATCGGTTTGTCATGGGGCAGTTGGTACGGGGCGATAGTTACCGCCATCGATCCGCGTTTCAGGGGGATAATTGAAATTTATCTCGGCGACCGCAAGGATAGCGATCTTTTTATCAACGGCCGCTTTCTTCATGCGGCGAAATCTCCGATGTATTATGTGGTCGGCACCAATGATTCCCACGGTTCGCCGGAAACGATGCAAGCCGGATTTGAGGCCTGCGGCAAAATGCTCGGCAATCGCAGTATGATCGTCGAATTGCCCCACAGCCATCAGGGGTTCCGGTTTGCGATCTGCCGCCGCTATGCCGATGCGATTTTGAATGGTGCGCCCGGAGTGCCTCTTATCGGTGAAACGGTCATTGACGGTAAAAATATTTCTGCGGCAGTAAAAGATGAGGGCAAAGGCATCAGCAAAACGTTTCTTTGTTTCACCTGTGACCGGCATGAGTGGTACTCCTGCCGCCGCAAATGGGAGATGCTTCCGGCGCAATACCGTGACGGCATAATTTCCGCACAACTGCCGGAAAATGTTTATCAGTGTTTCATCTCGGCATTCGATGATGAGGAGTGCTGCGGCACCGGAGATGTAGTTACATTCAAATAAAAAATAATATGCCTTGCCCCCCGGTTTTTTCATCGTAAACAGCGGGAATCGGTGAAATTTTTGATTAAAGGTGAAAAAATTTTTTATTAAAGGTTGATTTAATCTGCAAATGCGGTTATCTTATGCTTAACTGCAAAAAAATCGCAGTAACCGATACAATATACAGAAAGGTTGAAAAAATGCGTATTACCGGAACATTTCTGGACGAAATCAGTCACGATATCCCCCATCAGAATTGGGGCCGTGAAGAGTGGGATGCCGACTTCCGCGCGATGAAGGCATTCGGTATCAATACCGTTATCCTTATCCGTTGCGGATGGAAACGCTGGATGACTTTCCCCAGCGACGTGCTGAAAAAAGAAAAAGACGGCTTTGAACCCCCCATCGACCTGATCGATATGTATCTGGATCTCGCCGAAAAATACGATATGAATTTCTTCTGCGGCAGTTACGATTCCGGTATTCCGTGGTGGAGACCCGAATATGATGCCGCCCCCGATGCCGAGATCATGTGCAAAGTCTGCAATGAGATCATCGACCGCTACGGTAAACGCAAAGCTTTCAAAGGCTGGTATCTCTCACAGGAAATCGGCGGCAGCAACGCCAAAGTCGCCGGTATCTACCGCGCTATGGCCGAAACTATCAAAACCCGTATGCCCGGTGCCAAAATCATGATCTCCCCCGGAATGCAGGGCGCAAAAGCCTATAACGAGAAAATGGAAAAACTCGGCGTCACTATCGCCCCGGAACTCCACGAAGCTCACTGGAGAGAGCAGATGGCCCGCATCAAAGGCGTCGTCGATATCGTCGCATTTCAGGATGGTCACGTCGAGATCGAACTTCTTCCCACCTTCCTCAAAATCAACAAAAAACTTTGCGATGAAAACGGTATCGAATGCTGGACCAACAGCGAAAGTTTCGACCGCGATATGCCCATCGACTTCCTGCCGATCAAATGGGAAAAATTGCGCCTGAAACTCAAAGCCGCCGAAGAAGCCGGACTTTCAAATGCCATCACCTTTGAATTCTCCCACTTCATCAGCCCCAACAGTATGTATAAATCCGCCGGCGGCCTCTATGACCGTTACTGCGAAGAAATGGGCATTCCCGCCCGCGCCAAAGACTTCCGGTAACTTTTCTTTTTACGGAAAAAGAAAAGTTACCAAAAGTGCGGCACTTGGCAAAGTTATTCAAAAAAAAGATTAAAAATTTTTCAATGATGAGATGATGCCGGTAGTTTGAGGCGGCTACTGGCAAGTAACCAGCCGAAAACGCTCCGGTATCAGATCGCAGTGAAAATTTTTAAGAATTTTTGAGAACTTTGACAAGGGGCGCAAAACAAACGATATGTCGCGCCCCGGATTTCATCCGGGGCTTGATCGGGCGGGCGGTTGACACCGCCCTTGACAGGGGCTGCGCCCCCGTACCCCCGAAAGTGGTAATGATTTACAAACTTTCTGATTGAGCCGCGACATCGGAGCGGCGAGACACCTCGCAACCCGCCGAGCGGGCGCCCTTTACAGGGGGCGTTGCCCCCCGTACCCCCCGGTAGATTTTTGCAGCCTGCCGGGATTTTGTTTGTTTCGGCTCAACGGTAACTAACGGTAATTAACGGATAGCCGGCAGGGGCATTCTCCCAACTGGCGTTGCTCCGTACTCATCCGTACCCCTCCGTACCTATCCGTACCGGGCGCATATCGAGCGCAAGCGAGCCGCACAAGGTAAAGTAAAAGCCGCCGCACCTGGGTCAACCGGATGTTTGCTCACTTCAAAGAAAGGTAAAAAAGATCATGTTGAAAAAAATCTTTGGTTTCATTGCAATACTTTTCACTTTCATTCTTTTGTCCGCACCGCCGCAAGCCATTATCGCCATGACTCCGGCGGAAACGGTGGTCACTCCCGGCACGGTGGTCAGATTTTCCGGTAAGATCACCAATGGCGACCAGATCCCCGGCAATGCAAGAGTATTCTATGAGGAATACGTTGACGGCATCCGCAAACGCATGGGCCATATTGCCTTGGATGAGGAGATAACTCTGGAGCGTACCATGTGTAATCCGGGGTGGTACATGGTCAGACTGCGGCTGGTCGATGAGAATAACCGGGATATCCACATCGGCGGCAAACCGGTTTCCGGCGGCCGTGGAGTGATGATCAATCCGCAGAATATCCCGGCCTCATCAGCCAGACCGGCGGATTTCGATGAATTCTGGAACTCCCGCCGGGCTCTGCTCGATACCGTCCCCATCCGGGAACTGGAAAGACGGGAAGTCGGCAACGATCCTCAATCCCGGTTGGCCGTTTACGATGTGAAAGTTTCCTGCCCCGGCAGCCGTCCGGTTTCCGGAATATTGACCATGCCCCGCAATGCTCCGGATCGTTCACTGCCGGCATTCGTCTTCTTTCAGGGGGCGGGAGTTTCCACGGCGGTATCTTACGGCGGATTCGGCCGCCATGCGATGACCTTCATGGTCAATGCTCACGGCATCGACAATCTGCGTGAAAGGTCATACTATCAGGAATTGGCCAACGGTTCTTTACGCAACTACGCTCACTTCAATAAAAACGATCGGGAAAAAATCTACTTCCACGATATGTTTCTGCGGGTGATGCGGGCTTTGGAATATGTAAAAAGTCTGCCCCAGTGGAATGGTCAGATCCTCATCGTCCGCGGCGGCAGTCAGGGCGGAGCCCAGGCGATCGTGGCGGCGGCCATGGATCCGCAGGTGACTCTGCTCATTGCAGAAGTTCTGGCCATGAGTGACCACAACGGCTTCAAACACCGGATTCCCCGGCGTTGCGGCTGGCCGACTTTTTACGGTTTTGATGCAAGCGATCAGGATGTGGTGCGGACCGCTTCCTACTACGATATGGTCAACTTTGCCTCGCGTATCAGATGTGAAGCATACATCACCACCGGCCTGACCGATCTGGTCTGTCCGCCCAACGGAGTGGCGTGTGTATTCAATGCTCTGGTTTCAGAGAATAAGCACTTCCTCATCCATCCGACCGGGGATCATGCCGGAACGCAACTTGACCGGGCATTTTTACAGAATGTGATGAACAGATTGACCGCCCACCTCAGGGAATCAGACAATAATTGATACAATAACGGAAAAAATTGTGCCTGAAAATTAGCAATTTCACAATCAAAGTGATATAGTAAATCAGTATCACTTTTTTTGATGGAGAAAATCATGTCAGGCAGAAAATTTTTGACTTTGCTGTTTTTTGGCGCACTTGCCTTGTTTTTCAGCGGATGTGCAGGAAAAACGGCTGAATTCCGTTTTAATGTCCTCTTTTCCGACGGCGCAGTTTTACAGCGGAATATGCCCATCCCGGTTTGGGGCAAAGCCGCCGCTTTTGCCCGTATCCGTTGCACTCTGGGTGACAGTTGTGCCGTAACAGTTGCCGACTGCAACGGCAATTTCCGGCTTTATCTGCCGCCGCAAAGTGCCGCTGAAAACCTCGTTCTGACCGCCGTGGAAGAATCTTCCGGGCGTGAAATAAGTTCCAAAAACATCAGTATCGGCGAGGTCTACCTCTTTGCCGGGCAGAGCAATATGGCGTTCCGCACCCGGCATACCCCCGATTGGGAGGCATATTCGCAGAAAACTCCCGATCCGCAGATCCGCTTCTTTCAGGTGGCGGTGACCAAATACCCCGGTTTGCAAAGTGAAGTTTCCGGAGCATGGCAAGCCGATGCCCCGGAAGTTTCCGGCGAATTTTCCGCCGTGGCCTACTATTTCGCCCAAGCCATCCGGGCAAAACATCCCGATATCCCCGTCGGCATCATCGGCGCATACCTCGGCGGGGCGGCGGCAGAAACCTTTATCAGCCGGGAAGCCTTGCTGCAAATCCCCGGTTTTGCCGGAGATACAGCCCGGCTGGATACACTCATGTATCAGCCGTCGCATTATCTTGATCTGCCCTCTGACCGGCTGCTGCCCGATGGCAATCAGGTGCTTTTCGCCGGAATGGATGAGTTGTTCCCGTTGGAATATATTCCGGTCGCCTCCGGAGCAAGTGAGTATCACCGGGCGGATTTCGATGATTCCACCTGGCAGAATATCACTTTGCCGGATAGTTGGACTGTGGCCGGATTCAACCATGCCGGTATCTTCTGGTTCCGCAAAGAGATCGATATCCCCGCTGAATTAGCGGGCAGAGATATCGTCCTCGGTATCGGTGCGGCAGACAAAGCCGATGAAACGTACTTCAACGGTGTGAAAGTCGGAGCCACCGGATGCTACCGCCGGTTTGATCACTTCATGACCCCCAGATATTACACCATTCCGGGGGAATTGGTCAAAGCCGGACGCAACGTGATCGCCGTAAGGGTATCTTCATCGGCATCCATCGCCACCGACGGCGGTCTGATCGGCCCCGAAGCGGCCATGAAAATCACTTGCGGTGAATTCTCCATCTCCCTGGCAGGAAACTGGAAAATCAAAATGGAACAAAACCTCGGCACTGCCGGTGTGAGTTTTATGCAGATGCTCGGCCCCGGTGCGCCGCAAAGTCTGCATATCCTTTATGATAATATGATCCATCCGCTCATCCCCTACGCCATGCGGGGCGCAGTCTGGTATCAGGGCGAAGCCGATGCCCTTTGCTATTCACAGCGTTATGAGGAGTTGCTCAATGCTTTGATCGCTGACTGGCGTACCCGCTGGGGACAGCAGGAGTTTGACTTCATCATCATCCAGCTGCCCGGTTATCAACCGATCAGGGATTATCAGCACTTCAGCACCTGGGCGGTCATCCGTGAGGCCCAGCGGCGGGCGGCGGTTGCCAGCGGCAGTTCGCTTGTCGTGACTTTGCGTGACGGTGACGTGGATGACATCCACCCGCGCAACAAACGCCCCGTCGGCGAAAGAGCCGCCGAAGCAGCCATGCACAACTGGGAAAATGAATCACCGCAGCAGAGTGCAATGCCGCTTGCGTGCCGCAATGAAGTCAATACATTCATCGTGGTTTTCGACCGGGAGATCGCCTGCGACGGCGAGATCCGTACTTTGATGCTGGCGGGCAGTGACGGAGTTTATCATCCGGCAACCGCCAGAATCGTCAACGGCCGTGAATTGCATATCTATTCAGTATCAGTGGCGCATCCGCGAATGGCCCGTTACGCATGGAGCAACCATCCGGCAACCGCCAATATCACCGACATTTCCGGAAATCTGATTTCACCATTTGAAATAAAAATTTCTGCAAAATAACCCAATAGAAAGGAAAATTGATTATGAGCAGAGTGGAAAAAGCCTTTGAGATCGCCTGCGATATCTATCGTGAGCATGGTGTCGATCCGGTCAAAGCGATCGAAACTTTGAAAACTATCCCGGTGTCACTCCACGCCTGGCAGGGCGATGATGTGGTCGGTTTTGAGAATTTTGAAACTGCTCTGACCGGCGGATGTCAAGTCACCGGCAACTACCCCGGCCGGGCCCGTACCGCCGATGAATTGCGCGACGATCTGGATCTGGTTCTGAAACTGGTTCCCGGTACCGCCAGAGTTTGTCTGCAGGGCCATCAGGTCGATAAAATGATCCCCGGCGTAGACCGTGACGGTTTTACCATCGAACATTTTGCCAACTGGCTGGATTGGGCCAAAGAACGCAAAATCGGCATGGATATCGCTCCCTGTTTCTACTCCCACCCGAAACTGGATCACGGCCTCTCCCTTTCCCACCCCGACCCCGCCATCCGTAAATTCTGGATCGATCACGGCTTGAATATCCGCCGCATCGGCGCCGAATTCGGTAAAGCCCTCGGCACCCCCAGCGTATGCAACTTCTGGATGCCCGACGGATTCAAAGATATCCCCGCTGACCGCTTCTCCCCCAGAATGCGTCTCGCCGAATCGCTCGATACCATTTTCGCCGAGAAAATCGATGAAAAATATGAACTCGATGCCGTCGAATCCAAACTTTTCGGTATCGGCGTGGAATCATGCACCATCGGTTCCCATGACTTCTATCTGATGTATGCCGCGAAGAATAATAAACTTATCTGCCTTGATTCCGGACACTTTCACCCCACCGAATCCATCGCCGATAAATTAAGTTCCATCGTCGCCCAGCAGGGCCGTATCCTGCTCCACGTTTCCCGCGGCGTCCGCTGGGATAGCGACCATGTGATCCTGCTCAATGATGAATTGCTTTCCATCGCCCGTGAAGCCGCCGTATACGGCTATCTGGATAAAATCTTCTTCTGCCTCGATTACTTCGATGCCAGTATCAACCGCATCGCAGCTATGGCCATCGGCGCACGAAATATGCAGAAAGCTCTCCTCATCGCTCTGCTCGAACCTACCGCCCTGCTCAAAAAAGAAGAAGACGCTTTCGACTTCTCCGCCCGTATGGCCCGCCAGGAAGAAATCAAAACCCTCCCCTGGTCAAGCATCTGGGAATACTACTGCGAAACTCAAAACGTCGGCAACGATTTCGGCATCATGCAGCAAATCAAATCCTACGAAAACACCACTTTATCCCTCCGCTGAGTTACTTTTCTTTTTACGGAAAAAGAAAAGTAACCAAAAGAAAAACGGGGTGTCGCGCCGTTGCGTTGCAACGGCTTGGTCGGTCGGGCGGCAAAGCCGCCCTTTACAGGGGCTGCGCCCCCGTACCCCCGGTAGACAGCAGTCTGCCGGGATTTTGTTTGTTTCGGCTCGGCGGGCGGTTGACAGCAGTCTGCCGGGGTTTTGTTTGTTTCGGCTCAACGGTAATTAACGGTAACAAACGGTAACAAACGGTATGGCGGGGCATTATCCCGGCTGGCGTTGCTCCGTACTCATCCGTACCCCTCCGTACCTATCCGTACCGGGCGCATATCGAGCGCAAGCGAGCCGCAAGCCGGGAATCACCTCACCCGGCAACACACCCGGAGCAGGCTTGTGGTGCGCCCGGCGGCGACCGCCTCGCACCCGTGAGAAATACGACCTTATGCGGCTGGATGTTGGTGTCCGTAATGTCCGTATCGTCCGTCAATTACCGTTTATCCGCGAACTGTCGCACAAGAAGGGGGATAACTTTGTTGATATCTCCGGCTCCGAGGATGGCGATCACCGTATCGGGCGGCAAATCTTTCACCACCTCTTCCGCCCAATGCTCAAATGAACCGCTTACGGCAATGCCATTGACTGCCTTTGCGAGCATGGCAGAATCAACTTTGCCGCTTTCGCTCCATGCCGCAAAGACCGGGGCGATATATATGCTGTCGGCATTGCTTAATTCAGTGACAAATTCCGCAAAGTATTTTTCCAGTCTGGCAAAGCGGTGCGGTTGGAACAATATCCGCAAATGGCATCCGCGGTAAGTTGCCCGCAGAAGTTCTATTGCGGCACGCACTTCGGTAGGGTGGTGGGCGTAATCCTCGATCACCGTCAAACCGGGGCGGTCGCAGTGAATAGTCATCCGTCTTGCCACTTGCGGATACTCCATCGCCGCATCGGTTGCCGATTTTTCATCACAACCGAGAAGCACTGCCGTCTGTATGGCGATATAGGCATTGGCGGCTTGAAATCCCCGCAGTCCGCCCAATTTTCCGGGCATATCACTCAATCTGACTGCCTGCGGATGATCTTTCAGCAGCCGGTCGCAATTTTCCGAGGCGTAAAAAATGATCTGTTGTGAATTTTTTGCGGTCAACCGGAAATTATTTTCCAACACCTCTTTGCCGCCCAGACTCCATTCATGATCGTCCTCGATATTGGGAATAACTGCCAGAAAATTTTTCAACTTGGTGTGGGTCCCGTCGGATTCATCGGCTTCGGTGACGAAAATATCACCGTTTCCGGCGGCACAGTTGGCCATACCGGCAACTTCCGCACCGATCATGAAACCGGGTTCTTTGCCGCAATGCTGTAAAATTTTCGCCAGTAAGGCGGTGATAGAACTTTTTCCGTGGGTGCCGGTAACTGCTACTACCCGGCGGTAATTGGCCGCCAGATGGGCCAGATATTCGCCCCGGCGCAATTCCGGGATATTCAATGCGCGTGCTTTGACCCTTTCCGGATTGTTTTCCGGCACGGCACTGGAGTAGATCAGCATGGCGGCATCTTCCGGCAGATTTTCCTGCCGGTGGCCGATGGAAATTTTTGCTCCGAGCGAATGCAGACGGTGGCACTTGGCGGAATTTTCCATATCCGAACCGCTGACTGTAAAGCCATTGGCCAGAGATAATTCCGCCAGCGGAGCCATTCCGGCTCCGCCGATGCCGGTAAAGTGCAGTTTTTTCATCATTCAAACTGGGTGTCGTGCAACCGGCGGTAGATGCCGTTGAGTTTCAATAATTCATCATGGGTACCGGCTTCAGCGATACGGCCCTGCTTGAGAACGATGATCTTATTGGCATTCTGGATCGTACTCAAGCGGTGGGCGATCACGAAAACCGTCCGGTCTTTCATCGCATGATTCAATGCATCCTGCACCAGTTTTTCCGTGACGTTATCCAGCGCACTGGTCGCTTCATCCAGAATCAATATCGGCGGGTTGCGCAAAATCGCCCTGGCAATGGTGATACGCTGTTTCTCGCCGCCGGAAAGTTTGAATCCACCCTCTCCGGCACTGGAATCGTAACCGTTTTCATGGACACCATTGACGATGAATTCGTGAGCATTGGCCAGTTTTGCCGCTTTGATGATATCCTCTTCGGTCGCTTCCGGTGAACCGTAAGCGATATTGGCGCGGATCGTATCGTTGAATATGATCGCTTCCTGATTGACCACTCCGACGATCTTGCGCAGGGAATCAATGGAACAATCCCGCACATCGTGGCCGTCGATCAGAACTCTGCCGCCGGTCACATCGTAGAAGCGGGCGATCAGATTGGCGATCGTCGTCTTGCCGCTGCCGGTTTCACCGACGACAGCCACCACATGACCTCTGGGAATTTGAAAACTTACATCATCGATAACGGTGCGGTCATCGTAACTGAATGAAACATTTTCCAGAGAAATCCCCTCTTTCACGCCGGTCAATTCGTAAGCATTCTCCTTTTCCGGCAGGGTCATATCGGTATCCAGCATTTCGAATACCCGGTCGGCCGCCGCCATGGACTGCTGTAAACTGGCGATCACTTTGGAAACATCTTTCAGCGGCCGGTACGCCATAAGCACCGGGGCAAGCAGTGCCGTCAGCACCGTGATCGACACCCCCTGATTGTAACTGTAAAGCAGAAATCCCACAGTGGCGATCACCACGACCAATTCCGTCATCGGGGAGATCAGCATATGCCATCTGGTCGCACTGATGACCCGCCGGACGTATTTGCGGATCGCCTGATGGAAACGGCCGTTTTCATATTCTTCGGTATGATAGGCCTTGACCGCTTTGATACCGGTAAAAGTTTCATGCTGACGGGAAGTCACATCGGCAATATATTTGTAACTTTTGCGGTAACGTTTGCGGATGCGGCTGCCGATGATGTTGATCGGCACTAAAATCAGCGGAAATACCGTACACAGCAGAATGATCAATGTATAGTTGTCATACTCTTTACAGGCAATATAGATCGCAATCAGACAGCCGAGAATCTGCAACGGGGCATTGGTCAGATCTTCCACACTGTGGGAAACCGAGTATTGCAATGCGCCGGTATCATTGTTGCAGCGGCTGATGAGTTGTCCGGTATCGGTACTGCCGTAATAACGCAGTGACTGGCTGGTAAGTTTGCGGAAAAGTTCCTCACGCAGATCTGCCACCACTTTGGTTCCGACCCACCGGGTGCAGTAACCATTGATGTAATGCGCCAAACTTTTGCACATCCACACCAGAAGGAAAAGCACCGCATAGAGGCTGAATAACTGCCATGCCACTTTGCCGTCGGCTCCGACCGCATCGAAACTGAATTCTTTGGGCCAGGTGACATGAATGGTCGTGCCATCGACCGAAAAGGGCAGATGGAATGATTTGGCCGCATCGTCAGCCTGTTGCAGCATTTTGGCCAGTTGCGGGTCATCAGCCAATGGTTCGGCGGCATCCCCGGTCTCTCCGGCGGCAACTGCCGTCTGCTGTTGTGCCGGGGCCGGAACGCCGGAAGAATTCATCGCCCCGACCATCTGCGGCAACATCAGCAGTGTGACCAGCAGCGATCCGCCGACCAGCATACCGCAAACGATGCCGATCGTCAGCCGCACCCAGTATTTTCTGGTGTAACTCAACAACCGGCAGATCGTCCGGAAAGTGTGATATTTCTGCTCTTTACTCATTACTTACCATAGAATTTGGCGATAGTGGCCACGACATATTCGAGTTGTTCGCGACTCAATTCGCCGAAAACCGGCAGAGCCATGATCTCACCGGAGGCCTTTTCGCTTTCCGGATAGTCACCCAATTTGCCGCCCAACTCTTTGAAGCACTCCTGCAAATGCAGTGAGAGCGGGTAGTAGACCGCACAACCGACACCATTATCCAGCAGATACTGTTTCAACGCATCACGTTTGCCGTCATTGACCCGGATGCAGAACTGGTTGTAGATGTGGCGCACATCGTAGGCAGCCAACTGCGGCAGCACGATCTGATCATTCAAACCGGCGGCGGCAAAAAGTTCACGGTAGATCGCCGCATTTTTCTGACGGGCCTCTGACCAGGAATCCAGTGAGCGCAGTTTGATCGACAGGATCGCCGCCTGCAACGCATCGATACGGAAGTTGCCGCCGACGTATTCATGGATGTAGGTCTTGCTCTGACCGTGGTTGCGGTAGATCTTGAGCAGCTGGGCTCTTTCCGCAGTGTCGCAGCTGACCGCACCGCCGTCACCGAAACAGCCGAGGTTCTTACTGGGGAAGAAACTGAATGCACCGTATTCCGCAAAGGAACCGACTCTTTTGCCTTTGTATTCGGCACCGATCGCCTGACAGGCATCTTCGATGATGAAAAGGTTGTGTTCTCTGGCGATCTTCACGATCGGATCCATATCGGCGGCCTGACCGAAAAGGTGAACCGGGATGATGGCACGGGTTTTCGGAGTGATCTTTTCCTCGATTTTCGCCGGATCGATGTTGAATGTCACCGGGTCGATATCCGCAAAAACCGGTTTGGCACCTGCACGCACGATCGCACCGACCGTGGCAAAGAAGGTGAAAGGTGTCGTAATAACTTCATCGCCCGGCCGGATCTTTTCCGCCATCAGGGCGATCAGCAGAGCATCTGAACCGCTGGAAACACCTACTGCCGCGCCACTGCGGCAATAGTCCGCCAACTCTTTTTCCAGAGTTTCGACTTTATCACCCAGAATGAACCGCTGGGAATCGCAAATTTCTGCCACAGCGGCGAGGATTTCTTCTTTCAGCGGCGCATACTGCGCCCGGAGGTCAAGCAACGGAACCTGCATAATATTTTTCTCCTTGTTATTATGGTTTGTTATTTATTGTTTTGATCATCAACCGCTTCCGGTTGTTGATCATCAATTTTTTCATCAACCTGTTCTTCGGCGGCGATGCTTTTTTCCAGTTGGCGCACATGGAAATATGCCGCCCCCAGACCGCAAATTATGCCCAACAGCAATATCATGATCCACAATACCGCCTTTTTACCGCGGCTGATCTTTTTCACCGGATTGAATACTGCCACCGGGTCGATCATCGAAATTTCACCCTTGGGCCGTTGGGGAACAAAGGTGAAAATCAATCCCATTTTACGGGACATCCGCATCGGGCGGTTCACCGCACAACCGCAACTTTCCAGAAAACGGGAAAGGTTGCGCCGGAATATCTTGATCAGAGCGATCACCACCGACGGCCCGCCGAATATGACCACGATACCGGCGAGTACCGCGAAGATGGTTTTCAGCGAAACATCCTGCAGTGAATTGGCAATGAATGCTATCGAACTGCCCAGTGCCGCGATCCCGATACCGCCGCCCATCAGCAGCATCGGCAGATTGCCCATGCCGCCTGCCGGGGCGGGAGTTGCCGCCGGAGCGGGGGCCGGAGCATTCGGCGTTGGTACCTGCGGTACTTTGGCCATCTGGGATTTATTCATTTCATCGGTCATGCTTTTCTGCATGGCGGCGTTGCGGGTGTTGAATATCCTCTCGGTCTGCTTGCTGATGAAGTCGGCAAATTGGTAAAATGGTGCTTTGAATGCTTCACCGATGGATACGGGCTGTTCGGAAATATCTTTGATCACGGCATCATAAATCACCTTATCCGTATCGAAAAATACCCCGTGTTTGCCGATGAAAAGTGAACGCATCGTGCCGCTGGTCACGGCACACGCCAGCAGTTCTTTATCGGTTTTAGTGCCGTTCTGCCGGGAAATTTCCACATAGATCACGCAAATATTGCTGCTTTTGATGATCCGTTTGTGTTCGGCGGGATTTTTGACTCTCACGGTCAGGGTGAAGTGCCGGCCATCCATAATCAGTTTACCCATCTGCAAATGTGAGGGCTTGACCGGATTGAATAACTCTGATAAAGAGACGAAGTTATTCAGAAAATCTTTCATATACCGCTGATAAAGCGCAAGTTTCAGCAATGTTTCCCCGGCACTGACCACCGGAGCGAAACTCAAATCCGCCTCAATGAGCGATTTCAATTCTGCGATCGGCAATGCGGATAATTCCCGCAACTGACTTTCGGTCAATTTTTCCAGACCGTCACATTCACTGCACGCCTTTTGCCAGTTGCCGAATGCGGCCAGTGCCGCCTGCGCCCGGCGGAAATTTTCTCCGGTAAGTTTCGTGCCGTCAAGGAATCCGGATAACGCCGGAGTGGCGGCAAGAGTTTGCAACTTTTCCGCATACAGCGGATTGAGCGGATGCGAAAGATCCAGCGTATTGCCGTCATGCGGCACTGCCAACGCCGCATTGCTCAAGGCTTCACGCACATTCTGCGGCACCATCAGATCAGCGGAAAATTCTTTCTTTATGGAACGCTCCGGATCATTGTGCAGAAAAATACCTGCCGCACTGTTGAGAAAATAACCGGAAATAAGTGCCTCACACTCCTGAAAAAGTTGATAATATTTTCCGGTTTCCTCACCGTAGATCATGATCGCCGGATCGCTGTTTTTGGCATCCATCAACGCCAGACGCTTCTGCAATGCCGCTTCAAAACCGGTCACATCGGCCAGACTTACACCGTCACAGCCGGAAAGATCCACCGTCATCCGCCCCGAAGCGATCACCGCTTGGATCAACTGCTGAAGTTCCGGAGCCAATTCCGCCTCACAGGTGATCACCCCGTCGCCGTTGCGCCGGGTGAAACTGGTCACGCTCCGGGCATCCCGGATGTCGGCATCGCTCAAACCTTCATCGGCTTTGCGACCTAAATTATTCAGGATCAATTTGGCACAGTCGATCACACCGGCAACGCCGGGGGCCTGCGGATCAAGCGATGAAATTTTTATTACACTTTCCGCTTGAGCCATCGCAGTAAGATCGGTGAAATACGTTTTGGCAAAACGCAACGCCGCTTTGACCTCATCGGTGCGGATGATGCCGTCGTGGTCGCTATCCACAAATTCCAGAAAACGGCGGTCGAATCTCAAGGCATTGGTATCGACTGCGGTCATCGCCCAGAATGCTTCATCAAGGTCAAGCACATTGACAAAATCCGCCGCTTTTTCGATCTGCAACTGTAAGCCGCCGCCGACCATGCGGAACCGGAATTTACCTGTTGGCGGTGTAACCGGAGTCATTTTTCACCCTTTGCGGTTGGTTGATTATGTACTTATTCCATATAATATATCATCATACTGCACATTTTACAACTTCAATGCCGCCCGGTCAGGCAAATTCCCGGCGCAAATCTTCAAATGTGCCGTTTTCCAGCGACTGCCGGATCCTGGCGGCCAGATTGAGGTAGTAATGCAAGTTATGCAACGTCAGCAATCTCATACCCAGAATTTCACCCACATTGAGCAGATGCCGGATGTACGCTTTGGTGAAGTGGCGGCAGGCATAGCATTGACAGCCTTCCTCGATCGGCGTGAAGTCATGGGCGAACTTTGCCGCTTTGAGCGAGATCGTCTGATTGGCTTTTACATACGCTCCGCCGTGCCGCCCCAGCCGGGTCGGCAATACACAGTCGAACATATCCACTCCGCGGGCGACACTTTCCACGATCTGCCGGGGCGTTCCCACCCCCATAAGGTAACGGGGACGATCCTGCGGCAGATGCGGTTCTGCGGCATCGACCGCTTCCATCATCTCCTTTTCACTTTCCCCGACCGAAACTCCGCCGATGGCGTAGCCGTCAAAACCGATATCCACGATGCTTTGGGCCGATCTCTGCCGCAGATCGGCAAAAGTTGAACCTTGCACGATACCGAAACGCAACTGACCGTCATTCAACGGCTGTTCTCTGGACATTCTTTCCCATCTGGCAGTCATTTCCAGCGATTTCAAAGCCTGTTCCCACGTCGCCGGATAAGGGGTGCATTCATCGAATGCCATTACGATATCCGAATCCAGTGTCCGCTGGATCTTCATCGACTCCACCGGGCCCAGAAAGAACCTCGTGCCGTCGATGTGTGAAGCAAATTTCACCCCGTCCGGAGTGATTTTGCGTAAATTCGCCAGACTGAATACCTGAAATCCGCCGGAGTCGGTCAGAATCGGTTTGTCATAGGAAATAAATTTATGCAAACCGCCCGCCAGTGAAATGGTCTCCAATCCCGGCCGCAGAAACAGATGATAGGTGTTGCCCAGAATGATCTGCGCCCCCAAATCATCCAATTCCGCCGGAGAAACCGCCTTGACACTGCCTCTGGTGCCGACCGGCATGAAAATCGGCGTCTGAATATCCCCCCGGCGGGTATGCAGCACTCCGCGCCGCGCCCTGCCGCAACTTTTGATTACGTCAAAACAACCCATTTCAGTCTATGAACATCCCTTTATAAAGTTCTTCACACTCCTGCGCTTTGCCCAACGCTCCGGCCAACGCTCCGGCAAAGGCAAATACCGCACCGGGCCCTTTGCCGGTGACGATGCGCCCGTCAGTTTCCGCCGGAGCGGCGGTGTAAGTCAAGCCGCCGAGTTCCGCTTCAAAACCGGGATACATCGTGAATTTTCCATCCTTGAGCAATCCCCGTTTGGCAAGAACGAATGGCGCCGCACAGATCGCCCCGATGACTTTGTTACCGGCAACGGCATTTTTCAACACTTCATCCACCAGCGGACTTTTATCCAGATTGGCCGCCCCGGGCATCCCACCGGGCAGAATAACAGCATCAAATTCCTCATTGACAACATTTTCCAATGCGGTATCCGCAGTGACCGCCATCCGGTGCGCTCCGGTGACATTTCTGCCGTTCAGACCCGCCAGCGTGACCGCGAAATCCAAACGGCGCAACACATCCGCCGTACCCAGTGCCTCGATCTCCTCGAAACCCTCTGCCAATATCAAAAGTACCTTTTTCATTACTCAACCTCCATGCTTTTTCATACTATACTGGCAAACCGCGCGGGATTCAAGCATTTTTTTTACAAATTTTTTTTAATTTATCCATTGAAAATCTGAAAATCAGGGTTATATTATATGCACAACGCAGACCTGTGGTGTAACGGTAGCACAAGTGATTCTGGTTCACTTTGTTGAGGTTCGAATCCTTACAGGTCTGCCATTTTTCTTTTAAATACCGCTGTTGCCTGCGCCCCGGATAATCCTGAATAATATTTCCGTCGTCATTTCCGAAAACAAGTTTTCTTCATGACTCCGGCAAATATTATTCTTCAACAACGTTTGCCAACGTTGTCAGGATTCTCCGGTGGAGAGGTTGCCGTCGCTTACGCTCCGGCACGTCGGGCTTCGCCCTCCGTCGAATCCTTACAGGTCTGCCATTTTTGTTTTTAAACTGCTGT
>SUWG01000001.1:0-112209 GCA_015061625.1 Lentisphaerota bacterium | reverse complement strand
AACAACGTTTGCCAACGTTGTCAGGATTCTCCGGTGGAGAGGTTGCCGTCGCTTACGCTCCGGCACGTCGGGCTTCGCCCTCCGTCGAATCCTTACAGGTCTGCCATTTTTGTTTTTAAACTGCTGTTGCCTGCGCCCCGGATAATCCTGAATAATATTTCCGTCGTCATTTCCGAAAACAAGTTTTCTTCATGACTCCGGCAAATATTATTCTTCAACAACGTTTGCCAACGTTGTCAGGATTCTCCGGTGGAGAGGTTGCCTTCGCTTCGCTCAGGCACGTCGGGCTTTGCCCTCCGTCGAATCCTCGACTGTCTGCCATTTTTCTTTTAAATACCGCTGTTGCCTGCGCCCCCGGATAATCCTGAATAATATTTCCGTCGTCATTTCCGAAAACAAGTTTTCTCCATGGCTCCGGCAAATATTATTCTTTAACAACGTTTGCCAACGTTGTCAGGATTCTCCGGTGGAGAGGTTGCCGTCGCTTACGCTCCGGCTCGTCGGGCTTCGCCCTCCGTCGAATCCTTACGGCGACGACAACGGAGGAGTCGCATTCCGCAACCCGCCGCGCGGGTCTGCCATTTTTTTGCCGTCAGGCAAAAAACATAAATCTGCAAGGATTTGCTTCATGTACCTGCCCCCGCAGGTGCGCTTCATGGCACGCAGTGCCGCTTCATATTTGCCGTTTAACCGGCAAATGCTTCATTTTTTTTGCCGTCCTCCGGTTGGTGTTGTTTGTGTTCATAAAAATATCAAATATTTCTGTTTTTATATGGCAGTCGGGGAAATTATCAATCAGTTTCTTGTGATCGCACTTTTGTTTGAAAAAATGTTGTTTGTCGCAATTTTTCATTTGAAAAAATGTGAATAGATGCTATATTTAAGATGTAAAAAGGAGAATTAAAGATATGAAACGAACCGCAATCGCTCAACTTTCAGCATGGAAAATATCGCCCAACCGTAAGCCGTTGGTCATTCGAGGTGCCCGTCAGGTCGGTAAAACCTGGCTGATGAAAGAATTTGGCAAACAGGAGTTCAAGAACTTTGTCTGTATCAACTTTGAC
Organism: Lentisphaerota bacterium; assembly: GCA_015061625.1. Classification (GTDB taxonomy): domain Bacteria; phylum Verrucomicrobiota; class Lentisphaeria; order Victivallales; family Victivallaceae; genus UBA1784. The sequence goes on along the minus strand of SUWG01000001.1, from coordinate 111,145 downwards.
AGCAACCCGGATATGGCGAACCTTTTTGAGGGCAGTCTGCAAATTACCCGTTTGATTGCGGGATTACAAATTTACAGCGGTCAAAAGATCACGACTGATACGCTTTTGATCTTTGACGAAATTCAGGAAGTGCCGCGGGCGTTGAGCAGTTTGAAATATTTCTGTGAAGAGGCTCCTGAATATGCGGTCATCGCCGCCGGAAGTTTGCTCGGCGTTGCCATGCACAAAGGAACCGGTTTCCCGGTCGGTAAAGTTGATTTTCTGGATCTGTATCCTTTGAGTTTTATCGAATTTCTTAATGCCACCGGCAATGAAAATCTGGTGGATCTGCTGAAAAGCGGTGATTGGCAGCTGATTACCACATTCAAAAATAAATATATTGAACTTCTGCGGTATTATTACTTTATCGGCGGAATGCCGGAAGCGGTTCAAACCTTTATTGATGAAAACGATTTCAATGCAGTCCGCAAAGTTCAGCAGAATATTTTGACCGCTTACGAGCAGGATTTTTCCAAGCACGCTCCAGTTGAAACCGTTCCCCGCATCCGTATGGTCTGGCAGTCGATTCCATCGCAACTGGCAAAAGAGAATCGCCGTTTTGTTTACGGAGCGTTGCGTAAGGGGGCAAGAGCCAAAGATTTTGAATTGGCGATCCAATGGCTGAAAGATTGCGGCTTGATTCAGCAGGTAATCCGGCTTTCCAAACCGGCATTGCCACTTCCGGCGTATGCGGATGAAGGATTCAAAATGTTCCTCTCTGATGTGGGTTTGCTGGGGGCAATGAGTGGACTTGATGTCACCACGCTGCTGCATGGTAATGCTTTCTTTAATGAATTCAAAGGAGCGTTGACCGAACAGTATGTCGTTCAGGAGTTGCGTTACTGCTTGGGGCAGACTCCATGTTATTGGAGTGCGGAACGTGCGACTGCGGAAGTTGATTTTGTGTTCCAGCACCAATCCGGCATCTATCCGGTGGAAGTCAAGGCTGAAGAGAATTTGAAAGCCAAAAGTTTGAAAGTGTATTCAGAGAAATACACTCCTGCGATCGCCATCCGCAGTTCCATGTCAGACTACCGTCACGATGATTGGCTGTTGAATCTGCCGCTGTATGGAATCAGTCAAATCCTTACTGAAATTTGTTCTGACCGTATTTGATAATATATGTAAGGTGGTCGAGTTCCAAAATTCTCAATAATTGGCGGCATTGTGTTTACTGTTTTTGTTGCCGCCGTTGATGACCCGGAAATGTTTATCCGGGGAAAGGATTATAATATGTTGTAAAACGTTCAGATTTTATTTAAGCAATTATTTCCCGGATTTTGAAGGTGATGGGGTTGACTTCGCCGCAGAAGCGGGGTATATTACAAAAGTTTGCATCAGGAGTGGCATCAAGTTGATGCCTGTCAACCGGGGTCGGATACCCACGGTGAATCGTGCTGAAAAAGGTTTTCAGTGCGGATGCGGATCAATATGATCAAAAAAACAACTTTTTTCCGGGACGTGACTTGCGGCCATCAGGCATGATGGCGGTGGTATCCGCCGGTAATTCAAAGCAGAATTTTTGGCCGTCGAAGTGATATTTGAGCAAACCGGTGGCCAGCGGCACGATGCCGGAACATGGTTCATCCGATGGAGCAAAAGGCTTCAAAGCGATCTCCGAACCGCCGGGTTTCACAATAGTCAAGCCGGTATAAAGTCTGACCAGAGCCAAAGTCGGCAGGGAACTCCAGACGTGGCACTCACTGCGGGGAATGGGGGTGCCTTCCGGCCAGACGGTGCGGCCGGGGATCAGCAATTTTTGCCAACGCTCAAGCAGAAAAGCGGCAGTTTCAGCTTCACCTGACTTCATGAGTGCTTCAAAGACAAAATTACAGCCGAAAAGTGACGGTGTCGCCGCTCCGGGAGTCTGCATACACCTTGATACCAGCGTTTTATCCGCGGAAATACCGGCCAGAATGGCCTGTGAATTGGCCAGAATACTGAATTTTTCACCGCCGGGGGTGTCGGCATACAACTGTTTTTGTTCATCGTAAAAGATGTTTGCTTCTTTTTTCAAATCCCCGGCAATAGCGGCATATTTTGCCGCTTCATGATCACGGTGGAACATCCGGGCCATTTCGCTGTAAAACTCCAGACATTCAGTGACCAGAAAAGTGATGTAGGCCGAGGCCTGATGAGCAACTTCCGGCGGTTCGCCGAACCACAGCCACTGGGGCGAGAAGTCGGCCATTTCCCAAAAAGGCAGTTTACCGATGCCTCCGGTTGAGCAACGGTGTTGCAAAAAGAATTCCAACACCCGGCCGATGGCGATGAAGTTTTCATCAAGCAGAGTCTGATCTCCGGTGTATTGATAAAGTTCATATACCATTGCCGCATAATGCAGTGACCACGGTGGCAGATATACCGGACTGCGGCTGGGGTAACTGCCGGCGGTCAATCCGGTATCCTGTATGGAGTGGCGGAAGTGTAGTATCGCCTGTCGGGCCAGCCGGTCATCTCCGCTGACGGTCAGGGCAACTTTGGCCGCGATCCGGGCATCTGCCGGGTACTGCATTCTTTCGTAACACGGGCAATCCTCAAAAATCTGGTGGGAACACATCTGCAAAGTGCGTATGCCGATTTCCCAGAATTTATTGTAAAGAGGATTTCCGCTTTGAAACGCTCCTCTCATCTCATAGGGGTAGAACTCTTTTTCAAATCCTTTTATACGCAGAGTACACCCATTTGAACCGCTTTTTATTTTCACTCTGACAAAGCGGAATGCCCGGTAAAAGAATGATCTCCAGCACCATTTCCCCCCCGTACTTGATACCTCGTCGATCATCGGCCCGGTGATCGGATCGTGTTTATTTTCCGGTGAGAAGTGTATTGATTTACCATCGAAAAGGCTTTCAGCATAAAAAATTTTCACTTCGGCACTGCCCCGGATGAATTCAAGATTTATCCGGGCAGTGACTTCGCCGGCGGCATCCAGCACAAAATCGGCAGTATGATCCGGTTTCAAGGTGATATACGGTTGAGAGAATTCTTTTTTTGAAATGCCTTGCAGGTCAAAAACGGCGGCAAATCCTGCCGTTTCATATTGCATAAAGGGAATCATCCGCGGTGCAAGGCGGTAACTCAATATGGAGTTTTTCACCGTCCGTTCAGTGAAACCGGCTTCGATTTTCTGAACCGGATAAAAAAGCGGTTTTTTCCGGTTGTTCAGGCAATATTTTTCGCCCGGCCCGGCACAGGGGATCTGCGGACATCGGCTCATTTGCAAATACGGGTGAGCGGCCGCCTCCCACGTTTCACCGGTGCCGATGAATTCCTCTGAACCATCCACCCGGTAAAGTGTGCCGTCAAGGATGAATGCTTCCCGCAACGTCATCCGGCCCATCGGTGCTCCGCCCCGGTAAAAATCGGGAAATGCCCCGGCAAAGCAGATAACTTCCGCCGTCAGAATGTTTTCCTCATCATTGAGCAGCGGCGAAATATCCGATTCATCGTAAAATGTCACCTGACTGTCACCGTAAGCCGGACCTTGAGTTGTTAAAATACCGTTGCAGTAAAGCCGGTATTCCGAATCGGCACAGACGGCGATATGTAATTTGCCTCTGCCGTTGAATTTCCGGCGGAAGATCATGCAGGAAGCCACACCGTTATTCCGGGTCACTCCGTCCGCCGGAGCGATCCATGAAGCCTTACCATTGAAAAACATCGCTTATTTACTTTCATTGAGCCGGAAAAAAGTTCCGCCGATATACATATCACAGGGGGGCGGAAAGGGGAAGTCCGAACCGAGAAACCAGGAGTAGAATATCCTGCCATCCGGCAATTCGAGGATCATGGTTTCGGCATTCCAGTTGTACGGTTTGGTGCCGGAGCGGTCAGTGATGGTAACTTTACTGATACCCATATTCCAGAGGCCGGAGTGCCACGAGTTGCCGTCATCTTTGCTTATTGCAATGAAACTGCCCGGAGCGACCATGATGATCGTGCCGTTGCTGATCTTTTGGATATAAGGTCTGCCCCGGAAGCCGAATCCGCTGTCTCTGACCGGTGACGGAGATATTTTACCGTCAGCATCAAAGATGTAATTGGCTGTAAGCGGGGTTTCTTCACAAATCATATACAATTTGCCCCGGTCATCTTTGCTGATTCTGGCGAAGTGATAATTTATGCCGTTATGCCGGGGGATATCCATGCGGTGAGTACGCATGACGACCAGCAGATCACCATCGGATAATTCACAGAATGACGGTTCATGGAAACTCATATTGTCATGGCTTTTGACGATTTCCAATGGTTCACTCCAAGTATAACCGTCGTCATCCGAGTAGAATATATGGCACACTCCTTTGCCGTCATAAGAAGCCATATACAATCTTGAACCGATATATTTGATGTCATTGGGCCAGATTTCTGTACCGGGCAGAGTGATGACACTGCGCAAAGTGAAATTTCTGCCGCAGTCATCCGATTCGAGAATTATGGCACTGCCGGGGGGCAGACCGGCTGATTGCGGCAGAATTGCCGGTAGACTGACCGCCAGCATTTTGCCGTCGGGAGCCGGAGTGGGAGCCGGAATAAAAAAACTGGAAGCGGAAACGCAGATTTTTTCCCAGAGTTTATGAAATTCAGATGATCCGGGAGCAGCCTGCATACAGATCAGTTTGATTTGATAATTTTCCGGATGCTGATGGAAGTCATGGGATGATTCACAAGTCAGATCCCCGGTGATCTGTTGAAAAATCACGCACAGATTACCCTCATTATCCAGAAAAGCCTTGGGCCAGGCCAGATGTCCGGGTTTGATATCTGATTGGCAGATCGTGATACTCTGCACATCACTGATAAGCGGAGTTGTTGCTGTACATCCGGCAAGCAGACACATCCCGGATAATAATATCGGTAAAGCAGTCGGTTTCATTACATCCTCCTTCATGATCAGCGGGCAATGACCTTGTAAAGTTTGCCCTGACCGGGCCGCAGCCAACTGTCGGATACTTGCGGCGGATAGAGTGTGCCGGTATAACTGTTGAAGTGCTGAAGTTGCAAGTTGCCATTGAATTCACAACGGAAATTGGCGGTTTTCTGCAAATCCAGATTGACGATCATCACCCAGTTGTCACCATTGTCATCGGTGAATTCCCCGACCAGAAACGATTGATTCTGCCGGTCGGAAGTTACCGATCTGATCAATCTGCCCGGCAGCATTTTATGCATCGGGTATTTGCGGAAAGTTATCCGGTCTGACGCCGCCAGCGAATAATATACGCCGGTGGATTTCAAAGTCAGCAGTACCGGAGCAAGTTTTCTTATCCGGTAATTGAGTTCCCGCATGATCGTATAAAGCGGAGTTTTGTCACCGAGCATATTGAATGGACCACCCTGAAAGATCATATTCTGATGGGAAACCGTGGTAAAGTAACAAATTCCTCTGGCACCGTAGGCCAACGAGGAAAATACTTCAAATTCCAGATCGGCCGCCGACGGATCGGGATAGTGATCATGGGCCGCTGAAAGCACCGTGGCCCAGAATGGCATATTGTATTGAGCGGTGATTTTGCTTACCGTATCCAGATTTTCCAGAAAAGAGGCTTTGCGTTCAACTGCGGAAAGCCGGTGATCCAGATTACGGTAATTGTCAAAGGTCAATACCGGATGGGGCAATGAGGCGTAAAGTTTGCAAAATTCACTGATGTACTGCTCATAATTGGCAAAGCCGTGTTGATACGGTTGGCTCCAACTGGGAAAAAGATTGGTATACACCGGCAGATCCGGCAATACCGCCTTTATCGCCCGGTAGGCCGCCGTATAACCGGGCATGATACTTTTGCCCGGTTCATCGGTGAGAGCCAATCCGGCGAAAGCCGGGTGATCTTTGAAATTGCGGGCAAGATCGGTGAACCGGGCTGTAAGTTGCGGATCATCCGGAGTATTGAGCAGATATTCGATCCGGGGTTCCCATACGATGCCTTTGATCCCGGCTTGCTGACACCAGTCGAGTTCCTCTGCGGAATTGACGGTGATCAAGGTCAGACCCATGGCCGCCTGATCCTGAATTATCCTCGCATCTGCCCTCCAGAGAAAGTTATGACCGACGATCGGGAAAAAAGGCAAATCACGCATCAAATCATCGGCCGATGTCACGATCGAAGCAAGGCAAAGGGCAATAAAGAGCAATGTTTTACGGAACATTATTCGACCTCCGTGAGAATCAGATTACGCAAGTTGATTTTTCCGGATGGTACGGAAATGACCAGATAAGGCTTTTCGCTGTTGCCGGGGCGGGCCGGGATCTCAAAAGCGACAGTTTGCCACTCCTCTGCCGGAGAAAAAGGCCGGGCATTGACGCTGGCATGGCGGAATTTGCCGTCGGCTTGCGGTATACGCCACTCGGCGTAGATCATGACGCTGCTGTTTGCTCCGGCGGACTGCACTTCACAGGAAAAGATATATTTTTTCCCTGCTTCCAGCGGCAGATTCCGCTGGATGAGCATACACTGCTGGGTTTCAAGCCCCTTGCCGAATTGCACAAACTTGCTGCCGTCATCCAGCGTGACGATCCGGAAACTGCCCGCCGGAAAAACGCATTGCCATTGGGCCGGATTTCTATTCGGAGCGGCAGTCAGGGCGGCATTTCTCAAAAGATTGGCATCTTCAGCACTCAAAATCAGTGAAAAGAGTACGGCAAAAATCAGAGAAAATTTTTTCATAATGATATTTCCTGTCAGTCAAGGGTCGGTTTGAAGTATTTTTTGAAGTTGCCTTCGTTACGCAATTCGGCTTCGCTGATCGTTTCCACATGGTCGATCATCATGCAGTTGGCAAAGCCGCCGTTGTGCCGTATGGGATCGACGTAACTGTTGCACATGGCTGCCGCACTGCTGGTGGTGCCGACCAGTGAATACCATTTGGCATCGGTCATCACGATCATGCTGTTATTTTCCAGACGTCCGGCTTTGACCAGCGGCACGCAGTCGGCCGCCGTGGTGGAAAGCACGCCCATGTGCTGATTGTAGCCGAATGGACCGTTGTAATAATCTGACGGATGGCCGTTGATGGCGTTGAACGTGATCTCTTTGGCAAAACTGGGGCAGTCGTAGAGAAATTTGAATCCGCTCTGGGCATCGCCGAAGTAAGGAAGCAGTATGAAAAACCATTCACCGGCTCCCGGAGAGAGATAGGCCGGAGCATAATAATCATCGTTATCCTGGGCGTAACTCAAAATCGCCATATTGATCTGTTTGAGATTGTTGACACAACTGATACTGCGGCCGCGTTCTCTGGCGGAATTGAGCGCCGGCAGCAGGATTGCCGCCAGAATGGCGATAATGGCGATAACCACCAGCAATTCTATTAAAGTAAATGAGTGTGCGGTGGACAAGGAAAACTTTTTTTCACGGGAAAAAAAGTTTTCCCTTTCCCCCGCGCCCCCTTTCTCTTTCAAAAAAAGCGGACTTCTTTGTTTAGTTTCAATCGCAGTTTTTTGTTTCAAAAAATGCAATGATGAGATAACTGTGCTTACCAGTAATTCGATGAGAGTGAAATATTTGGCCTGTTTTTTCATGATTTTTTCCTTTCTGTTAAGGAGTTGAAAATTGGTTGACCGATTTGAATCTGCTATAAATATACCGTAAAAATACCGGATAAAACTTGACAAAATACGCAAAAAGTTGTATTTTATACGCAAAAAGTTGAATGGCGTGTTGCGTTTTGCGGCCTATCTCCGGTCAAACCATCTGCCGGGTGAAGATTTCATTTTTTGAGGAGAGTAAACAGTTGTGAAAGATATTCCGACTTATTCACCGCCGACCAAAGTGGATGATGTGCTTTTCAATATCAGCCACCAGATGGTCGGGGGCGATGTGGAAAATCACGCTCATAATGAGTGTATTGAAATCACTTTGATCTTTGCCGGTAAAGCGTTGCATCACGCCGACGGCCGCAGTGTGATATTTCAAAAAGGCGATGTCGGGGTCACTTTGCTCGGCGGTACTCACGGTATGAGCAAATGTACCGGTATGGAACTTTTTACTGTATCGTGTTCCGGTAAGCCGGAAGCGATGACCGGATTCAACCTCAATTTACTTTCCGGAATGAGAGAACTTTTTTCCGGAAGCAAAGTCACCCGGATTTTTCACCTCAACAGCATCGAATTTGCCGACGTTTACCGGGTGATGAAGCATCTGGAACAGTTGCACTCTTCCGGCGGTCATACCGAGCCTTACCGTGGAGAATTGCGTTCCGGTTTTGCCATATTGCTCTGTCTGCTGGCCCGGGCCTACGCCAGGAGTATGCCGCAGGAAGCCGGATTATCCCGTATGGAAAGAGCCCTGAATTATATCAATGAACACTTTACTGAACAACTTGACCTGAAATATTTAAGTCATCTGTCGGCATTGTCGGTCAGTCAATTCATCCGCAGTTTCAAAAGCAGTTACGGCAGTACGCCGATCAATTACCAATTGGAACTGCGCTTCAATGAGGCCAGCCGTTTACTGCGTGAGAGCAATCTGTCGATTTCTGAAATTTCCTACCGGAGCGGCTTTGAGAGCAGTGCATATTTTGCCACTGCATTCAAACGCAAATACGCCATGTCGCCGCGGGAATACCGCAAAATCGAAAATGCCGGTAATAAGAAGCCTCATGCCGGTAAAGTGGCACAAGGCGTAAAATAAAACGGCACAGATCACTGATTTTTCAAAGTATCAAGTGATGATTTCAATGCGGCATTTTCCGTTTTGAGTTCCTGTATTTCAGAATGCATCTCTTTCAATTCAGCGAGGATGCGTTTTTCCACGGATTCCTCTTCCCCCTCTGCGCTGTCGCAATCACATTCGCCCTTTTTGGCCTCCTGCACTTCGGAAATGGCAGAGACCAGAATTCCGATAAACAGGTTCATCACCGTGTAAGTCGCAAAGATGATGAATGGCACAAAAAGCATCCATGCCAGCGGAAATTCCTGCATCACCGGGCGGACGATCCCCATAGACCAGCTTTCCAGAGTCATGATCTGGAAAAGGGAGTACATCGAACGGAAAATCGACCCGAACCATTCCGGAAATTTTCCGCCGAAAAGATTGGTCGCGATCACACTGCAAATGTAGAACCAGAGCGATAACAGCAGACAGATCCAGCCGATGCTGGGGATCGAGGCAAAAAGTGATTCCGTAATGACCCGCAAGCGTTGAAATTTATTCAGCAGTCGCAATGTCCGGAAAATTCTGAATGTCCGCAGCACCGAAAACGCTCCGTTGCCCGGCACAAAGGAGATCGCCACCACCAGAAAATCAAAAATATTCCAGCCTTTGAAAAAGAAGCGGTGCTTGTCGGAAAGCAGTTTCAGCACGATTTCCGCCGCAAATATCCAGATGAAAACATGATCTATCGTTGTGCTGACTTTACCCATCATGCTATTCCACCAACTTGTGGTTTCCAGACCCAACTGGATGGAGTTGAGCAAAATACAGACGGTCACAAAACCCTGAACGATTTTGGAATAGACGATTTTTCCGAAAATATTCAATTTCTGATTTTGCATTTCGCTGATGACGTTGTTATCCGGCAGTTGTGACAATTTATCCAGATTATTGATCTCCAATTCGCTGACGACAGCGGCGGTGTTGTGGTTTTGCATTTGATTCCCCCATAGATTGTTTTATGCAAATATCCGGTTAATATAGCACAAAATAAGATATTTTCCAATATTTTCCCGGGAAGTGTTGCGTTTTTTGCTCTTTTCTGCCGCTTCGCCGGAAGATGAACGGGGGGGAATTTGGAAAATGCCAATTACGGTGTATATTAAAAAGGAACATGAATCAGGGGGAATATTATGGCTTGTGATCTTAAAGGTAAAGTCGCCGTTTTGACCGGGGCGGGCGGCGGTATCGGCCGCGCGGTCGCTGAAATGCTGGCGCAGGAAAAAATGAATATCGTTCTTCTGGGCGGGAATAACCCGGAAAAGCTGGCGCAAACGGAGAAAATCATCCGGCAATACACCGATTTCCTGACCATTCCCGGCAATCTGACCGATATGGATTTTTTAACTCAAGCCGTGGAAAAAGCCGTGACACGATTCGGCGGTATCGACGTATTGATCAACAACGCCGGTGTGGCGCAGAACACCGCCTTTGCCGATATTTCCGAAGCCGAATATGACCGGATCATGGCGATCAATACCAAAGTACCGTTTTTTCTCTGTCAGCGCGCTTTGCCTTTTCTGAAAAAGTCGGCATCTGCCACCATAATAAATATCGCTTCAGTGGTCGCTCATGCCGGATATCCCATGCAAAGTGTCTATACTGCATCCAAACACGCTCTTTTGGGATTCACCAAAAGTCTCGCCAGAGAGTGTTACCGGGATAATATCAGAGTCCACGCCATCTGCCCCGGCGGAGTTTATACGGATATGGTCAAAATTTCCCGGCCCGACCTGACGGCAGATGGAATGATCATGCCGGAGGAAATAGCGGAAATAGTCCGTTTCTTTCTGACCAACCGGGGCAATGCGGTGATCGATGAGATACTCGTTCACCGGGTAAACAAGGAGCCATTCATATAAGATGGATTGCGGGCTTTTTTCTTGCCAAACCGGCGGATAACGGTTCGGTCGGGGACATAGTACACTCCATCGCCGTTACCTTGGCAGAGCGGCTTTCCCTGCCACGCATTGCATCCATCTTTTTCCGGCAGTTACAGCCGATTTTTTTGAGACCTTATTAAACGGAGAAAATTTTGATGATTGGTTTTATTTCACTTTTTGCCATGCTGGCAGCAGTGCCGGCTTATTTTTCAATTTGCCGTAAAGAAAATCCGGAACGGATAACTTTGATGGCACTTTTGGCTAATGTGCTGCTGTTTTACCTGTTCAGCATCTTTCATCTGATGAATGTCGGTGCCGGGATTATTATGGCGGTGAACTTTGCCTTTTTTATTCCGGTGATCCGGCAACTGCTCCGGGAACCGGCGGCATACCGGCGTTTCCTCACTCCGGCAATGACCGTCTATTTCATGCTGATACCGGTGCTGTATGCGGCGACATATTATCTGGAGTTTGTGCAGTGGGATGAATTTTCCCACTGGGGATTTGCTTCCAAACTGCTTTTCCGCAATGGCAGATTGAATTGTGAATTGGATAATTATCTTAAACACGCCTCCTATCCGCCGGGAATACCGCTGATTGGTGTGTTTATCCATAAGTGCTTTTCGTGGTGTGTTTTTGGTGAAAATATCATCTTTTTTGCCAACTCGCTTACGGTATTGACCATAATGTTGAGTTTTGCTTCCGACAACAATAAATCCGCGAATATTCCAATCAAACTTTGTGCCATTACCGGCGGCTGTATGCTTTTGTTTTTCATGATCGGCGACTGGGTCTATTTGGTTTATTCTGAACCGCTGCTTATCTCTCTGGGTTCGCTGATCCTTTTCCGGGTATTCACTTCGGAAGAAAAAATCTTTGATGATCTGGAAATGATGATCCTGCTGATGGTGATGATCCTGCTCAAAGCCAGTGCCATGGGAGTGATAATATTTGCCATACTCTTTTATCTGATAAGAGTTTGGCGGCACCGGGAATGCCGGAACGGCAAATTGGAAAAATTCCTGCCTGCAGTGGTATGTGTGATGCCGTTTCTGGTCAAAGCAAGCTGGTCGCTGCTGCTGAAATATTTCAATACTGATATTGTGTTTGCCCCCCGGGAGCCGTTGTCTGAAACGCTTGGTCTGCTCATCTCCGGAAAACATGAGTATGCCGGAAAAGTGGCATTGGTCATGTTGCAGAGATTTTTTGCAGATATCACGCTTTACGGTTCATTTTTGGTACTGATCGCCGTTGCGGTGGTCTACTGTCTGAAAAGCAAAAACAAACCGGCGGAATGGAAGGTGCTTTATTTTGTCTTTATGCCGCTGTTTTTCCTGTTGATGATGTTCTCGTTGTGGATGAGTTATATCACTGTATTCAACCGTTTTCAGGCATTGAATGTGGTATCTTTTGAGCGTTATGCGATGACGTTCCTCGGTATGCTGCTCTTTATTCAACTTTATTTGCTCTTCCGGGAGAAGTTTTTGCAGAATGCCGGAGGGATATGGTTCAAAGCGGCGATCATGTTTTGCGTTACAGGTTCGATCTGCAACATGATGCTTTCACAGATGCAACGCTCTTTCAGAATCGATACCAAGTGGAGAAAAGAGGCAAATTATGCCCAATATATATATTCTCCATTGCTTTATGAAAACGATTTTACCGTATTGAGCCGGGAGGGAGACGGTATGAAAAATTTCATTTACCGGTACCTTTTCCCGGAAAGTTTCAAACCGGTAGCATGGTTCAACCCGGTCGTGCCTGACGGAGAAGCAAATATGTTTCAGGTGAAAATGACCCCGGAAGAACTGTTGGAAAATCTTAACAAAACCGCAGAATATGTATTGATCGAAACGATGGATGAGAAGTTTTTTACCGATTATCAGGCGATTTTTGCCGAAGGTCACAACTCATACAAAAGTCAGGCCCTCTACCGGATAACTCCGCAGGGGTTGGAGTATGTTCCGCCGGTCGTCCGGTAAATGATCCGGTCTTGCCGTACATAAAAATTTTTCTGCGACCAACGGGAGCAAAAGTACTTCGCTTTTCTCGAAAAAGGGAGGGGCGGGGTGTTGATTTGCGTGTCGCAAATCAACGTGAAGCGCCGGGAATTCTTCCCGGCGTGAAGCATTGCTCCGCAATGTGAAGCTTTTCGCCTTGCGGCGAAAGTGAAGCGCTCGCTTTGCGAGTAAGGATATGTTGATTATTATTCTGATTTTTTGGGAAAAATCAAACCTTCCGGCTTCGTTTGCACTACGCCGTGACAAGACGGTGGCGTCTTGCGGCCAATCTCTTGTCAAACCATCGGACTCAAATTCGGTCGAGTAGGTTTACTACACTCCCTCATTTTCGCCTTGGTTTGACTTCGACCTTGGCTCGCAATCCATCCACCGGTTGGATCAGTGCTGTCCAGCGACCAATATTGAGCCGCGACATCGGAGCGGCGAGACACTTCGCAGCCCGCCGGGCGGCGGTACATTTCCGGTTTTGCGACCAACGGGAGCAAAAGTACTTCGCTTTTTTTGAAAAGGATGGGGGCTTGGGGTGTTGATTTGCGTGTCGCAAATCAACGTGAAGCGCCGGGAATTCTTCCCGGCATGAAGCATTGCTCCGCAATATGAAGCTTTTCGCCTTGCGGCGAAAGTGAAGCGCTCGCTTCGCGAGTAAGGATATGTTGAATTTATAAAATAAAAGTACCCCGCTTTTCTCGAAAAAGGGAGGGGTGCGGGGAGGGAAAAAACCTCTTTTCTCGTGAAAAGAGGTTTTTTCCCTCCCCGCGATACCGCCTTATTTCCAAAAGTTGAATGAGCAGACTTCGTCGAGGGGTTTGCGGACTTTATTTACGGGGGCGTCGGGATTGGCGGCGTAGCCGATGGCCAGCACCATTCTGACGGTTGCGCCGTGCGGGATGCCGAAAAATTCTTCCATTTTGCTTTGTTCACTCATGCCGATAATACAGGTATCCAGGCCGAGGCAGAATGCTTCGTGGCACATATTCATACAGGCGGCGCCGATATCGCCGGGGGCGAAACGTTGTGAATCGTGGTAGTAATCCAGCACGCCCTGCATGACTTTGGCTTTCTGTTCAACGAGGATGATGAAAGCGGAGACCTGATGCCGCCACGGGGAACCGGTGGAGCCATTGGAAAGCACCAGAGCTTCGCAGAGTTTGGTTTTGGCTTCCGGTGAATCGACGACGATGAATTTCCACGGCTGGGAGTTGCATCCGCTGGGGGTGAGGCGGCCGGCTTCGACGATTTTGATCAGATCGTCACGGGAGACGGTTTTATCCGGAGCGTATGAACGGCAGCTTTTGCGGTTGCGCATGATTTCGAGAAAGTCCATAGTTTTTCCTTTCTTTATTTTTTTAAGTAATTGTACTTTGGGTGAAAAATCAAACCTTCCGGCTTCGTTTACACTACGCCGTGACAAGGCGGTGGCGCATTACGGGCAATCTCTTGCCAAATCGGCGGACTCAAGCTCGGTCGAGTATGGTTATACACTCCCTCGCATTCGCCTTGATTTGGCTGCGACCTTGCCTCGTACTGCATCCACCGTGTGGATCGAACCTTTTTCAGTTACCAAAACAACCTGCGGTGTCGCATTACGGGCTTTTTTCTTGCCAAATCGGCGGACTCAAGCTCGGTCGAATCGAACCTTTTTCAGTTACCAAAACAACCTGCGGCGGTGATGGGATTGCGTTTTTCCTTTCAAATAAAACTTTTCAAGAAGAGTATATCCAGTTGTATATCCGGGTTGTAAACGCTCATCCGGTTACGCAATTCCTCTTTGATCTCCTTACTGCTCATGCCGTATTTATGGGGGATGAGCAGATGAAATGCCAATTCGCAGACGTTACCATTCTCATCTTTATCCAGCCGGAAATCGTAAAGTTTTAAGTTGCTGTCAAAACCGGCAACGGTATTTTCCATGCGTCCGCGCCAGAGGATGACTTCCGGATTGGCGGTGTTGTAGGGGTCGCCGTGCAAGAGCAGATGCACCGGCAATTTCCCCGCCACGGCGATTTCGGCATTTTCCAGAATATCATGGGCGGAAAAACGGTCGCCGTCACAGGAAATTTCAGCATGGGCGGTGGCGTAATAGGAGTTTTCTCCGTAATTGTGGATGATGATATCGTGAACACCGTCGATGCCCGGAGATTCGAGGATCGCCTGCCGGATCTTTTCCACCAGTTCGCTATCCGGCGGGGTTCCTAAAAGTTTGTTGACCGTTTCCTTGAGGATGTTGCCGCCCGCCCAGAGGATCATGCCGGCGATCACGATACCGGCAGTGCCATCCAGCGGAAAAGCCGTGTAACGGGAGGAAATCAATGCGCCGATGACCAGTAAAGTTCCCAGACAGTCGCTCAAACTATCCAGCGCGGCCGCTTTGATCACATCGGAATTGATCAATCTGCCGATTTTGCGATAGAAGAAAAAGAGCCAGCATTTGACCAGTACCGTGGCGGCAAAAATAATAATAACTGTATTACTGCAAGTTATTTGTGATGGATGAAAAACCGAGATGACCGAATCTTTGAGAAAATTCATCCCCAAACAAAAAATCAGCAGCGCGACGATCAATGCGGCGACATATTCACTGCGGCCGTGGCCGAAAGGGTGTTCGGCATCCGGCGGCTGGCTGGAAAGGCGGAATCCGGCGACAGTGATGATCCCGGAACCGGCATCGGAAAGATTGTTGACCGCATCAGCCGCCATGGCGATACTGCCGGTGATGACCGCCAGTGCGACTTTGGTCACTGCCAGAATGATATTGCACACAATACCGGTTATGCCGCTGACGATGCCGCACCGGTTGCGTTGCCGGGCAGAGAGTGTTGTGCCATTGATTCCCGGCACGGTAAGATTCAAAATCAGTGAAGTAAGCATGATTTTATTCTCCGTGATGTCCGGGAAAGAATGTAGCACAATATCGGAAAATGTCAATAGAAGTAATTGTAAAAGTTGTTCAAAAACGGCAAATCTGCGGTTTGCATTTTTTACTTTATACAGTATATTAATGCCGGATATATCAACAATACGGGGATTCTTATGAAAATCGGTGATACTGCTCCGGGTTTTTCTCTGCCGGATAAAGATGGAAACATGGTAACTCTGGCTCAATTTGCCGGCAAAAAAGTTGTACTTTACTTTTATCCCAAAGACAATACCCCCGGATGTACCCGGCAGGCGTGTGCTTTTGCCGCCAATTTTGATGAATTTTCCCGCCGGGATATCGTGGTGATCGGCATCAGCAAAGACAGTGTGGAATCCCACCGCAAGTTTGCTCAAAAACATGATTTACCTTTTATTCTGCTGGCTGATCCCCGGTTGCAGACGATCAAAGAGTACGGGGTGTGGCAGGAAAAGAAGTTGTACGGCAAAGTATCCATGGGCACAGTCCGCACGACCTTTATTATTGACGAAGCGGGAAAAATCATGGAGATCATGCCCAAAGTCAAGCCCGATACCAATGCCGCAGAGATTCTGGAAAAATTGAAGTGAGCGTAATTTGGAAATTTTACAAAATTTGAGATACAAGGAAGAAAAAATGATAAAAGAAATCACCTATCCATGCAAAATCGACAACAGTGATCAACCGGCGATGTTTTTTCAGGCATCCGGCAATGAGCCGCGGCCGCTGCTGGTGGCGCTGCATACCTGGAGTTACGATCATACCAGCGGATTTGAAGAATTTCTCCGGTTCGTGCGCAAAAAGAATTGGCATTTGATCTTTCCGGAATTCCGCGGGCCGAATTGGACAAGTGAAGCGTGCGGTTCGGAATATGTGGTTTCTGATATTGAAGATGCGGTGCGCTTTGTGAAAGACAATTATCCGGTGGATGACGACAAAGTTTACCTTTGCGGCGGTTCCGGCGGCGGTTATGCCGCGTTGCTGATGGCGGGGCGGCGGCCGGATTTGTGGAGTGCGGTATCGGCGTGGTGTCCGTGTGCCGATCTGGTGCGGTGGTTCAGCGAGGGCAAAGTTCTCGGCACAGAGTACCCGGAACATATCGCCACAGCTTGCGGCGGCAGTCCGGAATTGTCGGAAAAGGCTCATGCTGAAGCACTCCGCCGGTCGGCGACCACCTGGCTGGTCAATGCGGTAAATTGCTGTACGGTGGATATCAGCACCGGGATCCATGACGGACACACCGGTTCAGTGCCGGTCAGTCAGGCGGTCAGATGTTTCAATATTCTGGCCGGTGAGAGTGACCGGATCAGCGAAGCAGATATGGATTTCATCAATAAAAATGAGAAGATCCCGGCAGAATTGCTTTTCCATGGTGAAGATCCCTCTTTCGGTGAACGCACGATCTATTTGCGCCGCCAGTCGAACCGGGCGAGATTGACGTTGTTTGAGGGCGGGCATGAGATATTGTTCTTCCCCGCCTGTCAATGGCTGGAAAGGCAGAGCCGGGCCAACGGCCCCGACTGGTCGCCGGTGCCGGAAGTTATGGAACCCAACGGCCAGACGGCATTGAGCCGGTGAGGTGAGGTATGAAACGCACTTTTCGGGATGGTTTATGGCTTTGGGGGCAGGATGCCGGCGCGCACCACAAGCCGGAATACGGTTGGAATATTCCCGGCGAAAACAGGATGGGGCCGGTCGAGGCGGCGGCATATCTGGATATTTCCAACTGCTTCCGGGTGGTCATGGGCGGCAGTCCGGTGCCGCCGTTTGATGATGAATCGGAAAAGCTTGCCGGATTTGATAAGGTGGCATGGTCGATCATGGGCGACAAATCATCCATCCGCAACAATGACGGGGCAGACGATCTGGAAGAAGTTCTGCGGCAGGCGGAAAAATATCCCAATGTGGTCGGCGGTGTGCTGGATGACTTTTTTTCACCGGAAACCGGCGGGGCAAGGATCACCTTATCCCGGTTGAAAGAGATCCGGGATGCGTTACATTCCGCGCCCCGGCCGCTGGAGTTGTTTCTGGTCTATTATGCGGCACTTTTCAAGATCGATTACACACCTTATCTGGATTTGGTCGATGTGGTGACCTTCTGGTCATGGGACAGTGCGGAACTTGCCTGCGCAGAAGAAAACCTGAATAAGATCATCGCCATGACCCCCGGCAAGAAACACCTGGCCGGATGCTACTTGTATAACTACGGCGACTGCCGGGAATTGACTGATGAAGAGATGCGTAACCAGTTGGAGTTGTACTACCGCTTCTATCAGGAAGGCAAAATCGACGGCGTGGTGGTATGCTCCAATAATATCGCCGATACCGGAATAAGATCGGTGGAAATTTTCCGGGAATTTATGGCTGATCATCTTTAATGCCGGGCGTTTGACAGTTGCAAACACCTTTGCCGGGGGCTGACGCCGCCCCCGGCACCCCTGCGCCCGGCTCGGCCGGGTGCGGTGTACGGCCCGTGGTATGCGGTGTGTGGTGGTGTTTCGGCTCATGTGTCGCACTCCGTCACGCTCTGCCGCCTTTTCTGGCGGCAGAGCGATTAGGATTGCGACACGAGGTGGCCACCTTGGGGGAAGAAAATCCCCCAAACCCCCTCGCACCTGCGGCCATCCGGCCTCGGTGCAACTCTTTCTCTGTTTGCAACCAACTATCATTGCCCGACATTCACGAGAAATCAGATGGGTTGGATTTTTCAATTCCGGGTAAATTATGAAAGTGGCCGTTGCAAACTTTTCAGTTTGGCAACGGCCCTCTGGGTTGGTGGTTATCGATCAGCGGCCGCGACGGGGCGGCGGAGCCGGGCGGCGGTGAGCCGGAGCGTGCTGTCTGGGCGGCGGAGCCGGGCGGTTGTAAGCCGGAGCGCGGTGTCTGGGCGGCGGAGCCGGGCGGCGGTAGGCCGGAGCGCGATGTCCGGGAGGCGGAGCCGGTCGGTTGTAAGCCGGAGTCCGGTAATGGATACGGGTTCCCTGCCAGTGGCAGCCGGGGCCGGCGAATGCGGCGGTGCCGAGGATCATGGCGGCGGCGATCATGGTGATCTTTTTCATACTCTTTTCCCTTTCATTTTGATTTGTTGTTTTTGCAACTCCTTTTGAGTGCTTCCAACCATATAACGATAAGGAAATCCTAATTATTTTAACAAATTGACAAATTTTTAAAAATTTCTGGTTTTTTACAAAAAAAAGATTGGTAATTCGTTTTATATAGGGTTATTTTTGATATAAAATCAATCAACTTGAGGGAATGGTTATTGTCTTATTTTTTGTGAAAAATCAAACCACCAGTCTTCGCGTAAAGCTACGCCCGGACAAGGCGGTTGGATCAAACCCGTGCAGGCCCGGCTGACAAATCACGACTTACGTGATATGTTTTATACGTTAAAGAAGTAGTGTTTACAAACTCATTTTTGAATTTCACAAGATTTGGGACAATAACAGGGAATTAAATTATGGGCAGGATCAATCCATTGATTCCGATGGGGGCCATTACCGGCCGGCCGTCGCATGATGAAATCGTTAAAATATTGACCGCCTACCGCAATGCCGGTATAGAACAATATATGATTTATCCCCGCAGCGGCTGTGAATTGGAGTATCTGTCTGACGAATATTTTGACACGGTGGAAATGATTTGTGCCGAAGCGGAAAAACTCGGATTCAAAGGCATCTGGCTCTACGATGAATTCAATTGGCCCAGCGGCAGTTGTGCCAATCGTGTCCCGCTGGAAAATCCGGAATTCGCCGCTAAATTCATCAGTGCTTACCGCAGTGAGGGAAAAATTGAAGTCGCAATCAAAAACAATCCCCGTTATACCAATGTAATGGATCCGGCGGCAGTTGACCGTTTCATCGCCTTGACCCATGAGCGTTATTATCAGAGGCTCGGCCGTTACTTCGGTACTTTGATCAAAGGTATTTTCACTGATGAGCCGGATATTTCCTTTTTCAAGCCGCCGGTCGAGGAGATACCGCTCTTTTTCATGGGGTACTATGACGGCTTGGAAAATGACTACAAAGAATTGACCGGAAGTGATCTGTTCGCCGATATCGCTGATGGTCTGCGGGGCGATAAATATTTCTATCCGACGGCTTGTGCTTCGCTGCTGGCCCGGCGTTTCCGGAGTACTTATATCGACCGCATCCAGTCATGGTGTACGAATCACGGTATCGTTTTGACCGGACACCTGATGAATGAATACAGTACTGTCGGTTCCCGTCTTTGCAACGGGGATATCCTGACCGTTTTAAGCGGCATGAAACTGCCGGGCATGGATGATATATTGTGTGATACCAATATAGATGCTTTTGAATTTCTCACCTATTCAACCGCACTTTATGCTATTGAGCAGCAGGGCAATCACGGAGGGTTTGCGGAACTTTTCGGCTGTTGCAAATGCGATATCGATTTTGCCAAATTGCAGCAGATAATCTTTCTGGCCGGAGCATTCGGCATTGACCACTACTGTCTGGGGCTGGCGGCCATGGATCCCCGTGGAAACAGTATCAAAAAGGAGTATTATGACCCCTTTTCGTGGGATATGCCGCATCTTGCCGCCTTTGAAGCATGGAGCAAAATGGCCCGCCGTGCGGCGGAATTGGCCGGTAGAAAGAGACGTTATGACGTGGCGGTCAGATATTCTGTTAATGCTCCTGATCTGCCGGGATTGTTGCGGATTTTTGTCTCACGGCAGATCAGCTGGAAATTGATCGGTGCAGAGGAGCCGATCCCGGATGATGTGCAGCTGGTATTCAATTGCGGTCATCAGTGGCATCCGGTGGTTGAGGAAATAAATAACAATTCAGCGTGGTCGGCCGCACTGATTCTGGAAAGACTGGGAGCAAAATTCCAGCTGTCAGGCACGGTGCATTATCCTGACGGGGCCTTGGTCAACGATATTTTTATCCGCCGTTATGCAGACGGTACGATTTTGGTGATCGATATGTCCGGCCGGGATAGAGAGTTGGTTCTGCACCGCAATAATGTGCAGCACGGATTCAGGTTATCCCGTTTCGGGGTGGTGGAATTTCCCGGCTGGCAGTTGAGTTTTGACCATGCCCACGTCATGCGTCTGAAATTTGATTCAAATGGTCATGCCCAAGTCAGTTTATCCGGGCCGCAGAAACTGTTTCTGGCTTTGCGTGATTATGCCGGAAGTTCTGAAATAACAGTCGATGGCAAAAATGTGACCGCCGATCTGCCGTGTGCCGGATTGCCGGCAAGTTTCAATGCTTTGTACCGCATGGCCGATCTGGGTGAAGTTGCCGCCGGAAAGCACTCATTTGCATTGAGTGACCGCATGGAAGATTTCCCCTATCTGCCGTCAGCGATACTGCTCGATTCCGGAACTCTGCCCGGTTACACCGGAAAAGTTGAACAAAAGGCCCGGATATACATTCCGGAAACCGCATTGAAAATCAAAACTGAAAATCACACTCCGCCGGGTGATGTTACCCTTTATCTTGATGGTTCATGTGCCGGAATCCGGCTGACCGCACCTTACCAATGGCTGATCCCGGCGGATTTGCGGGGCAAATATGTGGAAATCAAACTGGTTTATTCCTCATCAATAGCACCTTTATTCGGGGAGTGGTGGAGTGCGGATGATGCTCCGGGGAAAATCTATGCCCCGTCGTATCACGGCAAGCCGGATATGTTGGAAGTCATATTTGAATAATGTCAAAAAAAATATATTGCTATTGAAATAATGTATCTGCAGTGCTATAGTATGTTGTCTGTAATAAGATTTTCATCAAAAACGGGAGGTAAGTAATGAAGTTTACTGTGAAGTGTTATGCTGTTTTGGCTTTGTTGTGCCAAACTCTTATGCTGTCGGCCATTGAGCCGGTTTTCAAGTGGAGTTTTGAAACTGCCGACGGCACTCCGGATACTGCCGGAGCGACCTTCGTCGGACAACGCCGGGGCGTGAGTGTCAGTGACGGCATTCACGGCAAAACTTTGCGGGTCGGCGTGGATAAAGAGGCCAAAAATATTCTGTCGGCGGCGGTGAGATTGCCGCAAAGTTTCGGTAAGGATGCCGGTTCGGTCACTTTCCGGGTGAAACCGGAAGGGTGGCAGGGCAGTGACAAGGACTTCCGCAACTTCATCCATTTGACCAATGCCGCCGGAGAGAGTTTGAGCATCTACCGTTTGCACAACTCCGATGGCACATTTATCGTGACTTTGATGGGCAAAGACGGCAAACGGGCCGATGCCGGATTCGATATGAAAAACTGGCAGAAAGATACCTGGTACAATATCGCCGTCTGCTGGGATTCCGAATATATCTACATTTATCAGAATGGTCAGTTGGTTCGCCGCAGTTCAGTCCGGGGTTTCAAATTCACCCAGCCCTTTAACCAACTTGAGATCGGCCGTTATTTGCGTACCTACAATGGCGGTTATATGCTTATGGATGATATCATGCTCTACAATGGCGTATTGAGCGATACCGAGGCCAAAGAAGCCACTGCCGAAGCCAAAGGCGAGGGCGTGATTCCGGTGCAACCGGTATTTTCATGGAGTTTTGAAACTGCCGACGGCACTCCGGATACTGCCGGGGCGACCTTTGTCGGACAACGCCGGGGTGTGAGCGTCAGTGACGGCATCCACGGTAAAACGTTGCGGGTCGGCGTGGATAAAGAGGCCAAAAATATTCTGTCGGCGGCGGTGAGATTGCCGCAAAGTTTCGGTAAGGATGCCGGTTCGGTCACTTTCCGGGTGAAACCGGAAGGGTGGCAGGGCAGTGACAAGGACTTCCGCAACTTCATCCATTTGACCAATGCCGCCGGAGAGAGTTTGAGCATCTACCGTTTGCACAACTCCGATGGCACATTTATCGTGACTTTGATGGGCAAAGACGGCAAACGGGCCGATGCCGGATTCGATATGAAAAACTGGCAGAAAGACACCTGGTACAATATCGCTGTCTGCTGGGATTCCGAATATATCTACATTTATCAGAATGGTCAGTTGGTTCGCCGCAGTTCAGTCCGGGGTTTCAAATTCACCCAGCCCTTTAACCAACTTGAGATCGGCCGCTATCTGCGCACTTACAACGGCGGCTATATGCTGATGGATGATATCATGCTTTACAATGGAGTATTGAGTGATACCGAAGCCAAAGAAGCCACCGCCCCGGTCACTCCGGGGATCCGCTCCGGAGCGACGAGAGTGACCATTGATGAAGCATCCAAACAGTTGAGTTTCAAAGTTCCCGGCAGTGACAAGATTTTCTCCACTGCCGGAAAGCCGCTGTTTGCTTTCCGTTTGTATGATGAAACGGCCCGGCGAGATAACGACAAACCGCTCAACGGTACCGGTCACTTCTGGGGAACCAATCTGGTCATGAGCGGTCAGGAAATCACCAGTAACGATTGCGAATTGCTGAAAATCGAGTATAAAACTGCGGATTCAGCGGTTTTGTTTTTTAAACATCCGGCTGCCGAAGTGGAATTGACCATTATGGCAACGGCAACCGGAGTGAAAAGTTTCGCCAAAATCACCAACACCGGTGATACTCCGATTTATGAATTTACCGTATTGCCCTTTTCATTCCAGTTGGGTGAGGGCGAAAATGTCATCACGCCATTTCCGCCGCATATCGGTATTGAATTTTCCAAAGTGATCTCCTACAAATGGGCGATGAACTATGCGTGGGATGGTTTTCTGGTGCGTGAGGGCAGCGGCTTTCTGGCGGTTGACCGCTATCAGGATATCGAAACACTCTATCTGCCCGGCTGGGGAACGGTTACCGGCGGCGAAAACAACACCCTTTCCTTTTTGGGTACGACTCTTATATTCATCAGAAAAGGTGAGAGCCGCACTTCCATCGGTTTATCTGTCAGACACTTTGCCGATATCAAAAGTTGGGCGGATAACTACCGTCAACTCAACTTCCCCCGCGGCATGAAAACTCTGGCAGAAAAATTGACCAAAGATCAATTCGACAAATTTTCCAGAGCCTATCTGGCTCCGACCTGGGCGACGATCCGCAATGCTTCGGCACTGGTGGCCACCGCACCGGGCACATTCATCGTGCATCCGCCGATCTATATGCACGCCTGCAAAGGTATCCGGAGCAACTGGGATGCTTTTCCCAACTACTTCCCGCCGGTCGCCAGAGTCGGCACGATGGATGAATTTGCCGCTCTCATCCGGCAGATCGTTGATTCGGGCAATCTTTTCATGCCCCGCAACAGTTTCTACTACTGGGGCGTAGGTTCAGATTATGCCGAAAGATACGATCTGGAAAGAAGTGCCATCGTGCGTATCGACGGCAAACCCCGTACTGCGATGTGGGCCCAGCCGGGATATATGGTTTCCCCCTCCAGCAGAGATGTGCTGGCCCATCTGGAGGAGATCTATCAGCGGTGGATATCCATGGGTACGAATGCTTACTTCACCAACGTTATCGGGGCCCAGTTGCCGGATCATAACGCCTTTGACTTCCACCCGGATGCTCCGGCACCGGATGCTTTCTACACCCAACTTGTCAATATCCACAAATCACACGGCACGAGAATTCCGCTGATGAGCGAACACGGTGCATTCTGGATTATGCCTTATCAGGTCGGTATTTGCGGTGTCGGCGGCTGGCTGAAACCTTTGCCGGGCAATCTGGAACCCAAAGGTACGGTGGTGCGTTCCGCACCGGAAGTGTGTCTGACTTTGATGCATGAGTATATCCGTTTTTACACTTCCAATACCGGTTATCTGGCCGCTCCGGCCGGGCCGAGAGGCATCGCTTACAGTCTGACCCACGGTATCGGTTTGAAAGCGGGATTCCTCAATGATTTTGAAATGACCCGGGAAAAACGCCGCTGGATGCGTACCACGGCTCTGATCGCCGGAGAGATCCACAGTCTCAATTACGGTCAGCCGCTGGATAGTTACACCGATAAAGACGGGGTGATCACGGCGGTTTACGGCGGCAATCTGAATATTGCCAACTTCTCGGATAAACCGCTGGCCATGCAAGCCGGTGAATACAATACCGTCATCGCTCCGGAAGGTTTCCTCTTTGTTTCCAAAGATCACAACCGCATCGCCGGATATTTCACGGAATTCGCCGGAAACAAATTCGCTGAACCGGTTCTGCTGGTGGTGCTGAAAAAGGGTGAAACGATCGAAGTTTACGCTCCTTTGCAGTTGGAAGCCACCAATATCGAATTGGCCGGAGTCAAAGCGGTCATTCCGGCGTATCCGGCGGTGATCGCACCCAAAGTGCCGGGCATCCGGATCAATATTGTGGCCAAAACCTTTACCGCCGATCCGGTAGTTGCCGATACGCAGAAAGTTCCCCGTTACGGTCAGGATCAGGTCGTTGCCCTGCCGGCTGCCCCGGCAGGCAGTGAAGCGGTGTTGGAGTGGAGTTGCGGTGCGGCTCTGCCTGCCGCTTTGCAGAGTTTGGCTGCCATGCAGACTCCGGCCGGGTTGCGGATCACTGCTCCGCAGGAGTTGACCTTTGAGAATATTTCCGGCCGGATCGTGGTGGAGATCGGCATCGTGCTGAACCGCTATCCGGAAGAGACCATACAGCCGGATCTGTGGAATATTCTTTCCAGCGGCAATAACTTCAAATTGAATTTCAACAGTTACACCGGCAGAGTGCATTTCCAAGCCGCCGGAGCCGGTCAGGTTTCCACTTGGGGAATGTCTTTTGAACCGCGTAAGTACAATATGATCAAGGTGGTGCTTGACGGTTCACAGCAGTTGGTCGATTTCAATGGTGTGACCGGCAAGAGCGAAGATAAACCGCTTTTCCCGGCCGGAGAAAGCAAATGGGTGATCGGTTATCCCAAGTGCGATTTCACGATCACATCGATAAGAATTTCCGTTATCAAATAACCCCTAAAAAAGGAGAGAAAAATGAGAAGTAAGAAGTTCACTTTGATCGAATTGCTGGTGGTCATCGCTATTATCGCCATTTTAGCGGCAATTCTGCTTCCGGCATTGAATTCCGCCCGTGAGCGTGGCCGCAGTGCCAGTTGCATCAACAACCAGAAACAGATCGGCAGTGCCTTTGCCATGTATTGTGATGCTTTTGACGGCTGGTATCCGCCGGCGAGTCTTACTGTCATAAATGGTGTCGGCGGTGATTGGGAAAAGAAATCTTGGGCCGCAACTTTTTATAAGATGAATCTTTTCACCCCGGAAGTCGGTATCTGCCCGACAATGGCCGGAGTTTACACCCATGTCAGCAGCACTGAATTCTTTGAAAGAACCAAAGCAGATACCACTGAAAATGTGACCTCATGGAGTTACTTCGGTTACGGCTACAACGGTGTTATTGGCGGTTGGGCATCCGGAGCTAAACGGGATATTCCCAAGGCTGGAAATATCAAGAGCCCTTCCGGTAAACTGCTGACTGTGGAAACCGGTAACTACTGGACTGCATCTGCTGAATCTTACCGTGGTTATCACACTTTGCTGGTTACCCAGGATAATGGCAAATGGAACTGGATGGTTCATCCGCACAATGCCCAGGATGTGATCGGCCGGGTTGGTGGTTCAGCCAATATTCTTTTCTGTGACGGTCACGTCGGTTCTCTGGAAGAACCTTCCACTGTTACCCGTTACTTCAAAAGTTTCAGTTACTTCAGACCTGAAAGTGACGATCATATCTGATGATTTCATAAAAATCAACGGGCCGTTGCAGACGTTTTGCAACGGCCTTGTTTGTTTTTAATGCCTGTCACATTGAGTATCTGTTTTGAGCAAATCGCGTAAGAGTTGCTCCGGAGCCGGGTGCCGGGGGCGGCGTCAGCCCCCGGCAAAAACTGTTGGGTCAGCGGCGGCGGGGAGCCGGACGGTGACGGGGAGCCGGGCGGTGATGGGGTGCGGGGCGGTGGTGAGGCCGGGGCGGAGTGACGACTACCGGACGCTGATGGACGACTACCGGCGGCGGAGCGACTACGACAGTCGGTTGGGGATTGACGACTTGCATTACCAGATTGACGATACCGGCGGCCAGATCGAGGCCGTCGCGGTGGTGGTGGTGTCCGCCCCGGGGACCGGCGAAAGCGGCAGTTCCGATGAACATCATGGCGGCGAGCATCATAATTTTGGTGGTCTTTTTCATAATCAGTTTTCCTTTCCCTTTTTTTGAAATCACGTTTTTTACATCACGATTGATGTTGTTCTGTCTATATAGTGCGGTGTCGTTGATATTTCTGACAGCCTAACTAAAAAAATTAAAAAATTTTTTTGCTGTCTCATGTTTTGTGAAAAATCAAACCTACGGTGGCGTCTTGCGGCCAATCTCTTTCTTCTCCAAAAAATCTCCCTGCGGCCGCGGGAGAGCGGCCTCGCCGCCCGGGCTGACGCCCTTGGCGGTTACAGTCGATTTTCCGGAGGCCTCGCTTACGCTGTCCGTGGCAACATGGGATGTTGCCACTCGCTCTCCGGTCTTCCGTGCGGCTTACGCCGTACTCATCCCTGCGAGTAAGGTAGTCTTTAATTTTATGTTCAGTCGAGTAGGCTTACTACACTCCCTCATTTTCGCCTTGGTTTAACTTCGACCTTGGCTCGCAATCCATCCACCGGTTGGATCGTACCTTTTGCAGTTGCGGAAAGCGTATTGCCGGTTTTGCGACCAACGGGAGCAAAACTACCCCGCTTTTCTTGAAAAAGGAGGGGGCTTGGGGGAGGGAAAAACTTCTTTTCCCGTGAAAAGAAGTTTTTCCCTCCCCCAAAGAACATCACTTATTTTTGCCCCATTTGCCGCCGGATAGTTTGCGGAGCATGAAGTTGCAGATTTTTTTGCCCCAGTGTTGGCTTTCGAGGTTAAGCAGCGGCAAAGTTTTCATTGGGGGGTGATTTTTTTCGACCCAGACATCGAGGAGTCGTTCACTGATAAAGCCGAAAACCCGTGCATCGTAGGTGGAATAGTTGGAAATATCCAGACGTTTTTCCACTTCAAAGAGGATATCAAAGAGCCACGAGCAATAGTTATCGAGCAGATCTTTACGCATGATGCACATATTGAAGCGGTAGCCGGTGGTACGTTTCATGACTTTATTATAAGCGGGCAGATATTCGGGATATTTTTCCGAGATGACGGCTTGGGTCACGGCGAGGTCTTCGGCGTGGTGGGCGTGGACGTATTGGGAATAGTTGCTTTCGATGAAGTAGTTGCGTTTTTTGGGCATGATCAGCGGCACTTGAGCGAGGAGTGTTTCCAATTCAGCGGTGGTGATGATGCGGTCGAATTGGGTTTTTCCCTGCTGTTTTCCGGCGAAGTGCCGCCGGTAATGAACCAATCCCAGAAAGTCGCAATCGAGATTTTTCCAGGCCCAGTAAAGGGCGGTAAGTTCGCAGAAGTTTTTATTTTTGGCACTGATATTATCTGCCGTGTCATCTCCGGTATAGGGCAGCGGTGCATGGAGTGCCGCTCCGGCGTGGATGGGGAAATATGCCGGATCGGCGGGCATTGGATACTCTTTGTGAGTGGCGACAAGGATTTTGATATTCATTTATTTACCTGTTGTTGAAAGCATTGGATAGCGGCGATGATGGTATCATCCATATCGAAATAGCGGTACATCCCCAGACGGCCGCCGAAAATGACGTTGGTTTCCTGTGCGGCGAGGTCGGCGTATTTCCGGTAAAGTTCGCTGTTGCGGGGATTGTTTACCGGGTAATAGGGTTCGTCGCCGCGCTGCCAGTCGGCGGGATATTCTTCAGTGACGAAGGAATAAGGGGTGTTGAATGCGGTTGTATTTTCGGCTTCAAAGTGTTTGTGTTCGATGGTTCTGGTGTAAGGTGTGTCTGCGGAAGTGTGATTGACGACGGCGACGCCCTGAATGTTTTGACCGTCAAGTTTTTCAGTTTTGAAGCGCAGAGAACGGTATTCCAATTCGCCGAAGCAGTAATTGAAATAAGAGTCGATCGTGCCGGTGTAGACGATTTTTTCTGCCAGGTTGGAAAGATTTTCTTTATCGGCGAGGAAGTCGCAGGAAAGCCGGATATCGGTATCGCCGAACATTTTTTCCACCATGGCCGTATAGCCGCCCATGGGGATTCCCTGAAAACGGTCATTGAAGTAGTTGTTGTCATAGGTGAAGCGCAAAGGCAGCCGTTTGATGATATCGGGGGCGAGAGCAGAGCATGGTCTGCCCCATTGTTTTTCGGTATAGCCTTTGATAAGAAGTTCGTAAATATCTCTGCCGACGAGGGAAATGGCCTGTTCTTCGAGGTTGGATGGGGTTTTCCCGGCCATTTCGGCGGCCTGTTCAGCGATGCGCTGCTGTGCCTGCAGCGGGGTGATGACATCGGGCCAGATGGCATGAAAGGTATTCATATTGAATGGCAGGTTGAATAATTTGCCGTCGATGAGAGCCACGGGGGAATTGGTGTAACGGTTGAATGTGGCAAATTGGTTGACGAAATTCCAGCAATTTTCATCGTCGGTGTGAAAGATGTGGGCGCCGTATTTATGGATATTGATGCCCTCCACATTTTCGGTGTGGATATTTCCGGCGATATGGTCACGTTTTTCGATGACGAGACACCGCAAACCGGCCTTGCGTGCCAAAGCGGCAAAGGTGGCGTTAAAAAGTCCGGCCCCGACTAAAAGATAATCATATTTCATTTTTTATTTTCCTTGTTGACCGTGAGTTTATTGATCAAATCCATCCACATTTCGCCCACTCTTTCAGGAGAAAACTGTTTGCAATTGATTTTGGCATTCCTGCCGAATTCTTTTCGCATTTCTTCATTTTTCGCGAGGGTGATGATTTTTTCTGCCAGAGCATCTGTGTCAGCAAGGGGAACGAGGAAGCCGTCTTCGCCCTCATGAATGATTTCCGAAGGTCCTTCCGGACAGTCAAAAGAAACGATAGGCAATCCGCACTCCTGGGCTTCAGTCAGCACCAAACCAAAGCCCTCAAAACGTGAACTCATTACATACATACCGGAATTGCACAACTCTTTTGCCACCTCTTTGGTGGGCGGATTAAAGGTGACAAAATCATCGACTTGCAGTTTTTTGGCAAGGTCTTTGAGCATGGTTTCATCCTCACCGCTACCGAAAATGTCGATGTGCCAATCGGGGATGGCCTGTTTGAGTTTGACCGCAGTCTGCAAAAGATAATCGAAACCTTTCTCCGGGGTAAAACGGCCTAAAGCGATGATCCGTTTATTTTCGCATTTTGACGGGGTGTCACAGGTAAACGAAAGCGAATTGGGAATGACAAACCGTTTTTTTTCCGGTAACAAAGAAATATATTTTCCGGAAAGATTGACAGCTTCCGTGACAATATTGAAATGGTTCACTTCAGCGTTTGATACAGTGCCGGTTTTTCTCATGGTCGTTGATACCATGCCTAATATAGTATCTGCCCATTTTTCCGGTTTATCTTTCAGAGATAAAAATTGAATGTTGTCTGAAACTGCCACATCCTCCGGAACTGCTTTTGAAACGACAACAGGAAGAGATGTCAGTTGAGCCTCTAAAACCGAAATCCCCAAACCCTCAAAGCGACTTGGGAAAACCATACAATCAGCAGCACTCAAAAGTTCTTTGACATCAGAACGGGGCCCTAATAATTTAACATATTTTTCCAGATCCAAATTTTTAATTTCCTGTTCAATCGCATTTTTTAATGTAATTTTGCCACAGGATATCAATATCGAATCCGGATTTTTTTTATGGATCTCATAGAAAATCCGGAGTAAAAACAGCGGATTTTTCGCATGATTTATTTCTCCGGTATGGATAACAGTCAATGTCTTATCGTTAATAGACAGTTCCTGCCGTTTTTTAATTCTTTCATCCGGAGAAAACTTAAATTCATCAATGGCAATAGCATTCGGAATATATACGCCCTGTTTTTTCCATTTTCTTTTACCGAATAAAAATTTTCCGGCAGCATTGGAACAGGCCCATATATCAGTCGCAAATGGCCGGAAGGGTAAAATGTATAACGCATTGCGAATCGCACGACTTTTCTTGGGTGAATAACAAGTGCTGTGAGAATGAATGATCCGTACTTTTATATTAAACAACCATCCCAAAAAAAGATAGCTGAAACCGGGACCCATTTGATGAATATGCAAAATATCATATTCAGAAGCATGGTGTTTAAGAAAAAGATAAGCCATTTTCCATGCCTTGAAAAATGATTTTATTTTTCCAAATGGGATTAATATATCTTTCCCGCCGAGTCTTTTTATTTCCTGCTGCAGTTCTGGCGCAACATAGTCTGGATCAGAATGTAAAAAATCAAACTGAACTTGTGTCCGGTCAATATGGCGATAATAGTTCATTAAGAAGGACATTATTCCATTTCGGGATAAATATGGTACAACGTGCAATATTTTTATCATGATAATACAATTCCTGAAAATTCTATAGACACCTATCCATATTTTATAATCTATTTTTCAAAAGAGCTTTTTTCCGGCGATGTGGTCACATTTTTTGAGGGTGAGACACCGTTTGCCTGCCTTGCGGGCGCACCTTTCAATGTACTTTTCCACCCCGTAAACCGGGATGCAGACAGATACTTTTACACTCATAAAACTCCTTTTTTACGGACAATACAGACATTACGGACAGTTTTTACCGCGTTTTTTCAACCGCACTTGCATCATGCGTTCTGAAAAGCCGCCTGATGGTTTAAGTAAAGATGTTTTACTGTTATTCATTGTCCGTATTGTCTGTATTGTCTGTATTGTCTGTGCTCACAAATCTTTGTATTTGCCGAAATCGTATTTCAAAATACCATGATGCCCGTAACGTTTATCCTCCGGCGGCAGCTGCATATAATCATTGAAAAGCATTTTCAATCTCTCATCGTATCTGGCGGGGATATAAAATTCGGCATCTTCAAACTTATGCAGAACCAATTCATCAAACATGGATCTGTCGCACAAATCACGTTTGGTATCCATACAAAGTTTGGAAACCAGCGGACTGCTGTCTTTATAACGCTGTAAATTTTTGATGATTTTTTCCTGACGTCTGGCTAAAAAATCAAGCGGTAAAAATATCGAGCAAAACCAGCGGACAACAGATTTTATACAGTTACCGGCTTTTTGTTTGAATACTTTTTTATTCACAACGCCGACAAGAACAGCACGGAATACACAGAGATTAAATAATTTGATTTTATTTTCCGGGAATGGGTCCATCGGAAAAATATCAATAAATAACCCGGTGTGTTTTCGGGGCATATGCTGCCAAAAATCTTCAAGCCATATGGTATTGCATAATCTTACTTTACCGTATTCCTGATAAAAATTACTGACAGTTTTATTGTTTTCCCAGAAAAATTCATCACCGAACTCATCTTGGGCGATCTTACTGAATTTTTCGTAATCATCCCGCATCATACAGATATCCAGATCGTCATCCCACGGGATGAAGCCATCATGTCTGATGGCTCCCAGTAATGTACCGTAATCCAGCCAGTATCTGATATTGTGTTTCACGCAGACTTCATGGATTTTTTTCATGATGTAGAGCATGATTTTCTGCGCCTGACGCAAATCCTCTTTACTTATATCGGTAAAAGTTTCCTGTGCCATGATGCTTATGCCTTTTTATTGAGATCGTTTTTGATGGCAGTGGTGGAAATTTCCGGAGTGCGGGGCAGATATACCACTTCGCAGTAATCTTTGAGGAAGTCAAATTTACCTTTCCAGTCATCGCCCATGACAAAGACATCGGCTTGGTAAAGCTGGACATCGGTGATTTTCTGTTCCCAGTTTTCTTCCGGAATGACCAGATCGACCGCCCGGAGTGCTTCGAGCATCTGTTTGCGTTTTTCGTAGGAAAAATAACACTTTTTCTGTTTGCTGCCCCAGTTGAATTCATCTGTGGAAAGGGCCACGATCAGATAATCTCCCAATGCCTTGGCACGGGTAAGCAAATTGATGTGACCATAGTGCAACAGATCGTAAGTACCGTAAGTGATGACTCTTTTCATGATATGCCTTTCAATTTTTTATAGATATAACCTGCCAGAGGATAATTGATACACGCCAAATAAAAAATGCATTTGGCCTTAAAGGAAAAATGTTTATCTTTCCACATACCCCATTTGGCTCTTTTATAGAGTTTGTGCCATTCCCCCGGTGTGATGAAGTCAGTAGGCAACATTATAAAAAGACTTTGCCGCAGGCGGTAATCCAATGCTTTCTGATATTTCTTTTCAGGAAACAGACGATCCAGAATTGCGATTGCCTCAATTGCCATTTTTCGTGATTTTTGAGACAAGCAGTATGTCATGGCAGAAAGATTACAGCAGTTATAATGATATAATGGTTCCCTGATACAGGATATTTTCCGGCAATGACGCAGCATGGAACAATTTCGTAAACCATCTTCCATATAGGAAATATGTTCCTGACAGGTCGCCGAATAATCTTTTTGGGCAATTTCCCTGCGGTACATTCTGTTCCATAAATACCAGACAGTTTTCCGGGAAAGAAATTCACATATCAGCTCATTGGCATTTTGTGTCGTGCCTCCGGATCCGATTTCTTTCCTGCTATCCGGCATTTCTCTTATATAGTCACAATACACCATGTCGGCATCGTTTTCTTTAGCGGCAAGGTACATTTTTTCATACATATCCAATTCCACCCAATCATCGGAGTCACAGTGAATTATATATTCACCTGTAGCATGAGCCAATCCCGTTTTTCTGGCGGCGACCAAACCACTGTTTTTCTCATGATGGATGATTTCGGTCTGTGCTTTCCGGTGGGGATATTCAGATAATACACGCTCTAAAATCTCAATACTTTTATCCGGAGTGCAGTCGTTGACAAAGATAAATTCAATGCCCTCCCGCATGGTTTGTTCAAACAAACTGCGGGCGCATTTCTCAATGTACTTTTCCACCCCGTAAACCGGGATGCAGACTGATACTTTTACACTCATAAAACTCCTTTTTACGGACAATACAGACATTACGGACAGTTTTTGCCGCGTTTTTTCCAGATCATTTTTATCATACTCAAGACTATTTCATCTCTGATTATCAGCAATCCGGCGCCATAAATCATCATGCCGGTTACTGCCAGTATGAGCAACTGCCATAAAACATCAATGTAAAGACGGCTTTTTACTGTTATCAATGTGGCATACATTGCCGCACTGCAAAGCAGGTAAGTCAGCAGGCATTTTACCATTTTGCCGAAGTCCAGAAATTTCCGGCAGTGATAAAGCATGAGCAGAGTGACGGTCAATTCTGCAACCAGTGAGGCGATCGCCGCCCCCATGGCCTGAAAGCAGCTTATCAGCCATAAATTCAGCGAGAAATTCACCGCCGCACCGATACAGACATTGCGGGTATATTGCTTTTCCTCTTTTACCGCCAGCAGACAACTGCCGGTAATTCTGCCGACCCCGAGCAACAGTAACAACCCCGCCAGAATTTGCAAAATTCCAATGGCATCTTCAAAGCCCGGTCCCAAAAACCACGGCATGAATACCGGGGCAACGACAACAATACCAAATACCATCGGCAATGTGATCAAAAAGACGAATCTGAGGCCGTTGAACATTTTATTTCCGATCTCTTCCTGATTGCCGGAAGCGTGGAGCGAGGCGATCCGCGGCATCAATACTCCGGCGGCGGCTCCGACAAAATTCATCAATACCCGGATAACTTTCATCGCCTCTTCATAACAGCCATTCTGGTAAGGTGATTGCGTGATTATACCGATCATGGTTTTATCCAGCACCGTATAGATCTGTATGGCGATCTGCGGCAGAAACAGCGGTATCATTTTCCGGATATGGGGCAGTAACACCCCGGCAGATACCCGGATATTTTCTTTGAAACATTGATACACCACCGGAAACAGCAATGTCATATTGCCCAATAGAAAAGTTCCCACCCGCAAAATCACATATACCGGCAAATCTCCGGTATCCCGGATAAGCAGAAATACCAGTATGATATATAACGCTTTGACCAGCATATTGCGGTAAAGCAGAGTCTTGAAATCCTCTTTCCCCTGATAGAACCACGTTATATCCCAGTGAAACGCGATCAATTCTGCAATCTGGATAAAGTAGATCAGCTGATATTGTCTTTGCATGGCGGCAAAAATGATATATCCGGCCAGCACCACCGCCGTGGTTATACCTGAAGCAAGAAAGACTTCGGCAAAAATTTGCAGTTGTTGGCGTTTATTTCCCTGACAGTAAGCGATTTCCCGTTGTCCGTAGGTGTGACTGCCGAGCAACGCAAACAATCCGAAAATAAAGACGACCGATTCGGTAAAACTGAAAATCCCGATATTATCCGCCAGCAGTCTCCGGGCGACAAAAGGCGTGACGATCAGCGGTGAAAGCACCGTGACCGTCTGGGAGATGAGCGATAATATGTAGTTTTTACGCAGAGAGGTCATTTTTGGTTATTTCCCGGAAGTATCCTTGCCGATGATATAAGTGTAAAATGGAAATGCCAAAAGGGAAAAGCAATATAAACTATCGGTTGACACAGTAGAAAAAATTATTGCGATCGCTCCGCAGAGAATGGTTGAAGTGATCCAGTAATCTGCTTTCATTGTCTTAATACATTTGATACAGCAGACAACCGCCGGTAAAAACATAAGAAAGAAAAATACCAAACCGGTCAAGCCGCTGTTAATCGCGGTTTGGGTATATTTATTCAATGACGGAGGCACAAATTCCTCATTTTCGCTCCATAAGCGGATCTCTCCGGTTTTTTCCGGACTTTCCAGCAAGGCCTGTTTCATGGCCGGACCGTAATTGCCCTGACCGTAACCGCATAGCGGTCTTTCGGCAATCAGTTTGATTTCGGCTTTCAAATGAATAAGTCTGGTGCCGGATGAAGAATCAAATTTTTTCTGCTGCTGTTTGGGTTGAGATGTTTCATTTATTTTGTTGAGCAGCAACAGCCAATCGTTAATGCCGCCGCGCTGATTGAGTGCAACCATGGCGGAAAAAACAAGCAATAGTATACTTAAAATGCTGCCTTTGATTCTTTCAAATTTATTGAATTTGCGGAAAAATATTGCAAATAAAACAATGAAAAGTACCGTCGAGCCGGCCAGTGACACAGTGCCACTGGCACTTTGCGTGCCGCAAAGTGCCAATGCTGATAATATCATCAACAGTGCATTGCCGGAAATCTTTTTCCATCCGGCCGACCGCCAGAAAGCAAATCCGTAGTAAAGTACGGCAAATGTCAGCAACACGGCAAAATAGGATGGTTCACCAAATATTGCCCGCAATCTCGGCGCATCCCAGAATACCGGTGGCCACCAGCCGCAATATTGCCCCACATCCTTCTGGAAAAAATAAATTGATTTGGACAGAAAATCCGTCGCCCATTGCACTTTGCTCCAATGCAGTATTTCGATCACACTGTAAGCACAACAGTAAAGCAAAGTGACCGTCAAACTCCAATAAAAAGTTTTACGGATCTTTTCCTGCGGCAGGAGGAAACACGTTGCCAGAAACACATACCACGCTCCGTAAATAACTGTATCATGGATAGAGGGTTTGATGTTGTCGGCAAAGTTGATATTGCTCAAGCCGACACTGAATGGCAGGGAAATCAGTGGCCACGCAATAAATGCGGCAATGGCAAAGGCGGTGTAACGCAGAAATTTATTGTGCCAACACAAATTCCACCATTTATCAATATTGATGAAGACGATCAGCAAAAGCGGATAAAGGGACAATTTTTCAAATTCACCGTAAGGAAATCTGAAAAACGGCAGCAGCACGATCGTTATTCCCCATAAAATAAGCGTGATCTGCTGACGGATGGATAACTCTTTACCTTCTGGCACTTTATCCAAAAAAGTGATAAATTGTTTGATTTTATTCATTTTGCTCCTCTGCGTAGAAGTACCGCATTGAATGTGGCGATGAAGATGTAAAAATCCATCCAGATCGACCAGTTATTCACATAAAATACATCCATTGCCACCCGGTCTTCATAGTCGGTGTCACTCCGGCCGGAAACCTGCCATAAGCCGGTGATCCCCGGTTTGACACTGGAAAATACCTTGTAATCCTCCCCGTAATATGCCACCTCTTTTTCCACGATCGGGCGGGGGCCGATCAGGGACATTTCGCCTTTCAATACATTGATGAATTGCGGCAATTCATCCAGACTGGTTTTGCGCAGAAAATTGCCGATCTTCGTGATCCTCGGATCATTTTCCAGTTTGAAGTTTTTCTCCCATTCCGCTTTAAGTTCCGGATTTTCCGCCAAAAGTTGTTCCAGTTTGTCATCGGCATCCGGATTCATCGTGCGGAATTTAAGCACATAGATCGTTTTACCGTTTTTGCCCAGCCGTTTCGCCCGGTAAAAGACCGGCCCGCGGCTGGAAAGTTTCACCAGTATCGCCAGAAATATCCCCGGAATAAAGGCAAGAACGATACCGATCGCCGACAGAATGAACTCCAATATCCGCTTTTGCAAAACCACCTGTTTGCGTAACAGGCGGTTGCTGATCTCAAAGGAAAAATAACGGTAAAAACTTACCGGATATGACCACAATACCGGAAATCTCGCCGTGTCATTGACGATCAATATATGAAGGAATTTCGGCAGAAATTTTTCGATTTCCCGGCTGTCACCACCCTTTTCATTGCAGTAGATCAGGTAATTTATCCCTGCTTTTTTGGCATTTTTCAGAAATTCCTCCTGCTCAAAATCGGGCAGGTCAGGTGCGATTTGCGCTTCGCAGCAGCTCATTTTCAGGGAAAGGATAGTGTTGTTGTCGCTGTTTATTTTTTCTGCGACGGCCCGCGCAAGTTTTTCATTGCCCACCACCGCCGCCGGAATATAGCCCCAATGCAGTTTCCACAATATGTAACGGCAGATGATCCTGCCGAATGGAGTCAGAAAGGCATTAAGCACTCCGGCAATGATCAACGCCACCCGGGAAAATGCCAGATTTTCCCGGGTGACACTCAAGATCGCAAAAAATACCAGAAAACTGGCAATACAACTCAACGTCAACCGCCGCAACTCCTCGACCGGATTGATCACCAGCCCCGGATAGAACAGATTTCCACAGTAAAGCCGCCCGGAAATATTGAAGCCGATCAGCAGCACAAATATCGGCCAGGTGCGGTAAAGAATCGCCAATTCATATTTCGCTCCGCAAAGTTTGTAGATGTAAAATGAGGCAAACAGTGATATCCCCAATGACAGAATATCACTGAAAAGCAAAGAAAAAGAACGTATCCGGCCACCGGCAAAAAGTTTCATTTCGTTATTCTCCACACTTTTTTACTGTATTTACCGAAGTTGATTTCAGTGAGAAATACGGCTTTTTTTCTGAATTTTCCGGGCAGTTTTTCTCCGACAAAATAATCGATATCCTTGAAAGATGTACTGCCGCCGGCCAGATATGCCGCCACAGTGATCTTGCTGGATGAATCAAATTGGATGAAGGGAGCCTGATCGCTGTTGTAGTTGTTAAGATCAAAAATGTTTTCCCGGTATTTTTCTCCGTCGTAATCCTCCCGGATGAGTGTCGCCAATTCCCATATCCCGCGGCGCATGATGATCTCTTTTTCCCTGGTACGCTCCCGGAGCGTCGGTTGAATGGCATGGAAAATCATGCCGCCGCACATTGCCGCACAGGAAAGAGTCAGCAATATATTGGCCGTAAGCGGATTGATCTTGTGCCGGATGAATTGATAAATTTCATTGATACCGATGGCGAAAAATCCCGCCATCAGCGGCATTGCCACATACAGATACCGGTCTGAAACATAGAGTGACTTATGGAATAACTGTATCGGCACAATGTTGAAAAACGCATTGGCCAGCAACGTCAGGCACAGAAGAAATTCCCCGGTGTTAAAGCGTTTGCGCCAAATCAGATAAATGATGGCAAGCAAAGAGAATATCCCCACGGCATGATAACAACCACCCAGCAGAGATGAGATGAATTCTCCGGCGGAGTGTTCTTCGTCGTTGAGTCCGGCGCGTATGCTCGTGGCAACTGTAAGGATAAACGGCACCGCCAGAAAAATCGCCACCGGAATTTTTTTCAGCATCCACGCCGTGATGACCGCCGCTGATACCAGCAGAAACATCAACAGCAGTGTGAGTTGGGAAATGTCGGTAAATTGTGCCGGTTCACCGGTCATTTCCTGAAACACTTCCGCAAAACGGTAATCGGGCATGGCGTGACCGCAAATGTGGGTATTCAGCAGTGAATTAAGCAAAATTCCTAAAGCAGTTATGGCGGTGGAGATCAGGGAAAGGCGGGGAAATCGTTTTTCCCGGCACTCCAATACCACCCCGGTAAAGAGCAGAAAAATACCGCTCATGATCATATCCGCCCGGCACAGCACCGCCAGAAAGCAACCGATCCCCAACAGGATGAATGGATAATAACTTTTGACATTCCGCCATATTTTTACCAATGCCAGTGCCGTCAACAGCAGGATGAATGTTTTGCCCGATTCCCGCAAGCCGGAGATCGCCATGTGGATGTTGCAGGGGAAAATGGAACAAAAAACCACTGCGGCGGCGGCAATGTAAGGCTTTTCCGGATAAATTTCCCGGAAAAGTTTCCATGCTGTGAATATTCCGGCAAAAAACCAGAGGGCCGAAGCGATTTTCAAGGCGGTAAAGCCGTCACAATGAAAGAGCCATGCGATAATGCCGCCGGAAATCACCTGCAACGGCTGGATGCGGGGGTGGAAAGCATACTGCCAGTCGCCTCTGGCGAATGCTTCGCACATCGGAGCATAGCGGGAAGCCACATCCCGTACCGGAATGTCATTCAAAACAATACCGCCAATGACCAGAAGTGCGGCGGTAAGCACTGCCGCCAAGATGGCAGTTTTTCGATTCAGCAAACAGGACAACTTTTTTTCCTTTTTTTGGAATTGCTTTCGGAAAAGCGTGAAAATTCCTGAAAGCAAAAATAATTTTTACTCGTTGTAATATAGCACGAATACGCTTTATTTGCAATGCTTGTATATATTTTATATACAAAAAAGCCGGGAAATCGTGAGATTTCCCGGCGGGGGTTAAGAGTGGCGGTTTCAACGGCGGCGGGGTGCCGGACGGCGTTGCGGTGCCGGACGGCGTTGCGGTGCATGATGCCGCGGAGCCGGGCGGTTGACGATCACTGCCGGACGGTTTACCACTACGGTCGGCTGGGGATTGACCACTTGCATCACCAATCCGACGATCCCGGCGGCCAGATCGAGGCCGTCGCGTTTGTGGTGGCGGTGTCCGCCATGCGGCCCGGCGAATGCGGCGGTACCAACGAACATCAGGGCGGCGAGCATCATAACTTTGGTTGTCTTTTTCATAATCGATTTCCTTTCAGTTTTTTTGTTTCATTTTTTTATGGAAAATCAAACTTGCGGTGGCGTCTTGCGGCCAATCTCTTGTCAAACCATCGGACTCAAATTCGGTCGAGT
The DNA here is from genome assembly GCA_015061625.1 of Lentisphaerota bacterium. GTDB lineage: Bacteria > Verrucomicrobiota > Lentisphaeria > Victivallales > Victivallaceae > UBA1784. The sequence goes on along the minus strand of SUWG01000001.1, from coordinate 71,252 downwards.
AGGTTTACTACACTCCCTCATTTTCGCCTTGGTTTAACTTCGACCTTGGTTCGCAATCCATCCGCCGGTTGGATCAGAACCGTGCAGTTTGAGTGCTTCCAACCATATAACGATAAGGAAATCCTAATTATTTTAACAAATTAATAAAATTTCAAAAATTTTTTCCCTGGTTGTTCATGACCGCGGTGCCGGGGGCTGATAAGCCGTGATTCAATCAGCCGTGATTCAGGACGCCGGGTGCTGACGGATGCTATTTGCTGTTATCATTCATTTCCAGTGCAATATTTCCGGCGATCTTGCGCAAAGCGGCAAGATCCAGTTTGCCGCTGCCGAGCAACGGCAAATGGTCTACCGGATGGAAGTTTCTGGCCTTGGGTATCCACAAGTTGGAAATACTGCGTTCCCGGAGTTGATCGACGACTTTTTCCGGAGTGAATGGCATTTCCGGAGTGTAAAGCACCAGCAATGCTTCACCTTTGACCGGGTCGGGAATACTGCCGACTGCCACTACCCGGTTGTCACAGGCGCACAATTCATTGATGATCTTTTCGACCAATTCATGCGGCACCATCTCTCCGGCGATCTTGCTGAAGCGTGAGAGGCGGCCGCAGATATGCAAATATCCATTGGCATCCATTTTCGCCACGTCGCCGGTTTTGTAATATTCTCCGGCCATGACTTCGGCACTTTGTTTTTCATCGTTGAGATACCCTTGCATGACCAGTGAACCTTTTACACAGAGAATGCCCTCTTCGCCGGGATCGACCGGGGTGAATGAGAGCGGGTCAAGTATACGCACGGAAATATTTTCCAGCGGCAGACCGATGCTGTCTTTGCATCCGGCTTTTCTGCCGGTTTCCGCACTGCTGGCGGGCAGGTTGATGGAAACCACCGGCGACAATTCCGTACAGCCGTAACACTCGACCACTTCCAGACGGTTATTGGTCACTTCCCGCACTTTTTGGGCGATATCATCCCGCAGTTTTTCCGCTCCGGTGGCGATCAGGCGCAATGAAGCGAGGTCTTCAGTCGTGGCCCGGCGCAGATATTTCTGTAAAAACGAGGGCGTGGCAAAAAGCAACGTCGCTTTGCGCTGGGAAATGCTCCGGCAGACCGCAGTGGAATCCAGCGGATTGGCAATGTAAGTTACCGGAATACCGTACATTACCGGCAGCCAGAAACAGACATTCAACCCGAATGAGTGGAATAACGGCAGATTGCCTACGATCAAATCGTTGCGGTCGATGGTCAGGCCATTGGCCACACTGCGGGCATTGGTATTCAGATTGTGGTGCGAAAGGCGGATGCCTTTGGGGTTGCCGGTCGAACCGCTGGAAAAGAGCAGTACCGCATCGTTATCCAACTCAAACGCGCTCAAAGGCGAAAGCATATTCATAAATTCTCTGGTCGGCAGTATCAGCAGACCGATACCCATGATGATCCGTTTTATCAGCGTGGTTTTTTCTCCGATCTCCCCGATGAATACGGCTTTTTCTCCCGGAGATATCCGCAGATTCTGCAGGAAAAAGCGTTCGGTAATGACCATACTCAACCCGGCTTTTTCCATGGAAACATCCAGGATCTGCTGTGAAGTGCTGTAATTCAGCGGCACCGGTATCCGGTCGGCCATCATGATCGCCAGTATCGCCTTGACCGCCATCGTGCCGTTGGGCAGTAACACGCCCACATACTTTTGACTGCTGGGCAGTTGTTTGCGCAAAGTCCGGCTGATCAAAGCGGCTTCCAGCACCAGAGAAAAGGTGGAATAATCCCTGCCGGAACAACCGGAAAAGGTGGTTTTCCAGAGATTCTTTTTCGCCTGATGCACGGCGGCATGATGCAAGGTCAATTCGCCGGGCATGGCATTTCCGGCGGCTTCGGCCCCCAATTCGATGATCTTCTGTCTGATTTCAAAAGCGGGGGTGTTTTTCGGCAGCGGTTCACCGAATGTCACCGCCGGATAAAAGGGCAGATGCAACTTTTTGCGGATGCCCGGACGGGTGAAAAAGTTGGAAAATACCGATCCCCAGGCAAAGGAGATATTTACCGGAATGATCGGTATATCCGTATTCTCCGGCAACATTTTTTCGTATCCCTGTTTGAATTCACCGACCAGACCGTTGCCGGTAAGTTTTCCTTCGGGAAAGACACAGATCAGACCGCCGTCGGCAAGGTGTTTGCGGATGTTGCGCAGGACCCGCGCCAGACTTTTTGTTTTGCCCGCCGGGGGGACCCTGAAAAATCCGGTCATCCTTGCCACTGAACCGAGCAACGGCACTTTGAAGTAATCATCGTAGAGCAGAAAACGTATCTGACGGCTGGTGCAGGCACTGACCAGAATACTGTCGATCGCAGAAACATGGTTGCATAAAAGCAGTGCGCCCCCGCGCTCCGGAATCTTTTCCGCGCCGGTGATCCGGATGCGGTAAAAGAGATGGCCCACCGTGAGAATGAGAAAACGGAGCAGGAAATTCGGCAGTTGCCACAACGCCAGAAGCGTGAAAAACATGACCAGTATGCCGAATGTCGCCAGCAGTATCTGATAAGGCACTCCGGTTATGCCGCCCAATAATGGCGGTATGCCCGGTACCGTGCCGCTGGATAACGAAATGACCAACAGCATCGCCAGCGCGGAAATCAGGTAAGTTACCGCATTGCGCAGAGCCAGAGCCGCTCCGCGCACTTCCGGATGCAACCGCTGCAAGATGTAGGTGCGCAGCGGCACGAAAAGCATTCCGCAGGAAAAACCGGCAAATGCCGACCAGAACCACGCTCCGGCATAAAAGAGCAGTTCCATGGCGGAACCATCCGGAAAATTGAGCAGCAGCTGCCGGGGTGTGCCGGGAAAAAAGATCATCATCGGCAGGGCGACGATCACTCCTAATGCGCCCAGCGGGATCAGCCCCGGTTCGATCTTGTTGCGGGAAAACAATCCGGCGGCAAAACAACCGAGAACAAATCCCAGCCCCGGAGCGAGCAGCAGCAGAATGACATTGAAGTTGTCATCCATCTGTAATGCATTGCGGGCAAAGAGGATCAACAGCGGCAGGGCGGTCAGGCTCAAACCGATGAAGCACACTTCACCCAAAGCCGATGTCCATAATCCCGCTCTGCCGCAAAAGGCGGTCGCTCCCCGGTAAATGGTGCTGAAAAACGGGTAGGCCAACTCCCGCTGACGTTGCAGAGGCGTGATGACCGGGATGATTATTACCGCTGAAAAGAGCAGTAAAAAGGCGGCAAAAATCAAACTCAAAGCGGTGATGTGGAAATAAAATGCTCCGGGGATCAGCACGATACCGGCAATGAATCCGAATGTGGAAGCCGCCGCACAACGGCTGCAGGCACGGGAAAGTTCCTTTTCGCTGAATGTCTGCGGCAGTAAACCGTCGAATGCCGGGGGGAAGAAGGCATTGAGCAGAGAATAGCACGTTACCGGAAGCCAGAAACAGAATGAGGCCGGTTGCAACAGGGCATCGGCACTGCAAAGCAGCAATATTTTGGTTATGGCGATCAGGGCGATGATATATCTGCCGGGCAGACGGTCGGCGGCAAAACCGGTGATCCCCGGTAACAGCAAAGATGGCAGCAGACAAACTGCCGCCGTGCCGAAAAGGAAGGATGGTTCCTGTAAAAGGGCCGGAGAACTCTGCAGGATCAGCAACACTGCCCATACCTTGAAACCGCTGTCGGTGAACGAGTTGAAAAATGCGCTCATCGTCAGCGGAAACAAGCGGCGGGATAAACTTGGAGTTTTGCCGGTCATTATGCCAGACGGTTTTTCACCGCGATCAATTCATTGTTGGCATCGGTAAGCAATTCACAGATCATATCGGAAATCGGGGTGATCTTATCCATCAGACCGACTGCCTGACCAGCCATCAGTGAGCCGCCATCCACGTCGCCGTCAACTGCGGCTTTACGCAATGCGCCGACCCAGAACCGCTCGACCTCCTCCTGGGCGGCCTGACGGTGGATATTTCCGGCTTCCAGTTCCCGGAGCAGATGCAGCTGCAATGCACCGAATTTCTGCATACCTTTATTTTTGAGCGCACGCACCGCCACGACCGGCAGTTTGGAATCGTACTGCGGTGTGGCAATGGCATCACGGGCGTTGGCTTTGAGGAACACCTCTTTGAATCTGGGGTGAACTCCACACTCCTCGGTCATGACGAAACGGGTTCCCAACTGGACACCTGCCGCTCCCATAAGCATCAGATGCGCCATCATTTTTCCGGTGGCGACCCCGCCGGCGATGAAGATCGGCACGGTATCGGCGTATTTGAAAAGCAACTGCTGGATGAGGATCATGGATGAGACGTGACCGATATGGCCGCCGGCTTCACTGCCCTCAAGGATGATCGCATCGGCACCGAAACGGATCATCCGGTCGGCGATGGAGATCGTTGAAGCGAAACACATGACCTTGGCACCGGTGGCTTTGGCTTCGGCGATCTCGCTTTCTCTGGGGAAACTGCCGGCAAAGACGATGTAAGGCACTTTGGCATCTTTGAGCATGGCCAGATGATTTTTGTAAGACGGAGCGATGGTGATCAGATTGACGGCGAAGTTGTTTTTGGTCAATTCTCTGGTTTGGGCGATCTGTCCGGCGAGGATATCGGTCGGCGCATTGCCGCCGGCGATACAGCCGAAACAGCCGTTGTTGCAGACGGCGGAAACCAGTTTCGGTTCAGAGACCCAGGTCATTGCTCCGCAAATGATCGGGTAACGGCAGCCCAGAAATTCCGCTCCGCGTTTGAACATCGGGGTGAGCAGATCGTTTGAAGCATTCCAATCTAAAGGATTCATGGATATTTTCTCCTTCTAAAAAGCATTTTAACAGCCGGAATAACCGTAAAAAATACCGGTTCACGATGTTAAAATAGCACTTTGAGTTGTATTTTTCAACAAATGGCAGAAAAAATCATCTTTGATTTCATAAATTTTGCCGCTTATGATAATACGGACATTGCGGACATTGCGGACATTACGGATACCCAAAAAAAACAAGGCAGAGGCTCATCATTTTGCCTCTGCCCCGTTTCAAAACATCTGCTACCGTCTTATCACCCGGCAATTTCCGGGGAAAGCATCTTTGCCGATCCAGCATCTGGCAGGCACGGTAACACTTCTCAATCTGTCGCAGCCGGAAAAAGCCGAACTGCCAATGGAAGTAACACTGTCGGGAATGGTGATACTGGTCAAACTGCTACATCTGGAAAAAGCATATTCTCCAATGGAAGTGACACTATTGGTAATTGTGACACTGGTCAAAGCGGTACATTCGGCAAAAGCAGCGTTCCCAATGGAAGTAACACTGTCGGGAATCGTGACACTGGTCAAACTGCTACATCCGGAAAAAGCATGATTTCCAATAGAAGTCACCCCATCAGGAATCGTATAATTCCCCCTGAAACCGGGCGGCAGATACAATATTTTTTGTTGTTTGACATTAAACAATGCTCCGCTGGAATCAACCCTGAAATTCGGATTATTTGCATTAACAGCAACAGATTTTACTCCGTCAAAAGCCCCTTCGCCAATGGAAGTAACACTATCGGGAATTGTGACACTGGTCAAGCCGGTGCATTCGTAAAAAGCCCAAATGCCAATGGAAGTAACACTGTCGGGAATCGTGACACTGGTCAAACTGCTACATCTGGAAAAAGCACTTCTTCCAATGGAAGTAACACTATCGGGAATCGTGATACTGGTCAAACTGCGGCAATAGGCAAAAGCATCGCTTCCAATGGAAGTGACACTGTCGGGAATCGTAATACCGGTCAAACTGCGACATCCGTCAAAAGCATTGCTGCCAATGGAAGTGATACTATCGGGAATTGTGACACTGGTCAAACTGCGGCAATCCCAAAAAGCAGCGCTTCCAATGGAAGTAACACTGTCGGGAATCGTAACACTGGTCAAACTGCTACAGCCGCGAAAAGTAGAGCCTCCAATGGAAGTAACACTGTCGGGAATCGTGACACTGGTCAAACTGCTACAGCCGTAAAAAGCACCGCCTCCAATGGAAGTGACACTGTCAGGAATGTTGACACTGGTCAAACTGCTACAGCCGCGAAAAGCCCAATCGCCAATGGAAGTAACACTGTCGGGAATTGTGACACTGGTCAAACGTGAACAATCCTTAAATGCTCCATCTCCGATAGTGGTCACACATGACGGGATAACTACCGAAGTAACATCATCCGGGCATCTGATCAAGGTTTTGTTGTCTGCACTGAAAGTTATCCCCTGCGCTTTGGCACGTCGCAATTCCCATTCCAGCCATCCGATCACCTGACAATTTTCCGGGAAAGCGTTTCCGCCGACCTGGCAATTATCCGGAATGACGGCAGAGGTCAAACTACGGCAGCCGGCAAATGCCACCTTGCCGATGGAAGTCACTGTGCGGGGAATGGTGACACTGGTCAAGCCGGTGCAAAGGGAAAATGCCCCGACACGGATAGTTCTCACACTCTCAGGAATAGTGATGGCGGTCAATTTCTCACAACCGCAAAAAGCCAGTTCTCCAATGACGGTCACCCGGCGGGGGATGGTGAGCGATGCCAAATTTTTGCAGCTTACAAATGTGCCGTCGGCAATGGTGGTCACCCCATCGGGAATATTTACCGCAGTTAAATTTTCACATCCGAAAAATGCATAATTGCCGATAAAAGTCACACTTGACGGCAAGGTTACGGCAGTCAACCCCTTACATCCGGAAAAAGCACTCGCACCAATGGCAGTTATGCCGTCTTCAACCGTGTAACGCCCCGGAAATGAGGGCGGAAGATATAAAAATTTCCTGTTCCGTTGGTCGATAAGTGCGCCGTGACGGTCGATTTTCAATGCCGGATTTCCGGGAACGAGTTTCACCGACTTCACCCCTTCAAATGCACTGTCGGCAATGGATGTAACACTGGTTGGAATCATGACTGCGGTCAAATTGGCGCATCGGGCAAAAGCATTACTGCCGATCGCCGTCACCCCCTCCGGAATATTATATATCCCCTGAAAGTCAGGCCGCAGATAAAGCAATTTTCCCTGTTGCAAATCCAGCAATGCCCCATGATCATCGATCATAAATGTTTCATGACCGTCTGCCACTTTCACCATCCTTATCCCGGCAAATGCTCCATCACCAATGACCGTTACACTCCGGGGAATAGTGATTTCTGTCAAAAATTTACAACCGCGGAAAGCACCTTTACCGATGGTACTTACGCTGTCGGGAATGGTGATATCGGTCAATTTTTCACATCCGGCAAATGCATTTTCCCCGATGGTGGTCACGCATGACGGAATAATTACCGAAGCGACCTCTTCCGGGCAGTTGATCAAGGTTTTATTGTCTGCGCTGAAAGTTATCCCCTGATTTTTGGCATTTTGCAACTCCAGTTCCCCGCGCGGCACAAAAACTTCCGGAAATTGCTGATGCAATTTTTCCATTTTCTGTGCAACGCTATCCTGTGATCTGATGATCTGCTGCAACCGGGCATTCTGCAAACGTGAGGAAGCCGATCCGGCAGGATAATTTATCCTGATCCACTCTTCCACCTTGCTGCACTCTTTTACAAAAGTTTCCTCTTCCACCGTGGCGGCACGGGCGGTGAATTTGCCGCCGGAAATCCATCCGGTATCAACTGCCGCCACGGCGATCAGCAAAGCGGCGGCCAAAGTTCTGACTTTCGGCGTATGGTACGATGATTTTAACGACATAAAAACTCCTTTCTATGGTTGTTGATATCACCATTAGTGATTCACTATTTGATATTTCTGACAAAATATAGCACTTTTATCTCATTATTTCAAATAATTACGCGCAAAAATCAGAATCCGTGCGGTCAGATGAATCTGGTTTGGTAGGGCAGAGAGTTGATGAAATCCCGTCCGTAACGGCGGGTGGCGATCCGGGAATCCAGCACCGCCACGGTGCCGCGGTCGTTTTTGGTGCGGATCAGACGGCCCGCTCCCTGACGGAACTTCAAAACCGCTTCCGGCAGGGAGTAATGGGCAAAAGAACTTATCCCGGCGGCATCAAGTTTTTCCATTCTCGCCGAGGTCAGCGGCGAACCGATCGAGGCAAAGGGCAGCCGGGTGATGATCACCAGAGAGAGTTTATCCCCCGGCACATCCACCCCGGTCCAGAAACTGTCCGTGCCGAAAAGTACCGGATCATCAGCAGTTTGAAACACCCGCAACATCTCACTTCTGGTCATTCCCTCTCCCTGAACCAGTAAAGTCAATCCTTTGACCGCAAAAATGTCACGCAACGCTTCCGCACAATATTTCATGCTCTGATAACTGGTGAAAAGCACAAACGCATTTCCGGAATTTTCCAAAACCAATTCCCGGATGGCGGCGGCAAGACTGGGCAGATAATCCGGCGACGACGGTTCGGGCATACCGTTTTTTATCACCAGTGCCGCCTGATCCGGCGAAAAGGGTGAATCCAGTTTCAATACTTTGCCGCCCTCAAAACCGATACGGCCGGTGAAGTAATCGAATTTCCCCGCCACGGTCATCGTGGCACTGCAGAGCATCACCGGCAGATCGCCGTTGAAGAGCAATTTCCGCAATAAATCCGCCACATTCAACGGCGCGGCACAGCAGGTCACTGAATCCTGATCCTCCTCAATGAAATAGACCGCATCGGGCATCAAACGCCCCGTGAATGCGGCAAGCATATCGACATAATCCCGGCACCGGTCAGCGTTGGCGAGCAATTCAGTGCGGAAACTCTCGTCATCCTCATTTTCCTGTATGGCCGCGATGCTTTCCGCCAGAGAATTGAATAACTTCATCAGCACTTCCGGCGAAGCATCGGGAGTTTTCTCATCCAGCCGCACCGAGTTGGAACCGGAATTTTTCAGAATATCATTGTAAGGCGTGAAAAATCCGTAAACTTCATCTCTGGTGCGCTGGGCATTGCCGCGCAACTCCAGCATTTCCGCCCCCGGCCGCATGAATAGACCTTTGGCCCTTTCGGGGTGATAGAGGCGGTTGACGGTACTCAACATCGAATGGCGGGAAATATGCAACCCCAGATGCATGGCGGCACTGTTTTCCAGAGTGTGCGCCTCATCGATCATCACCGCCCCGTAATCCGGCAGTAAAGTGCCGCCGTTGCCGCTCTCCTGCCGGATGGCAAGATCGGTGAGAAACAAGGCATGATTGGCGACGACGATATCGGCTTCATCCCACTTCCTGCGGGCTTTGAAATAGTAGCAGTTGCGGTAAAATTCGCACTTCGGCCCGGCGCAGTTGCCGCTTTCACAGCAGACCAGATGCCAGATGCGGTTGTTGGCGCGCACGCCGTTGATGAAACTGTCATCTCTGCCGTTTTCCAGATCGGAAATGAGTTTTTCCGTTTCCAGAACCATTTGCGGCATTGGCAGCAGCAGATCTTTCTGCTCACCGGAAAGCAGAGCCAGACGGCGGCGGCAGAGGTAGTTGCTCCGTCCTTTGGCGAGAGCGACTTTGAAATCCATTTGGGTCAATTCTTTGAGAAACGGCAGATCTTTTTCGATCAACTGGTGCTGTAAATTGATCGTTTCCGTGGAAATCAGTGCCGGGCGGCGGCTGTTGACGGCGTAACAGATCAGGGGGATGAGATAAGCGAAACTTTTACCGACTCCGGTGGGTGCTTCGATACAGCAGTTTTGACCGGATTCCAGAGAAGCGGCGATCTCCAGCGCCATCGCCAGTTGTTGCGGACGCTCCTCGCAGGGAATGCCGTTGATCTCGGCACTTTGCGCCAGCGTGCCGCCGGGGGAAAAGAACTCCCGGCAGAATGATTGCAGATCGATATCGCAACTGTTGCCCAATTCATAATCGACGGCGAATTCATCCATGGAAAAATCCACCGGCATATTTTCCGGAACATCGATGAACATCAGCGGCACTCCAGAAAGGTGCTTATGGCACTGTGAAAATGATCCAACTGCTTATCCGGCAACTGAAATTGTTCCCCGATACGGCGCAGAAGCCGGGCGGCGTGCTGCTCCTGACCGCTGATCAGGTCGGCGGCACTGCGGCGGATCTCGGCGGCAACTTCCTTTTCCCCGGTGCGGTAATCCGGTTCGATGACCGCTTCATCGGCGGGTGAAAGGGATATTTTCAAGGTGAGCAATTCTTCACTTAAATTCAGATTTTGCGCCAGTTTTCCGGCGAAACGGGTACTTTCCGCGCAGAATCTGGCGAGATTTTCCAACGTTATCCGGTTGCTTTCCACATCCCGGAAAAAACAGAATAAACCATTGTCGAAAAATTGCCACATCAAAGGTTGTTCAACCGATAAGAAACGCACCGAACCATTGGCGGCCTGACCGCCGGCAGCGGCATTCTGACTTAAAAATTCCGGTTTGCTGCAGGGGAATACCGATTTTTTCACCGCTTCATGCAGATCGGCAGGGGTTGATGCTGAATTTAGTGCGCGGTCGGGGTACATGGCAAATTTCAGACAGATGCCGTTGCGGTTGCGCCGGTGGCGGAAGTAACGCTCCGCATCCAGGATCTGGTCGCTCAAACGGCTCTTTTCTCCGGCGGCACTCTGCCGGGTCTCGTAGAGGATGCCCCGCAGGATACGGCCGAGCTGTTCTCTTTCGTTGCGCATACAGCGGCGCAGAAGTTCCTGCATTTCGTGCGCCCGGCGGGCCGGACGGCTCGATGCTTCGGCGGTGCGGATGTAGAATATCCCCTCCTGCAACTCATTTTCCACGCCGCGGGAACAGACGTGCGGCAGTTGCTTAAACGGTTTCACCACAAAAATCACATAACGTTTGCCGTCGATCAGCGGCCGCTCGATGGTGTAATCCAATGCCGGTTCGATATGGGCATTGATGAAATCCCCCACCGGGGTCGGATCGAATGAACCGGCCTGTTCCTCGCTTACACCGGTGTAGAGCGAGGGAACTCCGGAAACATCTTCGGATACGCCGATGACCAGAAAACCGCCGCGGGTATTGGCGAATGCGGTCAGATGACGGACGATCTTACCCTTTTCCTGCCGGGTCATCGTCCGCCATGACATAGCGGATTTGTAATCAAGTTCATCGGATTCAACTTTCCGGTAAACCAATTCGGCAAAGTCGTAAGACCTCATGAAATTTACTCCGGATCGGCATAGAGCAGATGCTGACAGTTGTCGCAATGCTCGATTTTGCCTTTGGATAACTCATTGGCGGTCTGCATGGTGACTTTCATGTGGCAGTTGCCGCAACAGCCGTTATCCAGTTTGGTCAAAGGTGCGGTGCCCTCTTTGCCTTTGAGCAGACGGTTGTAGGTGGAAAGCAATTCGTCACGCACATTGGCGGTCAGTGCCGGGCGGTCGGCAACGGCTTTGGCGATCTCGCCTTTGACGGTTTTGGAAAAGGCGAGCAACTCCTCGAATTCGGCTCTGGCGTTGCGCAGCTCAAGGGCGTTGGCGCGTTTGATTTTTTCGGCATTTTCCTTGAGTTCGGCGACCTTGTCGAATTTTTCCAGCACTTCTTCTTCCAGAGAACCGATCTTGCGTTTGTTATCGGCGATCTGCCCCAGCATGGCCTGATACTCATTATTTTTCTTGACCAGGGCGGATTGCTGCTGCAACTTCTGACTTTCTTCAGTCAGGCGGGCAATTTCGGCCTCGCATTTTTTGACGGCAAGTTCCTCTTTTTTCAGAAGTTCCTGGGCGGCGGCAGTCGAGGCATTGAGTTTATCCCGTCTGGCGATGATGGCATCCATCTCTCTGGGGAGCAATTCCAAACGTTTTTCCATACCTTTGCGCCGCAGATCGGCTTCCTGTAAAATCAACAATGCTTCCAAATCGGGATCGGTCATGGTCATCCTCCTGCTGTGATAAATTGATTGTGAAAGAATATACGGCATATTGGCCGGGATGTCAAGTTGTTATAGACGGATACAGCCCCATTTTTCATGAAAAATATTTTTTTAACCGATGGTATACCGGAGTGTGAAGCGCAGAAAATAAAAAAACAGCATCCGTCATCATCCGGAATGGTATCCGGCAACGATGGATACTGTTATTCAATGTGATCCTTATGCGGTAATGAAGCGGTTCCCGGTCGGCAGCAGTGCCAATTCGCTCACTGCCCACACCAGCGCATCCATCCGGTCAGGGGAGTGATGATTCCCGCCGGCTTTGAATGAACACATCTGGCTTTCCAGTTCCGGAAATATCCCGGCATGGTGGATCACCCCTTTTTCATACAATGCCGCCACCGGTTCGGCACGGGTATATTTATCTTTGAATGCCCGCACCGGCTTTACCGGAATATTCTCATCTTCTCCGGCGAAAAGGGTTTTCAGCAACTCTCCGCCGTTATTCACTTCGACCACGATCTTATCGGCATTCACCTGACGGAACAACTCCACCGCTTCATGCGCCCAGACTGCCGGAGTCGCCCGGAGGCTCCGGTCGGCAAGCACATAAAATCCGCCGTCAGCATCTCTGCCGACGGCCACGATGCCGGTGCAGTCGCTCCCCGGTGATGAAGTAACTGCCGGATCGACACCGATGAAGATCTTTTCCAATTCCGGCACTTCATCCACCCGGAATGGATCGATCATCGCATAACTCCACAATGCGCCCTCGTCATCGTCGAGCCATTCGCCTTTCAGAAAACGTTCTTTCTGGCGGGCAGGCAGATTGGCGAGGGTGTTTTCGATATAATCGGCGGGCAGATTGCGCCGGTTGTCACCCGGATTCATCTGCAATGTTGCATAATTTTCCGGATGGGTGAATCTTTCCCGGCTCACCGGGTCGCATTTTTCAACGAAAACCCGGTAACACCAGTGACTTTTGCCCGGCGGATTGCAGTCGTAATATGCCCGGTTGACCAGCGGCGGCGCATTTTGTGCCAGCCGGGTAAGGGCGGTCTGCACGCTGGCGTACTCCAATTCCGAACACTCATTGAAGTAGATCGTGGCAAACTCCTTGCCCAGAATTTTATCCGCTCTTTCGCCGTCATCCAGACCGATCAGCCAGATTTCCGAGGAGTTGGCAAAGCGGAAAAAATTTTCCGCCTTATTGAATTTCCACCGCACCCGGTTGCCGAAACGGCTTTTAAGCACTTTGGGCAAGGTATCCAGCCCGATCGTGGTGCGGGCATCACTGCAATATTTGCGCACCACCGCATGACGGCTGCCCGGAGAATTCAACGCTCTTGCCACCAGCGCACAGCATAATACAAAACTCTTTCCCGACCGGGAACCGCCGAAAAGCATCACATGATTGGCAGCCGAAGCCAGTAACTTCAAAGCTTTGCGCTGGATCGGGGTGTAACTGAACATGATTCACCGCCATCTTTTTTTCTCCGCCAGGTCAAACTTTTCGCCGCGGCAAATTTGGTTATCACCCGGCGGAAAAAGCCGGACAACTCCGGATGGGCGGCGATCACGGAAAGCATTTTCCGGTGTACCGCCTGCCGGGAACAGCCCAACAGAGAACTCAAAGAGTTGACTGTTACCGGTTGATGATTCTCATCGCCGGAAACCGTTTGACAAATCAATGCCAGCGTATACTCATCAAGGTCGATCAGATAACGGAAAAATTTGCTCAATGCTTCCACGATGTTTTCCGTTTCCGTACTTTTTTCTTCGCCGGGGATATGGTCAAAATCGGGCATTTCCGGCACCAGGAATGAGGCTCTTTCAAAACTTGCCATGTGTCTTTCCCGGCAGTTGACTGCTTTGGCAGTTGCCGCGTAATAGCGGCAGGAATCAAAGTAATCGCATTTGGCACACGGAGTATTGCCGTTGGGGAATTTGCCGTAACAATCAGGGTCATTCATAAGTACATCACCATTAAGTTGTCTGATATCGTTTCAACCGCGCATCAGAGATACCGTCGGCGGCAGAATATCTGTTGCATCAGTTGTATTTTCTTTCAAATTTTCCCCCCGTTTGAGCAACGGGGCGATCAATGCCGCCGCCCGCTGGCCCAGCGGGGAAAGTTGATCGCTGAAACGCAGCATACTTTCCCCGGAACCGACTGCCGCAGTACGGGTGTATTTGCCGGTCAGATACTCCGGATTGAGCATCAGAAAGATGGTCTGTTCGGCAATGGCGGCATCAATAAAATTCTTTTCATCGCCGTTGACCGGTTCGATCCCGGATACCGCCGCCTGAATATCTCTGGCGGCCACTGCCAGAATCCCGGAACGCTCATTTTCACTGTATTTGAAGTAACTTTCTTTCAGCGGGTGTTCCCGGAAAAATTCATCAGTTTCAACCAGCGTCATATTTTATATTCCTTTATTATTGAAAGTCGCTCTTTCCCCCCGTTTTGCAGGGGGGAAAGAGGCCGTTGGCATTTTTTATGCGTTGCGCAATGCGGCGATCGCCTCGCTGCTGGCCAGCAGATTTTTGATGCGGCAGCAACGCTGTTTGACATTTTTGAATTCAAAGGTCAATTCGCCGATCGCCACCCGGCGGATGCCGTCGAAACCACCCGGAGTGGCATCCATATCGGTGATCGCTCTGCCGGAAAGACTGGCCAGAGCGAAACAGCCGGTATCCAGCACCCACGCATCACCGTCGGGCATATCCGGATCGGCCATGATGGTCATGCCTCTGCCGTTGATCTCGTTGACGATCACGGCGACGTATGCCCCGCGGCGGTCATCGGAACGCAGAATTGAAATGCGGTCACGGTATTCATTGGAAATGACCCGTGCCTGACCGGGAGAGCAGAGGATCTGCATCGGATCACCGCCCTCACCGAGAACCGCCTGCGCCGCATCGTTGATCAGGAAACTGTCAAGTTTGCTTTTGGCGGCATCGATCACCGGCACTCCGGACTGCGTACCGAAAAAGTACAATCCTCCGGCTTCGCCTCTGGTGTTGACCGTCGCTTCCACCCGGCGGCCGAAAAGTGCCACCCGGTTGAGGTCACGGGCGAGGTCGGCAAGGGCAAAAGCGGTCTGGCGGTTCAACTGATTGTCGGCATTGCCGTAGAGGTTTACCGACAGAGCCGTACCGGAAAGCACGATCTCTTTACGGAAGATCTGTGTGGCATTCCACTCCACCGTGGAAAGGTGATAATTTTCTTCACCGTCGCCGTTGGAAGTTCCTTCGCCCATCGGGGTCGAAACGATGAGGAATTTGCCGCCTTCTGCGGGCAGATCGGTCGCCGCAGTCAGGTCGGAACCGTTGTTGCCCGCCAATTCCAGTGTGGCATTTTCACCGGTCACGGCCGTCACCCGGAAAAGGGCCGGATCATCTTTGAGAGCCAGCAAAGTGCCGACTTTGAGTTTGGCGGCATCGGCCGCGCTCAAGGTCAGCACACCACTGGCGGCGGCAGAGGCATTGACTCCGCGGCCGGTGAGCTGATCTTCCAGATATTCATGTTTGGCAGATGCGGCATCCGGAGCGGTTTTGAAGTTGGAAATGAAACGCGGCTCATCCTTGATGACAGTTGCCATCACATCGGAAAGGTCACGTTTGCGGTTGGCGAAAGAGTAGTTGTAAAGCATAGTTTTCTCCTTGTTGTGGTTTACAGATGGTATCCGCCGGTCATTTGCCGGGGAAATTTACTGCTTTATTCAGCAGAAGTTTATGTTATCGGCCGACCGCATCGGGTGCATTATCGATGGATAATGCGATCAAAGCGATCCGGTCACCGGCTGGGACCTCCTCCGCTGTCCCGGCAGAGGAGGGGGCAGATTTGACCATTCCGGCACTGCTTCCCGGAATGATCCGGGCGTGGAAACACCCCGGAGCCGAAGCGGAAAATTCACCGGCAAATTGCCGCAGAGCTTCCGCATCTTCAAGGTTCACCCCTTGGCGTTCAGCGCAGAACTGCAAATAATCGGGGTCGGTACAGCCGCTTTCAAAGCAGACTTTTTCCAGAATGTTGCGTTTCTGAAGTGCCTCATACTTCTGATTGAGCAGGGCATACTCATTTTCCAATTCCGCCAGTTGCTCGGCCGGAGTTTTTTCCGGTACATTTGCGGGCATTGCGGCGGGGGACTCATTTTCACTGGTCAGCATGGTTACTCTCCTGATCTATTTCACGGTTGATTTTCTCTTTTTCAGCGGCACTTACCGGGCCGATATTGCCGAGCAATTCGACGGCGGTGCGGCTCACTGCTTTGCGGTAGGCTCTGCCGCCGGGGATTTCCGAAAGCTGCAGCAATCCGGCGATACCGGCGGCCAGATCGCCCACGGCGAAACGGCGGTTGTAATGGATCTCCGGCACGCTCAAATCCAGATCGTAGCGGCGCATGATCTTCCACGCATCCAACTCGGTCTGTTCGAGCAGTTCCGCGCGCACTGCCAGAAACTGGGCGACATTCTGGAAATCCCACTCTTTGGATTCCGCGCTCTGCCTTTCTTTGGAATTGCTCTGCACTGCCAGGCCTACCACATCGTACAACTCCTGTTTCAAGTAGCGGTTCTCTTCCCGGATGGTGTCGGTCGCCACTCCGGAAGGACTGATGAAGCGGCTGATGCCTTTTTCATCCACCGACTCAATGATCGCCGCACTGCGGGCCACGGTGGCGGCGAAATTGTCATTTTTCCGCTCATCGGCGGCAAGTTTTCTGGCACTGCGGGCAAATGAGTCGGAAACCACCAGCATCCCGAACATCTGTTTGACCGTATTCATCTGCGCTTCGGATTCATTGTTGAGGATCGCTTCGCTGATACGCACGACATCCTCGAACCAGTGGTTGGCGGATAAGCCGAAACCATCCGGCTCCGTAATGCCGATCAGCGGCACACAGCCGGTCGGATTCACTCCGGAAGCGATCTCCTGTATATTCCCGGCATTATTCTCAAACAGCCGCCAGCAATTACGGTCATACAACCGGCGGCGGCGCAAGCGCACCGGCGGAGTGAATGGATCCGGGCATACGCACTCCTCCTCGGCGATCAAAGCCCAGAGCAGTTTGCCGTCTTCGCCGTAGGCCCAATCGACCACCTGAAGCGGTGAAATCGCTCTGGCATAGGGGCGCAGACGCTCGTTTCTGGCTTGCAGTTTGCTGGGAGTACCGTCAAAGATCGGCATATCCACCAGCAGCCATGCCCGGCCGTAAACGTTGAGTAAAGTTGACAACTGGCGCATGACATCGTTGGTGCGCAGACCGGTTCGGCTCCAATCTTCGACCAATTCGATATCGGCATTGCGGCGCACGGGGTCAACGCTCAAGGCGTACTGGGTTATCCGTCTGGCGATGGCGCGCGGATAATTGAAGTAATATGCCCGCCGGCGGCGTTCGGCGAATTCCAGATCGATTTCGGAAACGTGCCGGATGAGAGCCTGTTCGATATACTCTCTGCCGCCGGAATAGGCTTCGGCGGCCCGTTTCCACCGCCTTTCATTGGCGGTATATTCGGCATTTTTGCGGTGAAAGATATAGTTTTTCACAGATATTTTCCTTGACTTGAATGGGTTAAAGTGCGGTTTCATCATCGGTAAGCAGCTGTTGCGGATCATCATCTTTGACCGGGGAACGGTTCTTTTTCCACCTTTCCGGACAGCGGTTTTCCAGCCAGTACATAGCTGCCCGCACATCCGGCGGCACCGCTTTACCGGAAGCGTCTTCATAACCGGTTGCCCGGCGCAGCAGAGCTTCTTCGACCAATTTCAGAAGTTTATCGTCACTTTCCTTTAAGGTTTGATGGTTGTTGTTTTGAGTCATGGTGATCACTCCTGCGCATTGACTTTTTCCAACAATGCGCCCGATTGTCAACACTCTCCGGAAAAATTTCCCGCCAAAGCCGCTTTATTCCCCCGGCAGAATAGATTTTTCCGCCCGGTGAAATCAACGGATCTGCGATTTTTCTCACATGATTTGTCACTTTTACATCCTTTTTGAAAAAATTTGATATTTTTTTGATTGCATCCGTGCAATCGACGCGGGTAAAAAATATCGCCCGCCCATTTGCAGCCGCCGGAATCCCAATATAATTGCATTGATGCAATTTTCAAGTCGCAAAATCAACTTTTTTTGAAAAAATTGCTTGCATGCACGCAATTTCAGTGTATATTATTATTGTTGACTAATTGTAATTCCGGATGCGTCCGGGAAATGTAAGGAGGATATCATGAGAATAGATGACCGGGTATTGCAAGCCTTGCGGCAGGCGGTCATTCAGGCCGGAGATGCCAAGGAATTGGCCGCCAGAAGTCAGGTCAGTGCTTCCAACATTTCCCGTTATTTGAGCGGCAAGGTCAAGACCATCACCGATGACTGCTGGGAAAAACTGCAGCCTTTTCTGGAATTTTCCCCGCCGCCGCCGGTTGCCGGTACGATCAAAAACAGTTTGCCACTGCGGGAATTTCTCCGGCAGGCGATGGAAAAATGCGGCATAAACTCGGTCGAATATCTCTGCCGGGCAGTCGGTTATAATTCACCGCAAACTTTCATCCGCCTTTTCAACGGCGAATTGAATTGGTTCCCGGATGTGCTTTCGGCAGTTTTCGATGTTCTGGAGTGTTCTCCGGAAAAATCCCCGCTGACCGCCGGGGAATTGGCGATGCTTTCGCCCCGCGGACTTTTCCGGGATGGGGCAATGCTCGTGCGCCCGGTGCCGGTCGTCGAATGGGCCAATGCCGCCAGCCATCTGGAATCACTGGAATCCGATGCTGTGGTAATGCAGAATTGGGATCCGGAAACCACTCCTACCGTGCCGGTACCGGCGGATTCCCGCCGGGATACCAGAGCATTCAAAGTCCACGGTATATCCATGGAACCCCGGATACTTGATGACGACATCGTTCTGGTCGAACCGGCGGAAAATCTGGAAGCCATCCCCGATAACAAGGTGGTGGTAGTGCGTTTCAGAGATCAGAGCAGTATTCCGGAAAAGGTGGTCTGCAAACGTCTGCGCAAACAGTCACCCGCCCAGATGCTGCTGACCAGTGACAACCCCGAAGGGCGCATCATCCCCTTTGATAAAGAGGATGTCGCATGGATCGGGGTGGTCGTCAAAAAGATCAGCGAAATGTGACCGGAAAAAAGCGATCAGTTGAAGTTGCCGGATATTTATTCATCCGCATCGATTCTGGTGTGGCGGTAGATCGACTGTACGATGCCCAGCGTGGTCATGGCGGTCAGGATGAATGATCCGCCGTAACTGACCAGCGGCAGCGGCAATCCGGTCACCGGAGCAATGCCGATACTCATGCCGATATTGATGAAAATATGGCAGAAGATCAATGTCGCCACCCCGCAGGCGATATATCTGCCGTAAGATGATACCAGAAATGCCGTCCGCAAAATCGTATAGAGCAAAATGCCATAGAGACTCAAGAGCAGCGTCACTCCGGCAAAACCGGTCTCCTCGGCAATGACCGAAAAGATGAAGTCGTTGTTGGAAACCGTATGCGGCAGAAACCCCAGTTCATTTTGAGTTCCCTTGCCGATACCGGTGCCGGAAGCACCGCCGGCACCGACGGCGAGTTTGGCCTGATAGGCGTTGTGTCCCCGGTTGCCCCGGTCGGAACCGGGATTGAGAAAAATTTTGATCCGGTCACGCTGATAGTTGCGCAGAACCAGCGGGTCATCCCGGAAACTGTCAAAGAGGATAAAGGCGATTCCGGCGGCAATGGCGATCACCCCGAGCAGCACATACCGCCACTTGATGCCGAAACAAAAGAGCATGGCTCCGGAAACCGGGAGCAGAACCAGCGCACTGCCCAAGTCCGGTTCAATGGCGATCAGCAGAAAAGGGATCGCCACGGTGATCGCGGCCAGAAAGATACAGAGCAGCTTGTTTTTGGCCAGCCGGGGGGCGGAAAAGATCGCCGCCATCATGCCGATTATCATCAGTTTGGCCGGTTCGGAAGGCTGCAGACGGAAACCGAAAATATTCAGCCATCTGGTTGCACCGAATACCTTCACCCCCAGAAACAGCACCGCAACCAGCATAAACAGCGACAGCACATAGCCGCCGATCATCATAGCGCGGCAGACAAAAGAGCGGTAATCCAGCACCGATACAAAGGTATACACCCCCGCACCGGTGATGATCCAGATAAGTTGTTTGTAGAAAAAACTCCGGCTTTCTTCCGTATCGATCTGCATTCCGGTCGAACGGATGAAGATCAGACCGAAGACCAGCAACAGCACTACGGACCCTATCTGCAGATAGTCCAGACTCCGCAGATAGGTCATTATCGGCAGTTGCCGGTCATTTTGGCGCATGACTTACTCCGCGTCGGCGGCAAAAGTCTGGTCACGGCGGGGGCCGACGGAAATGATCGCCACTTCGGAATCGACCAATTCGGCCATGCGGGCGAGGTATTTCCGGGCATTTTCCGGCAGATCGGCGGCCTTGCGGGCTTCGCTGGTGCTGCACTTCCAGCCGGGCATATATTCGTAGACCGGTTCGGCGGCATCGAGTTCGGCGACTGAAGCGGGAAATTCGGTGGTCAGCACGCCGTTGACTTTGTAAGCCACGCAGATGGCGATCTCATCAAGATCATCCAGACAGTCGAGTTTGGTGACGGCAAGTTTGTTGATACCGTTGACCATACAGGCGTAACGGGAAGCGACCGCATCGAACCAGCCGCAACGGCGGGGACGGCCGGTGGTCGCACCGAATTCCCGGCCGATCTGGCGCAGTTTTTCGCCGGTGGCATCAAATAATTCCGTGGGGAACGGCCCTTCACCGACTCTGGTGGTGTAGGCTTTGATCACGCCCCAGACGTCGCGGATGCTCTGCGGCGGCACACCGCCGCCGGTACAGGCACCGCCGCTGGTGGTGTTGCTGCTGGTGACAAAGGGATAAGTGCCGTGGTCGATGTCGAGCAATGCGCCCTGGGCACCTTCAAAGAGGACATTTTTGCCTTCTTTGACGGCACGGTTGACGGAATAAACGGTGTCGCAGACCATCGGAGCGAGGCGTTTGGCGGCTTCGAGGACTTTGGTGAGTTCTTTTTCGACGTCGAGTTCCGGCACGCCGTATTCAGCGAAAATTTTGTTGTATCTGGCGCATTCACTGCGGAATTGTTCGGCGAGTTTTTCCGGGAATTTGAGATCGATCGCCCGGATACCGGTACGGCGCATCTTATCCATATAAGCCGGGCCGATGCCGCGGCCGGTGGTACCGATCTTCTGTTTGGCTTTGTTTTCGCTCAAGGTGTCAGCGACCCGGTGATAGATGAAGATCATCTGGGCGCGGTTGCTCAACTGGACATTGTCAGTGGAAAATCCCTTTTCCTCAATGCCGCGCAATTCTTCATCCAGCGCGACCGGATCGACCACCAGACCGTTGCCGATGACGCAAGTGACTTCCGGGCGGAAAATGCCCGACGGCACGAGGTGCAGAACATAACGTTTGTCACCGATCTCCACGGTGTGACCGGCATTGTTGCCGCCCTGAAAACGCACTACCATATCCACATCACGGGTGAGGACGTCGATCAACTTGCCTTTGCCCTCATCACCCCACTGGGTTCCGACCAGAATATCTACCGGCATGATAAAAACTCCTGTTTTTGCTCCCGGAGAAGCATTTGTTGTTAAAAATAAACACTTAAACCATAAGATAGCATCAAACCGGTGATTTTTCAAATCCTCTGCCCTTATTTTCAGAGAAATCCTCCGGAATAAGGCGGGTTATTGCAAATCTCTACTTGTAAATGGTGTCAAGAACTGCTATATTGTCCATAAGTCAATATGGATGTATATACTCTAACGGATCGTAAAATATGGAAAAAGTCTGGATAGTAAAACTTGAAAACGGAGCTTCCTTTGAAGTGCGCGGCGCAGAAGATCTGCCCTTGAAACGGGGCGGTCAATGTGTTTTCCGGCGGGATTTCTATGAAGAATTGGGTACGGCCGGTGCGGAATTATCCGCGCCGAGCATGACATCCCGCATCGAAGATCTGCCGCAGATATTGCGGGTCGCCGGCGAAGCGGAATTAGCCGAAGCCGATGAGAACCGCCGCAAAGCCAAAGCCGATATGGCCGTCGTGCGGGAGTGGATCGGAAAACTCGCATTGGAAATGAATCCGGTCAATGCCCATTATTCGCTTGACCGCAAGTTGCTTACGGTGCAATTCTGCGCTGACGGCCGGGTGGACTTCCGGGAGTTGGTCAAGGAACTTTCCCGCGCGCTCAATGTGCGTATCGAGCTGCGGCAGATCGGCGTGCGGGATGAAACCGGTATTTACGGCGGCATCGCCGTTTGCGGTCAGGTGTTGTGCTGCAGCCGTTTCCTCAAGGAATTCAGTTCGATCAATGTCAAAATGGCCAAAGAGCAGGATCTTTTGCTCACCCCCGGCACCATTTCCGGAGTGTGCGGCCGTTTGAAGTGCTGTCTGAAGTATGAGCATGAGGGCTATCTGGAACTGGAAAAAGGTATGCCGCGCAAAGGTGAATTCTGCGAAACCCCATCGGGCAGAGGGCGGATAACCGACCGTAATCTGCTGACTTCCAAAGTCAGTGTCACCTTTGAAAACGGCAATGTTTCGGTTTTCCATGTGTCGGATATCACCGTCTGTTCTCCGGAAAAGCACAATCCCGTCAGAGAACAGGAAAAGAACGGCAAAAACAACAACCGTCAGGGGGAAAACAAGAACCGCAAAAATAAACCGCATAACGGCGGCGATCATGCCCACGGAGCGAAAAAGTGAGCCCTGAAGAACTGGAAAAACTTGTCGCTCTGGATGCCGCCGGTTTCATTATGACCGGCAGTGAGAGTGCAGAGGAGTTTTTACAGCGCATCGGAGATACGGAAAAGGTCTATGCCGATTTTGAAGTGAAACTGGCGGAAGAGGGCAAAGTAAAAGTTTTCGATATGTTCGAGGTTTCTGCAGAAGAACGCATTTCGCCG
Organism: Lentisphaerota bacterium; assembly: GCA_015061625.1. Taxonomy (GTDB): domain Bacteria; phylum Verrucomicrobiota; class Lentisphaeria; order Victivallales; family Victivallaceae; genus UBA1784. The sequence continues at coordinate 48,467 of SUWG01000001.1, read as the reverse complement.
GAGTTATCCGGTGAGGCGGCGGAGATCACGCAGAAACTTTACGGTTTTACGGTCTCTCATGTGCCGGGTTTTTACCTGACCCGGCAGATCGGTATTTTCTGGGGCGGCTGTCTGATCGGTGATCCGGAAGAAAATTTTGCGGTGTTTCTGCTGCGCAACGTATTCCGCAAAAAACGCAAATTTCTCAACTATTGCCGGGAGGAACTTCTGGCGCATGAGTTGTGCCATTCGGTGCGGCACATCCTCAATGAACCGCTGCTGGAAGAGTATTTCGCCTATCAGACTTCGCCGTCAAAGTTGCGCCGTTATCTGGGGAATTGTTTTATTTCCGACAAAGATGCGTGGGGATTTCTGCTGCCGGTGATGCTGCTGCCGCTGGCGGAGATCGTGAAAGCGTTGTGGATACATGATTTCCCCAGTTGGATATTCTGGCTGGCGGCATGGGTCTATCCGCTGTTTCTTTTGTGGCGCAATCACTGCTCCAGGCGGGTGGTCAACAAGGCGCGCAAGGCGTTGCAGAAAGCCGGGGTGAAAGAAGTCGATGCGGTGCTGTTCCGGATTTTGCCCGGTGAGATGCGGGAATTGAGTTTCTGCGCACCGGAAGATATCGGAAGTCTGGTGGATGAAAAGGCCGCCAGATATGACCGCTGGCAGGTTATCAGAGAACGTTTTTTCAAGGCGGAAAATGCCGGAAACAATATGGAAGTGAAAGATGAAAATTGAATCGCAAATACAGGTCGCTTCGGCGGCAAACCGGTTTGATGTTTACGCCGGCGGAGCGGAGTCTGCCGTCTTTTTTGCCGGAGAGAGAAAAGTTTTGAGTATCGGGCGCATCAGAACCGGGAAATTCGATGAGAGTCTGGGTTTGGCGGAAAAGTTGCGCCGTCACATGGCAAATGATGCTCTGTCGGCGGCGATGGACAGCGAAAATGTGATCCCTTTCGGCTGTGAATACCGGGTGAAAAGACATTGGAAACTGGCGGGCAATATCGTGGAATTGACCGATGATATCGCCGCAGACAATGGCGGCAGGATCAGTGATCTGACGCTGGAAGATATCACATTCCACGGTCAGGCGGTCAAAGTGGATATTCTTTTCGCCGGGGAAGATACCTGCCGGGAATTTGCGGCAGAGGGGATGATTTATGACGGCGGGATATTGCCGGTGCTGGTGAAAGTTACTTTTGCCGACGGTTCGGCGGCGGAGGCTTACAGCGGCGATGATTTCTGGCGGCATTTGTGCGCCGCAACTTATGCCGGTGGCCGGGCGCATCACACGATCGCCGTGCAGGATGGTGCGATCGTCTGGCGGCGGCAGGTGTTGACTGTTCCGGAAGAAACGGAAGTGGAAAAAAGACCGTGGCGTTTCAAGAGCATTTTTGCGGTTTCCGGCGGCAATGAAATGGTTCCCGGCGGCAGTATGGTGACTTTTGACGGTTGTTTTGCCGCGGCGGCAAAGCACCGTGATTTCCGCAGTTTCATCCGCAAACAGCCTGCCGGAAGTTCCGTGGCTGTAACGGTATCCGGCGGGGTGTTTTGCAGTGACGGCAGTCATGTTTCCCGGCCGGGCAAAGAGGTGCTTCACGGTATGTTCGGTGAGATTTTTGACGAATATATCTGGGGCGGCAGTGCCATGGCGCGCAAAGGTGGCTCTCTGGTGATCAATAGTGACATTCCGGCGGCATCCGGTTCGGTGATCCTGAAAAACATGGGCAGACCGGCGGCGGAGTTGAGTTTTGCCGATATGGAGGAGGATTTCGAGTGATGAAAGCCCTTTTCCGGCCGTGTATCGATCTGCATGACGGCAAAGTGAAACAGATCGTCGGCGGCTCATTGAATACAGATGCCGGTGAGCGTGATCTGCGGACGAATTTTGTTTCGGAAAAAAGTCCGTCATATTATGCGGAATTGTATAAGCGTGATGCGTTGACCGGCGGCCATGTGATCAAATTGGGGCCGGGCAATGAGGAAGCGGCGTTATCGGCGTTGCAGGCTTATCCGGGCGGTCTGCAGCTCGGCGGCGGGGTGAATGCGGAAAATGCGGCGCATTATCTGGAAGCCGGAGCAAGTCAGGTGATCGTCACCAGTTTTGTATTTTCCGGCGGTGAATTTCACGAAGAAAATCTGCGGAAACTGATCCGGGCGGTGGGGCAGGAACACATCGTGCTGGATCTTTCCTGCCGCAAAACCCCCGATGGCCGTTATATGGTGGTCACTGACCGGTGGAAAAATTTCACCTCACTGGAACTCAACGGCGAAACGCTGGAGCGTTTCGGAAAAAGTTGTGCGGAATTTCTGGTTCATGCGGTGGATGTCGAAGGAAAATGTTCCGGGATAGATGAAGAATTACTGGATATCCTTGCCCGTTTTTCTCCATTGCAGTGTGTCTACGCCGGGGGAATCGCTTCATTTGACGATATCGCCCTGATCGAAAATGCCGGAAAGGGCAAAGTGGATTACACTATCGGTTCAGCTCTGGATATTTTCGGCGGGCATATCGCTTATGATGCGGTGGTGAAGCATCAGCAGCGTACTTGAATTTAACCGGCAGACGGATTAAGTTATATGCAAAGCAGAATTTGCAAACAAAACCTTAAACATGGTTTCAAATCAACAGAATATTTACTGAAAGGAATATCATCATGAAAAATTTTCTCGCTTTTGATCTCGGAGCATCCAGCGGCCGTGCGATCATCGGTACGGTGGATAACGGCAAACTTACCATGCAGGAAGTTCACCGTTTCGCCAATGGGCCGACGGAGATCGACGGCTCATTTTACTGGGATTATCCCCGGCTGTGCAACGAGTTGAAAACCGGTCTGCGCAATGCGCTTGCCACCGGAGTCAAGCTGGATGGTATTTCCATTGACACCTGGGGCGTGGATTATGTTTTCTTTGATAAAGATACCGGAAAAATGCGCCGTCTGCCCTACAACTACCGGGATCTGCGTACCGTGGCGGCGGCGGAAAAGGTGTGGCAGAAAATTTCCAAAGCGGAACTTTACAATCTGACCGGCATCCAGTGCATGACGCTGAATACCATCTACCAGCTCTGCGCCCATTATGAGGAGCATCCGGAAGATTTTGAGAACTCATTTTTCCTGCCGATCCCCGATGCATTGGCTCTGTCGCTGGGCGGCGATGCCACTGCGGAATATACTTTCTGCTCCACGACCAATCTGCTCGACCCGGTTTCCCGTCAGTGGCATTGGGATCTGATCGCCAGACTGGGGCTGCCCAAAGAGGTGTTCCCGGAAATCGTTGCCGCCGGTACGCCGTCGGGTATGCTTTCTGCGGAACTTTGTGCCGAATTGGGTTGTGATCCGATCCCGATTTTCAAGTGCGGTTCCCACGATACGGCCAGTGCGGTGGCGGCAGTCCCCGCTCCGGTCGAGGGGCAGTGGGCGTATTTGAGTGCCGGTACCTGGGCGTTGCTCGGTGCGGAAATCGATCAACCGCTGATGACCGCCGGAAGTGAAAAAGAATCCATCACCAATGAGGGTGGAGTCGGCGGCAAGATCCGTTTCCTGACCAACATCATGGGATCATGGCTTTTCCAGGAGTTGCGCCGGGTGTGGAATGAGGAGGGCAAGAATCTCTCATTCAACGATATGGAACAGATGGCACGCCGGAGCGAGCCTTGCAAATATTTCATCAACCCCAACTGCGCCGAATTTGCCGCGCCGGGTGATATGCCGGGGAATATAAGGGCATTTCTGAAACGTACCGGTCAGGGGGAAAACTTCACCGATGCGGAAGTTGTCCGGGCGGTGTATGACAGTCTGGCTCTTTACTTTGCCAACAAGATCGCCTTGCTGGAAAAACTGCTCAATGTCAAATATGCCTGTCTGAATGTGGTCGGCGGCGGCACGAAAGACGGCTTTCTGATGGAATTGGCCGCCAGTGCGCTGGATCGTCAGGTGGTCGCCGGGCCGATCGAAGCGACGGCGGCGGGCAATATTCTGGTGCAGGCGATGGCGGCGGGCGAATTGGCTTCGCTGGATGATGTCCGCAAGGTCATCCGTGCTTCATTTGAATTGAAAACCTTTGTTCCGGATGCCGCCATGGCGGCCGGATATGCGGCACAGGCGGCCAGATTTGCGGCGATTGCCGGTAAATGAAAAAACGTTTGATATTCCCCCTGCTTTCAGCAGTTGCATTGTTGCTGATCCTTCCCGTGCTGTATTGCCGCCGCACGGAGGTTTCTCCGTGGCCGGAAAATGCCCGGATCTTATACAGTGCCGCCGGGGGAACGGTCAAAACTCTTGATCCCGCTTACGCCGACGATCTGGCCAGCCGGGATCTGACGGCATTGTGTTACGATACGCTGGTGCAGTATGATTATCTGGCCCGGCCATACCGGATCGTGCCGTCGATGATCGTCCGGATGCCGGAAATTTCAGCGGACGGCAGAAGTTACACTTTTGAATTGCGTGACGATCTGCTCTTTGCCGCCGACGGCTGTTTTCCCGATGAAGTTTCAAGGCAGGTGACGGCTTACGATGTGAAATTTTCCATTTTGCGCATTGCCGATGCCCGCAACCACAGTCCGGTCTGGTGGATATACCGTGACCGGATCGCCGGATTGGATGAATTCCGGGAGATCACGGCACACGCTGAAGCACAGGATATGAGTATGTATGACCGGGATATTCCGGGGATAGTCATCCACAGTGCCAAACGCTTCACTTTGATTCTGGAACGGCCCGACCCGGTTTTTCTCTATCTGCTGGCGATGCCCAATGCCGGGGTGGTTTCCCGTCTGGCGGCGATGGATGCCGGCCGGGGGGATCTTGCCCGCAATCCGGCGGGCAGCGGCCCATTCGTATTGCAGGAGTGGATACCCGATCTGCGTTTGCGTTTTCTGCGCAATCCCGACTTCCGTGAGGAGTATTTTCCGCAGGCGGCCGATCCGGCTGACCGTACCCGCCGTCTGCCGCTGCTTGACGGGGTGGAGATCAGTCAGATCCGCCAGCCGATGACCCGGTGGATGCTCTTTTTACAGGGCAATCTGGATTACAGCGCACTGGATAAGGATCATCAGGAAACTCTGGCCGGCGGCGGTCTGCTGCTGCCCGCACTGGCGGAACGGGGCGTGGTATTGGAAGAACACCCGGAATTTGAGATCCGTTATATCGGTTTCAACTTCCGTGATCCCCGGCTGGGGAATAATTTGAAGTTGCGTCAGGCTTTGCGTCTGGCCTACGATATAAAACGGCGGATCGATCATGCTTCGGGGATGCTGATCCCGGCGGCAGGGCCGGTTCCTCCGGGAGTGGCGGGATTCATTCCGGCACCGGCGGCGGCTCATCCGGATTGGGCGGAAGTGCGCCGTCTGCTGGCCGAGGCGGGTTATCCCGGCGGCATCGATCCGGCGACCGGAGAAGCGTTGACATTCGACTTCGATCAGGCCGGTTCCACGGTCGGTCACCGGCAGATGGGGGAACTGGCGGTATCGGATTGGGCAACTATCGGTATCCGGGTGACTTCACATCTCAATTCCCGCCCCCGTTTTGTTGCCAAACTGCGTCAGGGGCAATTTCAACTTTTCCGCTATTCGTGGGTGGGGGATTATCCGGATGCCGCCAATTTTTTGCAGTTGTTTTACTCCGGGAATATCGGCAGCTGCAACTATTGCGGCTTTTCCGATGCGGAATTCGACCGGCTTTATGAACAGGCATTGACCATGGAGGATTCTCCGGAAAGAACCGAATTGTATTTGCAGATGATCAGATTGCTGAATGAAAAATGTGTCTGGATCTATGAGGGTTTTCCGGTTTCCGGAGTGTTGCGTTACAGTTGGCTGGAAAACAGTGTGCCGCATGATTTCGGCTTCACCCGGTGGAAATATCTGTCGGTGGATGTGGAGGCCAGAGCGCGGGCGAAAGCCGCTTTCCGGCCGCTGTCGCTCGGTGAATTATCCGGAAGCCGCCGGGAAAGTGGAGAGTGAAAATGGGTATGGAGGTCAAAAACTCATTCCGCTATGCGCTGTGGCGCCGTTTTGCTTCCGGTGCCGTGGCGTGGTGCGGAGTAACGGGGATAATTTTACTGTTTATCCCGGCGGTGTTTGCGCCCTTTATTGCCAACGGGCGGCCGTTGCTGATGATTTCGCATGACGGTCAGTGGAGTATGCCGTTTCTGCGCTCATTTTTTGCGCCGGAAAGCAGTGAAGTGATGGTGGAAAAACTTTTCAATTTTCTTGCGCTTTATCTGCCGGTGCTGTTGTTCTGGGTGCTGTTGTGCCGCAAAAAAGTTCTGAAATTTGCGGTGCTGCTGATTTCGGCGGTGGTGATCGCCGCCGGATTCTTTGCCGGTAAACCGGTGATGGATAAGAAAGATTACCGGGAGATCGCCGCCGGAGAGAAGTTCGCCCTATTCGCCCCGATACCTTACGGGCCGGATGAGATCGCCGGAATGCCTTATGAAGCACCGGGCAGAGAGCATATTTTAGGTTGTGATGATATCGGCAGGGATCTGGCATCGAGATTGATCTACGGTTCACGGGTGTCGCTGGCCGTGGGGTTGCTTGCCGCTTTGCTGGCGATGGTCATCGGTATTGCGGTCGGCATGAGTGCCGGATATTTCCGGGGCAAACTTGATCTGTTTCTGATGCGGCTGGTGGAAGTAATGCAATGTTTTCCGACCTTTTTACTGCTGTTGATCCTGATGTCGATGCTGGGGGATTACAAGATCGGTCAATCCATTCCGCTGGTGATCATGGTGATCGGCTGTACCGGCTGGATCGGGGTGGCGTTTCTGGTCAGGGGCGAAGTGTTGAAAGAAAGTTCTCTGCCGTACATCAAAAGTTGTGTGGTTTCCGGGGTGCCGTCGTGGAAGATCATGTTCAAACATCTGCTGCCGAATATTTCCGGCACGGTGCTGATAAGTTTCACATTCGGCGTGGCCGGAGCGATATTGAGTGAAAGCGGCTTGAGTTTTCTGGGGTTCGGAGTCCAGCCGCCGACTGCCAGCTGGGGAAATCTGATGCGTCAGGCGTTTGACAATCCGATGGCGTATTGGCATTTGACCTTTTTTCCGGGGGTGATGCTGTTTATTGCGGTGATGTCGTTCAACTTTACCGGTGACGGTCTGCGCCGGGCATTCGACGTGAAAGAGGATTGAAAAAATGGATTTTTACCGTATATTGGAAAAAGCGGAGGCCGGAGATTTTCTGGAAACCGGCGAAATGGCCGTTTTGCTCAATGCTCCGGATGAAGCGGCACAGCAGGCACTTTTTGATGCCGCTTACCGGGTGAAAAGTGAAATTTGCGGCCGCAAAGTTTATCTGCGCGGCCTGATCGAATTTTCCAACATCTGCACCAGAGATTGTCTTTATTGCGGCATCCGCCGGAGCAATGGCAAGGTATCCCGTTATACGATGGAGATCGATGAGATAGTCCGCAGTGCGGCACTGGCGGGGCAATTCGGTTACGGTTCGGTAGTGTTGCAGAGCGGAGAAAGAAGCGATCCGGGATTTGTGGATATGGTCGAGGAAATATTGTTCCGGATAAAGGAATTGCCTTATGATCTGGGCGTGACTCTTTCCTGCGGTGAGGAGAGTATGGAAACGTATTTGCGCTGGCGCAAAGCCGGGGCGAAGCGGTATTTGTTGCGTATCGAAAGTGCCGATGAAAAAATATTTCAGGCGATCCACCCGGCAGGAGTGCTTTATCAGGAACGCAAAGCCGCTTTGGAACGGCTCAAAGCGGCGGATTTCCAGACCGGTTCCGGAGTGATGATCGGTTTGCCCGGTCAGACGGCGGAGCATCTGGCAAAGGATATCGCCTTTTTCCGGGAAATGGATCTGGATATGATCGGCATGGGGCCGTTTCTGCCGCAGGCAGATACGCCATTGGGGGTGCGTTATCCGGATTCTCCGGGCATGGCACAGCGGCGGTTGGAAACTGCCTTGCGGATGATCGCCGTCACCCGGCTGGTGTTGCGGGATGTGAATATCGCTGCCACGACCGCATTGCAGGCGATCGACCCGGAAAACGGCCGGGAACGGGGCATTCTGGCGGGGGCAAATGTTATCATGCCCAATGTGGGAGATGTTTCCCGGCGCAAAGATTACCAGTTGTATAACGGCAAACCGTCACTGGATGAAAATTCGGCAGTGATCCGGGAAAAATTGATCGCGTCACTGGCGGCGATCGGGGAAACCCCCTGTTTCAATCTTCACGGCGATCCGTTGCATTACCGTAACCGGAGCGGGAAATGAGGGAATTTGATTTCGCCAAATATCTGCGGAAAAATCCGCCGCTGCCGTTGAATTGGCCGGAAAGGTGCCGCCATGCGGTGGTCATTCCGGTATATAATGAACTATCCACCTTTGCCGCCACGGATCATGCCATCCGTCAGGCGTATAAGCACACCCCGGAAAAGATCGCCGTTATCGCCGTGATAAATTATCCGCCGGGAGCGGATAAAACCGAGTCGGAAAAGTTGTATAATCTGATCCGCATCGGGGTATTTCCCGGCGTGGTGCCGATCTACCTGCCGGAACTTACCGGCGGCGTGGGTGCGGCACGCAAAGCCGGGATGGATGCTTTTATCGGCACTTTGAGTGCCGGAGAATTGGAAAAACGGGTGATATTTTCGCTGGATGCCGACACTCTTATTGAGAGGAACTATTTTGAAAAAGTTCTGCCGGAAACCCTTTATCACGGGGCATTATCCATCGGTTTTTCCCATCAGCGGGCCGGAGATGCTCTGCATCAGGCGGCGATCGACCGCTATGAAGCGTACCTGGATAGATATGTGGAAAAATTGCGTTGGGCGGGGTCGCCTTATGCATTTCACACGGTCGGCTCGGCCTTTGCGGTGCGGGCGGATGTTTATGTGAAAGCGGGGGGTATGAAAGTGCGTCAGGCCGGTGAGGATTTCTATTTTCTGCAGGCGGTCGCCAAAACGTCACAACTTTATCCGCTGGCAGATAAACTGGTGCATCCGTCGCCGCGGATATCGGCCAGAGTGCCATTCGGCACCGGCCCGGCGGTGGCGAAACTGTTGCGTAACGAAGAACTCAAAGAGATACCCGACGGGGCATTTGCCGTGTTGAAAACGGTTTTGGATAATGTTTCTGAAAACACGTTGTCTTCAGTGGAAAAATTCCTGATCGGCATCCCCGCTGTGGCAGCGGAATTTTTCCTGAAAGAGGGCTTTGCCGGGGCGTGGAAAAGCATTCTGGCCAATCTGCCGGAAAGGCCCGGTGCAAGGTGCGGAGCCTTCCATGAGTGGTTCGACGGGCTTAAAACCCTGCGATTTTTACATTTTTTGAGTTGATTTTATAAAAAAATATAAAAAAACAGTTGACAAAGATATTATCCTGCGATATTTTATTAGTTGCACTGAGTGAAAATTTTTAGAAAACTATTCAGGGTTATACGGAGAAAGAACTATGAAGAACGATTTTTCCCAGTATGTGGACAAGGATTCAGTGATGACCCTTGTGGGGAAAACTAAACTGGAGGTCATGGATCAGTTGATCTCCCGCGCGGCGGATTTGACCAAATTGAGCCGCGATGTGATCTTCCGCCTGGCGTGGAAGCGTGAACAGATGATGACTACCGGCGTGGGCGGTATGCTTGCTCTGCCCCATATCCGGGTGAATGATATTCTGCATCCCTACGTTATCGTCGGCGTTTGCGAAAATCCGATCACCGATTATCAGGGTTTGGATGATCAGCCGGTGCGGGTGATCGTATTCACCATTGCTCCGGATGAAAATCAGGAAGCCTATCTGCAGCTGCTTTCCGGCATTTCCCGCCGGTTGCGCAATCCGAAACTTATTGAACAGATCATCGGCACTGTCGGCAACACCGTCGAATTGCTCAAGGTCATCCAGCAGGAATCCGATCCCCAATGAGTACGGAAAAGAACGCTGCCGCTCCCAAAGCACAACTGGACTTTCACTGTCTGACTGACAACTGTGAGGGAGTGGTCGCATTTGATTTGATCAACGTCGCAGACCCGGAATTTCAGGCGGTCTGCCCGGTCTGTCACCGGGCTTACGCTCTGGATGCGGTTCTGCGGGACAAACTGACACGGATGATGAAGCTGATCTCTGATATCCGTGAATGTGAGGATATTTTAGGAGACAGTGTCGTATCGGTGAATGTCGCCGGCGGCGAAGTGCGCGTACCTTACGCCCTGTTGCTGACCCGGCTCAATACTCTGATCACACTGGAGATCTCCGGACGCAAGATCGACTTCCACTTGTGGGTCGAGCCGTCCAATCCGCAAATGTTCCGTTGAGATTGAGATTATACCGTGGCATCTGCGGTTAAACAGGTGCGGAAAATTTGATCGGCGGCAGGGCGAAAGGCATTGAAAATATCCTTTCGCCCTTCGGCGCACTTATAGAATGGAATAAAACGGGGTTTCCGGAGAGGATTTCTGTCAGATTTCCGGCATCGGGAACACCAATGTTTTATGATGATGCAAGGTGGCTCCGGAAGTTTTCTCCGATCCGGCCGGTGCCTTGAAAACAGCGTGAAAACGGTCGATATTTCCGGATGCGGCGAGGCAGAATGAAAGTAGCAATTCATTATCCGGCAGAGGTCGAACTGTAGTGGTTCAGAATTTTGTAAATGTTGAAATATAAAGAATAAAGGAAGGATATTTCCGATGATAAATGCGCTTATCAAAGCAATATTCGGCACGAAAAGCCAACGGGATGTCAAGCGGATGAAACCGCTGGTCGCCCGGATCAATGCCCTCGAAGTTGAGTATCAGAAACTTACGGATGAGGAACTGCAGGCCAAAACTCCGGAATTCAAAGAGCGTCTGGCTAAAGGTGAGACCCTTGACGATATCATGTGCGAAGCATTTGCCGTGGTCAAGAATGCCTGCCGCAGAATGTGCGGCAGGACCCGTGAGGTCTGCGGTCAGGAGCAGACCTGGAATATGATCCCTTTTGACGTTCAGCTCATGGGCGGTATCGCTTTGCATCGCGGTTCGATCGCGGAAATGGCCACCGGTGAAGGTAAGACTCTCGTGGCGACCATGCCGCTTTATCTCAATGCTCTGACCGGCAAAAACTGCCAGTTGGTCACGGTCAACGATTACCTCGCCCGCCGCGACTCCGAATGGATGGGCATGGTCTATGAATTTCTCGGCCTGACGGTCGGTTGTCTGCAGAATATGCAGCCGCCCAGTATCCGCAAAGAGCAGTATGCCTGTGATATCACTTACGGAACCAACAGTGAATTCGGTTTCGACTATCTGCGGGATATGGGCATGGCAACGGAAGCCGATCAGATCGTTCAGCGTGACCACTATTTCGCCATCGTGGACGAGATCGACAGTATTCTGATCGACGAAGCGAGAACTCCGCTGATCATTTCCGGCCCGGTGCCGCAGGCGACCAACCAGTTTGCCCAGTTGAAACCGCTGGTCGCTTCCCTTTACACCAAGCAGAATATGCTCTGTTCCCGTCTGGTGCGTGAGGCCAAAGATGTGCTGGCGCAGGAGGTCATCACCGATGAGGAAAGAGAAGCGGCGTGTCTGAAACTGCTTCAGGTCAAATACGGTATGCCCACCCACCGCCAGTTGCTGCACACTCTGGAAGACGGCGAAATTCTGCGGGAAGTCGAAAGACTCGATTCCAAAGTCCACAGCGACAACAACCGGGGAATGCTTCAGGAAGTGCAGTCCATCCTCTACTTCACCATCGATGAAAAGACCCACGAAGCCGACCTTACCGAACAGGGCCGTAACGCCATCAGTCCGGATAAGCCGGAAGAATTCATCGTGCCGGATCTGCTGGGCGAATTGCACAAAATCGAAACCGATGAAACGCTCTCCGCCGAAGCACGGGTGGAAAAGAAAAATAAATTTCAGGATGAATTCGCCCGGCAGAGCGAAAAACTCCATGACCTTTCACAGTTGCTCAAGGCTTACTGCCTCTTTGAGAAAGATGTGAATTATGTCGTTATGGATAAAAAGGTTATGATCGTTGACGAGCATACCGGCCGTCTGATGCCCGGCCGCCGTTTCTCCGATGGTCTGCATCAGGCTCTGGAAGCCAAAGAAGATGTCCCCATCGAGCAGGAGACCCAGACGATGGCGACCATCACCATCCAGAACTATTTCCGTATGTACAGCAAACTGGCCGGTATGACCGGTACGGCGGAAACGGAAGCCTCGGAATTCCACCAGATCTACAAGCTGGATGTCACGGTCATCCCCACCAACCGGCCCTGTATCCGCAAAGATGAGAATGACTCCATTTTCAAAACCAAGCGGGAAAAATTCAAAGCGATCCTTGATGATGTGATCGAAAGACACGAAAAAGGTCAGCCGGTTTTGCTCGGCACGATCTCCGTGGGCGATTCGGAAACGCTTTCCCGTATGCTCAAGGGGCGCAAGATACCTCATAACGTCTTGAATGCCAAAAATCACCAGCACGAAGCCGAGATCGTTGCCCGTGCCGGTCAGATCGGGGCAGTCACCGTGGCGACCAACATGGCCGGCCGCGGTACCGACATCAAACTCGGTGAAGGTGTGGCGGAAAAAGGCGGTTTGCACGTCATCGGCAGTTCCCGTCACGATTCCCGGCGCATCGACCGCCAGTTGCGCGGCCGCTGTTCCCGTCAGGGCGATCCGGGCAGTTCCAAATTCTATGTCTCTCTGGAAGACGACCTCATGCGTCTTTTCGGCGGCGACCGGATCATCAAGATTTTCGACCGTTTCGGTTTGAAAGAGGGCGATGAACTTCAGCATCCATGGCTGGATAAGTCGATCGAAACCGCCCAGAAACGGGTGGAGCAGCAGCACTTCGGCATCCGTAAGCGCACGCTGGATTTCGACGATGTGATGAATAAACAGCGGGAGATCGTTTACGCTCTGCGCCGGGATGCGCTGCTTTCCGACAAGCCGCACGATGTGCTTTTCGGCATCATCGACCAGGTGGTCGAGGAACTGGTTATGAAAGTTGCCGTGAGCAGTGACGGCAAGAATGACAGCAAATTTCAGGCGGATAAACTGGCGGCGGAACTCAACGTGCTTTTCCCGCTGGATTTCAAAGCGGAATTTTTCACCGCCGGAATTTCCGACGGCAAAGTTACCGACTTCAATGCGCTCAATCTGCAGATCATCGAAAAGATCGAAAGTGCCTATCAGGAGCGCAACGCCAATACTGAAGAAGAGGAATTGGCATATTTGCAGCGGCACACTGTATTGGAAGCGATCGACCGTCTGTGGCAGGAGCATCTCTACTCCATGGATCAGTTGCGTTCGAGTATGTCGTTGCGGGTCTACGCCCAGAAAGATCCGCTGGTCGAGTATAAAAATGAGGCATTCGGCATATTCAAGAGCATGATGGATCAGGTCTTTACCAATGTGGCGAAAAACCTTTTCCGTCTGACCATCCGCCGCCGGATGTCGCTGGAGGAATTTCTCGCTTCCATGCCGCTGGAGTTGCGCCATCAGACCATGGAACAATTCGGTCTGCCGGTTCCCGGCAAGAATGAAGAGGCGCAGGAAGCCCCCAAAGAGGAGGTCAACATCACCTTTCACCGGGAGGCTCCCAAAGTCGGCCGTAACGATCTCTGCCCCTGCGGCAGTGGAAAAAAATATAAAAAATGCTGCGGTAATGAGCAGTGAATCATCTTTTGGAGATAAATGAAAATGGCAAAAATGGAACCGTTGCCGAGAGCGTATGAATCGGCAGATGTGGAAAAGAAATGGTTTCCCGAATGGGAAAAGGCAAATTGCTTTCATGGCGATCCGAAGTCCGGCAAGCCGGGATATTCCATCGTCATTCCCCCGCCGAATGTGACGGGTATTCTGACGCTGGGCCATGTCCTCAACAACACGTTGCAGGATATCCTCTGCCGCCGGGCGCGGATGAAAGGTTTTGAAGTGTGCTGGTTCCCCGGCACCGACCATGCCGGTATCGCCACGGAAGCGCGCGTGGTCAAATATCTCAAGGAAACTGAAAATGTCACCCGTGACGAACTGGGCCGGGATGAATTCATCAAACGGGTCTGGCAGTGGAAAGAGGAATTCGGCGGCAAGATCATCCGCCAGTTGCGTACACTGGGTTGTTCCTGCGACTGGGAAAGAGAGCGTTTCACCATGGATGAGGGGCTTTCTGCGGCGGTGCGCAAAGTCTTTATCCAACTTTATGAAAAAGGTTATATTTACCGCGGTCAGCGGATGATCAACTGGTGTCCGGCGGCGAAAAGTGCGTTGTCGGATGAGGAGGTCATCTACAAAGATGTGGCGGGCAAATTCTATTATTTCCGCTATCCGCTGGCTGATGGCAGTGGTTTCCTGACCGTGGCGACCACCCGTCCGGAAACGATGTTCGGTGATACTGCCGTGGCGGTTCATCCGGAAGATCCCCGGTTCAAAGATTTGATCGGCAAGATGGTCAAACTGCCGCTGACTGACCGGGAGATCCCCATCGTCGGCGATCAGCACGCCGACCCGACCAAGGGAACCGGCTGTGTGAAGATCACTCCGGGCCACGACCCCAACGACTTTGAAGTGGGCAAACGCTGCAATCTGGAAGTTATCAATATCATGAATCCGGATGGTTCACTCAACGATCTCTGTCCGGCGGAATTTGCCGGCATGGATCGCTTTGATGCCCGTGAATTGTGCGTGAAGCGCATGGAAGAAGCCGGATTGCTGGAAAAGATCGAAGATATCACCCATGCCGTCGGTTACTCCGAGCGCGGCAATGTGCCGATCGAAACACTGGTCAGTGCCCAGTGGTTCTGCAAAATGGGCGAACTTGCCAAACCGGCGATCGAAGCGGTGAAAAGCGGTAAGATCAAATTCCATCCGGAAAGATGGACGAAAACCTATTTCCACTGGATGGAGAATATTCAGGATTGGTGTATTTCCCGCCAGTTGTGGTGGGGCCACCGCATTCCGGCATGGTACAATGAAAAAGGTGAAGTCTACGTCGGCGAAACTGCTCCGCAGGGCGACAACTGGCGGCAGGAAGAGGACGTGCTGGATACCTGGTTCAGCAGTTGGCTGTGGCCGTTTTCCATCATGGGCTGGCCCAATGAGGGTGAGGAGGAAATGGCGAAATTCTACCCGACCAACGATTTGGTGACCGCTCCGGATATCATCTTTTTCTGGGTGGCGCGTATGATTATGGCGGGTTGTGAATTCAAAGGAGAGATTCCTTTTAACAACGTCTACTTCACCAGTTTGATCCGTGACGAGCTGGGCAGAAAACTTTCCAAGAGTCTGGGCAACTCCCCCGACCCGCTGGATGTCATTCGCGAATACGGTGCCGATGCGCTGCGTTTTTCCATTGTTTACATCGCTCCGCTTGGTATCGACATCAAATACAGCAATGAAAAATGCGAGATCGGCAGAAACTTTGCCAACAAGTTGTGGAATGCCTGCCGTTTCCGCCAGATGCAGGGCGATTGTTCGGCGGATTGCCGGAGTCTGCCTGCCGGAGAGCTTTCCAGTGATGAAAACTGGATGCTCGCCAAACTGGATGCCGCTACGGAAACGATCGAGAGCGAATTGGAAAAATTCAATTTCCATGCGGCGGCCCACGCTTTGTATGATCTGGTGTGGAGCGATTTCTGCGACTGGTTCGTGGAAGCCGAAAAAGTTCCGATGCGGGCTGGCGGCGCGGAAAAAGAACGCGCACTGGCAGTGTTGGATTATGCTTTGTTCCGGATTTTGAAACTGCTGCATCCATTCATGCCTTTCATCACCGAGGAACTGGCGCACCGTATGGGTTTTGTCGAAGAGGGCAAATTCCTGATGTACGAGGAGTTCCCGACGGTCGGCAGCGGCCGGAGCGATGCGGCAAAGGCGGTGCTGACCGATGCCAAATTTGAATTGATCCGTGCCGGTCGCTTCCTGCGCAGCAGTTACAATCTGCCGGATGGTAAAAAACTCAACTTCCACGTCAAAGCCGCCAATGATGAAATGCGCGACTTTTTGACCGGTGAATTGGCATCGCTGAAAAGTTTGCTCAATGCCGCTGAAATCGAAATTTCCGGCGAAGCCTTTGATACGGCGGCAAACGGTGCGGGTGCCGGTCAGACGGTCGCCTGCGGCGTGATCACTCTGCCGCTGGCGGATCTGATCGACATCGATGCCGAGATCGCCCGGTTGAAAAAACAGATGGCGGATCTGGAAAAATGGATCGGCGGCACCAAAGCGCGTCTGGCCAATGAGAAGTTTGTCAATTCTGCTCCGGCGCAAGTGGTTGCCGATACCAGAAGCAAACTGGCCGAGTTGGAACAGAAAGCGGAAGAAACGCAAAAATTGCTGGCGGTGCTGGCCAAGTGACCGGTTCTGCCGGGTGAAAAAGAGAATAAACACCGTTTTTGTCCGGGGATGAAGGGCAAAAACGGTGAAGTTCTTGCATTATATATATTGTGGTGATATATTAAATAAAGGCATTGTTTTCAATAAGGATATGCCTTTATGTTTTACTGAAAAGTGTGCAAGTTTCTCAAGTGTTGGGATATCGACGAATAATAACATAGCGCAGGCGGGGGAATTTTAATGTCCGAATATTTATTCAAGGGGCTTGACAGTTATGATACACCGGCCGACCACAAGGTCGCATTGGGTTTCAAACTGATGTTCAAAAGCCGCTGGTACTTTTACTGGCGTAATTTCCGTACTTTCATGCGCAGCGGCCGTTGTGCTTCAAAGGGCAAACTTGACGGCGATATGCAGATACACTATTCCAATGAAAATATCCGGCTGGTCGAGGATTGCGGAGCCAAACTGCATTTGCGGGGGCTGAATCATCTGCGTGATCTTGACGGTCGGCCGGTGGTGATCATCGGCAACCACATGAGTTTGCTGGAAACTGCCGCCTTGCACGCCATCATCCGGGAGTATGTGGATTTCTCCTTTGTGGTCAAGGAGTCGCTGTTGCGTACGGCGTATATCAAAGATATTCTGACTTCGATGAAAGCCATCGGCGTATCGCGCACCAATCCCAGAGAGGATTTGAAAACGGTGCTGACCGAGGGCAAGAAGGTGTTGCAGGCGGGGCGGTCGATGATCGTGTTTCCGCAAGCGACCAGAACGAGGGTTTTCGACCGGGAACAATTCAACTCCATCGGGGTCAAACTGGCGAAATCCGCCGGGGTGCCGGTGGTGCCGATGGCATTGAAAACCGACATTCTGGAAAACGGCAGGATCCTCCGTGATCTGGGGCCGATCCATCCGGAGCGGGATGTGCATTTTGAATTCGGTCCGCCCATGGCGATCGAGGGCAACGGCAACGCCCAGCAGCAGTATGTGGAAGAATTCATTGCTTCAGCCTTTGAACGTTGGAAAAAGGAGGAGAAGTAAAATGATGGCAGGATTTTCCGGAGTGAAAAGATTGCTCATGCTGATATTTGCCGCCATCATTTGTGCGGTGCCGCAAGTTTATGCCTCGGCGATGGGCGATTTGCGGGATATGACGCCGGATGACTTCAAACGGCTCTATGCCGATTCATGGCGGGTGGTCGGCGACAATATCATCATCGAGGGCAATGCTTATCTGCCTGCCGGTACTCTGGAAATCTATGCCGACCGCATCATTATCAATATGGAAAGTCATGATTTTGAGGCGATCGGCAACATCCGTATTTTCCGCTGGCAGAATGGTTCCGGCTCGGTATCGCTGGAAACGTTGGCGGAAATGGAGCGCAGAGCCAATGTTCTGATCCGTGAAGTTACGACCTCGGTATCGGTGCTGGGGGAGAGAAGTTACACGGTTTCTTTTGCATTTCAGACCGACCGTATTTCCGCTGACCGGGTGACCGGCAACCTCAACACCAGTTATTTTGAATTCATCAATCCGGTGATCCGTTATTCCACTTTTGTCTGCAAAGCGGCATCCGGTGTGCGCACCAGCGACGGGGTCATCACGCTGAAAGATGCGGAAGTAAGTTCCTGCGAATTTCTTGAATCGGATAATGCCCACTACTCCATTGCCGCCGGTGAGATCCGGTTGACGCCCCACGAAGCGCAGTTTTACGAATTGAAATATGCGGATTTCGACCAGGGTGACCGCTCCATATTGCTGATCAACGGCATGGTCAAAGTTTACGGACTGCCGGTGCTGTGGCTGCCGGTCTTTTTCAAGCCCAAAGATGAAAATCCCGGCCTTGCCTGTTTCCAATACGGTCACAGCAGCGATCTGGGTTACTATATCAACCTTTACCGGCGGGTGGTTTTCACGGAAACGCCCTATTTCACCGCCAAGATCCATGCCGACTGGTATGAAAAACGCGGCTTCGGTTACGGTATCGAGGGGCGCGTGAATGCACCGGAGAGCCGGACGGATTTCTTCGTCTATTCGATCTATGATACCGACCGTTATGAAACCGATGATTACGATCTTTTCCGGCAGGAGGTGCCGCACTGGCGTTACGATTTCCGGATCAGCAACCTGACCCATATCACGCCGCGACTGGATTTCCGCGGGGTGTTCGACTACCAGAGTGACCCGTACTTCAAACGGGACTTCTTCCGGGGTGAATATGACCGTGATCCCCAACCGGCGACCTTTGCCGCTCTGGAACAGCAATTCGATCACTTTTCCATTTCCGCCTATGCCCGTTTCCGGGTGAATGATTTTTACACCGTGGTCGAGCATCTGCCGGAAGTGCGTCTGGATGTGCCGCGGCAGGAACTTTTCAATACCGGCATCTATTATCAGGGTGATTTCGATGTAAGTTATCTGCGGCGCAGATGGATCGATTTCGATGATCCGCCGCCGTCAGGTTATGACCGTCTGCGTGATTACGATGCTCTGCGTCTGGATACGACCCACTTTTTCTATTATCCGATCGCAACGGATTTCTTCACTCTGGTACCGCGGGCGGGATTCCGGATCACGGCATATTCCGACAGCAGTAAGACCAAGGTCGGTGATGATGATCTGCGGGCGATGTTTATGGCGGCTGAACCGCAGAATCTGGGCCGTTACCGTTTCCGCAGTTACGACAGCCGGGGCGGTTCCAAAGTGCGGGTCGCCGTGGAACTCGGTTTTGAATTATCCACCAAACTGCACAACACCTGGCAGGATATCCGCAGTGAATTTTTCCGGCTTGACGGTTTGCGTCATATCATCCAGCCCTATGTTAATTACACCTTTATTCCCAAACCGACGGTGGATCGCAAACGGCTCTATTTCTTCGATGATGTTGACCGGATCACCAAGCAGAATTTCTTCCGTCTGGGCGTGATAAACCGTTTGCAGACCCGTGACGGCAACAGTGTGCGGGACTTATTCTATATGGAAAATTATTGGGATATCCACATGGAAAAGGTCGATGGCATCAGTCAGATGGGCAATATCGGCACGTTGCTTTCATGGAATATTTTCAAAGGCCTGTCGCTGAATACTGAATTTCTGATCGATATCAGCGGTGACGGCGAAGTAGCCGACACCATCCGTCACGGCCGCAATGCCGGAAAAACCGGTCTGGCTCTGGATTGGCTGAATTACTGGGATATCAATCTGACCTATACTCCGGCACCGAATTGGCAGTTTACGATCGGTTACAACTATGCGCGTCCGTATGAGATGCGCAGCAGTTATTCGATGGGATCGACTCTGACCCAGATCAATACGGCGAGTTATTTTGAGCAGTACAGTGATGAAACCGACGAAGATTTCTATTTGCGGATAAATATGCCGCTGACTCCGGATAACCGTACATTCGGTTCCTTCCTCTTCACCTATGATGTACCGGCAGGATCGATCGATGAGGTGAGTTTTGCGGTGTTGCGCAAATTCCACTGCTGGCAGTTGATCGCCACGGTCGGTCTGGATCGTGAATATGAGGATGGCGAATGGGAATGGGATGTGGAATATTCGATCACTGCCAATCTGACCGGCTTGAATGATGCGATGAATAATGTTCAGAGTACCGTTTTGCAGCAGATGGATTCGATCGTGACCAACTTGAAATTCTGAAGTGGAGAAACAGCGAGTATGTTTATTGTTACCGGTGGTGCCGGTTTGATCGGCAGTGCGATGGTCTGGCAGTTGAATCATGCGGGGATTACCGATATTCTGATCGTCGATCATCTGGGAAATACGACGGATAAATGGAAAAATCTTGCTCCGTTGAAGTTCGATGATTATATGGAACGGGAAGATTTCCGGAGCAAACTGCATTCCGGATTTTTCAACGGCAGAAATATTGAGGGTGTTATCCACATGGGGGCGTGTTCCTCGACGACGGAAAGAGACGCCTCTTACCTGATCGACAACAACTTCCGTTACACTGCCGAATTGGCTCAATATTGTGTTGACCGCCATATCCGTATGGTTTATGCTTCCAGTTGTGCCACTTACGGTGACGGTTCGCAGGGTTATGATGACAATGAGGAGACGATCGAAAATCTCCGTCCGCTGAATATGTATGGTTACAGCAAGCAGCTTTTTGACCTCTGGGCGAAACGCCGGGGGATGCTCAAGGAGTTGGTCGGGTGTAAATTTTCCAACATCTACGGGCCCAATGAAAGACACAAGGCGAATATGCGCAGTGTGGTTTTGCGCAGTTGGGAGCAGATCACGGCATCGGGCAAAATGCAGTTGTTCCGTTCTTACAAGCCGGAGTATGCCGATGGCGAGCAGTTGCGCGATTTTCTTTATGTGAAAGATGCGGTCAAAATGGTCGAATATCTTTTCAACAACTCCAAAGCCGCCGGATTGTATAATATCGGCAGCGGTCTGGCAGAGAGTTGGAACCACCTGGTCAAAGCCGCTTTCACCGCCCTGAATAAGCCGGTGGATATCGAATATATCGAAATGCCCGAATCTCTGCGTGACCGTTACCAGTATTATACTTGCGCCAAAATCGACAAATTGCGTAAACTGGGCTATACCGGTGTCAGCATGACACTGGATGAGGCGGTGGCGGATTATCTTTGCAACTATCTGGAAACCGGAATGTACCTCGGTGATGAATAAACGCACCTCAAATGTTCCGGGGATGCTGGAGAGTGTTCTGGAACTTTCCGTGGCGGCAATGACGGCGATCGATGCCGGGAAAGTCACGCTGGATGATACATTGGATCATCTGCCGGATGAGTGCCGCCGTACCTTGAGTCATTTGCTTACCTCTTTTTACCGTTACCGGAAAAGCATCCGCGGGGTATGGCGGCCGTTGTGCCGCAAAATGCCGGAAGCGGAAGTGGCGGCGCTGCTGGATACGGCTCTGACCCAATGTTTCCATCAAAGCGCAGTTGAAGCGTATTCGGTGGTCAATGTTGCGGTCAAACTGGCGCGGCGTTACCATGCGGATAAATTTGTCAATGCGGTTTTGCGCAATTCATTGCGTAACGGTTACACGCTGCCGGTCAAGGCAGAGGATATATTTCCGGATGAGTTGCTCAAGCATTGGCAAAAGCATTTTTCTGCGGTGGAGATCGACCGGTTTGCTCAAGTTTTTCTGGAAAAGCCGCAATTTACTTTCCGGTTGTGCGGTCAGGCGGCATTGCCGCCGAAGTGTAAGGAGATCCCGGCATTTGCACCATTCCGTTTTGCCTGCGGAGTTCCGGGGGTGGTGCTGAATACTCCGGAATTTGCATCCGGAGCATATTACATACAGGATCCGGCCACGTCATTATCCATTTCGCTGGCAAAGGAGATATTGCCGGAGTGCCGCAAGGTGCTGGATATATGTGCGGCCCCCGGCGGCAAGACGTTGATGGCGGCGGAGTTGCTGGATAAGTCGGCGGAGATCATTGCGGCGGATATTTCGGAAAAACGGCAGAAGTTGACGGCGGAAAATTTTGCCCGTCACGCAGTGAATGCCAAAGTGGTGGTTTCGCCGCCGGAAAAATTGAACGGCAGTTTTGATCTGGTGATTGCCGATCTGCCCTGTTCCAACAGCGGAGTTTTCCGCCGCCGTCCGGATGCGTTATGGCGTTTTTCCGGCAAGGCGTTAAGCGAGGTGATGGCGTTGCAGAAGCATATTCTGCAGCAGGTCATCCGGCTGACGGAGCCGGGCAAATGGGTATTGATATCCACCTGTTCGATCGATCCGGAGGAAAACGGAGCATTGATCGCGGGTGAAGAGTTGCAGGTCATCAAAGCGGAAACCCGGCTGCCGGAAAGCGGTTGTGACGGGGCATTTGCCGCACTTTGCCGAAAACTTCCATGCTGAACCGGCAGATTTTGTGGCATTTAGCCGCAAAGTGTGCTATATTATAAAAAATATATTTTATAACCATACATATACAAGGTGTCAACTATGTCTGAAAACGTTGAAAACAATGCCGCTCAAATGGATATGTTTGAGCAACGCGCCGCCAAGATCCGGGATTATCAGGAAGCCGGGATCAATCCTTTCGGCGGAGCATTTCCCGGAGTTGAATTGATCGAAGTCGTCCGCACTAAAGAACTCCCCCCCGAAGGCAGTGAATTGCCCGGCCCGGCGGCGGTGATCGCCGGACGCATGACTGCCAAGCGCGGCATGGGTAAATCCATTTTTGCTGATGTGCGTGACAGCACCGGCAGATTGCAGTTGTTCGCCGGTAAAAGCGATATGTCCGAAGAGATGTTCGCTCTGTGCCGCAAACTGGATATCGGTGATATCATCGGGGTCAAAGGTACACTTTTTGTCACCAAGACCGGCGAATTGACGTTGCGGGTCAAAGAGGTGACTTTGCTTTCCAAATCCATGCGTCCGCTGCCGGAAAAATTCCACGGTCTGGTCGATGTGGAGCAGCGTTACCGCCAGCGTTATCTGGATCTGATCGCCAATCCGGAGGTCAAAGATGTTTTCCGGAAACGTTCAGCGATCATCCGTGAAGTGCGCAACTTCCTTGCCGACCGGGGCTTTATGGAAGTGGAAACGCCCATGCTCCAGCCGTTGGCAGGCGGCGCATCCGCCACGCCGTTTGAGACATTCTACGGCGCATTGAACAGCACCGTGTATATGCGTATCGCTCCGGAACTTTACCTCAAACGGTTGCTGGTCGGCGGCTTTGAGCGGGTTTTTGAGTTGAATCGTTCTTTCCGTAACGAGGGTCTTGACCGCCGTCACAATCCGGAATTCACCATGCTGGAGATCTATCAGGCTTACAGCAACTGCGAAGGTATGATGGAGTTGATCGAAAGCATGATCTCCACCGTCGCCATGAAAGTTTGCGGCACGCTGAAAATCGACCACGGCAACGGCAAAGTGATCGACTTCACTCCGCCTTTCCGCCGGGCGACCTATCATGAATTGTGCAAGGAAAAAGGCGGCGATGACTGGTTCGATATCACCCCGGCGGAAAGAGTTGAGCGCGGTCAGAAACTGGGTCTGGATGTCAATGCATCCATGAGCGATCTGGAAGTGACCAATGAACTTTATGAAAAACTGGTCGAGCCCAACAACATCCAGCCGACTTTCGTCACCCGGCTGCCGGCGCAGCTGCTGCCGCTGGCCAATCCCTGTGCCGATGATCCGTCGCTGGTCGATGTTTTTGAATTGGGCGTCAACGGCATGGAACTGGCTCCGGCTTACAGCGAATTGAATAACCCCATCATCCAGCGTGAGCGGTTCATGGAACAGTTTGAAGCGACGAAAGAAGAGGGTGATGAGTTGGATAACAAGGTCGATGAGGACTTCCTCACCGCATTGGAATACGGTATGCCGCCTGCCGGTGGTATGGGGGTCGGTATCGACCGTCTGATCATGGCGTTGACCGGTGCGGAATCGATCCGTGACGTGATCCTTTTCCCGCAGATGAAACGTTTGAAATAATTTTCCGCAGGGGTGTCAAGTGAAAAACGTGACCATCCTCGGAGCCGGAGTTTCCGGCAAAGCGGCGGCAAAACTGTGTGCCGTCAACCATATCGGCTGCACTGTTGTCAATGATGGCGACAGTGCAGTTTTGCCTGACGGGGATCTGATCGTGGTCTCTCCGGGGTTGCATCCGGCGAGATCCCCGTTGTATCAGATGGCTCTGGCTTCGGGCCGGGAGATCGTCAGTGAAATGGAATTCGGCTGCCGGTTCTGGAAAAAGCCGTTGCTGGCGATCACCGGGACCAATGGCAAGACGACCACGACGGAATTGACCTGTCATCTGTTGCAGAGTTGTGCGGTAAAAGCGGAAGTTTGCGGCAATATCGGCCGTCCGTTATCCGATTTGGCGGCATCGGGTGATGATTGTGAAGTTGCGGTGATCGAAGTAAGTTCATTTCAGTTGGAAAAGATCTGTGAATTTGCGCCGCTTGCCGCGGGGATATTGAATTTTCAGAGTGACCATATCGACCGGTATGCCGGAGGATTTGCGGAATATTGTGCGACCAAGGAAAAGATTTTCACTCATGTCATGCCGGAAAACCGCATTTACGGTTTGAGTTTTCCGGAAAAGACACGCCGGGTGACATATCAGGCGGGAATATTGTTTCTGGATGGGGAAAAATTCTGCGATTTGAGCGGCGGGGATCTGCCCGGTTTCCATAATGCGGAGAATGCGGCGTGTGCGGTGGAGTTGTGTTTGCGTTATCTGCCGCCGGAAACGGTCAGAAGTGAAAAATTCAAGCGGGCATTGCTGGATTTCCGCCGGGGCAGACACCGGGTGGAGGTGGTCGGCGTGCGTAACGGCGTGACGTTTGTGGATGATTCCAAGGGGACGAATCCGGCGGCGGTGCTGGCGGCGATCGACTCATTGCCGGGGCAGCTGGTGATATTGCTGGGCGGTCTGGGCAAGGGGATGGATTTTTCACCGCTGGCGGAGCGGGCGGAAAGGTTCCGGGCGGCGGTGCTTTACGGTGCGGATCGCCGGGATATCGGCAAAGTGTTGGAAAACCGGTGTCCGTGTGTGGATTGCGGCAGTGATTTTGCGCTGGTGATGTCAACGGCAAAAGCATTGGCACAACCGGGGGATACGGTATTGCTTTCTCCGGCGTGCGCCAGTATGGATATGTTCAAAAACTACGCCGAGCGCGGCGACGAATTTGCCCGGCTGGCGATGATTGACTGCTGAAACTCTGTTCGGTAATATGCTTGCAGTTGATGGTACATCATTCGTTTTTTGCGGATTTGATAGCGGAAAATAAAGCAATTGTTATTATGATCGCCAATACCGTGGGAAGCACGGCAAATGCCGCAATAATTAAACCGATAAGTAAAAATATGCAAAAAACGCTTTTAAGTACTCTTAAACGTGCTTGTTTGTTGCTGTTTATGAGATATTGCAGATCCTGTACTGCTTGTTGATGACCTTGTGCAATGGCTGAACGATACCACTTTTTGGCTTCTTTAAGATCAACTTTGCCGCCATATCCCCAATGGCAGGCGCGTGCGTAACGGTATAGAGCCTCTGCATCACCCTGTTCGGCAGCTTTTTTGAACCATTTTTTTGCTTCTATCCAGTTTTTTGCGATTCCATTGCCGGAGAAATAACACATCCCCAGTTCACATTGAGCGTCTGCATCTCCCTGTTCCGCTGCGCGAGAGAATAGTTTTACTGCCTCCTGAAGATTTTTTGTGACCCCGATTCCATCCTGATAGCACCATCCCAAAGATACTTGGGCATCTGTATTGCCTTGTTTCGCCGCAATGGCAAACCATTGAGTTGCGACCGATTCGTTTTTAGCCACCCCTTCACCTTGCAAATAGCATATTCCCAGTTCATATTGAGCCTCTGCATTACCCTGTTTTGCGGCTGCGGCGAACCATTTTGCCGCTTCTTTTTCATTTTTAGGAATTACCTTTCCTCGTAAATAGGTCATTCCCAACTCAAGTTGGGCCGTTTCATCGCCTTGTCCGGCGGCGCAAGAAAGCCATTTGATTGATTCGGCGTGGTTCCGGGGAACCCCGACCCCATCCCGGTAGAGTATTCCCAGTTCATATTGAGCCACTGCATTACCCTGTTTTGCGGCTGCGGCGAACCATTTTGCCGCTTCTTTTTCATTTTTCTGAATGCCATTTCCTGAATGCAGGCAGTGTCCGTATATTACCATGGCATCGACATTGCCCAATGCGGCGGCTTTACCGAGATATAGAGCGGCTTTGGCATAATCTTGCGGAACCTGCTCTCCGGTATAGAAGCATAATCCGAGAAAAAATATAGCAGCCGGATCTCCATCATTTATCTTTTTCTGTATGGTGCGGAAGTCGAATTTTGATTCATCCGGATCGGATTTGATACGTTTCGGAACAGAAGCTGGTGGTTTAGGGGTGGTGCTTGACGATGTAACACTTAATGAAAAGTTTTTGTCAGACAGTTTTGAGGAATTGGCCAGAGAATATTGCATAATAAAAAACCTTTCATGTTGTTTGCAGTGTCGAAAAATTCTTTCTTCAAATAGTAATGTCAGAAGACCTTTGATTGTTCAAAATAATAGTGATTGATTTTGAACAAAACTGACAGTAAAATAGAATGATTATTCAAATTATAATAAATTTCAGAACGAATTGGGGCAGATAAATCAGAGGATCATCGGAATATTTTTACGCCGGGGTCTTGAAAAATTCGTATTGAACAGTTATTTTATGCAATGGATGTTCTTTTATATATGTAATAAAGCACCGGGAGTTGTAGTATGGGTGGTTTTTTCGGAGTGGTTTCCAGCGGGGATTGTGTAAGTGACCTTTATTTCGGTACCGACTATCATTCGCATCTGGGGACCCGGCGCGGCGGTATCGCTGTGGCGCGCAAGGATGGCGGTATCGACCGCCGGATTCATGATATCAGCAATTCGCAGTTCCGCTCCAAATTCGATGATGAGATCGGCGGATTTTCCGGCAGTTGCGGCATCGGGGTCATCAGTGACACCGAGGATCAGCCGTTGATCATCACCAGCCAGCTCGGCACATTTGCCATCAGCACGGTGGCGAAGATCAACAATATCGATGAGATCATCGAACAGGGATTTTCATCCGGCTGTTCCCACCTTTCCGAATCCGGTGACGGCGAACCCAACCCGACCGAGGTGGTCGCCATGCTGATCAGCCGCGGCAACACGGTGCCGGCGGGCATCGAATATGCCCAGCGGGTGATCGACGGATCGTGTTCGATGCTTATTCTGCGCAAAGACCGGATCTATGCCGCGCGCGACCGTTACGGGCGGACTCCGGTGATCATCGGGCGCAAACCCGGTTCATTTGCTGTGACGATGGAAACTACGGCATTCCCCAATCTGGATTACGAATTGCTCCGGGAACTGGGCCCCGGCGAGATCGTGGAGATCACTGCCGACGGCGTGAAACAACTTACTCCTCCGGGCAGAACGTGCAAAATCTGCAGTTTCTACTGGGTCTATTACGGTTATCCATCCAGTTGTTATGAGGGGGTGAATACTGAAAGCACCCGTTACCGCAACGGGGCGATCATGGCGGAAAACGACAAAGACATCCTGCCGGAAATCGATTCTATTTGCGGCATTCCCGATTCCGGGGTGGCCCATGCGGTCGGTTATTCCAATGCGGCACACAAGCCCTATCAGCGGGCATTTGTCAAATATACTCCCACCTGGCCGCGCAGTTTCACCCCGCAGGATCAGAAGATCCGGGAAAAGATCGCCCGCATGAAACTTATTCCGGTGGAAGATCAGATCCGCAATAAACGGTTGCTTTTCTGTGATGATTCGATCGTGCGCGGCACGCAGTTGCGCGATACGGTGGGCAGATTGTACCGCCGGGGAGCCAAAGAGGTGCATATGCGTTCAGCTTGTCCGCCGCTGGTATTCGGCTGCCGCTTTTTGAATTTCTCCCGTTCCCGCAGTGAATTGGATCTGGCGGCGCGCCGTGCCATCAGCCGTCTGGAAGGCGGCCATGTCACCGCCGAAGCACTCAAAGAATATCTGACCTTTGAATCCCCGAAGTATTTGCAGATGGTCGAGGAGATCCGCAAAGATCTCAATTTGACGTCACTTAAATTTCAGAAACTGGAAGATCTGGTCAAGGCGATCGGTCTGCCGCAGGAAAGAGTCTGCACCTATTGCTGGAATGGCCGTGATGTGGAAAACGAAGCCCCGGAGTTTGAATGATGTCAGGCAAATGGGTAACTGAAGCTGCCAATGGTTACGGTCAGACGATCGAAGTGACCCGGCAATTATGCGATCGCCGGAGCAAATTTCAGAAGATCGAAGTTTACGAGACCCGCAAACTCGGTAAATTGCTGATGCTTGACGGTATTATCCAGTTGACCTCTTACGATGAATTTGCCTATCAGGAAATGATGGCGCATCTGCCGTATTATGCCCATGGCAATCCGGAAAGGATTCTGGTCATCGGCGGCGGTGACGGCGGAGTGTTGCGTGAATTATCCCGCCATCCGGAGCCGCAAGTGCTGGATATTTGTGAGATCGATGCGGAAGTTATCCGGGCGGCGAAAGAGTTTTTGCCGGAAATGTCCTGCGGTTTCGATGATCCGCGGGTGACGGTGCATATTGCCGACGGCAGTGAATTTATCCGGCAGAAGCCGGGATATTATGATCTGGTCATTGTGGATTCCACCGATCCGGGCGGGCCTGGTGCGCCGCTTTTCGGTGCGCAGTTTTATGCGGATTTGAAAAAAGCACTGCGCCCAGGCGGGGTGGTCGGCACCCAGGCCGAATCGCCGTGGCTGCTGCCGGATGTGGTCAGAGAACTGGTGACGGCGGCGGGCAGCAATTTCAAAAATGTCGGTTATGCGGCGATTTCGGTGCCGACTTATCCGACCGGTATGATCGGGTGCTGTGTGGCATCGGATGATAAATTGCTGACTGTTCCGGCGGCAGTGCCGCCGGCGGAATTAGCGGCGCAATTCAGATATTATAATGAAAAAGTGCATGAAGCGGCGTTTGCCATGCCGCAATTTGTCCGGCGTTTGCTGGGGTGAAAAAGCGGGGAAATGCGGGGAAAAAGGCAAAAACCTTTAAAAAAATGCAAAAATATCTGAAAAAGCATTTGAAAAATCCATAAAGAGTAAGTATATTAGGATTTGTTCGCATATCACGTCGGAAAAACGACGAGTGCAAATGCTCGGGTGGCGGAACTGGCAGACGCGTATGGTTGAGGTCCATATGGAGCGATCCTTGGGGGTTCAAGTCCCCCCTCGAGTACCATTCTTTGAATGAGTGCCTACATAGCTCAGTCGGTAGAGCACATCCTTGGTAAGGATGAGGTCTCCGGTTCAAGTCCGGATGTAGGCTCCAGTTTTTATTTAGAGTAGATTCTTGCAAGGAAACCAAAAAAACCTGTCAGGAGGAAAAAATGGCTAAAGAAAATTTTGTGAGAACAAAGCCGCACGTTAACGTCGGTACTATCGGCCACGTTGACCATGGTAAAACCACTCTGACTGCTGCTATCACCATGTGCATGCACAGCAAGTTCGGCGGTGGCGAAGTCCGTAAGTATGATGAAATCGATAATGCCCCGGAGGAAAAGGCGCGTGGAATCACCATCAACACCTCCCACGTTGAGTACGAGAGTGCCAACCGTCACTATGCTCACGTTGACTGCCCGGGACACGCTGACTATGTGAAAAACATGATCACCGGTGCTGCCCAGATGGATGGTGCCATTCTCGTGATCGCCGCCACCGATGGTCCGATGGCGCAGACCTATGAACACGTTCTGTTGGCCCGTCAGGTCGGTGTGCCCGCCATCGTGGTCTTCATGAATAAATGCGACCAGCTGGATGACCCCGAACTGCTCGAGCTCGTCGAGATGGAAATCCGCGAACTGCTCAGCAAATACGACTTCCCCGGCGACGATACCCCGATCATCAAGGGTTCCGCTCTGAAAGCCGTCGAAGCTGAAGGCAATCCGGATGATCCCGCCTGCGCTCCGATCTACGAACTGATGGAAGCGGTTGACAGCTTCATTCCGGAACCGCAGCGTGACATCGATAAATCATTCATCATGCCGATCGAAGACGTCTTCTCCATTGAAGGTCGTGGTACCGTGGTTACCGGTCGTGTTGAAGCCGGTGTCATCAAAGTTGGTGAAGAAGTTGAGATCGTCGGTATCAAACCGACCACCAAAACCACCGTCACCGGTGTTGAAATGTTCCGCAAGATCCTCGATCAGGGTCAGGCTGGTGACAACGTCGGTTGCTTGCTCCGCGGCACCAAAAAAGAAGACGTGGTTCGCGGTCAGGTCTTGGCCAAACCCGGTTCAATCACTCCGCACACCAAATTCAAAGGTGAGATCTATGTGTTGAGCAAAGAGGAAGGTGGCCGTCACACTCCGTTCTTCAACAACTATCGTCCCCAGTTCTACTTCCGTACGACTGACGTCACCGGTACCATTACCCTTGCCGAGGGTACTGAAATGGTGATGCCCGGCGATAACACCTCCATCAGCGTTGAGCTGATCGCTCCGATCGCTATGGAAAAAGGACTTCGTTTCGCTATCCGTGAAGGCGGCCGTACGGTTGCTTCCGGTCGTGTGTCCGAAGTTATCGAGTAATCAATGCTTGAGGGTTAATCCCCTGTAAGCAGCGGATTGATCCCGGACCGCCGAATGACGGTCCGGGATAATATCGTAATAAACCCAATAACAAAAAGTAGAGTGCTTAATATGGCTCGTGAACTGGTAATTATGGAGTGCACTGAGTGCAAACGTCGCAACTATACGACGACCAAAGAAAAGCGCAACACTCCGGAACGCTTGGAAAAGAAGAAATACTGCCCCTTCGAGCGCAAGCACACTGTGCATAAAGAAACGCGCTGATGCGGTGAAGTTTTCGAGTGCAGGAAAGTAGCTCAGTTGGCTAGAGCAGCGGTCTCCAAAACCGCAGGTCGTGAGTTCGAGCCTCACCTTTCCTGCCAGTTTTTCGGATTCGGTAATCATTTACAGAAAGCAAGGTCAAATATATGGAAAAGAGCAAGAAAAGTCTTGGAGCCGGTTTTGATTCAGTGACCGGACGGATTCGCCGTTTTTGTGCCGATACGGTTGCGGAAATGCGTCGTTGCTCGTGGCCCAGCCGCCGCCAGTTGCTTGAATCAACGGTGTTGGTGGTCGTGGCGATGGTGATTCTTGCCTGTTTTGTTGCCGGAGTTGATGAGATCGCGATGTGGCTGATCCGTTTGGTCACGGTTCGCGGTTGATAATTATTTTACGCAGAGATAGGTTCCGGTGAATACAATGGACGAAGCAGTTGAAAAACAGCAGGATGATCGCGGACAGTGGTTTGTGATCCAAACGCTTTCCGGGCACGAAAACAAAGTGCGCGACACCATCAACCGGCAGTTGCGTATGGGTGATCAGGTTGGCGTTTACGAAGCGTTGATCCCCGAAAATAAAGTCAAAGAGATCCGTCGCGGCAAGGCGGTGACGGTCACCAAAAAGTTCTTCCCCGGTTATGTGCTGGTGCGTATGGACTTGTACGATGCCGACGGCATCGTGGATGAAAAAGCTTGGTATTTTGTGCGCAGTGTTCAGGGTGTGCTGGGATTTTTGGGTGATGCCACCCGGCCGACCCCGCTTACTGAACAGGAATTCCTCGATATGAATCCGGCTCTCAATGAAGAGTCTGCCGCTCCGGTGCTGGTCATCGGGGTCAAGATCGGGGATATCGTCCGCATCAAGGATGGCGCATTTATGGGATATGAGGGTAATGTTACGGCAATTGACGAAACCCGCGGCCGTTTGACGGTCGTCATTTTGATTTTCGGCCGTTCCACCCCGGTAGAATTGGAGTTTTGGCAGGTCGAGCCGGCAGTTTAAGCCGGTTTGAAACTTTATTAAAAAGTGTTGGCATCGTCACGGGAGGAATCCTGTCAATCCTGACCGGACAGATGTCGTAAAAAGGAAGTAATCATGGCAAAGAAGATTACAGGCTTGATCCGGTTGCAGATCCCGGCTGGCGCAGCGAATCCGGCACCCCCGATTGGTCCGGCACTCGGTGCGGCGGGCTGTAACATCATGGAGTTCTGTAAGCAGTTCAATGCCGCCACTCAGGCTCAGAGCGGTACGGTTATTCCTGTTGTGATCACGGTCTATCAGGATCGTTCGTTCACGTTCATCTGCAAATCCCCCCCGGCGGCTGTTCTGATCAAGAAGGCAGCAGGGGTCGCATCTGCGGCTAAAAAGCCCGGCAGCGAAAAAGCGGGTAAAATCACCCGTGAGCAGATCCGTGAAATCGTGCAGATCAAACGGGAAGACATGAACGCCCGGAGCGAAGAAGCGGCGATGCGCATCATCGAAGGAACCGCGCGCAGCATGGGAATCGAGGTGGTCGATGCGTAGAAGTAAACTGTACAAAAAGCAGCTTGAGGCTCTTGGCGATCTTCAGATCCGCCACAGCGTCGAAGAGGCGATCAAAATGCTCAAGGCTCTGCCCGGAGTGAAATTTGATCAGACCGTCGAAGTGGCCTTTAAGCTCGGAATTGATCCGCGTAAATCGGATCAGACGGTGCGTGGTGTCTGCCCGATGCCCCGCGGTACCGGTAAAACCGTCCGCGTTGCGGTGGTTTGCGAAGGTGCCCAGGCAGAGGAAGCCCGCGAAGCCGGTGCTGATGTCGTCGGATACGAAGATCTCGTTCAGCAGATCAAAGATGGTTTTCAGGATTTTGATACCCTGATTGCCACTCCGGATGCAATGAAAATGGTTCGTCCGCTGGGCCGTCAGCTCGGTCCCCGCGGTTTGATGCCGAACCCCAAAACCGGTACGGTCACCGATGCTGTCGGTGCTGCAGTGCGTGAGGCGAAAGCCGGTCGTGCTGAATTCCGTGCGGATCGTGGTGCTTGCGTCCATGTGCCGATCGGCAAATTGTCATTTGAAGCTGATGCGCTCAAAGAGAACTTTGATGCGTTGAGTGACGCGATCCAGAAAGCGCGTCCGGTTTCCGCCAAGGGTACTTATATCATCTCTTGTTCGGTTTCCGCTACGATGACTCCCGGCCTCAAGATCAACCTTAAGGAATTGGTGAGGGCGGCGAAATGAGAATCGAGAAACAGTATTTGGTAAATTCGATCGTTGATGCGGTCAAGAATTCCGATTATGTCTATTTCGTCTCTTACGCCGGTCTTACGGTCAAGAGCTTTTCTGAATTGCGCAACCAGTTGGCTGCTGCCAATGCGAATTGCAAAGTCCAGAAAAATACTTTGATCAAAAAAGCCGCCGACCAGCTTGAGCTGGAAGGACTTGAGGCGATCGACCTCACTGCCAGTACTGCCATGGTCTATGGCTGTGGTGACTGCAGTGCTGTGGCCAAACTGCTGGTCGAATTCGGCAAAAAGCAGGAACAGGTCAAGGCCAAAGGCGGATATATGGATGGCGCGGTGCTGTCCTCCGCAGAAGTCGGTGCGCTGGCTGATCTGCCGGCCAAACCGGTACTCCAGGCTATGCTGCTCGGTGTCCTTCAGGCGCCGGCCCGCAACCTCGTCACGGTTCTCAATGCCAAAGCAGCGAGCATCGTAAACGTGGTCAACGCCTATAAAGACAAACTTGAGAACGCGAACAATTAATAAGTATGGGAGGCATTTAAGATGTCCGAAGAAAACAAAATGGAAGAATTCGTTTCCTACATTGAGAACATGACCGTCCTGGAGCTTTCCAAACTGGTCAAAACCCTCGAAGAGCGTCTGGGCGTGAGCGCTGCTGCTCCGGTCGCTGTTGCTGCTGCTCCGGCTGCTGCCGCCGCCGCTGCTCCGGCTGAAGAAAAAACCGAGTTTGATGTTATCCTCGCCGGCTTTGACGCTGCGAAGAAAATCGGCGTGATCAAAGAGATCCGCGGCATCACCGGTCTCGGCCTGAAAGAAGCCAAAGACCTGGTCGAAGGCGCGCCGAAAACCATCAAAGAAGCTATCGCCAAAGACGAAGCCGAAAAGATCAAAGCCACGCTCGAAGAAGCCGGTGCCAAGATCGAAATCAAGTAATTTATTTACTGGATTTATTCACGGCGGCGGGGTAAAAACCCCGTCCGCCGCGATTTCGTGTTCTGCACACGGATTTTTGATATGTTCAGGATGTGGTTTTTTATCTTGTGCGTATAATTGCAGAAAAAAGTTTCCGATTTCCTGTCGCCGGTGTGGTCTTTTGCCGGTTCCGACGGGGAGAAGCGCAGGGGAATGTGAATTGTCAAGTGAGCCTTTGCGCCGCATATTTCCGGATATCCGGCATGGTTTTTTACCGGCTTTCCGGGGCAGAAGTCCGACTGACGGTGTGGTTTTTTACCGGAAGCGGCAGGTTTTCCGATTTCACTTTTCCACCGGGGAAAAGCGTGGGATCGGTCGTTTTGTGTTTTGATGATCAAATTTTGCGGTCAGGGGAACTGCAAAGTTCCATTTGATCGGAATTTTTTTGAATATTTTTTGAATATTTTTTCAACCAACATAAAAAAAGGTGAATGTAATGGCGGAACGCAAAAGTTTCGGACAGCTGCGCAATGTCCTGGAAATGCCTGACCTTATCGGGTTGCAGGTCGATTCCTACGACAATTTCCTGCAGCGGTTCGTGCCGCCTGCCGAGCGTAAACGGCAGGGACTTCAGGAAATTTTCATGGATATTTTCCCCATCGAAAGTTTCGACAAGAATATGTCACTGGAATTCGTTTCCTACGAAATCGGTGAATGTCCCCCGCAGAAAAGTGATGTGATCGACTGCATCAAAGACGGTAAGATCTATGATGCTCCGCTTTATGTCAACTTCCTGCTCAAGGTCAAAGATCTGGAGATCCCCGAAAGAGTCTTTATGGGCGATATCCCCATCATGACCGAACAGGGTACTTTTATCATCAACGGTGCCGAGCGTGTCATCATCAGTCAGTTGCACCGCAGTCCCGGCATCTGCTTTGAGAAAAACCGTCACACTTCCGGCAGAATGCTTTACAGTTACCGGGTCATTCCCGATCGCGGAAGCTGGATGGATGTGCAGTTTGACCAGAGCGGTCTGATCCAGATCTATCTCGACCGTCGCCGCCGCCGCCGGAAATTCTATATCACGACTTTCTTCCGCGCGATCGGTTATCCGACCAACCATGACATCCTCAAGGAGTTCTACCCCCTGAAAAAGATGTCGGTTTCCACTTTGCTCAAAGAGAAAGATCTTTCCAAATACTACACGGTCGATTCCGTGACCAATGAGGCCGAGGAAGTGATCGTCGGCGAGTTGCTCCAGCTCAACGAAAAAGCGTTGGCCGATATGCACGCCTGCGGTATCGAATCGGTGGAACTGGCTGTCGTGCCGCCCAAAGAAGACTACATTTTTGCCACCATGCGCAAAGACCCCGCCCGTAACGAGGAAGAAGCTCTCAAGGCGATCTACCAGCGTATGCGTCCGGGCGACCCGATCAACTTCAGCAATGCCCGTCTGCTGATCAAACGGCTGTTCTTCGACAACCGCCGTTACGATCTGGGCATGGTCGGCCGTTACAAACTCAATGAAAGACTCAAACTGGATATCCCCGCTGATTTCCGCACCCTGGATCCGCGCGACCTGATCGCCGCAACCAAGATGCTGATCGAACTGCACCACACCAACGGACCGGTCGATGACATCGACCACCTCGGCGCGCGCCGTGTGCGTACCGTCGGCGAATTGCTGCAGAATCAGTGCCGTGCCGGTTTGCTCCGCACCGAGCGTCTCATCCGTGAACGCATGACCTTTGAAGAACCGAATATCTCACCTGCCAAGTTGATCAATCCCAAAACTTTTGCCGGTGTTATCCGTGACTTTTTCGCCCGCAGTCAGCTTTCCCAGTTCATGGATCAGAACAACCCGTTGAGCGAATTGACCAACAAACGCCGTTTCTCCGCGTTGGGTCCCGGCGGTTTGAGCCGTGACCGTGCCGGATTTGAGGTGCGCGACGTTCACTCCAGCCACTACGGCCGTATCTGTCCGATTGAAACTCCGGAAGGTCCGAATATCGGTTTGATCAGCTCAATGGCACTTTATGCGGTCATCAACGAATACGGTTTCCTCGAAACCCCGTACCGCAAAGTGGTCAATGGTCAGGTCACTGACACCATCGATTATCTGACCGCCGACAAAGAGGAACAATTCGTCATCGCCCAGGCCAATGCTCTGCTCGATGAAAACAACTGCTTTGTCCGTGATATGGTCATGTGCCGTAAGGCCGGTGAATCTGCCGAGCATCCCAGAGAAACCATTGATTATATGGACGTTTCTCCGAAGCAGCTGGTCAGTGCCGCCGCCGGTATCATTCCCTTCCTCGAACACGACGACGCCAACCGTGCCTTGATGGGATCAAATATGCAACGTCAGGCCGTGCCGCTGCTCATGCCGGATTCACCTTACGTCGGAACCGGTCTGGAAGAGCGCATCGCCCGTGACTCCCGTGCGGTGATCGTCGCCCGTGAAGATGGTGTCGTCGCTGAAGTCAACAGCGAGCGCATCGTGGTCACTCCCGATGGCGAATTGCCGACCGAAGAGGTTCCCGGCCGCACCTACCGTCTTTATAAGTATCTGCGCAGTAACGCCGGAACCTGTATCAACCAGCGTCCCAGAGTCCGTCGCGGTCAGGCGGTGAAAAAAGGCGATCTGCTGGCTGACGGTGCGGCGACCAGCGGCGGTGAACTGGCTCTTGGCCGCAACGTGCTGGTGGCATTCATGCCGTGGTGCGGATACAACTTTGAGGACGCTATCATCGTCAGTGAACGTCTGGTCAAAGAAGACGTTTACACCAGTATCCACGTTGACGAATTTGAAATCACCAGCCGCGATACGAAACTCGGTCCGGAAGAGATCACCAGAGATATCCCGAATGTCGGTGAAGATGCTCTGCGCAACCTCGACAGCCGCGGTATCGTTATCGAGGGTGCTGAAGTCAAACCCGGCGATATCCTCGTCGGTAAGATCACGCCGAAAAGCGAAACCGAACTTGCTCCGGAAGAACGTCTGCTCCGGGCGATCTTCGGTGAAAAATCTGCTGATGTCAAAGATTCCAGCTTGACGGTTTCCAGCGGCAAAGGCGGTATCGTTATGGATATCCGTGCCGAATATGTCAAGGATCAGCCCGCCAAAGCCGGCATGACCAAGACCGAGAAAAAGACGCAGGAAAAACAGATCCGCAACGAGTACCGGGAAACCCACAACGAACTTATCGCCGACCTCACCGAGCGTCTTTCCGAATTGCTGCTCGGCGTGAAACTGCCGGTGCAGATCGTTGACGGTGCTTCCGAGGAACAGAAAGTTCTCGTGCCTGCCAACCGCAAGATCACCCGCAGTCCGATTTTGAAACTTGCCAACCATCACGACACCTGGCAGATGGAAGATTGCGAAGTCAAGGGTGCCATCAGTGCGATCATTGACAGTTTCAAAGAACGTTTTGAGGATAACGAAGCCCGTCTGCGTTCACTGGATGATGAGAATTTCGGCGAATCCGAACAGGGTACCATCAAACGGGTCAAAGTCTATGTCGCCTGCAAACGCAAACTGCAGGTCGGTGACAAGATGGCCGGCCGTCACGGTAACAAAGGTATCGTTTCGCGTATCGTGCCGGTCGAGGATATGCCCTTCCTCGAAGACGGTACTCCGGTGGATATCATCCTCAACCCGCTCGGCGTGCCGAGCCGTATGAATATCGGTCAGGTGTTGGAAACTCACCTCGGCTGGGCGGCCAAGATGCTCGGCATCAAAGTTGCCACTCCGGTATTCGACGGTGCCTGCGAGCAGGATATCATCGATCTGATGGAAAAAGGCAACGAGCGTTTCGCCGAAGAAAACGGCAGAAACTATCACTGGGGCTTCAAGAAACAGGCTGATGGTTCCTACGTTTACGATGGTAAAGCCGACGTTTATGACGGCCGTACCGGTGACCGTTTCGATCAGCGGGTCATGGTCGGTCAGATCTATATGCTCAAACTTGACCACCTGGTTGCCAATAAGATCCACGCCCGCGCGGTCGGACCTTACTCATTGGTCACCCAGCAGCCGTTGGGCGGTAAAGCCCAGCACGGCGGTCAGCGTTTCGGTGAGATGGAAGTGTGGGCTCTGGAAGCTTACGGAGCCGCCTACAACCTGCAGGAAATGCTCACGGTCAAGTCGGATGATACCAAAGGCCGTTCACGGATCTACGAATTGATCGTCAAAGGTCAGAACGTTTTGACTGCCGGCCGTCCGGAATCTTTCAACGTGTTGCTGAAAGAGATGCAGAGTCTCGGTTTGGATATTCGCACCGTTCGCGGTGGCGATGATCGGTAATAACAATATTCGAGGGAGGAATTTACCTTGATTGACAATACTTTTGCTTATCGGGAGCTGTTGGGGCAGGACCCCTCAACTTCGTTCGGAGCGATCTCCATCAATGTCGCCTCTCCGGATGTCATCCGGAGTTGGTCACACGGGGAGGTCAAAAACCCGGAAACCATCAATTACCGGTCACTGAAACCGGAGAAGGGCGGTCTTTTCTGCGAACGCATTTTCGGGCCGACCAAAGACTGGGAATGTAACTGCGGAAAATACAAACGGGTCAAGCACAAAGGTATCATCTGCGACCGTTGCGGCGTGGAGATCACCATGGCCAATGTCCGCCGTGAACGCATGGGTCATATCGAATTGGCCGTGCCGGTTTCCCACATCTGGTTTTTCAAGTGTATGCCCTGCCGTATCGGTCTGATGCTGGAAATGACCAGCAAGGAACTTGAAGACGTCCTCTATTATGAACGCTATGTCGTTATCGAACCGGGCGACGCCATCGAGTTGACCAAAGGTCAGGTCATGAATGAGATCCAGTATCGTGAGGCGCGCGAAAACTACGGCGACTCCTTTATTGCGGATATGGGTGCCCCGGCGATCAAAGCGTTGCTGGAGGATATCAACCTTGAAGAACTCAAGGGCGAGTTGGAAGTCCGTCTGGAAAGCACCAACAACAAAGCCACCCGTAAAAAACTGGCCAAACGTCTGCGTCTGGTGGAAGGATTCCTGGAATCCAATTCCCGTCCGGAATATATGATCATGTCTGTATTGCCGGTCATTCCGCCGGATCTGCGTCCGCTGGTTCCGCTGGAAGGCGGCCGTTTCGCCACCAGTGACCTCAACGATCTCTACCGCCGGGTCATCAACCGCAACAACCGGTTGAAAAACCTGTTGCAGATCCACACTCCGGAAGTGATCATCCGCAATGAGAAACGTATGCTTCAGGAAGCGGTCGATTCCCTGCTGGATAACGGCCGTCACGGCCGGGTCGTCACCGGTGCCGGAAACCGCGCACTCAAGAGTTTGTCGGATATGCTCAAAGGTAAACAGGGCCGCTTCCGTCAGAACCTTTTGGGTAAACGTGTTGACTACTCCGGCCGTTCCGTGATCGTGGTCGGGCCGGAATTGAAGATCCACCAGTGCGGTCTGCCCAAAAAGATGGCGATGATCCTTTTTGAACCATTCATCATCCGCCACCTCAAAGGCCGCGGTTATGCCCACACCGTCCGCGGTGCGAAACGCATGATCGAGCGCGGTGAATCCGTGGTCTGGGATATCCTGGATGAAGTGAGCAAAGGACACCCCGTCATGCTCAACCGTGCGCCGACACTGCACCGTTTGAGTATTCAGGCATTCGACCCGGTATTGATCGAGGGTTCGGCTTTGCGTCTGCACCCGTTGGTCTGTACGGCGTATAACGCTGACTTCGACGGTGACCAGATGGCTGTCCATGTGCCGTTATCCAACGAAGCGCAGATGGAAACCAAGTTGTTGATGCTTTCACCGAACAACATCTTCTCACCTGCCAACGGTAAGCCGATCGTTTCCCCCACGCAGGATATTACGCTGGGCAGTTACTACCTTACTCTGGAACCCCAGAGCAAGAGTGCGAAACTGTACCGTGACTATTTTGAAGTTCTCTTTGCCATGCAGTCCGGCTTCATCGGCATCCATGATGCTGTCCGCATCCCGAACCCCGACCGCGGCA
This sequence comes from Lentisphaerota bacterium, assembly GCA_015061625.1. Taxonomy (GTDB): domain Bacteria; phylum Verrucomicrobiota; class Lentisphaeria; order Victivallales; family Victivallaceae; genus UBA1784. The sequence continues at coordinate 8,713 of SUWG01000001.1, read as the reverse complement.
AAGATACGCTTTACGGCGACAAGGAAGCCAAATTCATTCTGACCACCCCCGGCCGTTGTCTTTTCAACGAGATCTGGGATTCCCGTCTGGGCTTCTACAATCAGATCGCCAAGAAAAAAGATCTGGGCCGTCTGATCCGCGACTCCTATCAGGTCGTCGGCCATCAGGCTACCATCAAATTGCTGGATGATCTGAAAGATCTGGGTTACCGTCACTCCACGCTGGCCGGTCTTTCCATCTCCATTGCCGACTTGAAAGTTCCGGCCACCAAAGCCGATCTTATCGAGAACGCCCGCAATCAGATCGGTGAAGTCATGCAGCAGTATACCGATGGTATGCTGACCGACGGTGAGCGTCACAAAAAGGTCATCGATATCTGGACGCAGACCAACGATACTGTGGCTGCGGAACTTTTCAAACATTTGGAAGAAGCCAGCCGCCGCGGCGAGATCAACCCGGTCTACGCCATGATGGATTCCGGTGCGCGAGGCAGTAAAGAGCAGATCCGTCAGCTCGCCGGTATGCGTGGTTTGATGGCCAAACCGAATGGCGACATCATCGAGCGGCCGATCATCTCCAACTTCCGTGAAGGTCTGTCGGTGCTGGAATACTTCATTTCCACCCACGGTGCCCGTAAAGGTCTGGCAGATACCGCGTTGAAAACGGCGGACTCCGGTTACATGACCCGCCGTCTGGTCGATGTGGCGCAGGATGTTATCTGCCGTGAGGAAGATTGCGGCACCACCAAAGGTGTCTGGACGAGTGCCATTACCGAGGGTGATGAAGTGATGCTGCCGTTGCGCGACCGTCTGATCGGCCGTTACAGTGCGCAGGACATCCGTGACCCGGCGTATAACGACAAACGTCTGATTATTGCCGCCGGTGAAGAATTCACTCCGGAAATTGCCGATTTGATCGAAAAGCGCGGTATTCTCAAAGTTTTGATCCGTTCTGCTCTGACTTGCGAAACCCATCGTGGTCTGTGCGTTAAATGTTACGGAAGAAACCTGGCCAGCGACCGTGAGGCCCGTCCGGGTGATGCGCTGGGTATCATTGCTGCCCAGTCCATCGGTGAGCCGGGTACGCAGTTGACGATGCGTACCTTCCACATCGGCGGTACTGCTTCAGCGGCGTACAAACAGCCGGTCATTTCCGCCCGTCACGACGGTAAGATCAAATTGTTGAATGTCCGTACGGTCGTCAACCAGAAAGGTCAGACCGTGGTGGTCAACAAGAATGGTTGTGTGATCGTCTATGATCCGGTCAAAGCGGCTGAATTCGAGGAACGTGAACGCGCCAAACGTGATGCGGAAGCGGCCATTCTGGGAATGGTTCAGAAGGCTTACGACTTCGGTACCGATGCGGTCATCGAAGCCGAGTTGGAGCGTTACGATCTGGAACCCGGTTCAATGCTGGACAAAGTTGACGGCGATGAAGTCAAGGCCAATGAAGTATTCGTCCGCTGGGAGCCTGACCATGTGCCTATTATTATTGAAGAAAGCGGTGTGGTTTCACTTACCGACCTGGTCGATGGTGTAACGATCCAGAAACAGAAACGCGGTTCCGGTTCCGGTGACCAGGGTACGGTTATGGAACACCGTGACGACCTGCATCCGCAGATCACGGTGCTGGATGAAAACAACAATCTGCTTTCCAGTTATCCGCTTCCGGCCGGTGCGGTGTTGATGACCAAAAACGGAGCGAAAGTTGTTCCGGGTATGGTGGTCGCCCGTGTGCCGCGCCAGTCGGCGAAAAACAAAGATATTACCGGCGGTTTGCCGCGTATTGCCGAGTTGTTTGAAGCGCGCATTCCCAAAGATGTGGCCGAGATCGCCAAGATCGACGGTTTTGTTACCGTTGACAAACTGGTTCGCGGCAAACGTCAGATCGAGATCCGTGATCCGAATTCCGGCCGGGTCGAGGAACACAATGCGATTCCGCTGTATAAACATCTGGTAGTGAGCAAAGGCGACTACGTCCACAAAGGTCAGAAGTTGACCGAAGGGTCTATCGTACCCCATGCTCTGCTTGAGGTCTGCGGTATCCACGAATTGCAGCGTCACCTGGTCGATGAGATCCAGTTGGTGTACCGTGCGCAAGGTGTGGAAATCAACGACAAACACGTTGAAATCATCATCCGTCAGATGATGCAGAAAGTCCGGATCACCGATCCGGGCGATACTGAATACCTGGTCGGCGAACAGCCGGATCGGGTGGAATTCAACCGGATCAACCGCGAAACCATCGCACGCGGAGAACGTCCGGCGGAAGCTGAACCGGTGCTGCTGGGTATCACCAAGGCGGCATTGGAAACCGGAAGTTTCATTTCGGCCGCCAGCTTCCAGGATACCACCCGTATCCTGACCGAGGCTGCCGTCGCCGGTAAGGTGGATAATCTGGTCGGTTTCAAAGAAAACGTCATCACCGGACACCTGATCCCGGCGGGAACGGGTACGGCGAAAATGCAGTCGATCCGGCTCAAATATCTCGGCACCGAGATCGAACCGGAACTGCCCGCGCAGGAAGCCGAAAGGTCCTACGAGGATATCGCCGCCGAGTGGCGTGATGCCGATTCAGAGGATGAGGACATGCTCCCCGATGAAGCCAAAGAACTCATCGTCGATGACGATTTGGAGGGCTTTAACGAGGAAATCTGAGGTTTTTCACGAAAAATTTCAGGAAAAGATTTGAAAAAAACACGTTTTGGTGTTATTTTATAAGTCTTTGATGCATTGTGTAATTGGGTGTACTATAGATAATAAGAGTAAAAAATCAGGAAACTACCATGCCGACAATCAATCAGCTGGTGCGTCTCGGACGCGAAGAAAAAGAGAAGAAAAGCAAATCAAAAGCGTTGAGTGCCTGCCCGCAGCGCCGCGGTGTCTGCCTTCAGGTCACGACGCGTACCCCGAAAAAGCCGAACTCGGCGTTGCGTAAAATCGCCCGTGTTCGTCTGACCAACGGTCAGGAAGTCACCGCCTACATCGGCGGTGAGGGGCACAACCTTCAGGAGCACTCCGTGGTTCTGGTCAAAGGCGGCCGTGTGCGCGACCTGCCGGGTGTCCGTTACCACATCGTGCGCGGTTCACTGGACAGCCTCGGTGTTGAAAAACGCCGTCAGGGCCGCTCCAAATACGGTGCCAAACGTCCGAAACCGGGTCAGGAAGCTGCTACCGGCAAAAAGAAAAAGTAATTTGGGAGAATAAGAAGCCATGAGAAGACGTAGTGTCGTCAAACGGGAGCTTACTCCCGATGTGAAGTACAACAGCACTTTGATCGCCCGTCTGATCAATACGATCATGACCCGCGGCAAAAAAGCCACTGCCGAAGGCATCGTTTATGATGCCCTCGACCTGATCCAGAGCAAGAAAGCCGATATGCCGGCTATCGATGTGTTTACCCAGGCTCTGGAAAATGTCAAACCCAAACTGGAAGTCAAGAGCCGTCGCGTCGGCGGTGCCACCTATCAGGTTCCGGTCGAAGTCGATCCGGAGCGTCAGGTTGCATTGGCCATGCGCTGGATCGTGACCTATTCCCGCGGCCGCAAGGGCAAATCCATGACCGAATCTCTGGCCGGCGAATTGCTTGATGCTTTCAACAACACCGGTTCTTCGATCAAGAAAAAAGAAGATACCTACAAAATGGCACAGGCGAACAAAGCCTTTGCCCATTACCGCTGGTAATTTGAATCGGGAAAGTTTATTATGAGCGAAGAAAAACAATTTCAGGAGTCTCCGGGCCGTCAGGTAAGTTTGCGCAATGTCCGTAATATCGGTATCATGGCGCACATTGATGCCGGTAAGACCACACTTACCGAGCGTATTCTTTTCTACTGCGGTAAAAACTACAAGATCGGTGATACCCACGAAGGTACTGCCACGATGGACTGGATGGAGCAGGAGCGTGAGCGCGGTATCACCATTACCAGTGCGGCGACCACCTGTTTCTGGAAAAATCACCGTATCAACATCATTGACACTCCGGGACACGTGGACTTCACCGCCGAGGTGGAGCGTTCATTGCGTGTGCTTGACGGTGCGGTCGCAGTTTTCTGTTCGGTTGGTAAAGTTCAGCCGCAGACCGAAACCGTGTGGCGTCAGGCGCAGAAATACCATGTGCCGATCGTTGCTTTGATCAATAAGATGGACCGTACCGGTGCCGACTTTGACGGCGCGGTGAAAGAGATCCAGACCAAACTCGGAGCCAACCCGATTCCGGTGACACTGCCGATCGGCCGCGAGAGCGAATTCAAAGGCGTGATCGACGTTTTTGCCAACAAGGCTTACTACTTTGATCCCAACGATCAGGGTCTTACCATTACCGAGGGTGAAGTTCCCGCTGAATTGCAGGCCTACCGTGATTCCACTTTCGAGAATAACGTCGAGCGTCTGGCTGAAGTTGACGATGAGATCATGGAACTCTTCCTGGAAGGCGAAACTCCGGAAGTCGATATGCTCCGTGCCGCTCTGCGCCGTGCCACGCTGAAAGCGAAAGCCGTTCCGGTTGCCGCTGCCAGTGCGTTCAAATGCCGTGGTGTCCAGCCGTTGCTGGATGCGGTCGTCGATTATCTGCCCAGCCCGGTCGATATCTGGGACATCACCGGTTCCGATCCGGCCACCGGCAATGAATTGACCCGTCACGTCGGCGATATGCAGCCGTTTGCCGCTCTGGTCTTCAAGATCATGAGTGACCCGTTTGTCGGTAAACTTTACTACTTCCGTATATATTCCGGTGTGGCGAAACAGGGTATGACCGTGTTGAACCCGCGTACCGGTAAGAAAGAGCGTCTCGGCCGTCTGTTGCAGATGCACGCCAACAGCCGTGAGGAGCGTGACGAGATCTACTCCGGCGATATCGCTGCTGCGGTGGGTCTGCGCAATGTGACCACCGGTGATACGATCTGTATCGAATCCGATCCGATCGTGCTGGAATCCATGAGCTTCCCCGAACCGGTTATCTCCATCGCCGTTGAGCCGAAATCCTCCGGTGACCGTGACAAACTAACCAAAGGTTTGATCGCCCTTTCCGATGAGGACCCGACCTTCCGCATCAACAGTAACGAAGAGACCGGTCAGACGATCATCTCCGGTATGGGTGAGCTGCACTTGGAAATCATTCTTGACCGTTTGATCCGCGAGTTCAAAGTTGAGGCCAACACCGGTGCCCCGCAGGTTGCGTACCGCGAAGCACTTTGCAAGCCCAGCAACTCCGACACCAAATTTGTCCGTCAGTCCGGCGGTCGCGGTCAGTATGGTCACTGTATCATCAACCTGATCCCGCAGGAGCGTGGTGCCGGTATCACCATCGAGAACAAAGTTGTCGGCGGTAACATCCCCAAAGAGTACATCAAACCGATCGAAAACGGTATCCGCGAAGCGGCTGCCAGCGGTGTGTTGGCCGGTTATCCGGTGATCGACTTCAAAGTTGAGATCATCGACGGCAGTTACCACCCGGTCGACTCCTCGGAAATGGCGTTTAAGGTTGCCGGATCCATGGCGTTCAAAGATGCCGCCAAAAAGGCCGGTATCGAAATGCTTGAGCCGATCATGAAGGTCGAATTGACCACTCCGGATGAAAACATGGGCGATCTTATCGGTGACTTGACCAGCCGCCGCGGTGCGATCGTCGAAATCAATGCCGGTGAAAACAGCTTTACCCGTGTGCAGGCCAATGTGCCGTTGTCAGAGCTTTTCGGTTACGCAACTGCGATCCGTTCGCTCTCCCGCGGTCGTGCGACTTACTCGATGGAGCCGGCGCACTTTGAGAAAGTTCCGAAACAAATTCAAGATAAAATCGTGGAGAAAAAATAAAAATGGCAACGGCGAAAACTCAACGTATCCGCATCCGTCTGCAGGCTTACGAGCACCGGATTCTGGATCAGTCCGTCAATGAGATTCTGGATGCCGCGAAACGTACCGGTGTTATGGTTGCCGGTCCGGTTCCGCTTCCGACCCGTATCGAACGCTGGACGGTCAACCGTTCACCTCACGTTGACAAAAAGTCAATGGAGCAGTTCGAGATCCGCACCCACAAACGGATGCTGGATATCGTCAATCCGAATGGCCGCACGGTGGATGAGTTGAAAAAACTCAACCTGCCCGCCGGCGTGGACATTACTATCAAAACGGGCTTCTGATCAGACGATCGGATGTTCCGGGATCGCCGGGCGGGTGGCCCGGCGGTTTGAGATACCGCCGCTCCCGGCCGATTGGGAGCGTGTATCGTAAGTTTCTCTATCAATGAAAAGGAGAAAGAAATGAAAGGTTTAATCGGTAAAAAGCTCGGCATGACCCAGGTCTATGACGAGAAGGGCGTACTGATCCCGGTGACGGTGATCCAGGCCGGTCCCTGCGTCGTGACTGGTGTCAAGACGGTCGAGCGCGACGGCTACTCAGCCATCCAGCTGGGTTTCGGCAGTCGCAAAGCAAAGAACGTGACCAAAGCCCGCAAGGGTCATTTGGCCAAAGCCGGTGTCACCGGTGACGTGCTTCCTGCGTTGCTCCGCGAGATCCGCGGCGCGGAAGCTGAAGTCGGTGCTGAATTGAAGGCGGATATTTTTGCCGCCGGAGAGTACCTCGACGTGATCGGTACTACCAAAGGCCGTGGATTCCAGGGCTGCGTCAAACGCTGGAATTTCGGTGGCGGTCGTGCCAGCCACGGTGGTGACTGGGAACGCCGTCCGGGTTCGATCGGATGCTGCGAATTCCCCGGTCGTGTTGCCAAAGGCAAAAAGATGCCCGGTCACTTCGGTAATGACCGTCGTACCGTGCAGAATCTTCAGATCGTGCGTGTCATGGCTGAAGATAACTGCCTCTTGGTCAAAGGTGCAGTTCCCGGATGCAATGGCGGTATCATCACCGTCAAAAGCGCGCTGAAAAAAGCCGCGAAGTAAGAGGAGGAAATACAAATGGTTAAAACTTTGGATATCCTCGATTGCAGCGGTGCCCGGATCGGTGAGTACGCCGTGCCGGAAAGTCTTTCCAGCGTGATCGAGTTGAATAAAGGTGCCCAGGCAGTTCATGATGCCGTGGTCGCTTATCTGGCGGGAGCCCGTTCCGGTTCCGCCTGTACTAAAACCCGCGGACTGGTTCGTGGTGGCGGTGCCAAACCCTGGCGTCAGAAAGGCCGTGGCGGTGCCCGTGCCGGTTCCAACCGTTCACCCGTGTGGGTCGGCGGCGGTACGATTTTCGGACCCCAGCCCCGCAGCTATGCCAAGAAGATGAACAAAAAAGTTCTGGCTCTGGCTCTGAAGCGTGCGCTGGCCGAGCGTATCGAAGAGGGTGATGTGATGGTGCTTGACAAATTCGCTTTGCCGGATCACAAGACCCGCAGTGCGTTTGCCGTGCTGAAAAACCTGAAAATTCAGGATGATACCATCATGTTGAGCATGACTGAGTTCGACGAAGCGTCGATTTGCGCTACCGGCAACATTCCGAATCTGGTTGTCCGCCGTGCCGCAACGGTCAACGTGTATGAGTTGCTCCGCTTCAAGAAACTGGTTTTCTGCAAGGATGCACTCGATGCTTTCATCGGACGTATGGCGTAAGGAGAATTGACAGATGAATAGTGCTTATGATGTCATCATCGCGCCGGTCGTCACTGAAAAGTGCAATGCGCTGATTCAGGACAAAAAGTATACTTTCAGAGTTCATCCGTCTGCCGGTCGTATTGAGATCGCCAAAGCGGTGGAAGAACTTTTCAAAGTTAAAGTTGCCAAAGTGAATGTGATGAACTACCAGGGCAAAGCCAAACGTGCTGGCCGCACCATGAAAATGGGTCGCCGTGCTGATTGGAAACGCGCGGTGGTCACTCTCGCCGAAGGCAGTATTGAGATCATTTAAGGGAGTTTAAGACAATGGCTATCAAAAGTTACAATCCGACGACTCCCTCACGGCGCAATATGTCGGTCATCGACAATAGCGGTTTGAGCAAAGTCGCGCCGTTCAAGGGTTTGCTGAAGGGTAAAAAATCCAGTGGCGGCCGTAACAATCAGGGACGGATCACTACCCGTTTCCGTGGTGCCGGCAACAAACGCTGCTATCGTATGGTTGACTTCAACCGTAACAAAGAAGGCATTGCGGCCAAGGTCGTTACCATTGAGTACGATCCCAACCGTACCGCCAATATCGCTCTGATCAGCTATGCTGACGGTGAAAAAGCTTACATCCTCGCCCCGGTCGGTTTGAAAGTCGGCGATGTGGTCATGAATGGCCCCAAAGCTGAATTGAAACCGGGCAACTGGTTGAAGCTGAAAGATATCCCCGTCGGTATCGAGATCTGCTGTATTGAAATGCAGCCCGGAGCCGGTGCCAAACTCGTCCGCTCCGCCGGACAGGTTGCCACTCTCCGCGGTAAAGAAGAACTCTACGCCCAGGTCAAACTGCCCTCCGGCGAAGTTCGTATGCTGCACGTCAACTGCCGCGCGATGATCGGTCAGATCGGTAATCTTGATCTGATGAATACCAAACTCGGTAAAGCCGGTAAAAAACGTTATCAGGGTTTCCGTCCGCACGTCCGCGGTGTTGCCCAGAACCCGGTCGATCACCCGATGGGTGGTGGTGAAGGTCGTGAGTCCGGTGGTGGACATCCCGTCTCACCGTGGGGCAAACTTGCCAAAGGCAAACGCACCCGCAACCCGAAAAAAGGTTCAAAGAAATTCATCGTTGAACGGAGGAAGAAGTAATGCCCAGATCCATCAAAAAAGGTCCTTTTG